>CAIYPP010000105.1 GCA_903928115.1 uncultured Planctomycetota bacterium
GAGAAGGGCAAGCCCGTCGGCGGCAAGTGGAGCTTCGACGCCGAGAATCGCCGCGCGTGGAAGGGCGAGCCGCCCGCGCCGACGCCGCCGCGCTTCGAGCCCGACGCGATCACGCGCGAAGTCGGCGAGCTCGTCGCGACGCGCTTCGCGAAGCACCCGGGCGAGCTGCGACTCGACGCGCTGCCCGCGACCAAGGACGACGCCGAGGCGCTGTGGAAGTGGGCACGCACGGAGTGCTTGCCGCACTTCGGTCCCTTTGAAGACGCGATGAGCACGCGCTCGAGCGGATTGTTCCACACGCGCATCGCGCCGCTCGTGAACTTGCATCGCTTGCTCCCGCGCGACGTCGTCGACGGAGCACTGCGCGCGCGCATCGACCTCGCGAGCCAAGAAGGCTTCGTGCGACAGGTGCTCGGCTGGCGTGAGTTCGTGCGCCACGTGCACCGCGAGACGGATGGATTCCGCACGCTCGCCCCTGACGCGCGACCGAGCGTGCTCGGCGCGCATCAGCCGTTGCCCGCGGCGTTCTGGGGCGAGAAGCGCTCGGGCCTCGCGTGCCTCGACAGCGTCGTGGCCGACGTTTGGCGCGAGGGCTGGACGCACCACATCCCGCGCCTGATGGTGCTCGCCAACCTCGCGACGCTCCTCGACCTCGAGCCGCGCGAGGTCGCCGACTGGTTCTGGGTCGCCTACACCGACGCGTACGACTGGGTCGTCGAGCCCAACGTGCTCGCGATGGGCACGTACGCGGTCGGCGGGATGATGACGACCAAGCCCTACATCTCGGGCGCGGCGTACATCGAGCGCATGAGCGACTTCTGCAAGGGCTGTCGCTTCGATCCGAAGAGCACGTGCCCGATCACGCCGCTCTACTGGGCGTTCCTCGCGCGACATGGAGAGCAGCTCGCACAGAGCGCGCGCATGGACATGCCGCTGCGCAGCGCAGCGAAGCGCACACCCGCACAGCGCGCGCGCGACCGCAGCGTGTTCGAGCGCACGCTCTCGGCGCTGCTCGACGGCCGCGAGGTTCCGTCCGCGCCCTGACCGCACCGGGGGGAGCGGGCGCAAAAAAAGGAGC
The DNA here is from genome assembly GCA_903928115.1 of uncultured Planctomycetota bacterium. Lineage (GTDB taxonomy): Bacteria > Planctomycetota > UBA1135 > UBA1135 > F1-120-MAGs118. The sequence continues at coordinate 1,079 of CAIYPP010000105.1, forward strand.
GCGGGACCGCTCTCAGGAAGCGGCCCCGCGCCTTCGGCACAGGAGCAGGCGCGCCCACTCAGGAAGGGCACACCCATTCGGTCCGCGGAGGCGCCGGCGACGCGCGGGTCTCAGGATTCCCACGCGTCCGGCGCCGCCGGATCGCAGTTCGGCCTTGTCAGGCCGGACTTCGAGGGCGAAAATTCGAGCAATTCGTGCAACGTCTGTCCAGCCCGAAATCGCGCCGCCGCGCGCTTTCCCAGTGCTGGGATCCAGCCTCGCCCATGTCCGACATCGTCAGCCCCAAGCAAGCAGCGCTCGCGCTCGGCGTCAGTGAAGCCTCGGTCAAGCGTTGGTGCGACAGGGGTCTGCTCGCGACGGTGCGCACCGCGGGCGGGCACCGGCGCATCGCGACGTCGGAGGTGCTGCGGTTCGCGCGCGAAGGCGGCAACGCGCTCGTGCGGCCTGAGCTGCTCGGCATGCCTTCCTCTACGAAGGCGGGTCCTGTGGCGAACGAGCGCGCGCTCGCGGACGCGCACGAGGCGCTTCGAGACGGAGACGAGGAGCGGCTGATCGCGCTCGTCGCGCATCTCTATGCATCGGGTCGTTCTGCGACGGATGTCTGCGAGCGCGTGCTTGCACCTGCGCTGCATGAGCTTGGACTGAGCTGGGAACACGGGGCTTTGGAGGTCTACGAGGAGCGCCGCGCCTGCGAGCTCGTTCAGGCGGCTCTGCATCGCCTCGCGCAGCTTCTGCCAACGCCCCCGCGCGGCGCGCCGCGTGCCCTCGGCGGGACGCTCGACGGCGACCCGTACACGCTGTCGAGTGCGATGTGCGCGCTCGCGCTGCGGGAGCTCGGCCACCGCGTCGACAACCTCGGCTCCGGCTTGCCCGCGGAGCAGTTCGCCCGAGCGATCGCCAAGCACCGTCCGAAGCTCGTCTGGCTCAGCGTGTCGGGCGCTCTCGACGAGCCCGGCTTGGCGCGGGCCCTGCGCACGATCGCGGACGCGGCGCGGCGCGTGGGGGCGGCCCTCGTGCTCGGCGGCCGCGGGCTGCCGCAGGCGGGGCCCCGCATCCCGGGCGCCCGGCGCTGCGAGCGCCTGTCCGACCTCGCCTTGGCCTCCCGAGGCCCGCGGGGCTCCTCCAGAGCGGCTCGGAGTCGGGCTCGGACGATTTAGGCGGCCTATCGGGGCCGAATCCGGTCGGATTTGCGCATCCGCGGACGGTTTGCGGACGAATCTCGGTTGTCGAGCCGGCCAGATGCGCCTACGTTCGATGCACGTTTTGCACGAAATCTGAGCGGTCCGCTCTCGGGCCGCAGCCCCGACGGAGCCCCTCGATGTCCGCCTACCTGCCCAACCTCGACCGCCGCCTCGCCACGCACAGCCACGACTGCGAGCTCGACCACGGGCCTGCCTCGGTCGGCGACGAGGGCGTCGACCGGCCGCGCATCGAGCGCGCGATCCGCGAGCTCCTCCTCGCCATCGGCGAGGACCCCGAGCGCGAGGGCTTGGTGGAGACGCCGATGCGCGCGGCCAAGGCTTGGCGCGACCTGACGTCGGGCTTCCGCGATACGGCCCAGCGCCATCTCGGCAAGCAGTTCGAGCACCGCTCGACCGGCGGTCACGACATCGTGGCCGTGCGCGACGTCGAGTTTCACAGCCTCTGCGAGCACCACCTCTTGCCGTTCTTCGGGCGCGCACACGTCGCGTACCTGCCCGCCAACGATCGAGTGTGCGGTCTCTCGAAGGTCGCGCGCACGGTCGACGTGTTCGCGCGTCGCCTCCAGATGCAGGAGCGCCTCACGGCGCAGATCGCGGACGCAATCGTCGAGCACCTCGACCCGCTGGCGGTCGCCGTGATCGTCGAAGGCGAGCACATGTGCATGCGCATGCGCGGTGCATCGAAGAGCGAGTCCGACATGTTGACGACGGCGTTCCGCGGCGTCTTCGAGACGGACCGTGTCGCGCGCGCCGAGATCACGCAGCTCTTGCTGGCGAGCCGCAACCGGAGCTGAGCGCGTGGTGCGGCGCTGGCAGCAAGTGACGCTCGTTCTCGCGGGGGTCTACAACCTCGCGTGGGGCGCGCTCGTCGTGCTCGCGCCGCGTGCGACGCTGGAGTGGCTCGGCCTCGAACCCTCCTCGGCGCTCGTCGAGCAGCTGTGGGGCTGCATCGGAATGTTCGTCGCCGTGTGGGGCGCCGGCTATCTCGCGGCGGCGCGCGACCCGCTGCGGCACTGGCCGATCGTGATGGTGGGACTCTTGGGCAAGGTGTTCGGACCCATCGGGTTCGCCCTAGCGCTCGCGCAGGACGCCCTGCCGATCTCGATGGGCAAGACCTTGCTCACGAACGACCTTGTCTGGTGGATCCCGTTCGCTTGGATTCTCCGCGACGCGCGCCGGGCCGCGCTGGAGCGCGCAGCGTGATCGCGCAGAGCCAGGATCGGGTGCGGAGCGCGCTCGAAGCCGCATGCACGCAGCATGGAGAGAGCCTTGCAGCGCTCTCGAACACGACTCCTGTGCTCGCAGTCTTCTTGCGGCACTTTGGGTGAACGTTCTGCCGCGAGGCGGTGAGCGACCTCCGTGCGAGGCGCGCGCAGATCGAAGCCTGTGGGACACGCATCGTGCTCGTGCACCTCGCGAGCGAGGCGCAGGCCGCGAAGTTCTTCGCTGACGCGGGCCTCGCAGACCTCGCGCGCATCTCCGACCCCGAGAAGCAACTCTACTCTGCGCTCGAGCTTCGCAAGGGCGGCCCCCTCGCGCTCTTCGGTCCGCGCGTGTGGTGGCGCGGTTTCCTGGCCGGCGCCCCGCGCTGGCTCGGTGGAGCAGGGCACGGCGTCGGTCGTCCACAGGGCGATCCGCTCCAGATGCCCGGCACCTTTCTGATTCACCGCGGTGAGGTCGTGCGCGCGCATCGGCACGTCGACGCCGCCGATCGTCCCGACTACTGCGAGCTCGCTCGCCCGACCGTCTCCTAGGGATCTCCAAGATGAAGCTCCTCCGCTACTCGACGTTCTTCCTCACCGCGCTCGTGGCCGCATGCAGCTCGTCGCAGAGCTCCGTGGAAGATGCGAGCGCCGCTCCGACGCTCGCGACGCCCCCGGCCGAGCCCGCGCCTCTGCCCGAGATTCCCGGCGGAGTGCAGCGCGTGGGCGGCGACCTCGCGGCGAAGGTCGAAAAGAAGGTCGGCCGCGGAGTCGACGGCGCCGACGTGTACGTGTTCGGCGACTGCAACGTGACGACGGCGCTCCCGGAGGGCTATCCCGCACCGACGCCGCCGGGCGCAATCGAGATCAAGACGTATCCGCGTGCTCGTCGCGCGGAAGTGACCGGCAACACCAACCCCGACCTCGGCATGTTCTTCGGGTTCTGGCCGCTCTTCCAGCACATCAAGCGCAACGAGATTGCGATGACCTCGCCGGTGGAGATGGACTATCGGGGCTTCGACAACCGCGGTCGGCTCTCGACGCGCGGCTGGACGATGTCGTTCCTCTACCGCGAGCCGGAGATGGGTTCGACGGGCAGCGACGGCGACGTCGCGATCTCGGATCGCTCGCCGGTCGTCGTGGTCTCGATGGGAAAGAAGGGCTCCTACTCGTTCGATCGTGCGGACTCGACGGCGCAAGAGCTCGTGAAGTGGGTCGAGGCGAGCAGCGAGTGGGAGGTCGCCGGCGCGCCGCGCGCTCTCTACTACAACGGCCCCGATCAAGACAACGCGGACAAGTGGTCGGAGATCCAAGTGCCGATCCGCAAGCGCGCCAAGTGACGCGAGGCAGCACTCGATGGACACCGTAGCTCTCCTCCCGTACGCGCACGTCGCGGCGACCGGCGTGATGGTGGGCGTGATCTGGTTCTGCCAGCTCGTCCACTATCCGCTGCTCGCGCTCGTGAGCGACGGCACCTGGGGGAAGTACGAGGTCGCGCACTGCAACCGCATCACCGCGATCGTGGGACCTGCGATGGCGGTCGAGGCGGTGTCTGCGGCGGCGCTGTGTGCGCCGGGCATCTGGTGGGAAGGCACGCCGTGGACGGCGTGGGCGAGCCTCGTGCTTCTCGGCGTGATCTGGGCCAGCACGGCGTTTCTTCAGGTGCCCTTGCACGCCAAGCTCGGCCACGGCCGCGACGAGGTTGCCCTGCGCAAGCTCGTCTCTACGAATTGGATTCGCACCGTGGCTTGGAGCGCGCGCCTGCCGCTCGCGCTGATGCTCATCCCGCGCTGAGGCGTCGCGGGGTGCCGCGGAGCGCAGTAGCCTTGCGCCCATGCTCCTCGCAGCGCTCCTCATCGTTTGCGTCTCCGGCGACAAGGCCGGCAAGTTCGATCCCGAGGTGACGCGCGCGGACATCGAGCGCACCGTCGCGTACTTGGCGTCGGACGAGCTCGAGGGGCGCGACACAGGCAGCGCCGGCGCCGAGAAGGCGGCGAAGTTCCTCGCGAACGCGCTCGCGCGCGCGGGCGTCGAGCCCGCGGGCGACGACGGGAAGTGGCTGCAGAAGGTGCCGATCACGCGCACCTCGTTTCGCGAGGTGCCGAAGCTTTCCGTGTGGACCGAGGACGGCAAGGAGCGCGCTTGCGTCGCGGGCGTCGACTTCGACTGGTACTCGGGCGCACCTGGCACGAAACGGCTGCGCACGCGAGTCGTGACGAACGACGAGCAGATGATCCAGTTCGCCGACGACGAGGTCGCGCTCTTCCTCGATGGATCGATGCAGGATCGTCGCCGCTGGCTCTCGGCCACGAAGGGCGTTGGTTTCGGGCTGATCATCACGCCGGGCAGCGAGAAGGTCGGTACGAAGCCAATGGAGACGCCGCCGCGTGAAACGAAGGCCGCAGGAACACCGGAGCAGCAGCCGACGGGGCAGCTCCGCCTGCACGGCGAGGTGCTCGCGCTGCTCCGCGCGGGCAAGATCAAGGCGGTACGCGTGTACGCGAGCGTGGAGCGCGTCGAGCTTCCAGCGTTCAACGTGATCGGCCGCATCCGCGGCGCGGGGACAGCGGACAAGCCCGAGCTCGCGCAGGAATGCGTCGTGTTCAGCGCTCACTACGACCACATCGGCGTCGCGAAGCCCGTGGCGGGCAAGGACGCGGACACGATCCGCAACGGCGCGGACGATGATGCTTCGGGCTGTGCGGCAGTGATCGAGGTCGCGGAGGCGCTCGCGGCAGGTCCGAAGCCCGCGCGCTCGCTCGTGTTCCTCCTCGCGACGGCAGAGGAGATCGGCTTGATCGGCACGGAGTGGTACATCGAGCACCCGCTCTTTCCGCTCGAGAAGACTGCCTGCAACCTGAACTTCGAGATGATCGGACGCCCGGACGCGCAGGTGGGCGGCGTGGGCAAGCTGTGGCTCACGGGCGACGAGCGCTCGAACCTCGGCGCGCGTTTCCGCGAGCTGGGCATGCCGGTGGTCGCGGATCCGCGGCCGTCGCAGAACTTCTTCCAGCGCTCCGACAACTACGCCTTTGCGCGGCGTGGCGTCGTCGCGCAGACGCTGTCGACGTTCGATCCCGAGCTTCACAAGGACTACCACGGCGTCGACGACGAGGTGGAGCGACTCGATCTCGACCACATGGCGCAGGCCGTGCGAGCGTCGCTGCCGGGTGTGCGTGCGCTTGCCGACGGGGCGCTCTCGCCGGAGTGGAATCCGGGCGGAGACCCCTCCAAACGCTGAGTTGCTTGAGGGCGTGGTCGCGGAGCGACAGAATCCGTAGCCCATGGAGTCCAGCGAAGCTCGCCCGCCGTCGCCGGAATCCGCGCGTGCGGAAGAGTCGCCGTATCTGCTCGGGAGTCCTTCCGACTTCGAGAGCGCGGTGCTCGAACGACTGCGCGAGCGTGGTCGTGCCCCGAAGCGCTACTCGATTCGCCAAGAGATCGGCCGCGGTGGCATGGGCCGCGTCTTGTCCGCGCGCGACGATGACCTGCGCCGCGATGTAGCGATGAAGGTGATGCGGGAGGATCTCGGCGGCGGGCCGGAGTCCTCCTCGATGCGCTCGCTGCGCCTCGCACGCTTCCTCGAAGAGGCGCAGGTGACGGGCCAGCTCGATCATCCCGGCATCGTTCCGGTGCATGAGCTCGGCGTCGACGAGCAGGGGCGCGTCTACTTCACGATGAAGCTCGTGCGCGGCGAAGACCTTGGCCGCGTGATCGAGCACGCCCGCGCCGGCCGCGACGGCTGGAGCGAGACGCGCGTCATCGGCGTGCTGCTGCGCGTGTGCGAGGCGATGGCCTACGCGCACAGTAAGGGTGTCATTCACCGCGACCTGAAGCCGTCGAACATCCGTGTCGGGCGCTACGGGGCGGTGTACGTGATGGATTGGGGGCTCGCGCGTGTGAATGGGCGCAGCGACGAGCGCGACCTGCGCGTACGCGAGCTCGCGCCCTCCGCTGCGTCGGAGCCGGTCGTCTCCGAGCGCGCACTCCATGCGCAGGGCGAGTCACCGCTGCACACGATGGACGGCACGCCCATCGGCACTCCGATGTTCATGTCGCCGGAGCAGGCGCTCGGCGAGCTGCATCGCCTTGGTCCGACGACGGATGTGTATGGCGTCGGCGCGATCCTCTACACGGTCCTGACCGGACAGATGCCCTACTTGGATCCGCAGCAGCCGCTCGACGGACTCGCCATCGTGCGAAAGATCCGTGCGGGTGCGCCGCGCTCCGTGTTCGCGCTCGCACCGAACGCGGCGCCGGAGCTCGCGGCGATCTGCGAGAAGGCGATGCGCCGCGATCCGAACGAGCGCTACGCGAACATGGAGGAGCTGGCCGAGGAGCTCCGCGCGTATCTCGAGCAACGCGTCGTGCGCGCCCACCGTACGGGTCCGTGGCGCGAGCTCGTGCTGTGGTCGCGACGCAATCGGGCTGTAGCCCTGAGTCTCACGGCCCTCGCCGCTGCGATCCTCGCGGGCGCAGTGGGTATCGCGTACTCGGAGTCGCGTCGCAGCGCGGAGGCGGACTTCCGCGCGGACGCACTCGCGGCGGCGGAGCTCGTGCGGGAGTCTGCGTGGGTCGGACCGTGCGATTCGCGCGGTCTCGGCGCACTCGAACAGTGGAAGAGCGCTGCTCAGGAGCTGATCGTTCAGCGAGCGTCGCTCGAAACCGAGGTTGCGCGCACGCGCAACGAGCTGCTCGCAAGAAGCTCGGCCTACGAGAACCGAGGCGGCGTGCGGGCGGAGATGAACGAGCGCGTGCGAGAGGCGCAGGGCTGGGTGCGCGAGTTCGAAGACGTTCTCGCGCAGGCGCGGCGTGCGCTCGACGGCAAGCCGCTCGAGGGCGATCGCGTGAAAGATCCGGCTGAGGCTGTGCGAATCCTGCCCACGGAGATCGAGTACTGGCGGACGCGCGTCGGCGACCTGATGGCGGAAGCTCCACCCTACCGACCGCTCGAAGAGACGCGCGCGGGCGCCCTCGGTGGCTACGTCGCGCAGGAGCGGCTGCTGCGGGACCTCCTTGCGCTGGAGCGTGCCGTGCCGAAGGTGGAGCGGCGACTCGAGCTCGCGCGCGCGATCCGGAAGGAGAGCATCGAGGCGCCGGAGGCCGCACGCGCTTGGAGTGATGCGATCGCGTCCATCAAGGACTCGGCGCTCTGTCCGGCCTATGCGGGGCGAATCACGCGTCTGTCGCCGGTCGAGGGGCTGGTGCCGCTGCGCCGCAACTCGCGCAACGGACTTTGGGAGTTCCACCACCTCGCGAGCGGTGCTGCGCCGCGGCTGGACGAGAAGGGGGAGTGGGTCATCGGCGCGGACACGGGCATCGTCTTCGTGCTGCTCCCCGGCGGCGACTCGCTGATCGGCGCGCAGGCTGGGGAGCCACAGTCCGCGCGTTTCGACCCCGTCGCGTCGAAAACGGAAGCTCCGTGGCGTGCCGAGCTCGAGCCTTTCTTCATCGCCGCCCACGAAGTGACGCAGGGGCAGTGGCTGCGAATGGAAGGCGGCGTTCCCAGCTTGTGTGCGACGGGGCGGCAGCTCAATCCCGATCCGCGCGTCACGCGTTCGCATCCTGTGGAGTCCGTGGACGCTCAAGAGAGCGCACGTCGCTTGGAGCTCTTCGGACTTTCTCTGCCGACGGAAGCGCAGTGGGAGTACGCGGCGCGAGGCGGCAGCGACGCGCGATTCGTCTTCGGAGATGCGGAGGCCGCGCTCGCGGGCTGTGCGAATGCAAAGCGCGCCGCGGGGGAAGATCCTCGTGACCTCTACGCTCGTACCGCGCCGGTTGGCAGCTTCGCTCCGAATGCGTTCGGTTTGTACGACGTGCTTGGAAACGTGGGAGAGTGGTGCGCGGACGCGATCTCGGACAGCCAGGATCGTCCGACCGTGGAACCTCGCACCGGCCTGCGCGAGCCCCAGCGACCCCGCGATCGTGTCGTTCGCGGCGGCAGCTACGACACGACTCCGGACCAGCTGCGCGCGAGCGCGCGTCGCGGCGTGCACCCTTCCAATGCAGACCGATTTGTCGGCATTCGACCCGTGAGGAACTTCGAATGAAGAACGGAACTTCGCTCTCGCTCCTACTGGGCTTGCTTCCTGCGTGCGCTGTTGCACCGCGTGGCGGCGCGGACTGCGACATCGATCTCGCCAACATGAGCGATCGTTCCGTGATCCAAGTGAGCCACGAGAGCATCCCGGAGAAAGGGCTCCTGCGGATGTTCGTTGCCCCAGCAGCGCGTCGTGCCACGGACCTGCGCAGCGTTGTTCCAGTGCTCGTACAGGAGCGAGACGACGAGTTTCTGGTCTATGCGAGCGGCTTTTCTCGCGAGAGCTTGGTGACCGCGCCCTATGAGCTGGTGCTCAAGTTCACGCCGGGCAGCCCGACGATCTCGGTCGAAGTGCTCTCTCCGCTTTCGTCGAACAACGCGCCGATCGCCACGGGCTCGCTCCCTGTGATCACGGACTCGGCGCCGTGGTTCACGACATTCTGGGAGCCGAAAGAGTGGGATCCGCAGCGCAACAAGCGCGACGACCCGCGGCACGAGATCCGCGTTTGGTTGGGGACGACAGAGAAAGTTGACTTTGCTCTGCTCGAGAGCAGCAAGTGAGCACGGCTCATTCTTCGAGGACACAGAAGCGGACGATCACCTGAGGGATCCGGGCTTCGGGTTCCAAGTAGAGAAGTCGAGCGGTTGCCGTGCGCGGCTGGGAGGCTGGCTCCAGCACCACGATCGGATTGGAATCCGGCTCGACGTCTTCCAGCACCAGCCCATCTTCGAGCTCGACTTGGAGGTCGATGTCTTCGCCGAGCGGTGCGAGCGCGCTCACGATGCCCACGAAGCCTGGAGGGAGTTCGATTTCCAGCTCGCGGACTCCCTCTAGGGGCAAGATTCGCTCGAACACGGTTCGCGCGGGAACGCCGACGACCTCCCAGAGCGGATCGAGGGCCTCGTCCAGCATCCCTCCGAGCTCCGCGTCGCTGAACTCGCGCGCTTCTGCCCCAGCCTCGAGTTGTGCGAGCAGTCGTGGCTTGGGGCCCGCGAAGAGCAAGCCGCTGAGAGACACGAGGGCGCCGGTCGGCATGCCTCGGGGCAAGCGGAGGCGCACCTCGAGGATGCCCGCGCTCGGGGTATCGAAGATCATGAGCGGTACGGAGTCTGGCGTCTCATCCGACGCCACGGGGATGTCGTCGAGACTCGCGAGCAGATCGATGTCGTAACCGTCCGCGGAAGTCGCGGAGAACATCAGCGATGCGCCCGGCTGCACTGCGAAGCGCCACGAGTGGGTCGCACCGGCGTTGGACTCGAGCTGCAGCAATTCGCTGAAGAAGACGCCTTCATCCTCACGAGCGACCGCGCCGAGCTGTGGTTCGTACCGATACACGTGGACCGTGCAGTCGGTCTCGCCCAGGAGGAGCTCCGCAGCGTCCAGCTCAAAGGTGAGAGACCGCTGCTCGTCCAAGGGACCGAGCCAGACCACGGGGAAGTAGTCGGACTCCACGTCCTCGCCTAGGAGCTCGCCTCCTCGGGTGTTCACGATGCGCGCGTCGATATCGCTGCCGTCGTGGGCCGCAGCGAGGAAGCCGTAGCGAAATCCGGGCTCAAGCTTCACTTCGAGGCTTGCTTTCGCGCCCTGTGTCACACGTACCGAGCGCTTGGAGACCGTATGGCTCGCATCGAGGGCCGCGACGCCGTCGGCGTTGGCTCGGGTTAGCGCCATTTGCTCCAAGAGCTCGTCGGGGGGCAAAAGCAGCGACGCGATGCGGCGAGACCAGTCGACGTCGCGCAGGGCCTGCACCTGTGCGAAGTCGTCGCGCAGGAGCTCGCGTGCGAGGTCGATGCGTTGGCCGTAGGCAAAGCCGAAGCTCGTGCGCTCGCCGTTCAGCGAGAGGTTGTTCTCCGAAGCGGAGATCAGTCCAACGACTTGCCCCGCGCGATTGAGCATCGGGCTGCCGCTCGCGCCGCCGACCACGGGGCCGCACCAGTGGATCAGGAAGGACTCCGGCCACGTCGTACGTTGGAAGAAGAAGTCCGTCTTGGCGGTCACGTGCCCCGGGACCGCGTGCGGCGTTGGAAAGCCAGAGATGTTCTCGTGGGGGAAACCGAGGTAGACGATCGACTCGGAGAGCGCGGGCTGCACCTTCGCGGGATCCGCGACGGGGAGCGGCGGTGCGGTGGTGCCCGACTCCACGGCGCAGATCGCGACGTCCGCAACCGGAATGAAGCTCATCGAGCGTGCGGCGGCAGGGTCGTGCTCGGCGCGCACGACCATGCGCTTGAGTCGAGCATTCCACGGCGCATACGCGGGATGGATGCGGATGCCGGCGCTGCTGAGTCGAAGCTCCTCACGGTCGCTCCACGAGCGCCGCGCGGCGAGCCGACCCTCGTGCGCCTTCGCGAGCAGCGACTCCGCGACGTGCGCGTTCGTCGCGAGCTTTCCATCTTCGATCACCCAGCCGGTGCCGACGAACTCGAAGGCCTCGGGGCCCGTCTTGCTGCGGCGGACGATGCCGAGCATGTACACCGAGTCGAGCGAACGCTCGAGCACGCGCGCGTGCTCCGCGTCAGCACCCGAGAGTTGAGGGGAGGGCACTGCCGTGAGAGCCGCGAGCGTGAGCAGGATTTCGAGCATGTCCGCAGACTTTGCCGCACCGCGCGGCTCCAACTGCGAAGCTACGCCACCGCTCGGATTTCGTCCACGCTTCGCTCAGCCGTCGAGCTCGACGGACAAGATTCCGTCGAACGCGGTCACCGCATCGAACAGCGCAGGAAGCTCGCCGTCGGTGCGGAGCACCACGTCGTAGTAGCGATCCTGCTCCACGCCACCGCGTCGCGTTCCGATTCCCTTCGTTCGAACTCGGACCGCATGCGATGCCATGGCGCTCTCGACGTCCGCCCACCGCGAAAAGCCCACGTTCGCGCGGATGGCGAGCGTGTGGGAACTCGATACGAAGCACATCGACGCCCCGGCCCCGACCGGCAACGCGAGCAAGGGAAGCCAGAAGTAGCCGGCGCCCGCGGCGAGCCCGATCGCGACCGCGAAGACGACGAAGGCCGTGTCGCGCGTGTCGTCCACCACGGTGCGGAAGCGGACGATCGAGAGCGCGCCGACGATGCTGAAGGCGCGTGCCACGTTGTCGCCGACCACCAGTGCGGTGAGGCAGAGCAGCACGGTCAACAGCACGAGCGTTCCCGCGAGCGAGGTCTCGGCCGGACGCCCTGCCCGCTGACGCGCTTGACGATGGATCCACGCGACGGCGAGTCCGAGCAGCAGCGAGGCCACCAGCCGCACGAATGCGACGCCGAGCTCGACGTCGGAATCGCTGGCGAAGGCGCGCGTGAGCTGTTCCATGTACGGAGATCCTAGCAGCGCGAGCCGCGCTACTTCTCGCCGAGGCGCACGAGCTTCAGCGAATCCTGCCGCAACCGCACGCGCCCCGCTGTCGCGCGGAGCTCGAGCACGAGCTCGATGTCTCCGGTCTCCTCGGCCACTTCGAACTCGAAGGCGAGCTCGCGTGTCGCGCTGCCTTGGAGCGAATTCGTCGCGGCGGCGCCGGAAATGCGCACGGCGACTCCTTGGGACGGCGCGCCCTCTTCCACGAGCGGTTCGACACCCTCCGTGCGTACCGTCGTCGTGAGCTTGTACTTGCCGCGCGTCAGCAGGACGCCCTTTCGAAAACCGGCGATGCAGCGGCCACTCGGCCCGCACTCGATGACGTACCAGTCGACCCCGTCGTCGACCTCGGAGTCCACGCGCGCGTCGTCGACCTCAGAGTGCGTACGCCAGCCCGTGAGCGTCACGGGCGCGCCGATCTTGAACACGAGCGGCTTCGGTTCGGGCGCGCTCACTTCCTCCTGAAGGAAGCGATAGCGCTCGCCGATGCGCTCCACCAACTCGCGATAGCGCTCGCGTTGCAGCGCCGCGATCTCACCGTTCATCTTCTTTAGGGCGGCTTCGACACGCTGCTGGACCGGCTCCAGCTTGCGGACGAGCGCCTTGGGCTCGAGCCGCGGCAGCAGGTCCTTCAGTTCCTTCCGATACAGCTTGCGCCACTCGGGACGCTTCATCACCGAGCCACTCAGCATCGACGACGGCATGTCGAGCGTGCTCGCATAGGCATCGGAGACGACCGAATCCATGCCGTGCGGAAGGAAGCGGGCCTTCCCACCGGGCAAGAAGTAGAGCCGGTAGTTGTTGCTGTTGATCGTGTAGCCGTCCCAGTGACCGAGCAGCTCTTCGAGCGCCATGAAACGCACGAACTGTGGGATGTCGAGCACCGGCTCCAGCGCCCCCCAACGCTTCACCATGTCGCTCTCGCGGCAAGCGTTCGCGAGCGCCGCGAGATCGCTGCGGTCCTCGACGCCCTTGCCGCTGTCGAGCTCGAGCGGCTCACCGACGTCTTGGCAGAACCCGCCGTCGTAGAAGTTGCCGTCGGTGTCGGAGAACCAGCGCGCCAAGAAGCGGCGGTCGAAGCCCTCCTTCAGCACGTACAGGCCCGCATCGCGGTCATTGAGAAACACTCGGGCGTGGGAGACGCGCGTCGCCGGATAGCCCGCCGCGCGGAAGACCTCCGAACCCAGCCACTCGCTCAGGTAGGACTCGTCCTGAGCGGCGTTGTTGAGGTGGAACTTCTCAAGTCCGTGGAAGAGCGTCTTCCCGTCGAACTTGTCGAGCTTGATCGTAAGGCCGGGCTTTTCGTCCCAGCTACGGAAGCTTCCCGCAGCACCCTTCAGCTTGACGCCGCCGCCGTTCGCGAAGCGCTTGCCGTCGACCCACAGCTCGAACGGCGCGTAGGTGCGCGGTGCATCGCGCAGCGATTGCTCCGCCTCGGCGCTGAGCACGAGCCGGAGCTCGTGGATCTCGCCCTTCTGAAACAGCGCGTCGCTGCCGTCCTTCGACGGTTTCTGTGCGAGCGCGAGCGGCGCCAGCGCGAGAATCGGCGCGAGCGCGTTCGCGAGCATCTACGAACCGCGGGCTCTCAGAACGGCTTCGTGTACACGCAGTACACGGCGGCGATGACTGCCACCGCGCACACCAGCGCCAGAGCGCTCGCGAGGTTCGGCTTGCGGAAGGCCATGCCGGTCGTGCCAGCGAGCACGAGCCACGCGACGAGCTTGACGATCAGCCAACCGGGGAAGCCCTCGACGCCGAGCTTCGCGTGGAGTCCAAAGCCCGCGACGACGGCGACCAACGCCGCGACGCCGTTGATCGCGAGCACCAGACCACGGCGCTCGGCGACGGGGTTGGCGAAGGCCGAGAAGGTGCTGGCCACGAGGACAAACGCGGCCGCGACGTGCAGAACGGAGTAGAAGACGGGATCCATGGCCAGCATTGTGCGGGGAAGCAGGGGCTGAGGTCCACCTTCAATTCGGGCGTGACTCGCGCGGCGATCGGCCCAAGTCGACCGACCCAGCGGGGGAGCGGGTGCGCAGGAGACCAGCGGGCGTGCCACGCCGCCAGACTCGAGCCCATCAGCCGCGTATCCTGCGTCCATGGACCTCCGCGCTGCGCTCCTCGTGTTGCTGGCTTCGCTCTCCGTGGTGCCCCAGTCCGCGCGCGCGCAGTCGGAGTCGCCCGCAGCGCGCATGCCTTCGCGCGTGATCCGCTACGAAGAGGACCGGGACGCCCTGCGGCGTTACTGGCCGCTCTCCGTTTCGGAGGCCGGCGCCGCACGCATGCGCGAGTTCTTCGAAGGCGAGCTCGCATCGCTGCGCAACATCGACTTCGATGGCCTCTCCCAAGAGGATCGTGTCGACTACGTCCTGCTCCGCACGGAGCTCGAGAACGAACTCGAGCAGCTCGAGCTCCGCGCGGTGCGACGCGCGCAGACGCGTGCGCTGCTGCCGTACTCGAGCGCGCTTCTTGCCGTTCTGGAGCCGGGGCAGCGACTCGAGCCGCGCGATCCGGCGCGGCTCGCCGCCGAGCTCGACCGCTTGCAGGTCGAGGTCCGCGACGCGCGAGAAAAGCTCGGCGACCTTGCACGCGCGGAGAAGCGCTCGGTCGTGCTGCGTGCGGCGCGCGAGGTCGAGGAACTCCGCGGTGCGCTCTCCAAGTGGCTGCGCGAGCGTGACGGTTACGACCCGCTCTTCAGTTGGTGGGCGACGAAGCCCGCCGAACGCCTGCGTGAGGCACTCGACGCACACGCGCGATGGCTGCGCGATGAGATCGCCAAGGTGCCTGCAGACGATGACGAGACGATCGTGGGGGATCCGATCGGTCGCGATGCCTTGCTCGCGGAGCTGCGTGGCGCCTGGATCCCGTATTCGCCCGAGGAATTGCTCGAGATCGCTGACCGGGAACTCGCATGGTGCGAGCGCGAGCTGGTCCGCGCCGCGCAAGACATGGGGCTCGGCGACGACTGGCGCGCGGCGCTCGAGCGCGCAAAGCAGGACCACGTCGCGCCCGGCGAGCAGCCGGCGCTGATCCGCGAGCTCGCCGAGGAGGCGACGCGCTGGGTCGAGGAGCAGGGGCTCGTCACCGTTCCTGCGCTCGCAAAGGAGACGTGGCGCATGGAGATGATGACGCCCGAGCGACAGCTCGTGAACCCGTTCTTCACCGGAGGCGAGGTGATCAGCGTGTCGTTCCCGACGGACGGCATGGACCACGAGCGCAAGCAGATGAGCCTGCGCGGCAACAACCGCCATTTTTCGCGCGCGACGGTGCACCACGAGCTCATTCCGGGCCACCACCTGCAGCAGTTCATGGCGAGCCGCTACGCGACGCATCGCCGAGTGTTCGCGACGCCGTTTTGGACCGAGGGCTGGGCGCTGTGGTGGGAGCTCTTGATGTGGGAGCGCGGCTTCCAGAAGAGCCCCGAGAACCGCATGGGGATGCTCTTTTGGCGCACGCACCGCTGCGCGCGCATTCGCTTCTCGCTCTCGTTCCACCTCGGGCTGTGGTCCCCGCAGGAGTGCATCGACTTCTTGGTCGAGCGCGTCGGGCACGAGCGCGAGAACGCCGCGGGCGAGGTGCGGCGCTCGTTCAACGGCTCCTACGGGCCGCTGTACCAGATCGCGTACATGGTCGGGGCGCTGCAGCTGCGCGAGCTGCACCGCGAGCTCGTCGTCGCAGGGAAGATGAGCGCGCGCGACTTCCATGACGCGGTGCTGCAGGGCGGCAACATTCCGATCGAGCTCGTTCGCGCGCGCGTCGGTGGTACGTCGCTCGTGCGCGATCAACGCACGACGTGGCGCTTCTACGAGGGTCTCCGCTGACGGACTTCTCGCGCGCACGAGCGGCCTCTACGACCCCGCCGAGGCCCCTCGCTCGGTTTTTCGCCGCAATAGCTCGCGCTGCGAGGGAAGTTGGCCTACAACCTTTGCGTTGAGCCGACGCGGCGGACACCGCTCGGCACCTCGCTTCCACCCGCGGAGTTGCAAGTCGCGGGGAACGGCCACGGATGGATCCGAGGCCCTCGAAGAAGGAAGCCCTCCCGGTTCGCGCGTCGTTCCGGGGCCCGCTGCAGACCTTCCGGCCGCGCCTGTGCGCCGCCGCGACGGGGCGGGTGCTCGAGACGCGTAGGAAAAATTCGAACCGAAGGCGCGGGCCACCCGCGCAAACCCAGAAAAGGGCGCGTCCCATTGGTCGCGCCGTACCCACACTCCATGACTACGTTCCAAGCGCTCGGCCTGATCGAGCCCCTCCTCCGCGCCGTTACCGAAGAGGGCTACGTCGAGCCCACTCCGATCCAACTCCAGTCCATCCCGCTCCTTCTGCAAGGCCGCGACCTACTTGGCTGCGCCAAGACCGGCACCGGCAAGACGGCGGCCTTCGCGCTGCCGATCCTGCAGCACCTCTCCAAGGCGCGCCGCCGTCCCGATCCGCGCACGCCGCGCGTGCTGGTCGTCGTGCCGACGCGCGAGCTCGCCGCTCAGGTCGGCGAGAGCTTCACCACCTACGGTGCGCGCATGCAGGTCTCCGTCGCCGTGATCTTCGGCGGCGTGGGCCAAGGCAGCCAAGTCGCGGCTCTCTCGCGCGGCGTTGAAGTGCTCGTCGCCACGCCGGGCCGTTTGCTCGACCTCAAGGCGCAGGGCCACATTCGCCTCGACCGCATCGAGGTGCTCGTGCTCGACGAAGCGGACCAGATGCTCGACATGGGCTTCATCCCCGACGTGCGCCGCATCCTCTCGGCCGTGCCGAAGCAGCGTCAGACGCTGCTCTTCTCGGCCACCATGCCGCCGGTGATCGCGAAGCTCGCCGAGGGCATCCTCGCGAATCCCGCAAAGGTGACGATCACGCCTCCGGCGACGACCGCCGAGCTCGTCGAGCAGTCGGTGTACCTCGTCTCGCGCGCGGCCAAGCCCGGCTTGCTCACCAAGCTGCTCTCGAAGCCCGAGGTCGAGCGCGCACTGGTCTTCACGCGCACGAAGCGTGGTGCGGACAAGGTCGCCAAGCGACTCGTGCAGGACGGCATCGCAGCTCAGGCGATTCACGGCAACAAGTCGCAGGGCCAGCGCGAGCGCACGCTCGATGCGTTCCGCGAGGGACGCACGCGCATCCTCGTCGCGACCGACATCGCCGCGCGCGGCCTCGACATCGAGGGCCTCTCGCACGTCGTCAACTACGAGATCCCGAACGTTCCCGAGCAATACGTGCACCGCATCGGTCGCACGGGTCGCGCCGGCGCGAGCGGCATCGCGATCTCGCTGTGTGACGGTGAAGAGCGCGCGTACCTGCTCGACATCGAGCGCACGATCCGTCGCTCGATCCCGATCGCCGGCAAGCTCGAAGGCGATCACGCGGCTCCGCGTCCGCCTCGCCCGCAGGCCGCGAACAAGCCGCCGCAGCGCTCGCACTCAACGCACGCTCCGCGTCCGCCGCAACGCTCGAACAAGCCGCACGGTGCGCCGCACGCGCATCGCCCTGCTCCCGCGCGTCCGCATGGCAGTCACGGTGGACATGGCGGTCATGGCAGCAGGCCCGCTCCTCACAGCGGCTCGCACGGCGGCCATCGCCCTGCTGCCCGACCGGCGCCTGCGCATTCGTCGCACGGCGCGCATCACGGCGGCGACTTCGGCTCAGGCGTCTAAGCCCTCGCGCTCGCACCTCTAGCACAGCGCCCCGTCGGAGCGGACTCCGGCGGGGCGCTGTTCGTTGCCGCGTTCGAGCTCGATCAGTCCGGCTTGAACGGCAGGTAGTCGGGGAACCACATCGCGTCGCGCACGCGCTGGTCGAGGCCGTCGAGCATGCGGGGCTCGGCGAAGCCCTGCTTCACAGCGCGGCGGACCACAGCGCACGCGACGTTGGCGGAGATCTCGCGGATGTGGCCGAGACGCGGAAACAGCGCGCCTTCCGCGAGGTCCTGCTCCGACACGCTCGATGCGAGCGACTGCGCTGCATCGAGGAACATCTCGTCGGTGATGCGGGTCAGCTTGCCGACCCAAGCGCCGAGGCCGACGCCCGGGAAGATGTAGCTGTTGTTGCACTGCCCAATGCGGTGGCGCTTGCCGTGCATGTCGACCGAGGCAAACGGGCTTCCGGTGGCGACGACTGCGCGCCCCTCCGTCCACGCGAGCGCGTCCTGCGGCGTGCACTCGGCCTTCGACGTCGGGTTGGACAGCGGGAAGATCACCGGGCGCTCGTTGTGGCGGCCCATGGCACGCATGATCGCTTCCGAGAAGAAGCCCGGCGTCGCCGAGGTGCCGACGAGCAGCGTGGGACGGCAGTTGTCGATCGCCTCGACGAGAGGGATGCGGCCGCGGTCGGAGACCTTCCAGTCGTCGATTTCCGCGGGATCGCGAGCAAAGTCGCGCTTGAAGCCTTCGAGCTTCGGTCGATCGGCCACGACGAGGCCTTGGCTGTCGACCATGTACACGCGGCGATGCGCGTCCGCGCGGCTCAGGCCCTTGTCCATCAGCGCCGAGACGAACAGCGCTGCGATGCCCTGCGCGGACGCTCCTGCGCCGCCGAGCATCAGGCGCTGCTCCTCGAGCTTGCCGCCCGTGATGCGCAGCGACGCCATCAGACCCGCGACGGTGACCGCCGCCGTGCCTTGGATGTCGTCGTTGAACGAGGTGAGCTTCTCGCGGAAGCGCTCGAGCTGGTGCAGAGCGTTCTCCTTGAGGAAGTCCTCCCACTGCAAGATCGCGCGCGGGTACACCGTCTTGACCGCGTCCACGAACTCGTCGACGAATGCCTGATACTCCGCGCCGCGCACGCGCTTGTGGCGCAGGCCGAGGTACAGCGGGTCCGCGAGCAGCTCTTCGTTGTCGGTGCCGACGTCGAGCATGATCGGCAGCGTCGTGTCCGGCGGCAGGCCCGCGCAGAGCGTGTAGAGGCAGAGCTTGCCGATCGGGATGCCCATCCCGCCGACGCCTTGGTCACCGAGGCCGAGGATGCGCTCGCCGTCGGTCACGACGATCACGCTCGGGCTCTTCATGGCGAAGTTGCGCAAGACCTCGGCGATCCGCCCGCGCTGGTCGAAGCCGATGTAGATGCCGCGGCTCTGGCGGTAGATGTGCGAGAAGCGCTGGCAGGCCTCGCCGACCGTCGGTGTGTAGACGATCGGCATCAGCTCTTCGATGTGCTCGTGCAGCAGGCGGAAGAAGAGCACTTCGTTGCGATCCTGCAGGGTGGCGAGGTGCACGTAGCGGCCGAGCGGCGAGCCCGCGGCGAGGTTGTTGCCGTAGGCGCGGGCGAGCTGCTCTTCCATCGATGAGATGCGAGGCGGCAGGAGGCCACTGAGGCCGAGCTCTTCGCGCTCCTCGCGCGAGAAGCCGGTGCCCTTGTTGGTCAGCGGTTCGAGGAGCAGCTCGCGGCCACGCTTGCGCACGGCGAGGTAGGGCTTGCCCGTCTTGGTGTCGGTCTTCTGCGTGTAGTCCATCGAGTGCTTCATGGGGCGGCTCGGGCGCGATGGCCCTGCCGTCCCCATCTTCGGGGGGCGCTTCTTTTCCAGCACGGTGCTACTCCGAGCCCCGGGCGGGAATGCGAAATCGAGCCGCGAAGTCTACGAAGTCCTGCGCACGTTCGGCCACTCTCTCAGGGCTCCCCAGCGAGCCATTTCACCAGCGCCAGATCCGCGCGCTCGTCGCTGGATCCGTGCGAGCGAAGTCGCTCCAGCCACTCCAGCGCGAGCTCCGTTCGATCCGGCGCACCGCGGAGCGTCGCGCGGAGCTCGTCGGCCGCATGACAGCGCGCGCAGTCGCGCTCGAACGTTGGCGCGGCGTCGACGGGGGACGCATCGACGGCTGGACGCTCCGCGACCGCGAACACGAACGCAATCGCGGCCGCAGCGAACACCGCGCCGAGCAAACCCGCCGTCTTACGTACGTCGCTGTGGAGCATGTCACACCATGTCGAAGCGTTCTGTGTGAACTTGGTCGCTGCGGAAGCCGAGCGAGAGCAGGGTCCGCTCCATCTGGCTCAGCAGCGGCGGCGGACCGCACACGAAGGCGTGCGTGCGCGCGATCTTCTCATGCAGGTGTCGCTCGAGCAGCTCGCGCGTCACACGGCCGATCTCGCAGGAATCCGCGCGATCGCACTCTTCGTGCACGGAGACGATCTGCAAGTCGAGCTTCTCCGTGAGCGCGCGCAGCTCGTCTCGGAACGTCTCGTGCTCGCGATCCCGCGCCGCGTGCACGAGCACGATCGGCCGAGCGTCCCCACGATCCTTCATCGAGAGCAACATCGAGCGCAGCGGTGCGATTCCGCTGCCGCCGCCGATGAACAGGAAGCGCTCTGCGGGCACGCGATCGGGGCTGAAGGCGCCGTAGGGACCGTCGAGCCACACGCGCGCGCCGGGCTGCAGTTCCTGCGCGCAGCGCTTCGACCAATCGCCGCGCGCAGCGATCGCGAGCTCGATTTCCTGCCGCTCGCTCGATGATGCGATCGAGATCGGATGCTCCTGTGGGCTCCACCAGCGTGGCGACGTGCGCAGCCACACGAACTGTCCCGGTGCGAATCGCAATCCGTCGTGGCCGTCGGGGCGGAGCGTGACGCAGTGAACCCCACCGCGCTCGGCGTGCGCGCCCGTCACCGTCCAAGGGCGACGCTGCTCCGCCAAGGGCCGACGTACGCGGTAGTCGAGAGCAACCAGTGCGACGATGGCACCGTGCACAAGGAGCAGAGCGCGCACGGCGCTGCTCTTCGCGTACTCCCCCGCACCGACTGCGTGGAACAGCATCGTCGGCAGCAGGACCGCCGCGAGCAGGCGGTGGCCGAGGAGCCACCGCTCGTAGCGCACTTGCATTCGCTTGCGTGCGAGCGAGAGCAACACGATGGCGAGCAAGGCTGCGCCGGCAAGCGCTCCTGCGCGCAGCGCGGCACCGCCGTGCAGTCCGAGCACGGCGGCGGGATCGGCCGACGTCGCGACGTGCACGCCCACGAGCACGAGCCCCGCGATCCCCATCTCGCGATGGAACAGCATCAGTCCGTCGCTCCCGAAAGGCGCGTTCACGGGCTTGAGCCGCGCCACGAGCGCGAACTCGAGCGCGAGCACGCCGACGGCGAGGAGTCCCGTCGCCGCCGAGAGCTCGACGTTCCATTGCCGCGATCCCGTCACCGGATCCGCCAGCGCTGCCGCGAAAAGCGGGGCGAGGACGAGCAGCGCATACGCGCCAAGTGTGAGGACCGCGCGCACAGGCTCTCATGGTCCGCGATCGCCTGCGGATCCTTGCGCTGATCTCCGTAGGGGGCGGCTGTGGCGCCCGCCGCCCACCTGCTGCGAGAATGTCCGCATGTCCGAGGCCGACCCGAACGCTCCGCAGCCGCACCGCCGCCGTCCGCGCTACCGCGGCACGCATCCGCGGCGCTTCGAGGAAAAGTACAAGGAGCTCGACCCGGATCGCTTTCCCGAGCTCGTCGCTCACGTTCGCTCGCGCGGCCAGACGCCGGCGGGGCAGCACGTGCCGATCCTCGTGGAGGAGGTGCTCGAAGTTCTCCATCCGGCGCCCGGCGAGCGCGGCGTCGACTGCACCTTCGGCTTCGGCGGCCACTCCGAGCGGCTGCTGCGCGCGCTCGGTCCCACGGGGCAGTTGCTGTCGCTCGACGTGGATCCGCTGCAGCTGCCGCGCACCGAGGCCCGTCTGCGCGCGCTCGGCTATGGCGAGACCACGCTGCTCGTCCGTCGCACCAACTTCGCGGCCCTCGGCGCGGTCCTGCACGAAGTGGGATGGAGCGACGGTGTCGATGTGCTCTTCGCCGATCTCGGCGTGTCCTCGATGCAGATCGACGATCCCGCTCGCGGCTTCACGTTCAAGCAGGATGGCCCGCTCGACATGCGTATGAACCCGCAGCGCGGACTCTCGGCCGCACAGTGGCTGGAGCGCGCCGACGAAGCGCGCATCGCGGTCGTGCTCGCCGAGAACTCGGACGAGCCCCACGCCGAGCGAATCGCGCGCGCGCTGTGCGCTGCTCGCGGTCGAGTCCAGACGACGCTTCAGCTCGCCGAGTGCATTCGCGCTGCACTTCCGCCGCGTCTCGACGAGGAGGAAGTCGATCGAAACGTGCGCCGCGTGTTCCAAGCGCTGCGCGTCGAGGTCAACGACGAGTTTGGGGTGCTCGATGCTCTGCTGCGCCAGATCCCGAGCGCGCTGCGCAGCGGGGGCCGTGTCGCGCTGCTCACCTTCCACTCGGGCGAAGACCGCCGCGTGAAAAAAGCGTTCGAGCGCGGTCTCGCCGACGGCGCCTACGCCGAGGTCAGCGACGAAGTGGTCCGCCCTTCGCCGGAGGAGCGCCGCGAGAACCCGCGCTCCGCACCGGCCAAGCTGCGCTGGGCGCGGCGCGCCTGAGCCGCCGCGCCCGTCGTTCCCGCCTACCAGCGCGGACGACCGCGTCCGCCGCCCTCGCCTGCCGCGTCGCGCCAGCTGCCGCGCGGACCGGGCAGCTCCTTGGCGGCCGCGACCTTGATCGTGCGCCCGTCGAGCTGGGTGCCGTGCAGAGCGCCGATCGCCGCCGTCGCATCTTCCGGACTTCCCATGTCCACGAAGGCGAATCCGCGCGAGGTACCGCTCGACGCGTCCATCTTGAGCAGCACCTTGGAGACGGTGCGCCCGCCCCCTGCGCAGGCGGTCTCGAGCTGGGCTGCGGTGGTCTCGCGGGACAGGTTGCCGACGTAAATGCGGTTCATTTCAGAGGTTCCGATCGATCGGGGAGATGCGAGCTGACCGATCGAGGCAACGAGCGCTGGACGGGAGAGCCTGCGGGCTTGGGCACTCACGTTACGTACACACCGCAGGGGCCGCCCGTCCTAATCCGGGAAAACTCGATTCAGCCCGTGCGAGTCCCGAGAAACAATCTGGAGAAATCCTGCCGCATTGCGACGAACGATTTCTGGAAGTCTGCCGAATCGGGTCTATCCTTCTCGCGCTCGCCAAGCAATCCAAACTCTCTCTCCACTCTCTCCTAGACTCGATTCAACGGACGAACTCTCCATGGCTCAAAGACTCAGCCCCGAAGATCAGATTGCAGCGCTCGAGCGCAAGATCCAGAACATCAAGCAGAAGGCTCAGGAAAAGCGCCTCAAGGCCAATCCGGCCCTCAAGCACATCCGCGCCAGCCTCAAGGCCCTCGACAAGGGTATTTCGACGGCGACCGAGGGCGCGATTCGCAAGGAACTCAGCGAGGCGCGCAGCATGGTGAATGCGTGCCTTCAACTCGTGGTCGGCAGCACGGCGGTCGTCTCCAGCTCGTCTGGCGACAGCCCCGCGCGTCGTTCAGCCCCCGTGGCGATCAACACGAATATTCGCCCGGATCAGATTCTCGAATACGTAATCGCGCACCCGGGCCAGCGCGGCGAGTTGATCGCGGCGGCGCTCGGCACCGACACGAAGTCGATGCGCGTGCCGATGAAGAAGCTCATCGAGCAAAAGCGCATTCGCACCTCGGGTCAGGCCCGCGCGACGGCGTATCACCCCGTGTGATCGTTCGACGCAGCCGTGCTGTGTGCGGGGTCGGGGTTAGCCCGGCCCCGCTGCATTTCGGCGTGTCCGCTCAGGCCTTGGCGCGGCCCGAGCGGTAGAGCACGACGGCCGCGAAGGCGAGCAGGCCGAGCCCCATGAGCATGTCGACGCCCGTGTGCGGTGCGCTCGGCTTGGTGACGCCGCTGAAGTACGCATAGCCCGCGATCAGGACACCCGCGAGTCCTTCGCCCGCGACGAAGCCGGACGCGCACAGGATGCCCGCGGAAGCGCCCGCCTCTTTGCCGCCGTCCTGCTTGTTGCCCGAGGCCGCGTCGACGAGCTTGCGCACCACGCCACCCGCGAAGACCGCGGCCATCGTCGACAGCGGGAGGTAAATACCGAGCGCGAACGGAAGCGCGGGAAGGCCCGCGAGGATGCCGACGCCGCCGAGCGCCGCACCGCTCAAGAGGAGGTCCCACGGCAGCCCGCCGCCGAGCACGGCCTCGACCACCGTCTTCATCAGTCGCGCCTGCGGAGCCGCGATCGAGTCGTCCGAGAAACCCTGACTCGTCTGCGCGAGCGCGATCACGACCAGCGCGACGGCCCAGCACGCGACGCTCGCCGCGATCAGCTGCCCAAACTGCTGCAGCGCCGGCGTTCCGCGCACGAGCCAGCCCGTCTTCAGGTCTTGGCTGATGTCGCCTGCTTTCGATGCCGCGACGCACACCACGGTTCCGACGGTGAGCACCGCGCCCATCGCCTCCTTGCCCGTCCAGCCGAGGGCGAGGAACACCGCTGCGGTGCTCGCGATCGTGATCAGCGCCATCGCCGAGACGGGGTTCGAGGACACGCCGATCAGGCCGACGAGGCGCGACGACACGGGGACAAAGAGGAAGCCGAAGAGAGCGACGCCGAGCGCAGCCACGGTGCGTCCGCCGAGGCTGAGATCGCCCGCGAAGAGCCACGGCACCGTGGAGAGCACGATCACGAGCGCCACGAGGCCGACCGCGATCACCCAGCTCGGCAGGTCGCGGTCCGTGCGCTCTTGCCCGACCTCCGCGCTGCCGCCGCGCAAGCCGCGCGCGACCGCCGCGAGCGACGCGACCATCGTCGGCGCCGTCTTGATCACCGTGAAGAGGCCCGCGCACGTCACGGCGCCTGCTCCGATGAAGATCGTGAACTGGTCCTTGATGGCCTTTGGCCCGATCGCCGCGCCGCCCGCCGCGAGGTGGACCTTCGTGACGAGCGGGAACAGCACGAGCGATGTGATCAGAGCGCCCGAGACCATGACCGCGGCGGCCTTGAAGCCGACGATGTAGCCGACCGCGAGCAGGGCCGGCGCGGCTTTGATCGCGAGCGAAGCATTGGGGAGCGCGCTGAGCGTCGTCGAGAGCTCCTCCGGCAGCAGGTGGAATGCGCCGGTCACGAGCTTGATCGAAGCGCCGAGCGCGATGCCGATGAAGATCCAGCGACCGCCGCTCGAGCTCGCTTCCGTCGCGCGCAGCACCTCGGCGCAGGCGCGCCCCTCGGGGTAGGGGAGCTCGGCGTCCGCCTGCACGATCAAGAGCCGTCGCAGCGGGATCATCGCCAGAATGCCGAGCAGTCCGCCGAAGAAGGCCAGCAGCGCGACTTGGTGCACGGGCGGCGTGAAGCCCCACAGGAACAACGCGGGGATCGTGAAGATCGTCCCCGACGCCAGCGACGAGCTCGCGCTGCCGATCGTCTGCGCCATGTTCGCTTCGAGCAGCGTGCCGCCGCGGGGCAGCAGCTTGAACACGGCCGCCGACAGCACGGCGATCGGAATCGAGGTCGAGACCGTGAGGCCCGCCTTCAGGCCGAGGTACGCGTTCGCGGCGCCGAAGAGGCATCCGAACAGGACGCCGCACAGCACCGCGCGAAGGGTGAACTCCGCCAACTCCGAGCGCGAGGGGTTCTGCATGTTGGGGGCGGAGTCTAGAGCGCGGGGCGGAAGGCGTCGCGTCCCGCCCTGCGCGCGCGTCGTGCGTCCGTCTCGAAGTGGAGGGGAGAGGTCGAGACGCGGGTCGCGAGCTCGATCGGGAAATTTCTGCGCGCTTCTCGGGCCTCTCCGAGCCCTTGTTTTCAAAATTGCGACGTCCTGAGCGGAGATCGGAAGCCCGCGTCCGAAGAGGGGGGCACCAAGGAGCCCCAACCCATGACCCAGACCTCCGCAGATCGCATTCGCGCGTCCTTTGCCCTCATCGCACCGAAGGCCGCCGACGTGATCGACAGCTTCTATGCGAACCTCTTCGCTGCCGCACCCGCGGTGCGCTCGATGTTCCCGGAAGACATGAAGCAGCAGAAGGCGCATCTGCTCGCGGCGGTGGGGCTCGTGGTCAAGCACGCGGACAACCTCGCCGCCCTGCGCGAGCCGTTGCTCGAGATGGGGCAGCGCCACCTCTCCTACGGTGCCGAGCCTGCGCACTACGCGGCCGTCCGCGAAGTCCTGCTTGCGACGCTCCGTCAGCACGCGGGCGCTGCGTGGACCGAGCAGCTCGACGCGGACTGGCGCGGCGCGATCAACTCCGTCGCCAAGGTGATGATCGAGGGCCAGCTCTCGGTCGCGAACCGCGTGGCCTAGCGCGGCCAGGCGACGTCGTCGGGCCACGGCACTCGTAGCCCGCTCGCCGCGCCGAGCGACATCTGTGCGCGGGTGCGCCGCAGCTCGCTGCCGAGCACGCTCGCGAGCTGGCGCACGCGTTCCGGATCGCTTGCCGCGAGGTCGTGCTCCTCGCCGAGATCGTGCGCGAGGTCGTAGAGCTCGAATCCGCGATCCGCGTGGCGGTAGATCAGCTTCCAGTCGCCGAGTCGTACGGCGCTGTACGGCCAGATTCCGGGCCCCGGCGTGCCCCAGTAGTGCGGCTGATGCCAAACGAGCGCGCGCTGCGACGCGCTCGCCTCCCCGCGCAGCAGCGGGGTGAGATCGATTCCATCGCGTACGACGCCATCTGAAGGCTGTGCCAAGCCCGCGGCGGAGAGCAGCGTGGGGAAGAGGTCCGTGCTGATGACCTGCGCGTCGCTCGCGCCTGGCCGCACGACACCGGGCCAGCGAATCACGAGCGGCACGCGCGTTCCGCCCTCGTAGGCCGAGCCCTTTCCACTGCGCAGCGGCGCGTTGTGGGTATGGGGCGTGCCGCCGCGCGCATGCGCCGACAACCCTCCGTTGTCCGACGTGAAGATCACCAGCGTCTCGTCGGCGACTCCGCGTCGTTCGAGCTCGTCGAGCACGGCACCGAGCGCCGCGTCCATCGTCTCGACCATCGTCGCGTACGCGGCTTCGCGCGGATCGAGCCCCGCGTAGTGCTCGACATAGCGCGCGTTCGCTTGGATCGGCGTGTGCACCGAGTACGGCGCGAAGTTTAGGAAGAACCGCTCGCCAGCGTCGAGCGCGCGGCCGACGTGCTCGACGGCCTCGATCGCGAGCGCCTCGTCGAGGTAGATGTCCTTGCCGTGCCAACGTTCCATTCCCGGCACGTCCCAGACGGGGTCTCCCTTGCGTGCCGCGCCGCTGAAGTTCTCCGTTCCGAGGAAGCTACCCGGCGCTCCAGCGCCGTGCCCCGCGACGTTGACATCGAAGCCGAGCGCGCATGGATCGCTGCCTGCGGTCCCGACGGCGCCGAAGTGCGCCTTTCCGACGTGGATCGTGTGATATCCGCCTTGCGCGAGCAGCTCTGGCAGCGTCGTGTCCTCGGGCTGCAGCCCATTCATGTTCCATTGCGGCGGCAAGAGTCCGAGGAACGGCGCCGAAGTGTCGCTGTCTTTGCGCAGCGTCCAGTACGTGATGCGCGAGCGCGCTGGCGTCTGACCGGAGAGGATCGCTGCACGCGTCGGCGTGCAGACGGGCGCAGCGGAGTAGGCCTGCGTGAATGCGAGTCCTTCGCGCGCGAGCCGCTCGACGTTGGGCGTGCGAAAGCGTGCGTTCTGCGCCGTGCGCTCTGGCCCGAGCGGGAGCGAGATGTCCTGCCAGCCGAGGTCGTCGACGAGAAACAGGACGATGTTCGGCGTGCGCGACGACGATTGCGGCGCCGTCGCGCACGCGCAGGCCGCGAGCGCGAGCAGTCCTGCCGCCAAACGCAGCCTGCGCGGGGACATCACTTGCGCGCGAGCAGCCGCTCGATCACTTCGACGAGGTGGTCCTTCCCATCGAACCCGACCTCACAGAGCGCGAGCTTGCCCTGACGGTCGACGTAGTAGTTCGTGGGGAATGCGCCGACCAGCAGCGTCTCGTTCACCTTGTCCGAGCCGAGCACCACCGGCCAAGGCAGCCCCTGCTTCTTCGCGTGCTCGATCTCGCGCTCGCGCTCCTGCTCCTTGTTGAAGCCGATCACGGCGAGGTCGGCCCCGTGCTTGGCGTAGAGCGCCTTGAGGTGGGGGATCTCCTGATTGCACGGTCCGCACCACGAGGCGTAGAAGTTGAACACGACGACTTTGCCGCGCAGCGCAGAGAGCTTGACCTCGTTCCCCGCGAGGTCCTTCCCGACCACGTCGCCGAGCAGCTCGACGGCGTCGCGTCCGATCAGCTTCGCCGCGATTTCCTTGTCGAGGCGCTCCTTTTCGCGCATCTCGCGTACGCGGACGATGCGCTCGACGAGCTGCTGCGCCTCGAAGGCGAAGAACGAACCCGAGCTCTCGTACCGATCCGCGACCGCCTGCGCCTCACGTTCTTTCGCCGCCAAGTCTTCGGCGCTGAACGCTCCGCGCTGAAGCGCGAGGAACTCCTCGCGATCCTTGCGCAAGTTCGCGAGCGCCGTGTCATCGACCTTGCCGACGCGCGCGAGGCGATACTCGTTGCCAAACTCTCCGACGCGCAGCGGGTCCGACGAGAACTCGACCTTCCACGCCGCGCTCGACTCCAAGACGGTGCGCGCCGCGGGGTCGACGGTGATCGACTCCGTCCAAGTGATCAGGCGCATCGTCGCGACCATCGCGTGCGCCACCGGAAGATCCGTGGCGCGGGCGCGCAGATGCACGACTCCGTCGCCAGCTTCGGTCTTCCACTCGC
This sequence comes from uncultured Planctomycetota bacterium, assembly GCA_903928115.1. Taxonomy (GTDB): domain Bacteria; phylum Planctomycetota; class UBA1135; order UBA1135; genus F1-120-MAGs118. Next base: position 29,333 of record CAIYPP010000105.1, read on the forward strand.
GCGTGGCCGCATAGTCGAAGTTCGTCGGGAGCACGATGCGCTGCGTCGTGCTCATCGCGCCCGCGTTCAGCGAGAGCGACGCCGGAGGCAGCGGCAACCCGCCGATCGCCGTCATCGCCGGAGCGCCCGCCATCATCCCGGGCATCATGCCGCTGGGCAGGGGCGCACGCTGGAGATCCGCGCCGAGTTCGATCGTCTCGTAGCGCGAGCTCGCGGGGATCGTCTGCATCTTGCCGGCGCGGAAGCCTGAGCCCTGCAGATAGCGCTGGAACAGCGCAACCTCGGTGTTGCCCGCTTCGTTCGTGCCGAGCACGATCGCGCGCGTCTCGAACGGAATCTCCATGCTGGAGCTGTCGTCCTTGTGGCGGCCCTTGCCCGTGTAGACGAGCTCCGTGCCCGCAGCGAGGTCGAGCGCTCCTGCGACGTTGTTGTCTTGGGCGGGCAGGGAGAAGGCGAGAGCGGCGAAGAGTTGCAGCATGGAGGCGATTCCCAGAACCAATCGAAGTGCGCGAGCAAAGAGAGGCTAGCGCGCATCGCCGCGCGCTTACGTATGCGACGAGCAAATCCGTGGCTCGTGGCGCTAGTGCTCAGGCGCCGGCGCGCTGCTCTGCGGCGCGCCATCGAGCTTGCGTCCGCCGCGCAGGACGAGCTCCAAGATCGGGCTCGTCATCAGCGTCGTAACGATCGCCATGATCGCGAGCATCGCGAAGATCTCCGGAGAGATGACCCCGCGCTCGAGTCCGATGTTGATGATGATGAGCTCCATCATCCCGCGCGCGTTCATCAGCACGCCGATGCCCAGCGCCTCACGATTGGGGATACCAGATGCGCGCGCCGCGCCCCAGCACGCCACGCTCTTGCCGAGCACGGCCGCCGCGAGCACGCCGAGCGCGATCAGCCACAGTCCGCTCTCGTCGAGCAGTCCAAGGCGCGTGTTCAGGCCGGAGTACGTGAAGAAGAGCGGTAGGAACAGCGCGACCGCCAGCGGCTGCGTGCGCGCGATGATCGACTTGCTCACCACGCCGCGCGGCATCGCCGCGCCCATCACGAACGCGCCGAACACCGCGTGCAGGTGAATCCGCTCGGTCCACCATGCGCCGAGGCACATCAGCGCGAGCAACATCGCGTACTCGCGGTCCGAGAGCCTGCCGCGCTCTTCCACTCCGCGCGCCCAGCGCCGCAGCAGTGGCCGCACGACGCCCATCACGAGCACCGCGTAGCCGAAGCCGCCGCCGATGGAGAACGCCGCGTCCGTGAAGTCGCCGGTGAAGCTCGCGAGGACCACGGCCAGCATGCACCACGCCGCGGCGTCGTCGATCGCGCCCGCGCCGAGCACGACCGTTCCGAGTGTCGTTCCCGTAAGCCCCTTGTGCTGGAGGATGCGTGCGAGCATCGGGAACGCCGTGATGCACATCGACGCGCCCATGAACAGCATCGCGGCCGTTTGCGGGACTCCCTCGGGGAAGAGCGGAGTGTGGTTGTAGATGAGCCAGCCCACGAGCGCTCCGAGGCCGAACTGCACCGTCATGCCCGAGAGCGACACCCCCATCGAGGCCGCGACGCGCTGGCGCATGATGTCGCCGCGGAACTCGAGCCCGATGATGAACATGTAGAGCGAGAGCCCGATCTGCGCGACCGGGAAGAGCACCTTCATGCTCTCCTTCGGGAACAGCTCGGCACTGACCTCGGGTGCGAGCGCACCGAGCAGCGACGGCCCGAGGCACACGCCCGCGATCATCTCGGAGACGACCGGCGGCTGTCCGAGCCGCTCCGCAACGAGCCCCACGAGCCGGCAGACGACGAGGATCGCCCCGAGCTGGAAGAGGAACTGGACGGCGAGCTCGAAGGGCGTCATGGGGAGTGCAGGCTCGCGGAGCTTATCGACCGCCCCCGCCCGGCTCCTACGCAACCCGTACAGACCGGGCTCGGCCCGTTCCGGAGCTGGGCCCGCGCCCCCGCCAGCCCTGTGAATGCGCGGGGCTGAGCCCGCATAGGGGTGGGGGATGGGCGCCGAAATCGGCGGGAACGACTGGAATCTCCGCTGCCGCGGTCCCATTTCCGGACATGACACTCTCGCCCCGCGCACGGGGCGCCCCCGCACCCTGAAATCCTGATTCGAGGACCCCGACCGACTCGCCGCTGACCCCTCTGCCTGGAGCCCCCCCTCATGCTGCAGCCCGAATCGACACCGCTCGCCTTGCCCGACGATCTCACGGTCTATTGGACCGGCCACGCGCTCGAGCGCTTGGAGGAGCGCGGCATCTCGCGCGCAGCGATCTTCGAGGTGCTCCGCCACCCCTTCCAGACCGGCCGCGGCGAGGGCAGCGCCCGCTGGTCGATCGCCAGCGTGATCGCCGGCGCGCGCCGCATCTGGCTCAAGGTCGTCTGGACCGAGGCGGGCATCGAAGACGCGCTCGTGCTCACCGCCTACTGCCCGGTACGCTCGCACGGCAGGCGCGCCGCGTGAGCGCGCCGCAGCTCGCCGCGAAAGAAGTTCCACTCGCGCGTGCTTCGGCCAGAGCCGCGCTCGCTTCTGCGTCTCGGGCTCGCACGGCGTGCTAGCTTTCGTTGCAGGCCGATGGACGGCCTTGCGATCACCTCGGAGACCCACGCTTTGTCCCATCGCTCGCTCGCGGCCCTCGCGCTCCTCTCGCTCGTCACGGCCTGTGCCAGCACTCAGACCTCCGCCCCCGTCCTCGAAGTCGAGCGCGGCGACGGTGTGCGAGCCGTCCACGCGCGTGTGCGGGACGAGCAGGGCAGCCCGCGCCTCGAGCTCGACCTCCAGACGCGCTTCCCCGGCACCGCGGCGCGCCGCTCCGTGCAAGTCGAAGGCCTCGCATCCGATGGACGCACGCTCTTCACGCGCGAGCTCGTCGCCGAACCGCTCACCCACGACGCGCGCTACCATCGCGAGCAATCGGCCCGCGCTTCGCTCGATCTACCCAGCTCGAACGAGCTCGCCACCCTGCGCATCCGCGCCGGCCGCTAGCGGTCGGATCCAGCTCGGCGCGCGCGCTCGTCAGGGGCACACGCGCAGTGCGAGTGCGTTCGAGAAGTTCACGTTGCCGACCAGCGCTGCGGGGTCGCGGCTCCAGTACTGCGCGAACAGCGCAACTCCGGGCTGCAGGGCCAGATCCGCGCCGGAATCGAGCCAGCCGTTGAGGTCGAAGGAGTAGGTCCCGCTGCAGTCGCTGCCGCTCGGCGAGCCTCCCGAGGTCTGCAAGGCCGTGCGCCGCAGCGGAGGAGCGACGCACAAGAGGCCCGGCGCGAACGGACCTGCCTGCGGCGCGAGCCCGTAGAACAGAAGGCCCGACTTCTGGTTGACGACGCCGCGGCAGAGTAGCTCGAACGGCTGCGAGGACGAGAGACTCGGCGAACCGCTGGCCCAGATCTCCGGCTGGCAGCCAGCGGAGTTGCGCTGCGCGACGCAATACGTGGTGGCACCGCCGTCGAAGGCGACGCGCAGGTTGTCGGCGCCGATGCTCCACATCTGGAAGATGAACAGCATCGTCGGGTCGCCGAAGAACCACGACGCCTGCGTCACGTTCGTGATGACACGATTCCAGTTCTGCGCGGCCGTGCCCGCTGCGTTGGGATCGACACTCCAGCCCGGCGGCAGCGTCGGGGACTGCGACGGAACGGTCACGCTGTAGCCATGCCAGAGTCCGTCGACGCACGGAATCGTGCCCGGCAGAAGCGTGTAGACGAACGTGTCGTCGAAGAAGTTGGACGGCGTGCCGTTGTTGTTCGAGAGCACCAGTGCCAGCGGGCGCTGGCACGAGCTCGGGAAGTCGATGGCGAAGGTCTGCAGCTCGCAGCTGAGCGCGCTCACTCCCTGTGCGCGGTAGTCGCCTGTGAACACCGAGCCGCCCGACGTGCGCAGCTGCGGTGCGAACGTGTCGAGTCCGTCCGAGCGCAGGTACGCCTCGCGCGGCAGCGGACCGCTCGCGATCGACTGGCTCGGCCCGCCCCACGCCCAGCCGCCCAAGAAGCTCGACTGAAAGTCCGTCTCGAACGTGCTTCCACACGACTGCGCGCGCAGCTCGCCGGTGAGGAGCAGCGAGAGAGCGACCGTGGCGACGAAGGGGGCAAGATCCCGTTGCGAGCGAAGTTGCATTTCTGAAGTCTAGCCTAGTCTCCTCAACTTGGCAGAAGCCCCGCGCCGCGGGCGTTCGCCCGCACCCGTCCACTCGACGCACCCAAAACGCGAGGATCCGAGCTGAGCCTGCAAGGCGAGCGCCTCAGCGTCTTCGAGCACCTTGTCGTCGCTGGAAGCGCTCGACCGCAGCGCGCGACGATGCTGCTCCGGCGTGGGACTGCCATGTCAGAAGTCGAGCTGCGCGCGCAGCGTGAGCACCCAGGCGTCGTCGAGCGAGTCGTCGCCGCCGGGGCTTGCGATCCACTGCAGGTCGGGCTTCAAGACGAGCCAGTCGCAGGTCTGACAGCGATAGAGAAGCTCGACCGCCGTCTCGTTCGCGGCGCTCGTTCCAAGGCCGGAGGCGAAGTGAGCGCGCGTCCAGTACACGCCGAGCGCATCGTCCGTCCGCTCGCCGAGCCCGGTCCAAATGCAGCCGAGCGCGACGTGCCCGTCGATCTCCGCGATACCTGAGTCCGCATCGCCCCACTGCACGAAGCTCGCAACGGAACTGTCGTCCCAGCGTGCAAGCTCCTGCTCGCACAGCGCGTAGCTTCCGCCCGTACCGCTCTCGCTGCCGCCATCGAAGCGCTCGAAGTCGCCGTTGTGGTGCCACGCGCCGAGCGCAACGCGCCCCGCGAGCTCGCCCAAGCTCCACGTCGCGCCGCCCTCTGCGATCGTGAGCAGGTCGGACGGCGCGCCGAAGAGCGTGCTCGGTCCGCGGCTGCCGGTGTGGAAGCCCGCGTTCGCAGCACCGTCGAACACGCCGATGCCGAGCGAGAGGTGCTCCGCAGGTTGCCAGAACAGCGCGCCGCCGCACGAGGGCTCGGGGTACGTGGGGAGCGCGAAGATCGTCGGGCTGAAGCCGGCCGACGACTGGATGAACTCTCCGCCGTTCTCCACGGCAGCGAAGTCGACGTTGACGTCCGCCTTGCCGAGCTTGAAGCGCAGCGCGCCGTCGAGAACGCTCTGCTCGTAGTAGAGCTGCGCGAGCTGCTCCGCGTGTCGGTCGTTCGCGGTGTTCGACAGCACCTGCGCATCACCCGCAAGCTCGGACACATCGCGTCCGTTGACCGCGTAGGCATCGAGCACCACGAGCGCGTTCGGCACACCGCACAGCGCGTCGAGGTCGAAGGTCGCTGTCGCATCGAGGAACGAGTTGACGACGTTGCCCCGCTCGAGCCCGCCCGACGCCACCCGGTGCGCGTCGAGCCACAGGCTCGCCGTGAACGCAGTACCGCGCTCCTCCAGCCGCGCCCGCAGCCCGGCCCAACCCGCCTCGGGCTCGGCCTCCAACGCATCCACGAGCGTCTCGCTCGCTCCGATCTCCGCCTTCGGCTCCGAAGCATCGAGCCCCTCGATCGCTGCGCCAACAATCTGATCCCATCCCATGGCGTGCTCGCGCGTCGCTTCGTGCGCGGTGGAGGATTCGACAGCTGTCGCGTTCTTCGCGCCGCTCGATGCGGTGCCTCGCTCCGCTGCATCGGGCGGTGCGACCTCGATACCTGCGCGGACCTCGCCGACCTCGCTCGCCAGCACCGTGGCCTCGCAAACCACCGCCGCGGACTCGCTGGTCGGAATGGAACGAGGGAGCAGCGTCGCGCCGGCATCGCTCGTCTTAGCCTCGCGCGCGCGACCCTCGCACATCGGCGCCTCCGCTGAGTCTTCGACCCCCTCGATGGGGTCGGCTTCGCCTCGCGCAATCGCAGCTTGCCCCGAGCGCTCGCCCAGCGCCGCTCGCGTTGCCATGTCCGCGGTCGCCTCGGATGCCGACCCAGCGAATCGCAGGTGCGCCGCCTCCGCACGGACCGTCGTCCTCACCGCCGACGCGCCTTGGCCCAGCGCCGCTCCGCCGACTGCCGGTCGGCTGCCGCGTGCGCGAGTCGCCGGGGACGGCCTCCGCTCCTCAGCGGCGCCCTCTGGCGCGCGGTGGAGGCCGGACGGCGCGCAGGCCGAGGTGCTGAGGAACAAGGCAGCCAGAGCGACGGGGTAGGGGATCGAACGCACGCGGTTTCTCTCTCGTGGGGACGGCCCGCCCTATCGCGTTCACTTTTGCAACATCTTGAGTCTTCCTCCGAAAACCTGCGTATCCCCCGAGCCGTCTACCGCCCCTCGAACGACCGAAATTCGGCCACGAAGACCGTTTTCGACGTCAGGAAGGCCCATCTAACCCGCCCCTGAGTCGCCCCGACGCCCACACCCGCAGGTGTTTCACTCTGAAACGCCATAGCCGCGCGCGCTCGTGGGGCGGGGTCCGCTGTGCCGCTGCGACCACCACTCGTGACCCACTTCCCGCCACCCGGTTGGTCAGCGAGATCGCGCCACGCGGTCCACCGATGCCGCGCTCCATAGCATCCTTCCAGTTCGAGCCCCACCGCGCGTCGTACAGCGGAACGCAAGACGCTTCCTCTCGCCCGAAGGGCCGCGGATAGGAGAGCGACGACGGCCTGCCCTCGACCCGTGAGGAGACAACGCCTCAGCTCCGACCCGAGCGGCGGAGACGAACACGCCCGACGGGCCACAACTCAAGCCGAGCCCTCCCTATTCAAGATTCCTTAGCCGCGAGAGGCGCTACTCAAGGACTCCGATCGAACCTTTGCCGCGACGCCCGCGGCCGCAAATGGGCCGACGCGGAGACTCCAAAGCCCACGGCGCCCCTGCGCGACGATACCCCCAACGAGCTGCAAGGCGCACGCCGTGGCTCAACGACCGTGCGATCTCGACTCCTGCCCTTGCACCACTGACCAACCCAACATGCCACCTGCCGCGCGCGTATCCGAGCACCAGCTCGTAGCCGCCGGGACCGAGTGCCGGGACCCGCACGGGCGCTCCTCCGACATTCACGGGCTCCGGCGCATCGCCTCGTTGATCCAGACCTTGTGTTTCCGTGGCGCCACCATGAGGCGGGGTCGGGCACAGGCTGCGTGTGCGGCTGTCGTACGTCTCGCTATCCTCACTTGCTGCGGAAAGCTGTGAATGTCAGAACCTCAACCGAATTCGCACAATACGACGAGTCTGATCAAGTCGAAGGACCGAGTCGCAGATCACGGGGAGGTCTTCACGCCGCCGTGGATGGTCGAGGCCATGCTCGACCTCGTGAAGGCCGAGACGGAACGCATCGACTCGCGGTTCCTGGAGCCCGCTTGCGGCAGCGGGAACTTCTTGGTCAGGATTCTCCAGCGCAAGCTCGCGGCGGTCGAGTTGAAATACGGTCAGTCGGAGTTCGAACGGAGCCACTTCGCTCTGCTCGCGTTGATGTGCACGTACGGCATCGAGCTCTTGCCGGACAACATCGAAGAGTGCCGGGCCAACATGCTCGGAGTCCTTGCGAGCTACCTGAGGATTGGCCCCGAGGACGACGTCCTCCGTGCCGCGTCTTACGTTCTCTCCCAGAACCTGGTCCACGGCGACGCGCTGAAGATGACGACCGGCAGCGGCGAGCCGATCACCTTTGCTGAGTGGGGCTATCTCGGGAAGGGGAAGTTCCAGCGACGCGACTTCTCGCTGAGGACGCTGACGTACATGTCGAGCTTTCACACGGACAACCCACTCTTCGCGACGCAAGCCAAGCACGAGATCTTCACGCCGGTGCGCACCTACGCACCGCAGACGATCGCCGAGCTCGCAGGCCTTTCAAGGACGCCCACCAAGGAGGGACCGTGAGCGATCGTGCCGTGTTCACGCTCCGCGGACGCAACCCCGACGTCTTGAGTTGCATCGCGAACCTCTCGAACGACGAGGTGTTCACCCCGCCCGAGCTCGCGAACCGGATGCTCGACACGCTGGCGGAGGCGTGGGCTGCAAGCAACGGCGGAGCCAGCATCTGGGCGGACCGCAAGGTCAGGTTCCTCGATCCGTGCACGAAATCGGGGGTGTTCCTGCGGGAGATCACGAGCCGCCTCATCCGTGGGCTCGAGAAGGAGATCCCTGACCTTCAGGCGCGTGTCGATCACATCCTCACGAAGCAAGTGTACGGCATCGCCATCACGCGCCTGACGAGCCTCCTGGCCCGCCGCAGCTTGTACTGTTCCAAGTTCGCGAACGGCGAGCATTCCGTGGCGAGGTCGTTCGGGAGCGAGGCCGGGAACATCTGGTTCGAAAGAACCGAGCACGACTGGCAGGGAGAGAAGTGTAGTTTCTGCGGCGCGAATCGACGGGACTACGATCGAGGCCCGTCAGCTGAAACGCACGCCTATGCGTTCACGCACGCGCACGACATCAAGGTTGGTCTCGCGAGGTACTTTGGAGGTCAGATGCAGTTCGACGTTGTGATTGGCAATCCGCCGTACCAGCTCGGGCAGAGCGGCGGCGATGCCGTAGGCGGATTCGCAATGCCCATCTACCACAAGTTCGTCCAAGCAGCGAAGGGCGTGGGACCCCGGTACATAGTAATGGTCACTCCTTCACGGTGGTTCGCTGGTGGACGCGGGCTCGACGAGTTCAGAAGTGAGATGCTGGCTGATGCGAGGATTCGAACGCTGGTTGATTTTCCAGACGCGAGAGACGCATTCCCTGGGACCCAAATCAAAGGTGGGGTGTCGTACGTCCTTTGGGACGCAGGTTGGAGTGGCCCCTGCACGGTGTCTACGGTGCGCGCGGGAAATGACGTCTCGTCGATGAAACGCAGGTTGGATGCGTACGACGTGATGATTCGTCAGAACGAGGCAATCCCCATCTTGGAAAAGGTGCTGGGCGCAAGCCGCCAGGAAAGGTGTGCCTCGATTTGCAAGTCAGTATCCCCGATTCAGCCTTTCAGCATAAGGACCAATTTCAGGGGAGCGCCATCCGGAGACGGGATGGTCAAGCCGGTTCGGATTATTGGCAACGGTGGATCGACGTACTTGGAGCGATCCGAAATCCCGAGAAACGACGGTTGGATTGACAAGTGGAAGGTACTCGTGGGCAGTGCGTACGGCGCCGGCGACGAGTACCCCCATCAGATCTACAACGTGCCAATTATCGCCGAGCCAGGCACTGCATGTACCGAGACGTACCTCGTAATCAAGAGTCTTGAATCCAGGGAAGAAGCCGGAAGGCTGGCTACGTACTTGAGAACTCGCTTTGTTCGATTCCTGGTTTCCCTGCGCAAGAACACACAGCATCTCTACAGCGACCGCTTTCTTTTCGTTCCGGATCTTCCAATGGACAGGAACTGGAGTGACGAGGCGCTGTACACAAAGTACGAGCTCTCGCCTGAGGAGGTTGCGTTCATTGCGAGCATGATTCGTCCGATGTCACAAGATGACGAGTAAGTCCGAGGTTCAACTTCTGGCCGCGAAGCCGGACGCTCGTCCGCGCATCTACGCCTATTCCATCAGCGATGCGGCACATGCGGGCTTGCTCAAGATCGGGCAGACCACGCGCGACGTGAAGCAGCGAGTCGCGGAGCAGCTCAAGACGGCAGCGATCAAGAACTTCACCATCGAGCTAGACGAGCCCGCCGAGCGCCACGACGGCGCCATCGTCACGGACCATCAGGTCCGCGCGGCGCTCGCGAAGAAGGGCTTCGAGAAGGCCGAGCTGGAGTGGGTTCGCTGCACGGTTGCCGACGTGCGGACCGTGCTTACGGAGCTGCGGACCGGCAAGAAGCTTGAAGGGATGCGGCATCAGACGTTCCCCATGCGACGCGAGCAGACCCTCGCCGTCGAGAAGACGCACGCCTACTTCCACTCGATCTGGAAGGAGGACATGCACGCCGTCCCTCGCTTCCTGTGGAACGCCAAGATGCGATTCGGGAAGACCTTCGCTGCCTACCAGCTCGCGAAGAAGCTTGGAGCCAAGCGCGTGCTGGTCGTGACCTTCAAGCCGGCGGTTGAGGACGCATGGCAGGCAGACCTTGAGTCTCATGCGGACTTCGAAGGCTGGCAGTACCTGTCGCGCAACGCGGACACGGACCCGAGCGAGATCCGAAGCAAGCGCCCCCTTGTGTACTTCGGCTCGTTCCAGGACCTCCTCGGGCGGGACGACGCCGGGAACATCAAGGCGCGCAATGAGTGGCTCCACAAGGTGAAGTGGGACCTCGTCGTGTTCGACGAGTATCACTTCGGCGCGTGGCGCGACACCGCAAGGGAGCTCTTCGAAGGGGAAGAGGAGGCGGTCGCGCGCAAGGAGGAGCAGTTCGAGTACGCCAAGGGACTCGAGCGGGTCAACACGGAGCGGGGCGAGCTTTCCGAGGACGAGGCGGCGTTCCTTCCGATCACCACCAAGGCCTACCTCTACCTATCCGGGACGCCGTTCCGCGCGCTCGCAACCGGCGAGTTCATCGAGGAGCAGATCTTCAACTGGACGTACACCGACGAGCAACGCGCCAAGGCGGAGTTCACGGATCGACACCCGGGCCAGTGGAATCCCTACGGCGCGCTGCCGCAGCTGCGGCTACTTACCTACCAGATGCCGGATGAGCTCCTCGCGGTCGCGAGCGCCGGTGAGTTCGACGAGTTCGACCTCAACGAGTTCTTCGCCGCGAAGGGGAGCGGCACGTCGGCGAGGTTCACCCACGCAGACGAAGTGCAGAAGTGGCTCGACATCATCCGCGGGTCCTACATGCCGAAGGCGGTTGAGAGCCTCAAGACGGGCTCGCGCCCGCCGTTCCCTTACTCGGACGTCCGGCTTCTGCCGTACCTGAACCACTCGTTCTGGTTCCTTCCGAACGTCGCTGCGTGCCACGCCATGGCCGCCCTGCTCGCGGCGAAGCAGAACACCTTCTGGCACGACTACACGGTTGTGATGGCCGCTGGTTCCGCGGCCGGGATCGGCCTCGCGGCGCTGCCGCCGGTACGCAAGGCGATCGGCAGCGGCTTCGACACGAAGACGATCACGCTGTCCTGCGGCAAGCTGACTACCGGCGTGACCGTTCCGCAGTGGTCCGCGATCCTGATGCTGCGCAACCTGAAGTCGCCCGAGTCGTACTTCCAGGCCGCGTTCCGCGTTCAGTCGCCGTGGTCGATCAGGAACCCCAACGGCGACGACCCCAACGAAGAGGAAGTGCTCAAGCCCGTGTGCTTCGTGTTCGACTTCGCTCCCACTCGGGCCCTGCGGCAGCTGTCCGAGTACGGCATCGGTCTCGCGCCAGGGGAGTCGAACCCCGAGAAGGCCGTGAGCGACCTCGTGTCGTTCCTGCCGGTCCTGGCCTACGACGGCGCGAACATGACGCAGGTGGATGCGGGGGCGATCCTCGACATCGCCATGTCCGGCACGTCGGCCACGCTACTCGCCCGCAAGTGGGAGTCGGCGCTGCTCGTGAACGTCGACAACGACACGCTGCGCCGCATCCTCGCCAACCCAGAAGCCATGGCGGCGGTGGAGCGCATCGAGGGCTGGCGCGCGTTGGGGGACAACGTGATCGAGACGATCATCAACAAGAGCGAAGAGGTCAAGAAGCTGAAGAAGAAGGCCGAGTCGGATTCGCTCACCAAGAAGGAGCAGAGGCAGCTCACGGAGGAGGAGAAGGAGTACAAGTCCAAGCGCAAGCTCGTGCAGGAGAAGCTGATCAAGTTCGCGACGCGCATCCCGGCGTTCATGTACTTGACCGACTTCCGCGAGAACACGCTTCAGGACGTGATCACGAAGCTAGAGCCTGAGCTGTTTCACGCGGTGACTGGCCTGACCGTGAAGGACTTCCACCTGCTTGTGCAACTGCGAGTCTTCAACACCGAGCAGATGAATCAGGCGGTGTTTGCCTTCCGTCGCTACGAGGACGCCTCGCTGCGATACACCGGCATCGAGAGCCACCAAGGCTTGACCCACTACGGCCTCTACGACACGGTCGTCGCCATCAACTGACTTCGCATCTCTGACGCCATTACGCGGAGCGTTGCCAGCGTTCCGAATCAGCATCCCCGATACGCGCGAGCGGCCGCCCAGCAGGCCGGGGCGGTGCGCGTAAGTCCGGCGAGACGCGCGGGTTGGGAGTGGAGCGGGCGACGGGGTTCGAACCCGCGACATTCAGCTTGGGAAGCTGACACTCTACCAGCTGAGTTACGCCCGCTTGGGTGGGCACGGTGGGGGCCGTGGCCGGTGGGGGGGAGTGTAGCGCGGGGGGCGCGCGGGCGGAAGGTGGACTAGGAGGCGCGCAGGTTGGCGAGGAAGCGGGTGGCTTCTTCGCGCAGGCGGGCGGATTGGGTTTGGAGGCCGGCGGAGGCGCGGTGGAGGTCGGTGACGGCGTCGACGGTCGACTGGGTGGCGGAGGAGACGTAGCCCATGCCGCGGGCGACGGTGTCGGTGCGCTCGGCGGCGCGCTGGACGGAGGCGGAGATCTCCTTGGTGGCGAGGACCTGCTGCTCGACGGCGGTGCCGATCTGCGTGGCGTTCGAGGAGAGCGCCTCGATGGTGGTGCGGATGCGGTCGATGGCGGCGACGGCTTGAGCCGTCGTGGTCTGGATCGCGGTGATGTGGCCGGAGATCTCTTCGGTGGACTTGGAGGTCTGCTTGGCGAGGTTCTTGACCTCGGAGGCGACCACGGCGAAGCCGCGGCCCGCGTCGCCGGCGCGCGCGGCCTCGATGGCGGCGTTGAGCGCGAGCAGGTTGGTCTGCTGGGCGACCTCGGAGATCAGGCGCAGCACGCCGCCGATCGTCTGCGAGAGCTGCGAGAGCTGCGCGATGGTGGCCTGAGTCGACTGCGCCTCGGTGACGGCGTTCTTCGAGGCGGAACTCGACGCGGAGATCTGGCGGTCGATCTCGCCCGCGGTGGCGCTCAGCTCTTCGGTGGCGGCGGCGACCGACTGCACTTCGCCGGCGAGCTGCGTCGCAGCGCCTTCGACGGAAGTGGCCTCCTTGCGCGAGCCGTCGACGACGCCGGAGATGTGCGTGGCGGTCGACTGCAGCTGCGTCGCGGCGTCGGACACCGAGCCGATGACGTGATCGAGGAAGCGCTCGAACTCGGCGGCCTGCTTGCCGCGGTTGCGCTCGGCGTCGGCGAGCGCGTGCGTGCGCTCGGCCATCGTCTGGCTGGCGCGGTTGATCGTCTCGGCGGCGTGCTTGTACGTGCCCTTCAGGCCCTTCAGCACGTACGTGCGATAGAACTTGCCTTGGCTGGCGCAGTCGAGCGAGACGCGCGAC
>CAIYPP010000106.1 GCA_903928115.1 uncultured Planctomycetota bacterium
GAGTTCGACATGGGCGGCTACGTCGCCTCGGGCATCGACGCGAGCCTCGATTGCGGCGCGATCGTCTACAGCCAGATCTGGACGCGCGACCCCGTCGATCCGTTCGGCGTGAGCTTGACCGCGGGCCTGCGCTTCACGCTCGGCCTGTGAGCGTCGCTCAGCGTCGCTGCAGCACGTCGTCCCAGTAGGTCCCCGTGTTCTCCGCGTCGGGAGATCCGTCGTAGTTCCACCAGCGCCACGGCCCGTACTGCCGCCCCTCGCGATACTCCCCCATCGCACGCCGCACGCCGTGCTCGAAGAAGAACTCCCACCAGCCGAAGGGGTCGCCGTCGACGAACGAGCCCTCGCAGCGCGGCGTGCCAGAGTCCCACCACACGCGCCAAACTCCCGTGCGCAGCCCGCCGACGAAGAGCCCCTTCGACTCGACGCGACCGTTCTTGTGCCACGTGGTCCATGCCCCCTCGCGCTCGCCCTCGGCGTACTCGCCGTGCGCGCCGATGGCGCCGTTGGGATGCCAACTCGTCCACGGTCCGACGCGCAGCCCCGCGCGAAACAGCCCGCGCTCACCGACTCTGCCATTGCGGTGATAGAGCACCCACTCGCCGTCGCGCGCGCCCGAAACGAACGATCCCTCCGACTCCAGCTCGCCGTTGTCGTGCCACGAGCGCCAAGTCCCGTGCTCGCGATCCGCGCGCAGCTCGCCCTCGCGGGCCATGCGCCCGTTTTCGTGCCAGAACGTCCACTTGCCCACACGCTCGCCGCGCTCGTACGCGCCTTCGTCGCGCTTCAGCCTCGTGCGCTCGTGCCAGCTCGTGTGCCAGCCGTGGCGCACGCCGAGCAGATACTCCTCCTCCGCGAGCTTGGATCCACGTTCGCTCCAAAAGAGCCACGTTCCCTGCCGCAGCCCCGCCTCCACCGGACCTTCCGCGGCCTTGGCTCCGCTCGGATGACGCAGCGTCTCGCGCATTCTCCCGCCTCTACGTCCGCTCAGGGGCCGACGCGCGCTCCGGCGCGATATTCACCGCTCTGCGCCACGTCGAGCGTGCCGTCGCTCTTCCAAAAGCTCCAGCGTCCTTCGCGCTGTCCCCCTGCGAGCGCACCCTCGCATTCCTTCACGCCGTTTTCGTACCAACGCGCGCTCGGCCCCTGCGGCTTGCCGTCGACGAACGTCGTCTCCGCGCGCGGCTTCCCGCTCGGCCAGAACTCACGGTGCACGCCACTCGCGCGCCCGTCGCGGTACTCGCGCTCGGCGCTCTTGCGTCCCTCCGCGTCGTACTCGGTCGTCACACCGTGCAGGCGACCGTGCAGGTAGTTCTCGACGAGCGCGAGGCGATCTTCGCTCGTCCGATAGGTCCAAGTTCCCTCGCGCTTGCCCGCGACGGACTGCCCTTCCTCCGCGACGATGCCGTTCCCATGCCAGACCCGCGACGGCCCGTCGAGCACGCCGAGCTTCCACGTCGAGAGCGAGCGCGGGTTTTTGTCCGGCCACCACGTGCGCTCTTCGCCGTCGACCACACCGTCGACGAGCGTCGCGTCGGAGACCAGCGCTCCGTACTCGCCCCACTCACGCTTGCGGCCATGCTCGCGACCGCGCGAGTAGTGGATCTCGCTCTTCGTGAGGCCGTTCTCGTGACGCACGACGTAGGCGCCATCCTTCTCGCCCGCACGAAACGTGCCTTCCTCGAGGAGCACGCCGTTCGCGGCCCACTTGCGGAACGGCCCGTGGTTCTCGATGCCGTCCTCGGTGCGCCGCACGCGGCGGCTGAGCTTGAGCTTGCCGTCCGGAAACCGCTCCTCGCGCAGCTCGGTGCCCTCCCACTCCTCGGCCGCGACCTCCGCCGCGGCATCGGCGGGCTGGGATCCTGCGGGCGGGAGAGCCTCGGGCGCGACGTTCGACAGTCCGCGCGGAACGTCGATGGGCTGAGGCGCGCCGACTTCCTCGATGGAGACCGGAACCGAAGCTACGGGGGAGCCCGACACTGTCGACGGAGCTTCTCCGCCGCAGGCACCGACGAGAAGCAAGCTGGCCCAAGCACGCAGCCGACCTAGACCACGTGCTTCACGGACGGGGACTTCGCTCGCTCGTGCTGTCGTCGACACCGCTACGAGCATAGTCCCTCGCCGGCGCGGACTCCCGACTGCGGATGCGAGTCCGCTTGGGGGCCGAGGAAAGGGCCGCCCGACGCCCGGCGAGAAACCGCACGGCGGGCGACCCAACTCTCCTAGACATGGACGGGAGCTTGCGAGGTCCCCCGTCCGAAGGGTGAAACGATGAACCGCGCGTCACCGCCGCAAGAAATCCAAGAACTCGGTCTGCGGCTGCAAGTTCCCAACTTCAGGAGGGTCAAGGTGGCCCCGAGTCTCCACGCCTCGATCGCGGTGCCATCCTGGGAGCGCGCGCGCTGCCCCACATGCTTCGAGACAAGGCTGCGGCTCCGGACAACGCGCTGCGGAACCAGTCCGAGCTGCAGTGAGGACGCGCCGTCCGCAGCGGGCCCGAGCAGGCAGCGGACCTGAGCAGAGCTCGAAGCGTGGAGGACTGAAAACAAAGACGGGCCGTCGCCTCGTGGGAGGCAACAGCCCGCTCGGAAGGTGGTAGCGCGGGCAGGATTCGAACCTGCGACCTCCGGGTTATGAGCCCGACGAGCTGCCAGACTGCTCCACCGCGCGACGCGAGGGCAGGAGGTTAGGGTCCGAGCGGCTCGGCTTCAAGGGTTGTCTCGGGAAAGCGTGCCCGAGCACACCTCGGGGCTCGATGAATCTGCATGGACCCCGGAGGCGCGCGGACAACGCCCCAGACCGCTTCGGAAACAGGGAGAAATCCCACAGCACGCTGCCGCGCGCACGGGACTCAGCCTCGCGCCAGCGCCTCGCGGACACACCGCGCCGCGGTCTCGACCGTGTTGCCGCCGATGTCGAACTCGAGCTGGGCGACCTCGCGATAGAGCGGCTCTCGTGCCTGCGCGACACGGGCAAGTTCCTCCGCAGGAGCGAGCCCCGTGAGCGAGGGACGGTCGTCCGTCGCGCGCAGCCTCCCAGTGAGCACGTCGAGCGAGTCGCGCAGCCAAACGACCCGCGCCTTCGCGCGCAGGAGCTCGCGGTTGCGCGCACGCTCGACGACGCCGCCGCCGGTGGCGAGAACCAGCGGCTCGCCCGCCGCGAGCACGCGCTCGAGCTCGCGCGACTCCAAGTCGCGGAAGCCCTCCCACCCCTGGGTCTCGACGATGTGCGCGACCGTCGGGATGTGCTGCGCGCAACAGCCTTCGCTGTCCGCCCATGCGATCGCATCGTCGAGGTCCACGAAGCCGAGCCCAAGCTCGCGCGCGAGCACGCGACCGACGCTCGACTTGCCGACACAGCGCAGCCCGACGAGCGCAATCACCGCGCGCTCGCTCATCGCAGCGCGTTCTCGAAGGCCGCGCGCATTACTGCGTCGTCTGCTTTCGTCTGCGTGAAGAGCTCGAACTGCGCGCCCGCCTGCCGCACGAACCACTCCGCGCCCGGCACGGCCGTACAGCCCTTCGCCATCGCCGCCGCGAGCAGCGGCGTCTTGATCGGTCGGTACACGGCGTCGAGCACCAACGTGCCCGGTCGAATCCACTCCGCGTCGATCGGTGAGCGCTCCGGCTCCGAGAGCGAGCCCACGGGAGTGGTGTTGACGAGCACGTCGTGCGCGCAGCTAGGAATCGCGCTCCACGCGATCGCCTCGCAGCCGAGTTCCTTCGACACCGCTGCGGCCCTGGTCGCGTCGCGCCCCGCGAGCGTCGCGCGCCCGCCGCCCTGCTTCACCGCGCGAACCACAGCGCGCGCAGCTCCGCCCGCGCCGAGCACGAGCACGTGCGCACCCGCGAGCGGACCGCCCATCGCGAGCAACGGCTTGCCCGACTTCTCGCGGTGGAAGCGATAGCCGCGCTCGAGCGTGTCGCGCACCGCGCCGACGTCGGTGTTGCTCGCACGCCAGCCCTTGCGGTCGCGCACGAGCGTGTTCGATGCGCGCGCAGCGACCGATTCCTCGTCCTTCGAGTGCGCGGCGCGGAAGGCGGCCTGCTTGTGCGGAGCCGTCACCGAGAAGCCGCGGAAGCACTCGTCGTCGGCGAGCTCCAAGAAGCGTGCGAAGTCGCGCGTCTCGAACGCGAGGTACACGGCGTCGAGCCGCGCCGTCTTGAGCGCCATGTCGTGCACGCGCGGGCTGAGCGAGTGGCGCACCGCGTCGCCCACGACGCCGAACACGGACGTCGTCGGCGAGATGCCGCCGGGAGGAAACAACGCCCGCAGGTCGTTGACGCGCAGCTGGCCCGGAGCCGTGAGCGGCGGCTCGGGCTCGCCGCGAATCAAAGCGGAGCCCGCGTAGGTGAACGCCGAACCAAAGATGCGGCACAAGACGCGCGTGAACGTGCCGAGCTCGCCGCTGCAGAACGCGATCAGGCCGCCGCGCGTGCTCCGCAGGTGACGCAGCATCCGCAAGC
>CAIYPP010000107.1 GCA_903928115.1 uncultured Planctomycetota bacterium
CCCCCGAGGTTGACGACCGCTTGGCCTTCCATGTTGGACTGGCCCGCGAGCACGAACACCTTCAGCGGTCCATCACCTACCGGCGCAGCAGGAGACGGAACAGCGAAAGCCAGAGCGAGTACGAAGAGCGACATCATGCGCGGATCGTACGCAGGTCGCGCGAGCACGCAGCATGCGAAGTCGACCCGCTGACATGGACGGTCGCCCGTGCTCGACGAGTCTGAAATCAGGGCTGGCGGAGGGCGCCGCGGCCGGAGCAGGTGGGGCAGAGCTGCTTTGTGTGGTCGGGTTGGATCACGAGACCGCGGCGCTCGCAGTTGGAGCAGGCGGACCAGGACTGCGCGCCGCGCTCGAAGTTGTCGAGCTCGGTGATGCCGACGAGGTCGAGCCGCCATTGCCAGAGCGTGTGCTCGGTCGGCGGCGTGGTGGAGGGATCCTTCCACGCATTCGTCGAGCGGACGTAGACGCGGTAGTCCCCGTCGGCGCGCGCATACGCGACGATGCGCTCCGGCACGAATCCATCTCGTCCGGCTGTTCCGAGCGTCGTGCCAGGCGGGTACTTCGGATCCGCCGCGGGCTCGGTGTCCTGTTGGAGCGCCTCCATGGACTCGGTGAGGTCTCCGAACGCGGAGTCCACGCCGTCTATGACGTCGTTCATGAGGGAAAAGCCCTCGGCCATCGACTCGAACTGCTTGCGCTGCGCCTCCATGTCGCGGGAGCGCTTCAGGTTGGTCGCCGCGGACTCCGAGCCAAACGACGCGCCGAGCTCAAACCAGCGCGCCGCGAGCTTGGGATCGGCCGGTACGCCGAGTCCGTTGTCGATTGCGATGCCGAGCAGATTCATCGCTTCGCCGCTCGCGCCCTTCGTCGCTGTCCACACGAGCCAGCTGTAGGCCTGCTCGACGGTCATGTAGGCCATGTTGCCCTCGTAGATGCAGAGCCGTCCGAGTCCGTACATCGTGTCGTAGGAGTTCAGGAGCGCTGCCTGCCAGAGCTTCTCCGCGGCCTGCGCGTAACGGCCTGCGTTGTGGTCTTCCATGGCGACCTCGAACAACGCGCGCAGCGAGCCGGCATTCGCAAGCTGGGCCGCGCTCGGATTCTCACCCAAGGTCTCGACGACCCGGCGGCCGTATTCGAAGGCGAGCTGCGGATCGCGCGCGACGCCCTCGCCTTCAGCGTAGATCGCTGCGAGGTCAAAGGCCGCCCCGACGGAGCCCTGCGTGTAACGCTCGTACGCGCCCCCGATGTCGAAGCCCTGCGGGCGCGTCACCGCGATCTCGCCGAGCGACGGAGGCTGTGGAGCCGCCGGGAGCTTCTCGGCGAGGTGGCCCGAGCGCTGCAGCGTCGAGGCCCAATACGCCTTCAAGTCGAGCGTCTCCGACTCCGTGAGTTGGCTCGGCAACGCAGCTCGTACAGCGTCGGAGTCCACGATGTGGGCCAGACGACAGATCATGTGAATCGTGCGGTGCTTCGCGAGCACGGCGCGTACGAACGCAGTCGCCTCCTCTTTCTTCAGCGGCCCGTGCTCGCGTAGGAACGACTCGACTTGCGCGAACGCGAGACGCTCGAACCGTACGTCTTCGAGGCTCCGCTGTAGACCCTCGAGATGCTCCGCGAATCTGCGCGAAGCGAAGCTCATGCGCTGCGGAGCACGGGCAAGCACCGCAGGCGAGGGCTTCGGCGTGCGGACGAAATAGAGCCGTCCATCGTCGTAGGCGCCCTCGACACGCTTCGTTCCGATGTAGCAGAGGCTCCCGTCGAGTTCCGACATCCAGATTGGGCGCAGCTTTGGGGTGACGATCGACCGCCACGAGCTCAGATCCGAAGACGCGAGAACCACCTGCTCGCGTGAGGAGAGATAGACGAGGTCCGTTCCGACAGCGAGTCGCGCGTTCGGCATGGAGTCGAGGCGCGTCGAGCTCCAGTCGACGCCGTCCGTTGAGGTCAGCACATCCGTCGCGTTTCCGTTGCGAGCCTGCGATAAGGCGACGAACTGACCTCGCGCGAAACGCAGGGTGTGGAGAGCCTCGACCGTCGGAGGCAGCGCGTGCTGCTCCCATGTCTTGAGATCGCTGGACGTCCAGACCGCAGGTGACTCGCGCTTGGAGCGCTCCGCATACCCCGCGAGCATCCAAATACCATTGCCGTAGGCGATAGCGCCTAGGGCACGGTACTCGCTGTCGGCAGAGAAATAGTGAGTTTCGGAGTAGGAAGGCGGCAACGACGTACTCCATGTGCCGCTCGCGAGATCGAGGGAGTGGAGCAGGCAGCGACCGTAGCCGACACCGACGAGGCTGGCGAGGATCACGACACGCCGTCCGTCATTCGCGGAATCGATGCAAACGCCATCGCCGAGCGGATGGGCGCCCAGCTCGACGCCATCGGGCGAATACCATCGGACCACCGAGCGCACCTTGGTGAGTTCCGCCGTGCTCAAGTCGTTCCACTCGCCTGCGAAGAGTCTCCCAGCGTGGGACGCGAGGTGCCAGCGAATCGCTGCGGGGGATGCGGGGCGCGCGAGGCGCTCGAACTGCGCCAAGTCGAGCGTCCTCGAGAGCGTCTGATCGTGGGCGACGGTGATCGCGCGTCCATCGAAGTCGGCGCCGAACGCGCTGTTCCCACGGTTGAGCGGACCGAGGTCGGTCCACACGGTGTCTCGCGCGCGAGCGAAGGGCGAAGTCACGTCGACGGCCAGCGTCGAGGCCTCGTTCGGAAGCTCGGGAACGCTGGTCCAGCGCAAGACCTCGTTGCTCTTGGTCACGGCGACGAGCTCCTTCGAGCTGCCAGCGAGATGCTCAAAGCGCAGAGCGTTCGGCGTGACCGAGTGCCAGCGGAGCGCATCGCGCGAGAGGAGGACATGACCTTGGGCGTCGAGCGCGGCCCATGTGCCCAAGCCGTGCGCGATGGAGACGATGCGCGCTTGGTCTCGGAGTTGGGCCTCTCGAACCGATTGCGCGTGCGCTTGGAGCACAAAGGCTCCGTTGTCGCCGAGGGTCAGCGTCGCTCCGTTGGCTCCCACGACCCTAGGAGGACCCTCGGAGAGCTTCACCGCGCGTGCGGCCGCGTTCAGCTCGGGCTTCTGCGATGGGTAGACGAGTGTCCAGAGCCCTTGTTCACCCATCACGAACGGGTAGGGCTCCGGCTCATTCACCGCGCCGCTGATGTACGCGACCACCGTGTCCATCACCGAGCGCAGGCCCGCGACGGGCTCCAGTGTCGGCACGTAGCGTAGGCTCGCGCCCGCAGGCAGCGCGGGCGGCGTGTAGGGCACGAGGTAGTTCTTGAGCGAGAAGAGCTTGGGCAGCTCCGAAGCTGCGCGCTGTCCGACGACAAAGACACGTCCGGCAGACGAGAACATCGACTGCACCCGACTGCTCTCGGGCAGCGCGCTCGTCGACCAGGCGCCTTCCAGTCCGCGCTCGTGGAGGCGGGGAGTCTTGCCTGCATCTTCGTCCGCGATGAACAGTCGGCCTGCTTCGATGGCGAAACCCGATGGCCACGGGTCGTACATCGTGGGCAGTGCGCTTCGACTCCATGTGCGCGCGTCGGTCGAGAGCAAGAGCGACTCGTCGCTCAGCTGTATCGCCCATAGCTCGGCGCCGCCGACAAGATCCATGGCGGTCACGTTCTCGGTGGCGAAGTCGCTCGGCAGCGTCGCTGGATTCCAGCTCACGCCGTCGTCGGACCAATAGCATGCGAAGTGCTCGCTCGCGATCGGATCGTCGCTCTCGCTGCCATCGGCGTTGCCATCGCCGCTCCCACCGCTCTGCGCGTCGACCGTATCCGGCGTGGGGTGCGACACCATCGTCGTATACACCCAGCGACCTGCATGACCGTACATGCACTCGCCGGTCGGGAGATCCAACACGCCAGGCAACGGCGCAGCGCAGCGGGTCCAGAGTCCCTCGGAGTCGAGCGACCATGTGTGACCTTCCTCGTCGACGGCGAGCGCGCGCTTTCCGTCCGTGACGAGCATGTTGATCCAGCGCTCCGTCGTGGTGACGCGTGTCTCGTCGAGCTTGTCCCACGACACGAAACCAAGGCCGAACGTCCCCGCGAATGCGATGCCGCCCTCCAAGGCGACGGTCCGGATTGGAACGCTCTCCAACTTCAGCGGAAGTTGGCGGAGCTCTTCACCGCGGGCTGCGACCCAGATCGCCGTTTCGGTGCGAACGACCAGTCCGCGCGACGAGATGCTCGCCTCTCGGTATCCATAGATAGGCAGCTCCAGCTGTGCATGCGCCACAGTTGCCAACGCCAGAACGACCAGACTTCTGTACAAATGGCCCTCGAGGTTCATACAGGGAAGCATGCTACTTTGAGTCTGGGCTCCGACGTCCGTGCTTGCGGGAAGTGCTCCCGCAGAAGCGCGGACCGGATCCAGTTGGTGGTCAGCGTGCGCCACGACTGGCCGGCGAACTTCGAGCGAGGCGCACAGGTCGGCAGCCCGTTCCAACCGCCGCAAGATCCCTACCGATACAGCCGGCGCTCGTAGAGATCCTCGGCAACGTGGATCAGGGACAGGCCATCGAGCTCCAACTCGGAATCCTTCTCGGTCGGCGACAGCTGTCCGTCTCGCCAGACGTAGGTTTGCGGCGCCATGGAGGGCCGTAGAACCGCGACTTTTTCTCCGCGTCGAAAACCATACGCCTCGTTGAACTGCATGAGCGCAAAAGCGTCACGTTCGCTTCTGTGAATCGGTGTGCCGAGGACCGGGTAGTCGAGCTCCACGCCTAGATACGACAGCGCAGTCGCAAGGAGGTCGGGCTGCGACGCAACTTCGTCGTGAGTTCCGGGAGGAACGCAGGTGCCGTGGATCAAGCCGGGAATGTGGAAGTGATCCACAGGTACCGCCGCATCGCCGTGTACCCGAATATCGTGATCTGCGACGACGACATACACCGTGTTCGCGTGGAAGGGCTCGCTCCTCGCCGTCTGGAAGAAGTGCCCTATGGCGAAATCGGCGTACTTGATGGCATTTTTCACCGACGTACGGGGAATATTCGGGACCCAGTCGATCTTGCCGTCCGGAAGATCGAAAGGTGTGTGGTTCGAGGAGCTGAAGATCACGGAGACGAAGGGGCGTCCTTCGCGATGAAGCCCACGATAGGTCTCGATAGCCTTGTTCATGAGGTCTTCATCGCTGACACCCCACGAGCCGCGGAACAGCGGTGCCTCGTAGTCTTTTTCCTCAACGATAAGATCGAAGCCGTTGCCGGTGTACCAGCCGCGCATGTTGTCGAAGCGGGCTTCGCCACCATAGATGAAGCTTGAGTGATAGCCCTTTGGCTCGAGGAGCGACGAAAGGGTGAAGAACCCTGACTGGGACTTCGGACGCTTGAGCACGCCTTCGCCAGGAATCGCGAGAAAGCCCGCACTCAACGCACTGAGCCCACGAATGCTGCGAGTGCCGTTTGCGTGCAGGTTCCTGAAAGTCAGGCTTTGTCCCGAGAGCTCGTCGAGGCTGGGAGTGAGCCCGCGTTGATCGCCGAGGTGACCTACAAAACGCGCCCCCATGCTCTCTTCGATGATGATCACCAAGTTGCGGGGCGACACAGTGGGTGCGACGCTGGGCTCCGTCCGGCGGAACGGAGCCTCTGCGTTGAGGGGCACTCGGAGCATGTGCGCCACCCGACCATAGGCTTCATCGCGATCCAACTTCCCGTACTGCGCCGCGAGCCGTGTTCCGTCCTTGCGGCCACGGTAGGCCTCGTAGGCGGCGCTATGTAGGGAGTTCTTGGCTAGTTCTCCGGCGATACGACTCTGGCAATAGAAGGCGTCAGACGTGTTGGCTGGCCGATGTCCCAGAGACGAGCGAATGCCAAGGAACAAGAGTACCGAGAGCGGGGCGAGGAAGACCGCGCGCGTGACCAAGGGCGCACGGGTGAGCCGCTGCGCCAGCGGCGCGAGAGAGTGTTGACTCCGCCACCACAGTGCAGCCGTGACGAGTACAGCCGCGAGCGCAAGGCCGAGCTTCTGGTCCGACCACAACATGGTCAGAAGCTCTCGGGGGTACTCAACGTAGGCCGTGAATAGGAAATTAGGCCGCGCGTCGTACTCTGCGAAAAAGGGGAAGGTCGCAACCTCGACGAAAACGAGCAGCGCAAGCGAGACGAGCGACCATTTCTGAGCCACGAATGCCGCACGCGAGGCGAATCGGGATGGGGCGAGGCAGGCGACGATGACTACGGGCACGGTGAGCCAGGCTACAGCGATGGTGTCCATGCGGATGCCGTGCACGAAGGCCATCAGACGTGTTCCCCAGGGGATGTCCGCAAGCCTTGGCAGAAGCCAGAGGCACAGGACGAGCCGCCCGATGAAGCACGTGACGTACAACGGAAGTGAGAAGCGCACCAGGAGCTGAGCGAACAACCATGGTGTTTGCCGGCGTTCCACTAGCGCGTTCTCTTCGGGCTGCTGGTTCATGCAACGCCCATCCTGACCGGCTCGGTGGAGCAATGCAATTCGACGGGCCAGTTGATACGCCAGCCAAGGCCGAGCTGTTCGAGTCGCGAACGCCGGATGTTCCTTCCACGTGCGGCATGGGCGGCTTGAGCTCACCCGCGGCGTGTGGATCGAGCTTCAATTCCGGCGTGCCGTTGGACTGCGCATCGATGCCTCGCTGCCCGTCTTCCGCGGACCGCCAACCTGCCTTCTGCGATGCTCGCGGGCACGACTCAGGGGGTGAACGTGATGCGCAGCGCCGTGCTGAAGTTGGTGTTCGAGCCGCCGGCGGCGGTATCGCGGTACCAGGCTTGGAAGTGCCACGTGCTGCCCGAGATGAGCGCACCGGCGGCCGAGCCCGCGGTGTTGTCGACGGCGTCGCTCAGCGTGTTGCCGGTGGCCGAGACGATGGAAAGGCGGCGCACGGGGCTCGCGACGCACTTGATGCCGTTGCCGAGCGTGGTCTGCGACGCACTCGTGCCGTACAGGAAGAGCCCCGCGGTGTTCGCAGGCACGGGTGAGGCCGAGAGCACGAGGTTGTTGGCCGAGATGCTCGCGCTGCCCGCTGCGGAGATCAGCGCGCCGGAGCCCGTCGAGTTCGCGTTGGACGTGCAGTACGCAAGACCGATGCCGCTCGTGCAGCTTTGGCCGGAGATGCGGAAGCCGTCAAATCCCGCTTCGACGATCGATGCCGAGCCGCTGTCATTCGCGGTGACGCGCAGCCGCATGTTCGCGCCGAGCGGAATGCCGAGCGCCGCGATGGCGGAGCCGGTGAGCGAGCCCGCTTGCCACTGCGTGCTGTTCGCGGTGTGGCGCGCGATCTGCGTCCACGGACCGTTCAATCCGTTGGCGCTGAGGTCGAGGGTGAGTGCGTCGACGCCGTCGGCGATCGTCAGGCGGAGGTAGTAGAAGTAGTCGATCCGCACGCTCGGCACCGACAGGTCGAGTGCGGGGGAGAAGAGCTGCACCGAGCCGCCGTCGACATCCGTGTTGCCGTTCACATTTTGCGTGAGCCAGCACGAGCCGGAGCCGTCGCCGTCGGTGGTCGGATCGTAGGCCCAATTAGGGTCGTTGACCGGCACCCCGCGCTGCCACTGGCCCGCGCTCGCGCCGACGATCGCCGTGGTCCAGCCGAGGTCCGCTTGGAAGTTGTCGGAGAATGTCGTGGTGGCCGAGCCGACCTGCGCGGAGAGCGGCGCGAGCGGTGCGGTCGTCGGGAAGGTGACGAGTCCGCAAACCTGCTCGTCGAACTCGTAGTACCACTGCGGCGTCTCGCTGCACAGGAACGCCGGCAGCGAACCGGAGTAGGCCCCAGCGCCAGTGCTCGCCATGTCGACGCGCGCCCACGGCATCGAAGCGCTGGCGCGCCAAACGATGCGAACGGTGCCCGTGGGCTGGCCTGAGATCGTGGCGGTGACCGGCGTCGATTGCAGCGGCGTGACGAGCGACGGCTGGCTGCCGGTGATGCCGGCATACAGGGGCAGGCATCCGTTGGCGGCGTTGGTCATGTCCGTGGCCGAGCCCGGATGGAAGTACGTCGTGATGTTGGCCGTGCCCCCCGAGCAGAGGTGGCAGTAGCTCATCACCGTCCCTTGGTTCGAGCACACCTGCGCGGTCTGGCACGAGCCGAAGTACTGCGACGACGGGCACTGGTCGAGCGGCGGGCAGTAGTCGTGCGTGTGTCGGGCATTGAAGTTGTGGCCCAGCTCGTGCGCGCACACGATGAAGTCCCAGTTGTTGGGCTGCTGCTGGATCGGGAAGCTGATCGTGCCGTTCAGGTTGCCGGAGACGGCAAAGTTGTAGTTGTTGTCGCACAGCACGTTGAGCCACGCGACGCCGCCACCGAGCGCGGCGCCGCTCATGAAGTGACCGACGCGCCCGCCGTTGGGGATGTTGCCAACCCACGCGTTGCGGAACTCATTCAGCATCGCGCTCGACGAGCCCGGAGTATCCGGCGTCGTCCACGGATCGGTCGCCGTGGAGTAGAAGCCGACGTAGGGGAATGTGAGCGTGGTCGAGGCCTGCGTTTCGTAGCGATCGCTGATGAAGGACCACAGAGTGGCGGTGTAGGTTGCCTGCGCTGTCACGTCGTTGAAGCGCTGGAAGTACTGGTAGTCGCTCTCGATCGAGACCTTGCACTCGCGCAGCGAGCAGGCGCCGCCGAGCAGCTGCGACGTGCCACTCCCGCTCGAAGACTGGGAGCGCGGGGTGACCGAGGAACCAGGCGTCGGGAGCACGGAGCAGTCGTTCTGGAGAGCCAGCCCGCGCGCGTTGAGCTCCGACTCCGCGACGAGCAGCACGTCGCCCGCCTGCCAATCGCCGCTCGCGTTGGGCCGCGTGATGAAGTGGAACAGCGAGGAGCCCGTGCGGATCCAGCCCTGCGCACCGAAGTGCGAGAAGGAGAGCATCACGTCGGAGTCCGCGACTTCGGGGATCGCGCCCTTCCACACCGTCAGATCCGTGCCGTCGAGCAAGTCGGCGCGCTCAGCGCCATCGACATAGAAGCGGAAGCCGCGCCGCGCGAAGTCGATGCGCTCGAGCGCGAGGTCGACCATGCTGCCATCGGGCAGCAGCACGCCTGCCAGCGTCACGGTCGGAGCGCCCACGAGATCGTCGAGCCTCTCGTGCGTGAGCGTGTAGCGCAGTCCGCCAGAGGCCGGGTCGCTTCCAGCGAGCTCGAGCGGGAAGAGCTGCTGGGCTGCGGTGACGCCGACGAGGGAGATGCTGGCAAGGAAGGTGCGGAGGTGGTTCATCGCAGTCGAGAGCTGGGGAAGGACGAAATGGGACCTGTCTACGACGAGGTCCAACGCAGGAGAGTTCCCAACCGCGTCCCGCGCGCTCCCATTCTGCACCGCTTCCGGTATTTCGTGGGGTGCACCGTCCGAAACCTGCGATCAGGGCACGAACGTCAGTCGCAGGCCATCCGAGAGGGCCGTGCTCGCGTTGCCGAAGCCGGTATCGCGGAACCACGCTTGGAAGTACCAGGTGGTGCCAGAAACCAGGATGCCCGCGGCGGGACCGGTGAGCAGATTCACCGCGTGAGCGAGGCTCGTCGTTCCTCCGGAGCCCGCGAGCGGCAGGCGCTGCGTAGGGCCGCCGACGCACTTGATGCCGCCGCCGAAGTTGATGAAGGCCGTCTGCGGGCCGTAGAGGAACAGGCCGTAGGTCGAGCTCGGCACGGGCGCGGCGGAGAGCACGAGGTTGTTCGCGGAGAGGCTCGTCGAGCCCGTCGCAGCCATCCGGGCCGGAGCGCCGCTCGAGTTCTGGATCGCCGTGCAGTACGAGAGCCCGAGCGGACCTTGGCACACGATCTTCCGCACGCGGAAGCCGTCGAACCCGCCCTCGACGATCGATGCGCCCCCGCCGTCGTTGACGGTCACGCGCACGCGCATGTTCGCGCCCAGCGGCACGCCGAGCGCCGCGATCGATGCCCCGCTGATCACGTGGGAGCGCCAGCCATTCGAGTTCGTCGTATGGCGCACCAGCTCCGTCCAAGGCCCCGCGCCATTCGCTGGGCTGATCTCCAACTTGAACATGTCGACGCCGTTCGCGATCGACAGTCGCAGGTAGTACAGGTACTCGAGCGCGAGATCCGAGCCCGAGAGGTCGAGCGGCGGCGAGAGCAGCTGCACCGCGCCCAAGTCGACATCGCTGTTGCCCATCGTGTTGCCGGTGAGCCAGCACGAACCCGAGCCATCGCCATCGACGAGCGGCGCATAGCCCCAGTAGGGGTCCTGCACGGGCACGCCACGCTGCCATGGACCGCCGACGGCACCGAGCACGCTCGGCGTCCAGCCGAGGTCGGTCTCGAAGTTGTCGGAGAAGCTCGTCGTCGATGCGCCGACGGGTGCCGCGAGCGGACTTGCGGGAGCCGTCGAAGGGAAGCGAATCGCCCCGCAGCTCTGCTCGTCGAACTCGTAGTACCACTGGGGAGTGTCCGAGCACGCGAACGGCGGAAGCGAGCCCGTCCAGACGCCGCCGCCTTGCGTCGAGAGCGTCACGAGCTGCCATGGCATGCCGGGGCTGGCGCGCCAATAGGAGCGCACGGCGCCCAGCGGCACTCCGGAGATCGTCGCGCTCAGCGGGTTCGCTTGGAACGGCGCGAGGACGCTGGGCACACTCGCAGAGATGCCTTCGTACGACGGCAGGCACGCGAGCGCGGCGTTCGTCATGTCCTGCGCCGACACCGGATGAAACGACGGCATCACGTTTCCGAGGCCACCGCCGCACAAGTGGCAATAGCTCATCAGCGTGCCCTGAGTCGTGCACGCCTGCTGCGTCTGGCAGCCGCCGAAGTAGCCGGACGGCGCGCATTCATCGACCGGCGGGCAGTAGTCGTGCGTGTGCGGCGCGGAGAAGTTGTGGCCGAGCTCGTGCGCGCACACCATGAAGTCCCAGTTCGCAGGGCTCTGCTGCACGGGGAAGGGCGTTCCCGCGTCGAGGTTGCCCGACACGGCGAAGTTGTACGTGTTGTCGCACAGCACTCCGAGCCACGCGACTCCGCCCCCGAGTCCCGCCCCGCTCATGAAGTGCCCGACGCGCGCTCCGGCAGGGATGTTGCCGACCCAAGCCGCTTGGAACTCACCGAGCATCGCGCCCGCTCCGCCGCCGTTGTCCGGAGTCGACCACGGATCGCTCGCCGTCGTGTAGAAGCCGACGTAGGGGAACGTCAGGATCGTCGACGCCTGCGTCTCGTAGCGGTCGGAGATGAAGGCCCACAGCGTCGCGGTGTAGCTCGCTTGAGCGGA
This sequence comes from uncultured Planctomycetota bacterium, assembly GCA_903928115.1. Lineage (GTDB taxonomy): Bacteria > Planctomycetota > UBA1135 > UBA1135 > F1-120-MAGs118. Next base: position 11,193 of record CAIYPP010000107.1, read on the forward strand.
GACGCTGTTGAAGCGCTGGAAGTACTGGAAGTCGCTCTCGATCGCGACCTTGCACTCGCGCAGATTGCAGGTGCCTGCGCCGAGGTACGCCGGACCGCCGCTGCTGGGAAACGTCGGCGTGGCCGCGCGGCGCGTGGGACGAAGCATGGAGCACGCGCCGTCGTGGGCGGTCCCGAGCGCGTTCAAGCTCGCCTCGGTCGTCATCAGAACGTCGGCGTGATCCCAGTCATCGCCGGGGGCGGGTCGCGTGATCAGGTGCACGAGCTGCGATCCGGTGTGGATCCATCCCTGTGCACCGAGGTGGGAAAACGCCAGACGCACGTCGCTCCCCGCCAAGCCGCGCACCGAGCCCTTCCAGACCGAGAGCGCGAGTCCGTCGAGCAGATCTCCCGCCGGCGCGCCATCGACGTGGAAGGCAAAGCCGAGCCGCGCGTGATCGATGCGCTGCAGGTCGAGGTCGACGACACTTCCGTCGGGCAGCAGCACGCCGTCGAAGCTCGCGCTCCACTGATGCGAGAGCTCGTCCGTCTCGAGCGCGTCGATGCTGTGAACCAGTCCGCCAGTCGCGGGCTCGCTGGCCGTCAGCGTCAGCGGAAACGCCGCTTGGGGAAACGCCGAACCAACGAGACCCAGAGTGGGGGCGCAGCAGATCAGGAGCGTTCGAAACAACGCGGGGATCCTCATCGACGGAGTGGGGTCGTCCACACCCCTATTGTGCCGTCCTTCGGATCTCACGGAGGCGCATTTTGGCGACGCTGACTACTCGAACGTGATCCGCAGACCATCCGAGAGGTTGGTGCCAGAGCCTCCAGCGGCGTTGTCGCGGAACCAGCCCTGAAAGTGCCACGTGGTACCCGCGAGGATCGCGCCGGCTGCGGAGCCCGCCTGAGCGTTCACTGCGTGGGCAAGCGTGCTGCCCGATGCCTGCACCACGGGCAGACGTCGAAGCGGACTCGTGATGCACTTGACGCCGTTGCCGAAGGGCACCTGCGTCGGTTGCACGCCGTAGAGGAAGAGCCCGCTGGCGCTCAGAGGCACGGGGCTCGCTTGCAGCACGAGGTTGTTTTGCTGCACGCTCGCGGTTCCGCTCGCCGAGATCTGCGCCGGCGCCCCCGAGGAGTTCGCAAGCGAAGTGCAGTAGCGCGTTCCGATTCCGCTCTGGCAGCTGCGCCGGATCACGCGGAAGCCGTCGACTCCGCCCTCGCTCGCGCTAAGGATCGGCCCGAGGTCCGCCAGCGCGATGCGGACGCGCATGTTCGGTCCAGGGACGATCCCCGCGGCCAGCAGGTCATCCGGCGCGAGCACGAGCGACTGCCACGCAGGAGATGAGGTCGTCGACGCGAACACGAGGACGAAGGGCCCCGTGAGCCCGTTCTGGCTGACGCGCACGGTCAGTCGATCCTGCGCGTCGTTGTTGCGATAGAAGTAGAGGAAGCGCACCTCGGTGCCACTCGCGGAGAGGTCGAGGGCAGGAGACGTGAGCTGCACCACCCCGCCGCTGGTCACGAAAGTGGTCGAGGGATTGGACGAGTTGCTCGTGAGCCAGCACTGCCCGGAGCCGTCGCCGTCCGTGCGAGGTGCCAACGAATTGGAGGGGTCGAAGATCGGAACGCCGCGCTCCCAGAGTCCCTTGAGGGTTCCATTCGACGACGTGGTCCAGCCTTGGTCGGTCTCGAAGTTGTCGTCGACGAGGGTCGCGATGCTGACGACCTCGAGGCTGAGCGGTGCGGCGGGCGCGCTCGCGGGGTAGTTGAGCGCTCCGCAGACCGCATCGGTGAAGGTATAGAACCAGTTCGGCGTCTCCGAGCAGGTGAACGGCGGGAGCGATGCCGAGTAGTTGCCGCTTCCGGCGCTCGACATCGTGATGCGCTGCCAAGGCATCGCTGGGCTGGCACGCCAGACGAGCTCGACGGGTCCGACCGGCGTGCCACCGACGCTGGCGGTCACGGGCGTCGCCTGCTCCGGAGCGGCAACCGTGGGCTCCGAGCCCGAGATCTGTGCCAACTGCGGTAAGTGCGTCGCGGCTGCCGCGCTCATGTTCTGCGCCGAGACGGGATGGAAGAACGTCGTGATGTTGCCCGCGCCGCCGGGGCAGTAGACGCAATAGCTCATCAGCGTCCCGCTCGAGGTGCACACTTGCGACGTTTGGCACGGGCCCGCGGACTGCATCGACTCGCACTTATCGAGCGGCGGGCAGTAGTCGTGGGTGTGCAACGCGTTGAACGCGTGGCCGACCTCGTGGGCGCAGACGTAGAAGTCCCAGTTCGCCGGGTTCTGCCCGATCGGGAACACGGAGAGTGCATCGAGATTGCCCGACACACCAAAGTTGAAGGTCGTACTCCCGAGTGTGTTGAGAAAGGCGCCGCCGCCGCCGAGCGCGGCACCGCTCATGAAGTGGCCCAGCCGTCCGCTGCCGGGAATCGCGCCGGTCCAAGCGGTTTGGAACTCGGTGAGCATTTGGAAGATCGAGCCCGGGCCGTCGGGTGTGGTCCACGGATCGTTCGCCGTGGTGTGAAGTCCGACGTAGGGGAAGGTGAGCAGCGTGGAAGTCTGCGACTCGTAGCGCGTGCTGATGAACGACCAGAGCGACGCAATGTAGGTGGCCTGTGCGTTGACGTCTTGGAAGCGCTGGAAGAACTGAAAGTCCGTCTCGATCGAGATCGTGCAAAGGCGCAGCGCGCAACTCGGTGTCAGCAGAGCCGCGGCATTCGTCGAAAACGTCGAAATGGCGGCGGGTTGCGGACTCGCCGGAGTCGCTGGCGCAACGACGCACCCGCGCGGGAGTGACTGCCTCGCAGTTTCGAGCGCCGCTTCGTCCACCAGCAACACGTCCGAGGCGGTCCAGTCGCCGCTGGGCGCTGGACGCGAGATCACGTGCACGAGCTCGCTGCCCGTGTCGATCCAGCCGTGGACCCCGTAGTGCGAGAACGCGAGCATCGCATACCCGCCAACGAAGCCTGACACGGAGCCCTGCCACACCGACAAGGCACTCGCTTCGAGCAGGTCCGGCCGCGGCTGACCGTCGACGTGGAAGTTCCACTTCAACCGCTCGTGGTCGATGCGCGCGAGATCGAGATCCACGAGAGTGCCACTGGGCAGCAGCAGCCCTCCGAGGCTCGCGCGATGGAGCTTGGCGAGCTCGTCTGTCGCCGAGTGGTCGAGCGAGTAGCGCAGTCCGCCGGTGGAAGGCTCGACCTCTTGCAGCGCCAGCGGGAGCTGTATGGAAAGACTCGGCGAGCCACAAACCAGAAGCACACACGTGAAGATCATCGGTCCAGCATGCACTAGGGCGTCGATCCTGACGAGGTGGCTTCCGAGTCGAGTCGTTCGCTGGGATCGAAAACAGCCCCGAGACCGCGTCCAGATCAGAGATCCGCGCGCAGGATCGCGCAGTCGATCCCACCGTTTAGAACGCGCGTCGACTCGGCGGCCTTCAGGCCCAGTTCATGGGAGATCGCGCCCGATTGCACCAGCAGCGCGACGTGGAAGCCCGCGGCGCTCCGGCGCAACCACGCGCCAAAGTCGCGGTAGAGCCGCGCGACATCGCGGTCCTCGCCGATGCGCTCGCCCCACGGGGGATTGCTGACGATCCAAGCGCCCCAGCCCTTGCGCGGCTCGAAGTCGAGCGCGTTGCCGTGCTCGAGCTCGACTGCATCCGCGAGCCCCACTGCGCGCAGATTCTCCTTCGCGCCCTCGATCGTCTTGGCGTCGAGGTCCCGACCGATCAGGCGGGTCTTGGACGGTGTCGCAGCGGCGCGCGCCTGTGCGCGCAGCTTTTCGCCGAGCTTCGCGTCGTGCCCCGGCCACCGCTCGCAGCCGAAGCGCTCGCGATAGAGCCCCGGCGCCATGTTGCGCGCGATCATCGCGGCTTCGATCAGCACGGTGCCCGAGCCGCAGAACGGATCGATCAGCGGCGCGCGGCGATCCCAGCGCGAGAGCAGCACCAGCGCCGCGGCGAACGTCTCCGCCATCGGCGCACGGCCTTGGAACGTGCGCCAGCCGCGCTTGTGCAGCGACTCGCCCGAGGTGTCGACGAGCAGGGTGCAACGGTCGCGGAAAATGTGCGCGTAAACGCCGAGGTCGGCGTTCTCCTTTGCGACGGTGGGGCGCGTGCCGTGCTTCTCGCGCAGGTGATCGACGATCGCGTCCTTGACGCGCTGCTCGATGAACAGCGAGTGGTCCAGCGCCGAGCTGGAGGTGTGGGCGTCGACGATGAGCGTTCCGTCCGCGCGCACGAAGCGCTCCCACTCGACGGTTCGAGCGCCCGCGTAGAGCGCGTCCGCATCCGCAGCCTCGAACCGAGCGACGCGCATGAGCACGCGGATCGCCGTGCGGAGCCAGAGGTTCGCGCGGAGCGCATCCGCGAGCGTGCCCTCGAAGTAGACGCCACCCACCTGTCGCTCGACCTTCGAGAGGCCGAGAGACTTCACCTCGTCGTGCAACACGGGCTCGAGGCCCGGCGCGCAGGTTGCAAAGAAGCGCTCGCGGCGCGCAGGCGTGCTCACTTGCCGAGCTCGAGCCAAGCGTAGAACTTCTCGCGCGGAATGGGTTCACCCATCCACGACGTGTCGGGCAACGGCAGCGCGAGGCACTCGCGCACCTTGAGCAATGCGCGCATCGGCTCGCGCGAGAGCGTGCCCTTCTTCGTCTTCCAGCGCACCTCGCGCAGCTCGACGATGCGCGCGACGATCGCTTCGGTGATGCGGCAGTCGCCCGCGACGTAGTCGAGCACACGCTGGCGGTTGCCGCTCTCCCACTCTTGCGGCGCATCGGCGCCGCTCATCAGCTTCTTCTCGCCGATGCCGAGCGCCTCGCCGACGGAGGCAAGGCCGATCGGGAAGCCGCGCTGGCACATGAACTGGAACATGGGGTCGTAGAGGTCGAGCGCAATCTCCGCCGCGAGCTTGCGGTCGCCTGCGGCGTGGGCGATCCAGCGCAGGTCGAACGAGAGTCCGTTCCACGCGCACACCTTGACGCCGGCGAGTTGTTGCTGGCGCAGCCACTGGAGCATGTCGAGCGCCGTCGCGGCGTCGAGCGTGCCGTGCGGAGCGCCGCGCTCGTCCTTCATGTACCAGTGCCGCAGGAGGCCCGTGTCCGTGACGGCCGCGCTGCACGAGATCAGGAGCGGGCCGGCGCTGTCGAGATCGGCGTCGGGGGCGATCAAGTTTGCTGTTTCGATGTCGAAGGCGACGCGCTGCGCCTTCGCGGTGGCGGGCGCCGCGTCAGCGAAAAGGCTCTGCTGCTCCTGCTTGCTCATGGCGCGCATTGTGACCCGCTCGGAGCCGCGGGGCCACAGCGGGGCGGCTTCCGGTGGGGAACCTCGGACCTCTGGCCGTTGCCTGCGGCGACGGGCGGTATAAATGAGGGACCGCACCGATGCTCAAGCCCACTTCGCTGCTCGCTTCCGCGTTGCTCCTCTGCGGTCCCGCGCTCGCCCAGTTGCGTCCGCCGGGCGCCGGAACGCCGCCTCCGCAGCAGCCCCCGAAGCCTGCCGAGGAAAAGCCTGCGCCGCCGCAGCCACTCAATCGCGTGATGACGGAGGCCATCGCGAAGTCCTACGGCACGGCCGAGCATTGGGCCCTGCAGTCGATCGTGCTGCTCTCGCTCGGAAATGACTTTCACCCCGCGGGCGCGGTTCCGCTGACCGCGGCGCTGCGCGCGGACGATGTGCGACTACGGCCTTACGCCGTCGAGGTCCTGCGCGGAATGGAGGCGCGCAAGCTCGCGTCGGTCGCTACGCCGGAGCTGGTCGATGCGCTCGTCGAGCTCGCGAGCAAGGAGAAGAACGACCTGCTCGCATCGCGGCTCGTCGAGGTGCTCTCGCGGCTCTTCCCAGAGGGGCCGGGCGCAGAGCGCAAGTCGTGGAAGCGCTGGTGGCAGGAGAAGCGCGAGACGTATGCGATCGCGGAGTGGCAAGCGCCGCCGAGCGAGCCCGCGGACGGCCGCAGCGCTGCGGGCGCGTTCGTCGAGCGCGCGTTCGACCTGCGCGATGCTGGGCTCGATGTCGCGATCGTGATCGACTCGACCGGCAGCATGCAGGCGGCGATCGACCTCGCGCGGGACGCGATCTACGACGTCGTGAGTCTCCTGTCGGGCGTAGCGCCGAAGCTCCGCCTCGGCGTCGTGCACTACAAGGACGTCAGCGACTTCAGCGACGGCGCGCAGCTGCTCGTGCCGCTCACCAAGAAGCAAGACGAGGTGCGCGAGAGTCTCTCCAAGCTCGTCGCGAACGGCGGCGGAGACTTGCCCGAGAACGTCGACAAGGGCTTCGAGTTCGCGCTCAGCAAGGAGATGGACTGGAACAAGGAGGCCAACCGCCTGATCTTGATCATCGGCGACGCACCCCCGCACCCGAACACGATGGAGCCGCTCCTCAAAGCCATCAAGGACGCGCACGACAGGCCGTTCGTGCGCGGGAGCAAGCCCTTGTCGGGCAAGCGTGAGTCCCTCAAGCCCTTCATCACTTCGACGATCTGCACCAGCCTCGCTGCGAAGGTCGAGTTCGAGCAGCTTGCGAAGGCGGGCGGCGGGACGCCCGTGTTCATGGACGTGCGCAACGGCGGCGGCAAGGCGATGAACGACGTCGACACGGCCAAGGCGGCGCGCTCGGTCGTGGAGCACATCCTGCTCCTGAGCTTCGGCGCCCAGTATCGCGCACAATTGCAGAGCTTCGTGCGCGTGTTCTTCGACTACCGCGACGCGGGTCTGTTCAAGTAGCGCGCGGACGCGGGCGGAATTCGGAGCGCTCGAGCTCTTCGCGGCTCGGCGGCTTGCGCGTCCAGCGCGTACGCTCGATCTTCAGCGCGAGGACGTGCTCGAGCGCGGCCTGCACCTCGGCTCCCTCGAGGATCCCAAGCGCGCGCACGATGGCTTCGAAGGTCGAGATCCGATCCGGGTCCGGATTCGCGCGCAGCCGCAGCGTCGAGGGCGGTCCCTGGGGCAGCCGCACGTGGGGGAGCACTGCGAGCGCCTCCTCGTGGGTCGCGATCTTGTTCGCCTGACGCCAATTTCCGTCGGGGACGACGAGCGTGAGCGGCGATCCGAACGAAAGCTCCCGCGCGCTCTCACGCGTGAGCTCGATCGAGCGCGGCGACGGGAACAGCATCACCGCGCGGCTGCCCGGCGGCGCGGGCTCCGCGAAGCGCTCGCGATCCTCGACGTGTCCCACGACGCGCACTTCGGCGTTGCGCAGAGCGATGGGCACCATGCGCGCCGTGTTCGTCGGCTTGTGCACTTCACGGCGGTGCAGGAACACGACGACGCGCGTCGAGAGCATCAGCGGCGCGACTTCCGTGCACAGGCACCACGCGGGAGGCAGCGCACAGCGTCCGCAGCGCGGTGAACACCGATCGCCGGTGCTCGGCGGCAGGCCTGCATCGTCCATCGCGCCCCCTAGAGTTCGAAGATCTCGAGCTGCGGCCCGTAGGTCTGCGTTCGGAGGACCTGCAGCGCTGTACCCATCTCGGTGACGCCGAAGCCGAGGTCGAGCTCGCGCTCACCCTTCTCCTTCTGCGGCGGCGCGCCGAACGGACTCAGGAGAAGCGCCTGCTTTCCGCGCTTACGCAACTGGCGCACGAGGTCGAGTGTCGACGGATCGCGCAGCCCACGGCTCGCTTGCAGCGCGACGACGAAACGCACTCCGTTCTCTTCGAGCCACTCCGGCGTGACGCGCTCGGCGGGGGTGACTTCTTCGCCCTCGTCATCGACGATCGCCTGACGCTGCCTCACGACGTGGAGCCCGGGCCACGTGCTCCCTTCCTGCAGGTGCGCGCGTTGCTCTTGAGACCAATAGAGCGTCGAGATCTTCGGCAGCTCGCGCAGCGACTCGGCGGAGTAGACCGTGGGCAGCTCGAAGTTCTGCAGCAGGAGCACCTTCGAGTTCTCAGGCAGCGCGCGCTCTTCGAGCCAACGCGACGCGAGCTCGTAGGTGTCCGGAGCCGAACGCAGCGAACCGAGCTTCCACGCGGCCGCCAAAGGGAACGCGAGAGTGCACACCACCAGCCATGGCCGGAGTTGCGGGCGCAGTCGGTCCGCGATGCGCTCGAAGCCGACCGCCGCCGCGACGGCGAACAACGGCACCAACGGAAGCCCGAAGCGGTCGAACGTGAGGTCGTACACGCCGAACACGACGAGATACGGCAGCACGAAGCCGAGACAGACCCAAACGTCGGCATGGCGCTCGCGCGTGGTGACGTCTCGGCGGAGAGCCGAGCTTCCCAACCAAGCGAGAGCCGCCCAGACGGCGAGGAGCGTGACGATGGGATCGAACAACAGCGAAGAACCGCCGAGAATCCAAAATCCCCGGCCGGTGAACTTCGAGAGGTGGACGGTGTGTCCCGCGAGATTGAGGGACTGTCCGCTGCTCTCCACAGCGGTCGCGATGCCCGCCCGCTCATCGAAGTGAAAGGGATAGAAGAGGCGCACGAACAGCGCGACCACGCAGGCTCCGAGGACCAGCGCGCCGAGATCGCGCGCAGGCTTCGTGCGGTCCTTGCGCAGCCACCACGCGAGTGCGAACGCTAGCAACGTCGCGAAGCCGCTCTGGAGGGCCGAAACGGCGAGCGAAACGCCCAGTGCTCCGACGAGGATTCCGCGCCAGCCGCCGGTGTGGCGCAGGTACAACGCGGCCCAAACCGCGAGGGCTGCCATTCCGGATGCGGCGCCGTGCGGGCGCTGCGCGGTCGAGTACGTGATGTGCAGCAGGCTCGTCGCGGTCAGCGCCGCAGCCAGCAACGCATACCCGGGGCGCACGAAGTAGCGCGCGATGCCCCACGCGCCGATGACCGCGAACAGCGAGAGCAGCAGCGACGCGAGACGCGGCCGCAGCCACGATGCACGCGCCTCGGCGAGCCATGGGCTTCCGTCGCTGTCGCGCGCGGCATTCAGGGCGGGGAGCTCCGCCGCGACGACGGCCGTGAGGTAGGGGTAGTACCCCAGCGTGCGCTCCGGGCCCTCGGGGCGCAGCTCCCCGCGGAGGTACTCCGTTTGGTTGTGGAGCACGTAGCCGTCCCAGTATGTCCACTGCGGCAACTGGTGCGACAGCCCGCGAAAGCGCAGCGCGAACGCCGCCAGGACGACGACGGCCAACACGACGATTTGAACGCGCAGGGACTTCAGCACGACGCCCCGCAGTCTAGCAGCGCTGCGCGGCGGACGCGGGCTCCGCCCGTGTCGTCAGAGACGGAAGATCTCGATCCGAGGGCCGAACGCCTCGATCGAGAGCAGGTTCCAGAGCGTCGAGCTCTCCGTGACGCCAAACCCGAAGTCCGGCGTGCGCGCGCGGCGCTCCTCTTCGCCTGCGGGCGCGAAGGTCGCGACGCGCTCCATGCCCTTGCGCAGGTTCTTCAAGAGATCCACGGCCTCGGCGTCGTGCACGCCGCCGCGCCGCGGCGGCATCGAGACGACGTAACGGAAGCCCAGCTCGCGCAGCCGCTTCGGCGTCAGGAACTCCGCGTCCGCTTGCTCTTCTTCTTCATTTCGCGGTGGACGTGCGACCTTGTACGAAGTCGTCCCGGGCTCGAAAGGAGGCAACTTGCGCTGGAATGCCGTCCAGTAGAGCGTGTACGAGTCGTTGAGCGCTGCGAGCGACGACGGCTCGTAGAGAAGCGGCAGATCAAAGTTCTGTAGCAACAGGATTCGGTCGCTCGAAGCATCGGCGTTCGTCTCGATCCAACGTGCAGCTGCCTCGAACGTGTCCTCGCGCTCGCGGAGTGTTCCCAAGCGCCAAGAGGCCCAAAGCGGAAACCCGAGTACGCAGACCGCGACCGCAAGGCCGCCCAACGGATGGCGCGCCGCCGCGGGCAGGACGTTCCACACGCGCTCACAGCCCCATGCGACCGTCACGGCAAGCAGCGGGACGAGCGGCAGCACGAAGCGGTCGTACGTCATGTCGTAGATGCCGAACACGAGTACGAAGGGCAGCAGGTAGCCCAAGCAGATCCAGAGCGAGGCCGTGCGCTCGCGCGAAAGCTCGAGGCGCCCGCGCAGGTGCGCGACGAGCCAGAGCAACGCCGCGCCCACCGCCAGCGCGAGCAGCAGCGGATCGAAGCCCGCAAAGGTCTTTGCGAGAACTCCAAAGCCGCGCGCGTGGAAGCGCTCTGTGTAGAGCGCGTGACCGCCCATCCAGACCGTCTCAGCACCCGTGTCGTATTCTCCGGCGGAGCCCGAGCGCTCGTCGAAGTGGAAGGGGTAGGCGAGGCGGACGGTGACGGCGAGGAGTGCAAGCCCTGCGAGCGCCGTCCAGGTGAGTGGCTTTCTTTCGGTCGGCGGCGCCTCACGCAGTTTCCACGCGATCGCGAGGGGCACAAGCAGTGCGAAGCTGCTCTGCAGCGCTGCGACCGCAAAGCACAGAGCCCCCAGCGCGATCGCCAGCGAGCGAGGCGTGCCTCGCTCGCGGAAGACGAGCGTCGCCCACAGTGCGAGCGCCACCATCCCCGACGCGGGACCGTGGGGGCGCTGCTCCGATGAGAACGTGACGTGCACGAGGCTCGTCGCGACGATCGCGGCCGCGAGCAACGCAAAGCTCGAGCTGACGAAGCGTCGCGCGATACCCCACGCGCCGATCACTGCGCCGAGCGAGAGCAGAATCGCCGCCAGCCGTATGCGCACCCACGGCTCGCGCGACGCCTCGAGGACCGCTTCCGCAACGCCGCCTTCCCCGCGCGCCGCCGCCATATCGGGTAGAACGGCCGCGGTCGCTGAGGTGAGGTACGGGTAGTAGCCGAGGTTCATGTCGGGCCACTTCACGCTCTGCGGATCGCGCAAGTACTGGGTCTGCACGAGCTCGACGAAGCCGTCGAGATAGGTCCACTGAGGCAGTTGGTGGCAGATGCCACGCCACCGCAGCGCGAATGCGAGCGCGAGGATCGCGAGCAGGAAAAGCCACGAGGTGCGCGCGCTCTTCATGCGTCACTTCATGCTCGAGCAGAACTCGCAGCGGCAGTCGGACTCGAAGAGCGGAGCCGCCGCATCGCCAGCCTCCGTATTCGATGCGTAGCCGAGCTGCGCGAGGTTGGCGACGGTCGCCGCATCCGTGCGCTTGAAGGCGGCGAAGCGCTCGCCCTTCCAGCCCGCGAGCCACTCCGCGAGCCGCGCATGCAGCACCTTCGCGCGCTCGGTTTCCGTGGCCGCGAGGTCGCGCTCGCACGCGGCATCGACGCGCAAGTGGAAGAGTTCGAACTGATGCGGTGCGCGGTGAGTCTTCTGCTCGCCTTCGTCGCCCTTCGCGAGCTGGAGCACGAGGTGCCAGCCGTCCTGCGTGATCGACGCGACCGTGCGCGCTCCGCCGAGCGCGAAGCGCGGCTTGTCGGACTCCAGCGCGTCGACGCGCGCAAGATCGCTGCCGGGAAAGGGGGCACGATCGAGACCCGCGAGATTCAGCAGGGTGCGGCCGAGGTCGCTGTTTTGCACCGGCACGTCGACGATCTTGCCGACGGGAGCGCCGTGCCACGCGATCACGAGCGGCACGTGCAGCGTGTCCGGATACACGTCCTTGTGCGCCCACCAGATGTCGTGACGTCCGAGCACCTCGCCGTGGTCGCCCGTGAGCGCGACGATTCCGCTCTTCACGCGCGGGTGTGCGAGCAGTCGCGCGAGCTCGTGCTCCTGACTCGCGATCTCGCCGCGGTACAGCGCGCGGATGAACTCGGCATCCCGCACCCCCGGCAAGTTCGGCGGAACGCGCATGCCGGGCTCCGGCTCGATCGCCGGCGAGCGCGGATCGCGCCCGGCGACGTAGTAACGCCGATCGTAGGGCGGCGGCGGATCGTAGGGACCGTGCGCGTCGAAGACGTGCACCCAAGCGAACACCGAGCGGTCTTTCGCTTCGTCCAGCAGGCGCAGCGCCGCATCGACGGTCTTCGTCGAAGGGCGCGTCGCTTGGGGCGCAATCATGCGCTCAAACCCCTGACCGAGCCCCGAGTGAGCCGGAGTCAGGAGGTTCAGACTCGTGGTCGCGAACGTGTGCCATCCCGCGTCGCGGAACAGCTCGGCCAGAACCGTCGGTTCCTCCGCGAACATCGTCTGGTTGTCGGTGATGCCGCTGTCGCGCGGATGCAGGCCGCTCAAGATCGCAACGTGCGACGGCACCGTGATGTTGATCGTCGACCAGCAGTCGCTATACGTGACACCGCGCGCAGCAAGCTCACGCTGTGCGGGCGTTTCGATGGCGACGGAGCCGGGCAGTCCCTCGACGTGGTCACCGCGGTGCGTGTCGGAGGTGATGAGCACCACCGTGCGGGGGGCGGCGTCCGGAACGTGCAGCCGCGGAGCTGGAAATCCGACGAGCGTGTAGCCGATCGCGGGCTGTGCGAGCGAGAGCGTGAGTTCGACCGCCTCGCCTTGCGCGACCGCCAGAGGCAGCGTGAGTGAATGCCAGCGCGGTCGGAGGTCGAGGTCGACGCGCTGCGTTTGCTCCTTGCCCGACTCGAAGCGCAGGCGCAGATCCAGGGCGGCGGACGTGGGGCTCCCGCGAGTCTCGAGAACGCCGTACTCCACGACAAGCGCCGCGTCCGCACCGGGTGCAACGGCCACTCCAGCCAGCGACCAGCCTGGCTGAAGCAGACGCGTCGGGCGGCTCTCGAGCGAGAACTGCACCGGCAGGTCGCGCGCAGGTTCGCCCTTGAGGAGATCGATCCACGTCTGCGAGAGGGCGAGCTCTGGCGCGGGGCTCGCGTTCGGCGCCCGCGCCGTGAGGACGAAGCGCGATCCTTGCGGGGCGACCTTCGACGCCGAGACGTGCGCACTGTCCTCTGCACAGGCGGACAAACACAAGCCGAGCAGCAGCCTTCGGAGAGGGCGCATGCTCAAGATTCTAGGGACGGGATAGCACCTTCGGCCCGCAAAACCGTCGTGAACCCAGCGAGGCCTCTCGCAACGCGCGACGGGCTGAGCAACGATAACGGGCATGCAGTCGCTCAGATTCCGCATCGGTGCTCTCACGCTGTCTGTGCTTGGCTTCTCCTTGCCGGCCAAGGCGCAGATCGACCACGACGGCGCGCTGTGGGAGATGTGGCTCGGTCAAGGCTCGCTCAAGGAGCTGGGGTCGGGCTGGGAGGACTTTCGCTGGTGGTTCGATGTGCAAGCGCGCTGGATCGATGAGGGCTCCGACCTCAATCAGACCTTCCTCCGGCCTGCCCTCGGCTACGCGTTGAATGAGCAGCTCACGTTCTTCGCGGGGTACGCGTGGATCAACACTCACTCCGACGATGCGCCGGATCGCGGTGAAAATCGGGTCTGGCAGCAGCTGACTTGGAATGTGCCCACCGACAAGAGCTATCAACTGCAGTTCCGCTCTCGGCTCGAAGAGCGCTTTGTCGAGGAGAGTGACGACACTGGCTGGAGATTCCGACAACTCGTCAAGTACACGCGACCGCTCAGCGGTGACGGGGCCCGCTACCTGAGCCTCATCGACGAGGTCTTCTACGACCTCAACGACACAGATGCGGGACAGGACGCAGGTCTACGCCAGAATCGAGTTTTCGTCGGCATCGGCTGGTTTCTCGACGAGGCGCGCACGATCGCCTTCGAGGGCGGCTATCTCAATCAGTGGCTCTCGCGACCGGGCGATGATCGCATGAATCATGCGCTGTCGCTGAGCCTGCTCGTCACGTTCTAGCTCGGGACCGCACGGGCCGCGGCGTCGATCTTCGCGACGACGCGCTCGAGGTCGCGCCAGCAGTCGACTGTCGCAACTCGCACGATCCTCCAACCGAGGCCCGAGAGAACCGAAGCGCGTACGATCTCGCGATCGAGCGTCGTCGGCGCGTTGGCCCAGTGGGCTCCGTCGAGTTCGACTCCCAGCACCCAGCGGTCCGGCTGGCGCGCCTCGGCGAGTGCGAGCGAGATGCGGTAGTCGCGGGAGCGACCCACGTGCAGGTCGACCTTCCAGCCGCGTGCGCGCAGGCGCTCCGCGAGCTCGATCTCGATCGACGACGGAGCGATCTCACGCCGCCCGCCGGATTCGGACGGCAAGAGGGGCACGACCCCGAGCTCGGCGTATTCGAGGTAGCCGCGCAGGTCCTGCACGCCGCGGGCTCGGCAGCGCGCGGGATCGAGCTGGGCCGCGCGCATCGACGAGAACACGATCACCTTCTCCTTCGCGCGCGTGATCGCGACGTTGAGGCGCCGCTCGCCGCCCGCGAGGCCCAAGGGGCCGAAGTTGTAGTAGATCTTGCCTTGGGCATCGGGGCCGTAGCCAATGCTGAAGAGCATCGTCGCGCGCTCGTCGCCTTGAACGCTCTCCAAGTTCTTGACGAAGAGGTCTTCGCCGCCCGCGGCAGCCTCTTCGCGTCGCGCGCTGGCGCGCGGGTTCGCATCGAGCGCTTCGTCGAGCAGGTCCGCGACGAGCTGTTGCTGCGCGACACTGAACGTCACGACGCCGATCGAGCGGTTCGCAGCGCACGCATCGTCGTCCGAGAGCCGTCGAACTACTTCGGCGACGACTTCACGCGCCTCGATCTCGTTGGTCGCGGTGCCAGCGCGATCGTAGATGCCTTTCACGAGGCGGAACTCGACGCCGAGGTTGGGATGGGAGCTCGCGGGCGCCGGGAACGTCTGCAGCGAGGCGTTGTAGGAGCGTCGGTTGGCGAACTCGATCAGCCGCTCGTCGCGCGAGCGGTAGTGCCACAAGAGCGAGAGCTGCGGGAGCGCCGCGCCCGCGCAGCCGTCGAGCACGCTCTCGTGCAGCTCGCCTTGCTCGAGCTCCTCTTCTTCTTCCTCTGCGCGCAGGCCGAAGAAGCTGGTCGGCGGAAGCTGCTTCGAATCGCCGACGACGACCGCGTGCTTGCCTCGCGCGAGCGCGCACGCCGCGTCCCACACCGGCACCTGCGAAGCCTCGTCGATCACGACCAGATCGAACTTGGGGAACTCCGGCGGCAAGAACTGCGCCGCGGACAACGGACTGGCGAGCACGAGGGGCTTGAGCTCCAAGAGCGCAGGTCCCGTCTGATTCATCAGGTGCCGGATCGTCCGACGCACGCCTTGGAGACTGCGCAAGTTCTGCAGCGCCCTAGCGGCCTCGTAGCGCGCGGAGTCGGGAGCGTCGAAAAACGCGCGGGCACGATCGCGCACCACGCACTCGACCGCTGCACTTGCACCTTCGGAGTACTCGTCGATGCAGCGCTGGAGCACGAGGCGCAGCTCGGCGGCTCGCTCGCCGCTGCACGTGGCGAGCTCGACCTCACGACGCAATCGCGTTTCGACCCAAGCCTGCAACGCACCGGCGCGCGCGGCGACGGAGGCGCGACGCGGATTCAGCGCGCCCTGCTCGAGCGCCTGCGCGAGCGGCGCGAGCCCGCGCTCGCGGGCCACCGCACGCTCCGCGCAGTAGCGGCTCCACACGTCCCAGTCGCTGCGCTGTCCGAGCCAGCGCTCGAGTTGGGACGCTTGTTCCGCGAAGGAGCCGAGCTCCGGAAGGGAGCCGAGACCGAGCGACGCCGCGGCGGCGGCGCGCTGCTGTTCGAGGCTGCGCAGCGGCTGCTCCAACGTGCGGTATCCGGCGGCGATCTGCGCCGAGCCGCTGAGCGAGGCCGCTCGACCCGCAAGCGCGGTGAGCAGCGCGGGGTCGTACTCGCGGAGATGGGCGTGGAGCGTCTGCGCTTCCACAAGCCTCGCACGGGCCGACACGACGTCGACGCGCCCCACAGCGCCCGCGAGCTTCTCCAGCACTCGTGCATGGGGCTGCAGTGCGTCGAACGCAGTCTTCACTCGGATCAACAGAGCGATCGCGCTTTCTAGGCCTGCAAGCTCGCTCGGGGGCACGCCCTTCGCATGGGGGACGAGTTGCTTGCGGATACGGCGGCGCGTGAACCATGCGGAAATGAAGAACTGGTCCCGTGCCTCGCGCAGAGAGCGCTGCAACTCCGACAAAGGCAGGGACAGCGCGGAAACTTCCCAGCTCGCTGCGAGCTCGGCGCGGGCAGTCTGCGCCGCTTCTTCGAGCGCGAGAGCGCGCTCCAGCGACTCGAACTCGGCGCCGGGCGTGCGGCTGGAGAGCGCCTCCGCGCACAAGACATTCGCGCGGCTTTCATCCGCGATGAACAGCGCCGCCGCGGCGAGCCGCCGCGCGCCAGCGGCGTCGATCGGCGCGGGAACGCCGAGCAACTGAGCGAGCGCACGCGACGCGGACTCCACGCCCTGCGTGCCCGTGCGCAGCTCCGACACATGTCCCGCGGCGGCCTGTGCCTGCTCGTCGGTGAGAGAACGTGTCAGCGGCAGATCCTGCAGGGCGGCCGCCGTCTCTGTGCTCACCTGTTCGGCGGCGAGTCCCAGTCGGTGTGCAAGATCTCCGAGCTCGCGGAGCTGCGCTCGGGCGAGGGGGTTCGCAAGGGCTCCGTCGAGCCGCAGCGGCGTGGAGCCAAGCTCGCGCCGCGCCGCGATGGCGAGGTCGATGGCTTCTTGCAGGGGCAGTTGATCTTCCGGCGCGTCGTGCAGCAGCAACTTGACGCGCGCGAGGTCGGCGCAGGCGCGGTCGAGCGCTTCCCCGCGCTCGTGGAAGCGTCGCGCGCCGTTCGCCGCACGGCCGTCGACGGCGTCGAAACCCTGCTTGATCTGTGCGAGGAATCGCGTGCGCGTCGCCTCGCTGGGGTGGAGGTTGAGCGCCCACTCACCGAGCCCTGCCTTCGCAAGGCGCTTGGCGACGACCTCGAGAGCCGCGCTCTTCTCCGCGAGGAACAGCACGCGCTTTCCACGGACGAGCGCCTCGCACAGAAGGTTCGTGATCGTCTGACTCTTTCCGGTACCCGGAGGCCCCTGCAGCACGAACGTCGTCTCCGACATCGCCGCGAGCACCGCCGCGAGTTGGGAGCTGTCGGCGGGCAGCGGCAGGCGCATGTCGCGCCGACGCACGTCGCGCTCGACGGACTGTGGTGTCGGAATCGCGCGTCGCTGCGGCTCGCTCGATGGCACTCCGAGTAGGGTCGAGACCAGTGGATGTGACAAGAGGTCCTTGCGGCGACGTTGCAGCTCCTGCACGAGCGGAAGCTTGCGGAACTGCCAGGTGCCGAGCTTGGCGAGCGGCTTGACCGTGCAGCCGCGGACGTCGCGCACCGCGGCGCGGACGCGCGCGAGCAGCTGTCGCACGTCGACTCCGTGATCGTCTTCGGGCAGCTCGGCGTCGAGGTCGAGCTCGACCTTGTGGACCTGCCGCATGTACTCCGAAAGCGCCGCGTTCGTGACCGTATCGTCCTTGACGGGCACGACGCGGTAGCCCTCCGTGCGCGAGACACGCTCGAGTTCGACGGGAACCAGCAGCAGCGGCGCGAGGAACTTCCCCGGCTTTCCTTCGACTTGAAACTCGAGGAAGCCGATCGCGACGTACAGCGAGCGCGCACCGGACTCCTCGAGCGAGCTGCGACCTTCGCGCGCGATCTTCGTCGTGCGCTCGTACAGCGCGCCCTGCGAGATCCTCGTCGCGAGCCAGCCCTTGCGCAGCTGCTCGCTCGTCTCTTTCTCGCCGATGGACTCGACGAGCTCGGGGCACGGAAGGAGCCGGAGCTTGCGCTCCTTGGCGAGCTCGTCCTCGATGGCCGCGAGCGCCTCGTCGCCCTCGGCGAGCAGCGGCACTCCAAGCTTTTCCCAACGGTCGTTGAGCAGTCGATTTCGCAGCGTGAGATCGAGAAGTTGCTTGACCCAGCGTTCCAGGTTGCGCTCGGGCTTGCTGCGCTCTGTCCATGTCGGTTCATCGATCTGCACCGGACCGCGCGCGGGCAACTCGCTCTCGCGGATCTCGCGAACCAGCGACTTGCCGATCCCACGCTCTTCGAGCTTCTCGGGCAGGGGATGCACCCCGCTGTTGCGTGCGGCGCGAATGTCGACTACGTGCAGCGCTTCTTGGCCCTCGGTCTGGAGCCAGCTTTCGCCCACGGTGATCGCGGCAGCAAACGAACCGTTCGCTTGGGTGAGGACCGTCGCATCGAATACGCGCAGCTCGCCGAGTAAGACGCGGTTCGAAATCCGAGAGACGCCGGTGTGGTACGGCTCGGGGAAATGCTCGTCGATCGCGAAGAAGCCGACGATCGCGTGGCCCGCGCCCATGATCAGCACCGGGTGCAAGCCGGCGCGTTCGAACAGCGAGGCGCACGCGCAGGCCATGTCGACGCAGTTGCCCATGCGCTCGTGGAGCACCTCCGCGATCGTGCGCAGTCGTTGTCCCTGCTCGTCGAAGCGAATCGCGCCACTCACGTAGTTGCTGACGCGCGCCGCCAGTGCTTCGCAGCAGGCCTCCGCGATTCTCAGTGCCTTCTCTGGGCTCCCGCTCTGGTAGCCGTCGAGCGAGGAGCTCTTCGTCCGCGTCTCCAGTCGACGCGATGCATCGACCAGCACGTCGGAAACCGCGACTGCATTCGGGGTCACGAACGCGGCGATGGTGTCCCACGCACCCATGAGGCCGTACCAATGAGTGCGAGGCATCACTTCGATTTGCGCGCGAGCGCTCGCGAGGACCGCGTCTTGCGAGTCCCGCAGCTCGGCGCGCAGCTCGACTTGCATCCGCTCTGTGTGGCCCGTGAGCACCGACAACGGCAGCGTGAAGCGCGAGAGATCGACGGAGACCTTTCCCCCGACAGGGATCGACTCGAGGACGACTTCGAACGGCGCGGGCGCCTGAGCCGCGCCGTCGAGCGTCAGAACCAGACGTGAGGAGGGCAGCCCCGCGGGAGCGTCGATCAGCGCCGAGCGCACGGAGTTGGCTCCGCTCGCCTCGAATACCGCGGAGGTCCGCTTTTGCGTGACGAGCTGCAGAACGGGGGCGTCGGAGTTCATTGGAACTGGAGAGCTGGGGCCGCGCGGTGCCGGTGAAATGGCCGTCCCACCGCGGTGCGCGAGTTTAGCGTCGGACCCGACGGCGCGCTCTCAGACGATTCGGCAAGCCGTGGCGAATTCGAGGCGCGGATTGCGTCGATGGACCGTGCCGTCCGCCGGGTAGCCGAGGTTGCAGAGAAAGTTGGGCCGCCATGGGGTGCCCTCTAGGAACGCAACGCGCACCTTCTCGGCGTCAAAGCCTGACATTGGACCGCACGCGAGCCCGAGCGCGCGCGCCGCGAGCACGAAATAGCCGCCTTGCAGCGAGCTGTTGCGCATGGCGTTCTCGGCGATGGCCGCGTCATTCCCCTCGTACCACGCCTTCGCGTCGACGTGGGGAAAAAGGTGCGGGAGCTTGTCGTGGAAGCGCATGTCCATCGCGAGAATCGCAGTGACGGGCGCCGCCTCGACCTTCTTCGTGTTGCCCGCTGCGACACACGGCAAGAGCCGCGACTTCTCCGCAGTGCTCTTCACGAAAACCACGCGCAGGGGACTCGAGTTGGCGGCCGTCGGACCCCAGCGCAGCGTCTCGTAGAGCTGCACGAGCAGGCTGTCTTCTACTTCTCTCGGTGCGAAGCTGCCGTGGGTATGAGCCTCGAAGAAGAGTTGGTCGAGCGCGGAGGGCGAGAGGGGACTCATGCCGAGAAGAGTAGCGAGTGGGAGCGCGGACGCGGGGCTCCGACGTACGATCTTGCCGATGATCCCGCTCCTCTTCGTCGCTGTCCTCGCGCCGCAAGACGCGCTCGAACCCGAAGCCGAGCGTGCGGCATTGCGCGTGCCTCCTGGCTTCACGCTCGACCTTGTCCTCTCCGAGCCCCACGCGCCCAAGATCGTCGATATCAACTTCGACGACGCGGGGCGCATGTGGGTCGTGACTGCGAGCGAGTATCCCGTCGATGGCAACGAGGACTCGCGCGCTGCGGAGCTGTATCGCGCGGGCGGACGCGACAAAGTGCTCATCGTGGATCGGCCTTGGGATGGGACTTGCACATCACCGCGGGTGTTCGCCGATGGCCTTGCGATGCCGATGGCCGTGCTCCCGCTTCGCAACCGCGCGATCCTTCAGCATGGCAGTGAGATCCTCGCGCTCGTCGATGACGACGGTGATGGTCGCGCAGATCGGC
The DNA here is from genome assembly GCA_903928115.1 of uncultured Planctomycetota bacterium. Lineage (GTDB taxonomy): Bacteria > Planctomycetota > UBA1135 > UBA1135 > F1-120-MAGs118. The sequence goes on from CAIYPP010000107.1 coordinate 31,115, forward strand.
GCGAGGTCTTGCTCTCGGGTTTTGGGATCGAGGACTCGCACCTCCTGCCGCATCGCTTCTTCCGCGCTCCCGATGGGTGGATCTACATGGCGCAGGGCGCCTTCAACTCCTCCCTCGTGCTCGACCGCTCGGGGCGCGCGACTCGCTTCGACCAGTGCAAGGTCGGGCGCTTTCGCATCGACGGTTCGCGCTTCGAGGTGATCGGCACGGGTCTGAACAACATCTGGGGCATGGTGTTCGACGAGCACGGCGAGCTACTCGCGCAGGAAGCCAACGACCTCGGATACGGAGTGGTGCCGTTCTTCCACGGAGTCACATACCCCGGCATTGGCGAGCACCGCTTTCGTCCCTACACGCCCGTGCAGCCACCGGGTACGACGCTGCGCTTTGGAGGCACCGGCCTCTCGGGGCTTGCGTACAACGGCGGGATTTCTCGCTTTCCGTCGCCCTACGAGCGCTGCGTCGTGCTCGCAAACCCGATCGAGTGCAAGGTTCAGGCCGTGAGCTGGAGCGGCCGTGGCATCGACGCGCAATTCGAGCACTTGCCCGAGCTCGTCACGAGCGAGGATCCGCGCTTCCGTCCGATCGCGGTGCACTACGGACCCGACGACAGCCTCTACATCGTCGACTGGTACAACCCGATCATCTCGCACAACGAAGTTCCCCGCACGCACCCAGATCGCGACAAGGTCCGCACGCGCGTCTGGCGCTTGCGGCACGCATCGCAGGGCGCGCCGGACGTGCGGGACATGTCCCGTGCGGAGGAGCGCGAGTTGCTGCGCGCGTTGGGCTCCACGAGCCAGTTCCGTGCTCGCGCTGCGTGGCATCAGATCGTCGATCGTGGACTCCTGGCGCTCGTTCCGGACTTGGAGAGGATCGTCCGTGATTCGGCCATGCCGACGGACACGCGCTCGCTCGCGCTGTGGAGCCTCGGTGGGCTCGGACGTGTGAGCGGCGCGCTCGCGTGCGAGCTGCTCGCGACCGCGCCGGCGTGCCTACGGCGTGCCGCGGTGCGCGGGGCGGCCGACTCGATGAAGGATCCGACGGAGCTCTTGATGCTCTCGCCCGATCCCGCGCAAGACGCGGATCTCGAGGTGCGATGTGAATGGTGGCGCGCGATCGCACGACTCTCGCCGGATGAACCGGAAGCCGTCTCGAGGCTTCTCGAGCGCGTTCCCACGCCGGACGAGCGTGAGACGATCGTGGCGGAGCAAGACCGCGTCGTCACTCTCACGGGTCGTTCGCTCGAAGCGATGCGGGAACGACTGTGGATTCGCATGGGACTCGAGGGGCGCGAGGCCGCACTGCAGCGCTGGCTTTCGCTGCGCATCGCTCGCGAGGCCGAGGCTCAGGCTCTCGCCGGACTCACGCTCGGCGGCGAGCGCGGTGCGACGCTGCTTGCGGGCGCGCTCGGTGCGTCGGGACGCGTTCCCGTATCCGAAGAGCTCGCGCTGCTCGCGCGGCACTCCGGTTCCGCGGCTGTGACCGAGACTCTCAGCGCCCTGCTCACCAAGCCGGACGGCGCGCTTCGCGTTCTCGACGCGCTGTCCGCGGCGGGCGATGCGAGCTTCGATGCGGGGCTTCGCACGCGGCTCGTCGAGGTCGCGCAGGCGTCCGGCGACGCGCGACTGCTCGTGCGAATCGCGAGCATCGGCGCGCTGTCGGAGCTCGCGCCGGATGTCGAAGCGATTGCGCTCGACTCTGCGGCGCCCGAGGTCCGCCGAGACGCGCTGCGCTTCCTCGCTCGCATCCGTCACGCGGCACCCGAGTCGTACGTTCGCATCGCGGATTCGTGCTTACCAGGCGATGCACTCCAGTCTGACGCGCTGATGGCGCTGTGTGCTGCGCAGGACGAGGAGTCGATCGCTGCGGCCATCGAGCGCATCTCGAGCCTTCCGCGCTTCCTCGCACAGCGCGTGATCGCCGAGCTCGCTCTCTCGCGGCTCGGCGCAGATGCGCTCGTCGAAGCGCTGATCGTCGGCGATGTCGAGCCCAGCTTGGTCACGCCGCGCCTGATCGATTCGATCGCCGCCTCGGGTGCCGAGCGCGCAGAGCTCGATCAGCTGCGTGCACGCTTCGCTGCGTCGGCGCAGGAGGTGATCGTGCTCGCGGGCGGCGCCGCGGACGCGCTCGACACCAACCTCACACTCGAGCCGCCGTTCGCCATCGAAGCGTGGGTGCAAGTCCACGAAGGCGTCGACAACCGCGAAGGCGTGCTGTGCGCGCCGGGACGCTTCGACTTCAACTTCGCGGGTGGCCGTCCGCGCCTCTATCTGGGACCGCAACGCGGAGACGTGCTGATCTCTCGCGCGCGACTCGAGCCAAGTCGCTGGATGCATGTCGCGCTGGTTGCCGATGAAGGGGGACGGCTCAGTTTGTACCTCGACGGCCTTCTCGACAGCGAAGCGGAGGTCCCCGACCTCGGCCGCTACGACGGCCTCGACGTAGGACGGACGACGCCGGGGCACGGACGCCTGTCGATGACGGAAGTTCGAATCTGGTCGCGGGCGCGCTCCGCTCGCGAGCTCGCGCTGGAGTACGGTCGCCGTTTCGACGGCGAGCGGCCCGAGGGACTGTTGCTGCGAGTGCCGGGAGACCCGGCGAGCCTCGATGGGGGAGCGCGCGTCGAGTCCACGCTCGATGGCCCTCCGCTCCTCTCGTCGGCCGCGTTCGAGGCTCGCAAGATGCGCTTCGAGCGCTACGCCGCGCTCGCCGCGAGCGGCGATGCGACGCGTGGTCCTGCTGTGTTCTCGAAGCTGTGCGCGAACTGCCACACGCTCGGCGGTGTCGGTGAGAGCGTGGGGCCGCCGCTCGATGGCGTCGCGAGCCGAGGTATCGAAGGACTTCTCGCTGCCATACTCGAGCCGAGCGCGGCGGTCGAAGCGGGCTACCGCGCGTACCGAGTTCAGCTCGCGGACGAGACCGCCCTCGAAGGTCTGCTCGTCCGCTCCGACGACGAGTCGATCACACTGCGGCCGACGAACTCCGGCGGCGCACAAGAAGCGCGAAAGATCTCGCGCAACGAGATCGCCGGTATTCGTGCGATGAAGCTCTCGGTGATGCCGGAGGGCCAGCTCGAGTCGCTGTCCGACTCCGACGCCGCGGCGCTGCTCGCCTACTTGCTCTCGCGCTGATCGTCGCGACACAACCGCGACGCTGCGTCCAACCTTCAGAAGCTCTGTAAGGCTCGCACAATCCGCGGAACACGGAGGGGCCGATCTCAGTCGAACGCCCTTCCCTTGATCAAGACTCTCCTCTGCCGTGGCGATCGCGTCGCGGCTTCGTGTCGTTTCCTTGTCCTTGCTGCGTCCTTCGCTGCAGCTTCGTGCAGCGAGAGCTCGAACAAGCGGGGCGCCGTCCAGCTTGTGGATCCGCTGGCTGGCGCCGCACGGGGCTTCAACGTGATCGTGGTGACCTTCGACACCGTGCGCACCGATGCGATCGGCTGCTACGGCGATCCGCGTGCACGCACGCCGAACGTAGATGCGCTCGCGAAGCAGGGTGCGCGCTTCACGCGCGCGATTTCGCCCGCACCCGTCACGCTGCCTTCGCACTCGACGCTGTTCACGGGCCTCGATCCGCTCGCGCACGGCGTCCACAACAATGGAACCTTCGTGCTCGCGCCGGAGCACCGCACCTTGGCCGAGGAGCTTTCCGCCCACGGCTATCGCACGGGCGCGGTGATCGGTGCGTTCGTGCTCGACTCGCGCTACGGACTCGCGCAGGGCTTCGAGAGCTACGAGGACGACCTGCAGAAGGACGCCCTGCCCGCAGCGTCCGGTCACTTCTCCGAGCGCTCGGCGACGCGCGTCACCGACCATGCGCTCGAGTGGCTGGGCGCGCAGCCGCGCGAGCCCTTCTTCCTCTGGACGCACTACTTCGACCCGCACGCGCCGCACAATGCGCCCGTCGAGTATCTGCAGGGCGAGCGACTCCCCGCGGATGCGCCCGCCGATGAACAGGCCATGCGTCGCGAGTACCTCGCGGAAGTCACCTATGCGGACCACGAGCTGGGCCGCTTGATCGCCGGACTTCCGACCGACGTTCGCGAGCGCACGCTGGTCGTGTTCACCGCGGACCACGGCGAGTCGCTCGGGGAGCACGGCGAGTACTCTCACAGCCGACTCCTGTACGAGGTCACGCTGCGTGTACCGATCGTCGTGTCCAACCCCAAGTTGTTCCCCACGGCGCAAGTCGTGTCCGATCGCGTGGTCGGACTCGTCGATGTCGCGCCGACGTTGCTCTCGATGCTCGGGATTGCGCCCACGCCCCCGCTCGATGGAGAGCCGCTCTTGCGCAACGACCCGAATCCGGAGCGCGAGATCTACAGCGAGACGTTCGTCACGCTCTACAACCACGGCTGGTCGCCGCTCTTCGCCACGACGCGCGTCGGCGACAAGTTCGTGCTCGCTCCGGCGCCGGAGTACTACAACCTGCGCAGCGACGGCGGCGAGAAGAAGAACCTGTTCGGCGCGTCCAACGTGCAAGCCCACGGACTGGCTCAGCGCCTGCGCATCCGGCTTTCCCAGCGCGGCCTCGATCCGGCCTCTCCGAGTCTTGCACCACGCGAGCGGGAGCTCGATCCGCAGGACGAGCAGTGGCTCGCCCAGCTCGGCTACTCGCGCAGCAACTCGGGCGGGCAACCGATCACCCGCGCCGATCCCAAGGTCGCGATCCGAACGTGGGTGAAGCTGTCGAACGCCGCCAATCTCGCGCAGCGCGGCAACCCTGCACGCGCACTCGAGATCGTCGAGGAGGTGCTCGAGACGTCGCCCCGGGACTTGTTCGCGCTGGAGGTCGGCTTCCAAGCGGCGTCGTTCGCGCGCGAGGATGCGCGGGCGGAGTCGTACATGCTCCGTCGGTTGGAGGAGTTCCCGACCCCGGATCTGCTCGCACGCTTGGGCATGTTGTACCTGCGTATGGGGCGCCCGCAGGACGGGCTCGCCGCCGTCGATGGGGCGCTCAAGATCCACCCCGACCACGGAGAGCTGCTCGTGGTCAAGGGGCAGTGTCTTTCCAAGCTCGGTCGTGACGACGAGGCGCGTGCGCTGTATCGCCGCGCGCTCGAGGTCGATCCGGTGCGCGGATCGCGCATGGCGCGCGAAGAGTTGTCGAAGTACAAGGCCGAGAACCCGCGCAGCTACTGAGCGCCAACTCGACGCGCGCTCGCCGGAGTGCGAGACTCTGCGGCAGCCCCATGGGACGCCGTAACCTCTTCTCGGTCCTCGCCCCGCTCGTCGCAGCGCTTGCGATGTCGTGCTCAGACTCGCCGTCGGCTCCGAGCGCCCCGCCGGCGGTGCGTCGGCCGGACCCCATGTTCGGGAAGGCCGCTGGCTTCAACGTGCTGGTCGTGACCTTCGACACCGTCCGAGCCGATGCGATCGGCTGCTATGGGGACCCGCGTGCCAAGACACCCAACGTCGATCGGCTCGCGAGCCACGGGGCGCGCTTCGCGCGGGCGATCGCGCCCGCTCCGACCACGATGCCTTCGCACTCGACGCTCTTCACGGGCCTCGACCCGCTGACGCATGGCGTCCACAACAACGGCACGTTCCGCCTCGGGGATGAGCGCACGACGCTGGCGGAGCGACTCGCCGCGCAGGGCTATCACACCGCGGCGGTGATCGGCGCGTTCGTGCTGGAGTCGCGCTTCGGCCTCGGGCAGGGCTTCGAGGTCTATCAGGACGAGCTTCACCAAGATGGCGCCGCGGAGGGCGCGGCGCACTTCGTCGAGCGCAAGGCGGGCACGGTGGCGGATCACGCGCTGGCGTGGCTCGCGAAGCGCGACGCTCGGCCGTTCTTCCTGTGGACGCACTTCTTCGACGCGCATCTGCCCTACATGGCGCCAGAGGAGTACCTGAAGGGACAGCCTCGCCGCGACGTGAGCGGACCTTGGGATGCCGAGGCCAATCGCCGCGAGTACCTCGCCGAGGTCGCCTACGCGGATCACGAGCTTGGCCGTCTGCTCGATGCGCTCGGCACCGAGACGCTCGCGCGCACGCTGGTGGTGTTCACGTCGGATCACGGCGAAGGCCTGGGGGAGCACGGCGAGTACACGCACAGCCGGCTCATCTACGAAGGCTCTCTGCGCGTGCCGCTCGTGATCTCCTGCCCCGCGCTCTTCGAGAAGCCCCTCGTCGTGTCGGACCGGATCGCGGGCCTCGTCGATGTCGTCCCCACCGTGCTGAGCCTGCTCGGGATGCCGGAGCCTGTCGGCCTCGACGGCGTCGCGCTCTTCCGCACCGACCTCGATCCGACGCGCGCGATCTACAGCGAGAGCTTGGTCACGCTCTTCAACCACGGCTGGGCCCCGCTCTACGGCTACACGCGCCTCACCGACAAGTTCATTCAGGCGCCGCGGCCGGAGTACTACGACCTGCGCACAGACGCCGGTGAGCGACGCAACCTCTTTGCTCCATCGCAGCCCACTGCGCAGGAGCTCTCGCGCAAGCTGCGGATGCGTCTCGCGAGCGTGAAGCCGATCGAGCGCGAGGCAGAGGCCGCGCTCTCGCGCGAAGACGAGGCGTGGCTCGCGCAGCTCGGCTACTCGCGCTCGAGCATCCCCGTCGACTCGGGCAAGCTCGACCCCAAGGACATGATCGTGACGTGGGCCGTGCTCACCAACGCGAGCGGCATGGTCGAGCGCGGCGAGGTCGATGCCGCGCTCGCACAGGTTCAGAGCGTGCTCGATCGCAATCCGCTCGATCCGTTTGCGTGGGAGGTCGCCTACGCGGCGCACTGGAAGCGCAAGGATCTGCCGCGGGCCGAGGAGGCGCTGCTCAAGGTGCTGGAGCTCAACCCGAGCGCCGACGCCTTCGTGCGGCTGGCCACGGTGCTCTTGGAGCAAGGGCGTACCGAGGAGTGCCTCGCGCTGCTCGACCGCGCCGCGCTCTCGCTGCCCGACAACGGCGAGGTCGCGCTTTCTCGGGCCGCTTGTCTCGCTCGCCTCGCACGCTTCCCGCAGGCCCGCATGGAGTTCGAGCGCGCCGCTCGCATCGACCCCGTTCGCGCCAGCGCGCGCGCGACCGAGGCCCTCGCCGAGCTCGCGCGCGAAGGTCACTGAGCCGCGCGGTGGACAGGGCGGGGGAAGCTCGACTACCTTCGCGGCGTGGAGAGCGATCAAAGGGACTTCTACCGCATCCAGTATCCCGCCGCGGATCGCCCGCGGCTGCGGATCGGAACGCTCGTCTCCGAGGTCTTGAACCTGTCGGAGACCGGCGTGCGCTTCGAGCCTGCGCCGGGGCTCTCGCTCACGGTCGGTGCCCCCGCGACCGCGGAGCTGCGCTTTCACGACGGCCACACCTTGACCGTCTCTGGGCGGGTCCACAGCGTCCAGCTCGAGCCCCGCATCGCCGTGTTGCAGCTCTCCAGCGGCGTACCGGCCGCAAAAATCCTCCAAGAGCAGCAGCTCCTACGCCAGCGCTACGGGCGTTGAGCGCGCGGCCAAGAAACAAAGCCGGCCCCCGCGAACTTGGGTCGCGGAGGCCGGACTCACCTGCTGCTGCAGGACGCCCCTTCCCTCAGGGCGTGCCCCACAGCTGCACTTCGTCGAGGTCTGTCCACTCGGTGGTCTGGTTGGCCGCGTTGCGGATGCGGAACTTGAACGTAGTCTTGTTGGCCGCCGCCGCCGGGAGCGTCACAGCACGCACGCCCCAGACCGTCGAGTTCGTGCTCTCGACGAGCACCCACGCGGTGCCGTTCCACCATTCGGCGTAAGAGAGCTCACCCGCATCGAGGCCGAAGGTGCGGCGTGTCCAGCGGAGCTCCACCGAGCTGAAGCCCGCCGTGCTGCGTGACTTCTCCAGCCACGTGTTGCGTGCGAGGCGTGCGCCCCAGCTCCCCGCGTAGCGTGCGGCCGCGTTGAGCGTCGCGTTTGCGTTCTGCGCCACCCAACCACCTGCGATGAAGTTGCCCGACTCGAAGCCATCCGAGAAGAGCAACACCGGCACGTTCGGCGCCAGCGGCGTCGCGGTCGCCTGATTGGAGTTGCCGGAGATGTTGCCGGTCGTGTCCTGCGCGCGCACCACGTAGTAGTAGGGCGTGCCCGCCGTGAGTCCCGTGTTCACGAAGCTCGTCGTCGTGAGCAGCGCGGTCGTGATCTCGACATAGCCCGAGCCCGAGGTGAGCGAGCGATACACGCGGTAGCCGGCGAGGTCCGGTACGTTCGAGGCGCCCCACGAGAGCGAGACGCTGTTGGCGCCTGCCGTCGCGACGAGCGCGCTCGGGACGGGCGGCGGCGTTACGTCGGGGCCGCCGGTGCCCGGCGTCGCGAGCAGCGCGAGGTAGCTGTTGATGCGGCCGTAGCCGAAGGTGTCGTCGATACCGGCCGTGCCGAGGTCTTCGCAGCTCGAGCGCAGGATCGACTCGACCTGCGCCGGGGTCAGCGTGGGGTTGCGCGACCAGATCAGGCCGCACAGACCGGCGGTGATCGGGCAAGCGAAGCTCGTGCCGCTCACCGACGCGTAGGCGCTGTCGCCATTGTTGCTCGACGTGTAGATCGAAACGCCCGGCGCGACGAGGTCGACGAGCGAGCCGTAGTTCGAGAAGCTCGCCTTGGCATCGTTCTGGTCCGACGCGCCCACGACGATCACGTCGTCGTTGCGGTTGCCGGTCAGGACCACGTTCGAGTTGCCCGCGGCCCACACCAGCAAGGCGTTGCGCGAGCGCACGTACGTACCCGTGGTGAACACGGTCGAGCTATTCACGCCCGAGTAGCTCACGCTGGCCACCTTGTCGCCGGCGTCGGCAGCGACGCGGGCCGCGGTCGTCAGGTTGGAAATCGAAGCGCTGCCGGTCGAGCTGTCGGTCACGCGCATCATGCGGTGGCCGAGGTTCCAACCCACGCCCGAGATGCCGATCGAGTTGTTGCCGTTTCCAGCGGCCGAGCCCGTGCAGTTCGTGCCGTGGCCGTTGACGTCGCTGATCGCTCCGCCCTGATTCTCCCAGAGCGCCGCCGTCACGTTGTAACCGAGCTTGCGGTTGAGCTGCAGATCTTGGTGAGTCGTGCGCACGCCGGTGTCGCAGATCGCGACCACGATGTTCGGCGAGCCGACCTCGAGATCCCATGCGCTGCAGGACTCCATGCGGTTGGCCGCGTGGTGCCACTGCGACGCGAACAGCGAGTCGTTCGGGCAGGCGATCGGGTACACGGTCCAGTCGGGATGCACGTACTGGAACCCGCCCGTTGCCATCAGACGCCGCGCGACCGAGTTCTCGTCTTCGCCTTGCGGGACTTCGACCAAGTACTCGTCGACCTCGGGGAAGTAGTTGCGGATGCGCAGGCCGCTGAGCGCGCGCATCGCGTTCTCCCCGATCCGGCGCTGCTCGAAGGTGTCGAGTCCGCGCTGCTCGGCGTCGGCGGGCTGGAGGGGGCGGGCGATCATCACGCCGCTGAATTCCTGCTCCCCGGGGATCTCGACGAACTGCTGCGCGTGCAGTGCCGAGAGGCTCGAGGAGGCCGCGAGTGTCAGCGCGGCGAGGGAGACATGGAGGGGGAACTTCATCGGTTCGTTTCCGTGGCAGGTGAGTGGTGCCGAGACCCTGCGGGTCGGAGTCGTGGTTCGTAGCGGGAAACTTCGAACCGCAGGGGCACGGACTGGGAACGGGACAGTCCCATAGACGGACTCTGTCGCGGGCGAGTTCCACACAACTCGCTGCGGAACTGAAAAGTCAGCGCGCTCTACCGAGCCCACGGGCCGCTCGCTTTGCCCGACGAAAATCGGCGTTTTCGGGGCTTGCGAGGAAGTTGCAATTAGCGGGGTGGCGTCGGGGCGGATGCGAGTAGCTCGCGCAGAGCCTTCCCGAGCTCGGACGGCGCGAACGGCTTCTGAAGGAAGCGCTGATGGGGCGGCAGCACGCCACTGCGCAGGCGCGCGTTGTCGGTGTGACCGCTGATGAAGACTGTCGGGAGTGGTCCGTACAGCTCGTCCACGCGTGCCGCGAGCTCCGGTCCGGAGAGACCTGGCATCATCACGTCGGAGAGCAGGAGCTCGAAGCGCGCGCCCTGCGCGAGGAGGGCGAGCGCCTCCTCCGCGTTGGCTGCGGCACTCACGCGGAATCCGTCGCGGCGCAGGATCTGCTCCAGCAGGCTGCGCACCTGCGGTTCATCGTCGACGAGCAGGATGTACGCACCCGCGGGCTCGCTCGGCTTCGCGCTCGGTGCGGGAGCGCCTTCGCGGGCCGGCGGGGACTGCGCGGGGGCGCTAGGAATTCCGATCCGGAACGTCGTGCCGCGGCCGAGCTCGCTCTCGACGGCGATCGTGCCGTCGATCTGCTGCACGAGGCCGTACACCGTCGAAAGTCCGAGCCCCACGCCCTTCCCGACCTCTTTTGTGGTGAAGAACGGCTCGAAGAGGCTCGCCTTCGTGCGCTCGTCCATCCCGACGCCCTCGTCGCTCACCGCGAGCTCCACCCGCTCGCGGACGCTGCCGCCCTCGACTTTCTCTGCCGCAAGCGCACGGGCGGAGATTTCGATGCGCCCGCCGTTGGGCATCGCATCGCGTGCGTTGAGCACCAAGTTCATCAGGATCTGCTTGAGGCTGCTCGAGTCCGCGAGGACCCAAGGGAGCGACGGATCGAGCCGCAGGGCGAGGAGGACGCGCTTGCCGAGCAAGGGCGCGACGAGCTTCTCCACTTCGCGCAGCTCGCGCGCGAGATCGAGCGGCTCGAGCTTGACGCGGTTTTGGCGGCTCATCGTCAAGAGGCCGTGTGTGAGCGAGGCCGCGTGCTCCGTTGCGGTGCAGATCTGCTCGACCCAGCCCCGCACGGGGTCGCTCGAGTCGAGGCGCGTCAGCGACAGCTCGGCGTAACCCTGGATCGCCATCAAGATGTTGTTGAAGTTGTGCGCCATGCCGCCCGCGAAGCGGCCGACGAGCTCCATCTTCTGAATCTGGCGCAGCTGGCCTTCGAGCTGGGACTGCGCAGCCATGCGCTCGCGCAGGTTGTTCGCGAGGGCGCGCATGTCGGCGAGCGACGTCTCTTGCATCTGCAAGAGCACGAGCATGTCGCCACGCGTGTCGTGAGGCGGAAAATCGGAGAGTGCGAGGTCGAGCCCCGACAGTGCCCCCAAGTTGGCGACCCAAGGGCCGCCCGCAAAATGCAGGACGCCGTCGCCCGCGTCGATGAACTGCCCGCGCAGCTCGAAGCCTGCGCGCCCCGCGAGCTTCAGCAGCACGGCCTCGTCGAGGCTCGAGCGCAGCTGTGCGATGCCGGTCACTCCGACGGGGCGCTGTACGACAAACAGCGCGTCGAAGTTCGAGCCCACGGCCACCTGCGGCGCATAGGACGCCCAGCGCGTGCCCGCGGCCAGCAAGCGGCCGCTCGCGTCCACCGAGAACCCGAATGGGAAGAGCTGCCGCAGGAGCGCGGCATCGCGACGCCACGGCTGTCCAGCGTGCCCTTGGGGCTCGCACTCGGAACTCATGCTGCCTTGGGCTCGGTCCACTTCAAGTGGAAGACGTCGTGGGGGCGCGGCGCATCGACGCGCTCATGGCGCATCTCGAGCTTCACTTGGAAACGATCCTGCAGCGCTTCGAGGATTCCGAGAACCAGCGGAGCGAGGCCCGCGCGGCTCGAGTAGTAGTGCAGTACCAGCGACGACGAAGTCTCGTCCGTGACCGAGAAGCTCGGCGGTCGCAGGTGATTCATCGACATCTGCACGCGCGTGTGCAGGGCATCGAGGTTTCGCAGAAACTCCGGCAAGGTCTTGCCCGAGCTGCGCAGGAGCTCGCCGTAGCCGAGCTCCGCCGTGTAGGTCATCCAGAAGCGGCCGAATTCCTTCAGGATGTCGTCGCTGCTCGCGCCGAGCTCGCGCGTTGCCGCTCCTACGAGCGCGTAGGTCGTCTCGTCGGGGTATTGCTCCATCGACAGGAACGGCTCGTCCGCCAAGCCGGCTCCCTCACGAATCCGATGCCAAGTGGCGTCGCCGAAGCGCTGCCGCACCAAGCCCTCCACCGCCTTGTTGATCAGTCCGTACATGGTTGTGAATCTCCAGAGCGCGGCCGGGCTGCGAGCTTGCGCGGCCGCAGAGCAAGAGTAACGAGCGCCCGTGACTTTTGCAGCGTGGCTCAGCGGGCCCTTGCCCCGAATGGCACGCGGGGGCCGACGGGTCCGAGCGTACAGGGCCCGACGGTGATCGGCGTGCGACGCGCCTGTGTGACCCACGCATCGACCTCGCGCTCCAGCGACTCCGGCGCGCGAGCTTCCTCGACGTTGTCGCGCACTGCCACGCACTCGCGATCCTCGATCCGACCGAAAGCCGAATTGAGCGTGAGGTTGTCGGTCACGACACCGCCCACAGGCCGACCGAACCGATCGGTGAGGTAGCGGGCGAGCGTGGGATAGCGCGAACTCCACGGCTCGGAATGAACCGGCACCGCGGCATACCGCCGATGCAGCGTTGATATTGAAGGATCTTGAATGTGCGGCGCCATCCAGCCGACTCCGCGCGCGTCGTACATCACGGCCTTGCCGCAGTCGACGAAGGCATTGTGCTCTACGCGCACATCGCGTCCGCCTCCGATGAGCATGCCCCAGTTGCAGCGCGCGACGAGGTTGTTGCGGAGCGTGATGCCGCTCGCCATGTCGTCCATATAGAACGCGTTCTGAAAGCGTGCGTCGCTGCCTTGGATCGAGTGCACGAGGTTGCCTTCGAGCACGTTGCCCTGCGAGGTCCAGTCGCGCCCGCAATAGACGGCGCCTGCGTCGCCCGTCTCTTGCACAGCATGGTGGATCAAGTTTCCGGCGATGCGATGTTCGTTGCCGCGGAATGTCAGTGCGAAGTGTGGCAACTCGGCGAGCTCGTTGTTCATGACTTGGATCCCGACGCCCGCAATCTCGATCGCGGGGTTGTAGCTTCGCTGAAGCTCGCTGCAGCGCTGGAACATCGAGTCACTCACGACGCAGTCGGCGGACGAGAGGGTCGCGCGCTCTCCGCCCTCCAAGCGCACGCCCGTCCCTCCGATGAAGCGAAACTCGCAGGCATGCACTGCGATCTCGCGTCCCGTCGCGTCCACACCGCGCGTGCCGATGCGCTCGAAACTGCAGCGCTCGATGCTCACCCGCTTCGCGTCGCGCAGCACGAGCGCCGAGCCGCGCGTGCACTCGAAGCGCAGGCCTTCGACGCGCACGTCCCGAGCGCCGTCGAGCGAAAGCAGCGCTTCATCGAGGAGGGATATGGACACACGCTCCCCGCGGCTCTCGGCGGGGACCCATGCATAGATTCGGCCTCTCGCCACGTCGAGCCAGCACTCCCACGGACGATCGAGCTCGGCCAGCGCGTTCACGACGGCGAACTTGCCACGCGCCGCGAGGCCGTAGCGGTGGGGGAGTCCGAGCTCGACGGTGCCAGACTCCGCGTCGACGCGGCGTACGGGCAGAAGCTCGTCGGACCAGTCCCAGTTCCAATAGCCCGCGGCCCACAGCTCGCACTCGCCACTCCAGCGCGCGACACGCTCTCGCTCGACGGGCACGAACGTACCGCCTCGCGGCGTCTCGCTCACGCGCTGGGCGAGGGGAACATCGTCCTCCGCCTGACGCGGAACGGAGCCGGAGTCCAAGACCTCCGCGATGCTCGCAAATCCCTCGTTCGGCCAGCGCGCGGGCTCGAGCGCGACGTCTCCCACGAGCACGACACTGCGCGCGGCGGCGACCTCGACCGTATGGCCGACGTGAACTGGCCCAGCGAGTCCGCCGCGCCACTCGCCGATCTGACTCGCGTCGAGCGAAAGCGCCACGACTTGACCTCGCGCCTCGGCGGGGAGGCGCTGCTCGATCTCGAGTTCCGGCGGCCCCCATGCCGGATCGTCGAGGATGATTCCGCCCATGATCCGCGGCGGAGCGAGCGGGTCGGCGGCGCGCACGACGAGCGGCGGCCAACCGGCGTCGATCCGCAGTCCGCTTCGCAGCACGTGATCCCCGGCTGCGAGCTCGATCACGACCGGCGTTCCATGGTTCGGGAGCGTCCGCGCCAGATCGAGTGCCGCTGCGAAGTCGTGGACACTGCGACCGTCGACCGTCGCGCGCAGCATCGCACGCTCGCTTGCGCAAGAACTGCAGCCTACGAGTACGAGGAGCGCCGTGACCGAGTGGTGCGACATCGGGAGCAGTCTAGGGTCCGTTCCACGGATGACTTCGACGCTTCTTGCAGCCAGACTATCGGTATGGACGCATCGGTCTTTGACGTCTACGAGGAGGCACCGCGCGCGCAGTTATTCCGACGAATCGCGACGTGGCGCGCCGAGGACCGCCCTCTGTGGGGCAAGTTCGACGCGCGGGCCGCGGTCTGCCACTGTCAGCAGCCCCTGCGTGTCGCCCTCGGCGAGCTTCGGCTGCCGCGCACGTGGGTCGGTCGACTGTTCGGCGGTCTCGTGAAGCGCTCGATGCTCGGATCGCGCCCCTTCGCACGGAATCTCCCCACGGAGTCGCGCTTTCTCGTGCCGAGTTCGGCGAGCTTCGAAGCGGAGCGCGACCTACTCACGCTTCTCCTCCGCCGGTTCGGAGAGGCGGGCCCACGAGCCGCGCCGCGCGCGCCCCATCCGTTCTTCGGCGCGCTCACGCCGGAGCAGTGGGCGCTGCTCATGGGCAAGCACCTCGACCATCACCTGCGGCAGTTCGGGCGCTGAGCCCGAGCGGCTCAGGCCGAGATCTCGTGTGCCTCGCCCGCGCCGCTGGGAACGCGGATGCGGTCGATCAGGCGCTGCACATCCTCGCTCGGCGGCGGCGTCACGCGCGAAACGCACCACGCAACGGCGAAGTTCACACACATGCCGAGCGTGCCGATGCCTTCGGGCGAGATGCCCCAGAGCCAGTGCTCGGGCCGGTTCAACTCAGGCGAGAGGAACTTGAAGTGGACGATGTAGCTCGCCGTGAAGACGAGTCCTGCGAGCATGCCGCTGACGGCTCCCGCGGCATTCATGCGCCGCGAGAAGATCCCGAGCACGAGAGCGGGGAAGAACGACGACGCTGCGAGTCCGAAGGCGAACGCGACAACCTCGGCGACGTAGCCGGGCGGGTGGATCCCGACGTAGCCGGCGGCGACGACGGCCACGGCGGCCGAGATGCGAGCCGCGCGCAGCTCTCCGTGCTCGCTGATGCGCGGCAGGAGTGCGCGCTTCAGCAGGTCGTGGCTGATCGCAGAAGACACGACGAGCAGAAGTCCCGCCGCCGTCGAGAGTGCTGCCGCCAAGCCGCCGGCCGCCACGAGCCCGACGACCCAGTCCGGCAGCCCCGCGATCTCCGGATTGGCGAGCACCATGATGTCCTTGTCGATCGTGAGCTCGTTCTGCGCGGGATCGGCGAGGTACTGCACACGCCCGTCGCCGTTGCGGTCTTCGAAGCGAATCAGCCCCGTCTGCTCCCACTTGCCGACCCACTCGGGCAGCGTGGCGTGCTCCTTGCCCGAGACGGTCTCGATCAAGTTTGTCCGCGCAAACGCAGCGACCGCGGGAGCCGTCGTGTACAGGAGCGCGATGAAAAGAAGCGCCCAGCCCGCGGACCAGCGTGCGTCGCGGACCTTGGGCACGGTGTAGAAGCGCACGATGATGTGAGGCAGCCCCGCAGTCCCGACCATCAGGGCCGCGGTGATGAAGAACACGTCGACCATCGACTTCGAGCCTCTCGTGTAGGCAGCGAAGCCAAGCTCGGCGTGCAGGCCATCGAGTCGGTCGAGCAGGGGAGTCGCGGTGCCCTGTACATCGGCGCCAAAGCCCGTCTGGGGAAGAGCATGGCCCGTCATCTGGATCGAGATGAAGATCGCTGGGACGAGGTACGCGAAGATCAGCACGCAATACTGCGCGACCTGCGTGTACGTGATGCCCTTCATGCCGCCGAGCACCGCGTAGAAGAGCACCAAGCCCATGCCGATCATCACGCCCGTGTCGATCGACACCTCGAGAAAGCGCGAGAACACGACGCCCACGCCGCGCATCTGGCCTGCGACGTAGGTGAACGACACGAAGAGCGCGCACACCACCGCCACGATGCGCGCAACCTGCGATGCGTAGCGGTCGCCGACGAAGTCGGGCACGGTGAACTTGCCGAACTTGCGCAGGTAGGGCGCGAGCAAGAGCGCGAGCAGCACGTAGCCGCCGGTCCAGCCCATCAAGTACACGGAGCCGTCGTAGCCCGAGAACGAGATGATGCCCGCCATCGAGAGGAACGACGCGGCGCTCATCCAGTCGGCCGCGGTGGCGAGGCCATTGGCGACGGGCGAGACTCCGCCGCCAGCGACGTAGAACTCGCCCGTGGACTTCGCGCGCGACCAGAGCGCGATCGCGATGTACAGCGCGAAGGAAAGGCCGACGATGACGAACGTCCAAGCCTGCACGTTCATCGCTGGCCCTCCTCGTCACGCTCTTCGACGCCCTCTACGCGCTCGATGCGGTCCATGCGCCGCGCATACACGAAGATCAGCGCGACGAAGGCGACGATCGAGCCCTGCTGCGCCATCCAGAAGCCGAGGCGGAAACCTGTGCCCGGAATGCGGAACTGGTTGAGCCACGGCGCGAGCAGGATCGACGCGCCGTAGGACAGCGCAAACCACAGGACAAGCAGGATGGCGACGAGCCGCAGGTTGCGGCGCCAATAGCGCTGGCGGCGCTCGTTGGAGTTGGAGTGTTGTGCGTTCACGAAAGGGGGGCCTCCGGCTGCGGACGATACGCAGCGGCGCCCTCCCCGTCTCGTGCCCCGTGCTCCGCTCGTTCAGGTCCCAGCGCTGGCGCGCCTCGAGCGCGTTGCGACGGCCTTGGCGAGCTCGGTGGCAAGTTCTTGCATTCGGATGGGCTTCTTCACGACCGACGTCGCACCGAGCTCTTCGAAGGTCCGACCGTCCGCAGCTTGGTTCTCTCCGCCAGTCAGCACCACGACGGCCGGCCCCGATCCCGTGGCGAGCTGCTCGAGCACCGTCGTCGCGTCACCCCCCGGCATCCAGCCGTCGAGCAGCAGCACGTCGTAGGTGTTTCGTGCGAGCTCTTCGAGCGCGGCGTTCCCGTCGGCTGCGTCGGCGACCTTCGCGCCCGCGCGTGAGAGACCGCTGCGCAGCACCCCGCGCAGAAGCTCGTCGTCGTCCGCGATCAGCACGCGCACCCCCTCGATGGGGCTGCGGCTCGGCAGCACCCCGGACGGCTGGCCGCCGCTCGCGGGGCGCGCACGCGGCAATTCGATCGGCACCGCGCTCGGATCGGCGGGGATGCGGATCCAAAAACGCGAACCCTTGCCGGGCTCCGACTGGACGCCGACGCGGCCACCGTGGGACTCCACGAAGCGCTTGACGATCGCAAGGCCGAGCCCGATGCCGCCGCTGCGCTGCCGCTGCTCGCCGACCTGCACGAACGGCTCGAAGACGAGGTACTCGCGGCCCGCGGGCAGTCCCGGGCCAGAGTCCTTCACCGCGAGCTGGACGGTGCTCGCCGCGGGTTCGAAGCGCAGCTCCACGGTGACGGTGCCACCGCGCGGCGAATACGACACCGCGTTCGCGAGCAGATTCACGACGGCGCGGCGAATGCGGCGACCGTCGACGTTCACGAGGGGAAGCTCGCCATGCGCTGCGAGCTCGAGCGAGACTTGCTTGCGCACGGCCTGCTCTTGAACGACTGCGATCGCAGCCAGCGCGATGTCACGCAGGCTCTGGAGCTCGCGCTCGAGCGGAACCTCGGTCACCGGCCGCGAGAGCTGCGTGACGTCATTGGCGACGTCGAGCAGGTGCGCGGCGGCGTCGCGCACGAAGCCGATCGTGCGCAGCTGCTCCGCATCGCGGCGATCGAGCAGGGATTCGAGGCTGTTCAGGCCCATGACCACCGACTGCAGCGGCGTGCGGAAGTCGTGCGCGACCGTTGCGAAGAACGTGTCGCGCATCCGCGCGGTTTCGAGCAGGTTCACATGCGCCACGCGCATGACTTCCGCATGGTGGCGGTCGATCGCGAGCGCTGCGAGGTGGGTGAACGACTCGATGAGATAGAGCTCCGCCGGCATGGGGAAGCGCGGCGCAGGGTAGTACATCCCGAAGGTGCCGAGCGTGCGGCCGTTGCGCGGGGAGAGAATCGGGCTCGACCACGAGGCCTCGATGCCATAGCTCGCCATGAAGCTCGCGAAGTCCTTCCACCACGGATCGCCATCGATGCGCGTGGTCAGCACCTGCACGCCCTCCGCGGCCGCGTGGCCGCAGCTCGCCTTCCCGTATGCGGGCACGAGGCGGTCGATCGCCGACACGAAGTCGCGCGGGAGCGACGGCTGTCCCATCGTGCGCAGCACGCCTTCTTTCTCGTCGAGCACGAGGATCGAGCAGCGCATGCCTCCCGGAACGTGCGCCTCGGCGAGTACCGCGATCGCACCCAAGACTTCCTCGACGGAGTCCCCGCGCACGATGCGCTCGACGATCTCGCGCTGGGCCTCGAACAGGTCCGCGATCTCGTGCGCGTCGGGGCGATAGTGCAGCGTGAAGCAGTCGTCGCCGAGCTCGCGCACCTTGCAACGGAAGGTTGTTCCGTCTGCGCGGCGCGCTTCGATCGTGCGGCCGTTGGCCAGCACGGCGGCATGGCGCGAGACGTCGCGCCCCGCGAGCTCGTGGCGCGACACCCCGAGCAGGGTGGCGGCGCGCGTAGTGGCGTCGACGATCCGACCTTCTCGCACCCGCAGCATGGCGGGCTCATCGAACGACATGACGATGGACTGGCTCATGGACAACCTCGCCCGCTCGCGCGGGACTTCAGGAAGTGGTGGGGGGGCCAGCAGGAACGACCGCGAGCGTCGATCCATCGACACGATATCGCGCGTCAGCCCGCCGTGTTGCTCCGCCGACCCGCACTCCCCGCTCTACGCACAAGTGCCCACCGCGCCGCGTGCCCCGCGCGGCCCCAAAGTAGGCGGGGCCGCGCCGGCTCGCGCCGACACGGCCCCGCACTCGGCTCAACCGAGGCGCGCTCAGGGCGCGTAGGTGAAGCGCAGGGCGTCCGAGAGACCGGTCTTGTTGAGGCCGGGGAGCGCGGGGTCGCGGTACCAGTACTGGCAGTGCACGTCGGTGCCGGGCACGAGGCGCGAGTCCGCACCCGAGGCGGCCCACGCGTTCATGTCGAGCTGGAACGTGCCCGTGCAGTCATCCGGACCGACGAGTCCGCCGGAGTTCTGCATCGTCGTACGCACCGTCGGCGGCGCAACGCACAGCGTGCCGCCTTGGAACGGAACGCTGTTCGAATCGAAGCCATAGAAGAGCAGGCCGTTCTTCTGGTTGATGATGCGCATCGCCGTCAC
>CAIYPP010000108.1 GCA_903928115.1 uncultured Planctomycetota bacterium
CGCCAAGACGGCCCCGGAGCGTGGCGCGCACGGGATTTCCGCGTTTATCGTGGAGAAGGACTTCCCGGGTTTCCGTGTCGCCCAGAAGCTCATCAAGATGGGATTCCGCGGCAGCCAGACCGGCGAATTGGTGTTCGACAACTGCAAGGTGCCGGTTGAAAACCTGGTGGGCCGTGAAAATGAAGGCGTGGCGGTGGTGATGAGCGGGCTCGACCTCGAACGCGCCGTCATTTCACCGATTTGCGTTGGAATCGCCGAACGCGCGCTTGAAATATCCATCGAGTACGCGCGCACCCGCGAGCAGTTCGGCAAGCCGCTCGCGTTCAACCAAGGGCTGGCGTTCGATCTCGCGGAGATGGACACGCGCCTGCGCGCCGCCGAGTTGCTCGTGCGCGAAGCTGCGGAGAGCGTCGACCGCGGCGAGCGCGCGGTCGAGGAGGTTGCGCGTGCGAAGCTCTTCTCCACGGAGAACGCGTCGTACGTCTGCGACCGCGCCGTGCAGCACTTCGGCGGTCAGGGCGTCGTGCGCGGCAACATCGTCGAGCAACTCTGGCGCGACGTGCGCGCGCTGCGCATCTACGAAGGCACGAGCGAAGTCCAGAAGCTGATCCTCTCGCGCGCATTGCTCGCGCGGAACAAGGCGAAGTGAGCCATGGCAAAGTTCCAGCGTCACATCTTCATCTGCACGAACGAGCGCGAAGGCGGCGACGAGCGCGGCTGCTGCAAGGCCCGCGGCGCGGCGGACGTCGCGGAGGCGTTCAAGAAGAAGCTGCACGAGCAGGGCTTCAAGCGCATCGTGCGGCCCAACAAGGCGGGCTGCCTCGACCAGTGCGCGTTCGGCACCGTGGTGGTCGTGTACCCCGACAACGTGTGGTACGGGCGAGTCACCGTGGCCGATGTGGACGAGATCATCGAGCGCCACATTCGCCACGGTCAGGTGGTCGAGCGGCTGGTCATCCCCGACGACAAGCTGACCGGAATCGCGCCTGCGTCGTAGACTGTGCGGCCCGCGGGAGTGCCCGCGACTCCGACCATGCGCACCTACGACGAAGAGACGCGCGGCATCCTGCGCAAGATCCTCGAGGGTCAGGCCTACCGGCAGTTGATGCTCTCGAACATTCGCGGCCACGGGCTGCGCTTCTTGCCTGAGGTTCAGGACAAGCTGCGTGTCACCCGGGCGCTGGAGACGTCCCTCGAGCAGTTTGCCGACGTGGAGCGCCTCTACGCGCTGCTCGGCATGGGCGACGTCGTTTCCGCGGTGCGCAACAAGATGGAGCGCGTGCCGTACCCCACGACGCGCATGGAGCTCGCGGTGTGCCTCTTCCTGTGCGAGCGGGTGTCGTGGCATGCACTGTCCGCCTACACAGACTCCTCGTGTGTCGAGTTCGCGAAGATCGCGGCGACGCGCTTGGCGGAGCTGCGGCCGCTCGAGGAGCCTGAGGATCCGGCCTTCCTCGAGTTCTGCTCGGACCCGACCAACCGGCCGCATGCTCAGCAGCTGGTGAACCGTTGGCTCGTGATCACGCTGCTCTCGCTCGGCCGACCCGACAGCGCGGGCGACGTGCGCGCGCTGCAGCTTGCCCTGCGCAGCAAGTCCGTGGCGCGCATCGTGCGCGAGTACCTCGATGCGCTTGCGCCCTTCCTCGAACGCTGCCAGCTCGCGCTGCCCGACGGCGCTGCGCTCGGCCTCGAGCTCCCTGCTCCCCGCAAGAAGTGAGTCCCATGACGAGCACCACCGTCCCCGATCTGCGCGCGCGCCTCGCCGACTGCGATGCGTTCGCCGCGCGCTGGCGCCCGCGCTTCCCGATCCTCGCGAAGACGACCTACCTCGTCACGCACTCGCTCGGTGCGATGCCGCTCGCTGCGCGGGAGCGACTGCTCGCGTACACGGAGCAGTGGGCGACGCGCGGCGTGCGCTCGTGGGGCGAGGGCTGGTGGGACGCTCCGATCTCGGTGGGCAACACTCTCGGAAAGATCCTGAATGCGCCGGAAAACTCGGTCGCGATGCACACGAACGTGTCGCAGATCGAAGGGATCATCGCCAGTGCGCTCGACTTCTCGAAGAAGCGCAACAAGGTCGTGTACACCGACCAGAACTTCCCGACGAACATGTACGCGTGGGAAGGCTGGAAGCGCTACGGCGCGCGCATCCACATGGTGCCGAGCGACCCCGGCGGAGTGATTCCGAC
This sequence comes from uncultured Planctomycetota bacterium, assembly GCA_903928115.1. Lineage (GTDB taxonomy): Bacteria > Planctomycetota > UBA1135 > UBA1135 > F1-120-MAGs118. Next base: position 2,190 of record CAIYPP010000108.1, read on the forward strand.
CGAGCGCCTGCTCGCCGCGATCGATGAAGAGACGTTGATCGTGCCGATCAGCCACGTGCTATTCCGCACCTCGCGCGTGCAGGATGCGAAGGCGGTGTGCGCGAAGGCGCGCTCGGTCGGCGCGCTCGTGTTGCTCGATACCTACCAGTCTCTCGGAACCCTGCCCGTCGATGTACGCGAGCTCGACGTCGACATGGTGACCGGCGGCTCGGTGAAGTGGCTCTGCGGCGGTCCGGGGGCGTGCTACCTCTACGTGCGGCCCGAGCTGCAGGATCGGCTGCAGCCGCTGATCACGGGCTGGGCCGGACACGCGGCGCCGTTCGCCTTCGAGCTCGGCGAGCAGCGCTATGCCACGGGCATCCGCCGCTTCTTGAATGGCTCGCCCGCGGTTCCGAGCTTGCTTCAGGCGAGCGCGGGCTACGAGACGGTGCTCGAAGTCGGCGTCCATGCGATCCGGAACCACTCGGTGACGCTGACCGAGGCGCTGCGACTCGCGCTCGCGGAGCGCGGCTTCGAGTCGGGCAGCCCTGTCGATCCCGCCCAGCGCGGCGGCTCGATCACGGTGCGTCTGCGCCCCGACGAACACGGCCCGTCCTTCGTGGCGGCCCTCGAGAGCCGCGGCATCCTCGTCGACCATCGCCCCGAGGCTGGCCTGCGTGTCAGCCCGCACTTCTACACCACATGGAGCGAGCTCGAGGCCTTCGTGGCCGCGCTCGCGGAGCTGCGCGCGACCGGGCAGTGGAAGCAGGCCACGGCGGCCAAGCACTACTAGCGTCATGGGCGCGGCGGCGTGGCTTTGGATCCGCGAGAACGGCGGCACTCGCTGGCCGGAGGCGGAGCGCGCGCTCGTCGCTGCGGACTTCGTGTGCGCGGAGGTGGAGCTCGATCCGAGCTCGGACCGCGCGTCTCTAGCGCGCATCGAGACCGCGCTGCGCGAGCTCGGCGCGCGTCCGGATGTCGACGATCGCCGGCTCGGCGTGATCGGTGTCGGCCTGGGCGGCACCCTGGCGCTTCAAGCGGGCTGCACGAGCCGACGCGTGCGCGCGGTGGCGTGCGCCGCACCGGTGCTCGTGTACCCCGAGCTTTCTGCGGCGCGCCCCATTCAGCCCATCGAGCTCGTGCTCAACCTCGATGTGCCTCTGCTCGCGCTCGTCGACGAGGCCGACCCGCGCACGCCGCGCGAGCACGTCGAGTTGTTTCTGCGTCAGTGCGAGCTAGGCGCGAAGAACATCGAGCTCGAGCGCAGGAGCCTCGTGCCGCTCGAAGCCGCCACGCCGCGGCTGCTCGCATTCGCCGAGGACGCGCTGGGGTAGCTCCGCGCGCTATGATTCGCGGCGTTCCTCAGCCGGAGCGCTCGCCATGTCTCACGCGAACTTCTCGATCTTCGATCTCCAGCCCGGACGGCTCGTCCTCGATCGCTTCCGCATCTCGAAGCCGCTGCGGCAGAGTGGACTTTCCGCGGCCTTCGAGGCGCAGGACGAGCAGGCGGGCGCCGCGGAGTCCCGCTGCGCGCTCGTCGTCTTTTCGGGCGCGCTCTTCGAGGGTGCCAAGCAAGCGGAGGAGTTCCGCGCGACATGGAAGCCCTGGACGCGCGCGAAGTCGGCGCACCTCGCGCGTGTGCGCGAAGTTCTGGCGTTGCCCGGGCACGGGACGATGCTCGTCGTCGACTCTTCGGACGGAATACCGCTCAAAGAGATCCTGCGGAAGCGTGGCGCGCTGACGCCGAGCGAGGTGCACGCGCTCGGACTGCAGCTCGCCGACGCGCTCGAGGCGATCCACGAGCAGAAGCTCATCCACGGCGACATCAAGCCGCAGAACATCCTCGTGGCAGAGCGCGAGGGAGGGCTGCACGCGACGTTGGTCGACGGCGGGATCACCACAGGGATGTGGAGCGCCAAGCACTTGGGCGAGCACACCGCGTTGATCGGCACGCCGTACTACGCGCCCGTCGAGCAGTTCGGCGGCGAGTCGCCCGACCGACAGTCGGACATCTACAACGTGTCGACGGTGTTGTTCGAGTGCGCGACCGGCGTGCTGCCTTGGCCGGGCAAGACGCTGCTGGAAGTGTTCCAAGCCAAGCTCGATCGCAGCGAGCCGTCGATGAAGCGGCGCGCGCCGAAGTGTGACGTGCCCGCGGCGCTCGAGAGTGCGATCGTGAAGGGACTGCTCGCCGACCGCGACGAGCGCTACGTGAACGCGACCGAGCTGCGCGAGTCGCTCGCAGCCGTGGCTCTGGAGGAGTGAGTCGAGCGATGGGCCGCGACGATCTCTACAAGACCGTGGAGCCGCTTCCCGCGCGGTTCAATCTGTGCGACTACTTCCTCGACCGCAACCTGCGCGAGGGACGCGGCGCCAAGGCGGCTCTGTTCGTGGGCGACGATCGTCGCACCTACGCGGAGCTGTCGCGTCGCGTGAAGCAGCTCGCCGCGGCGTTCCGCCGCGCAGGTCTGCGCCCCGAAGAGCGCGTGCTGATCATCCTGCCGGATGGCTTCGAGTTCGCGGAGACGTGGTTTGCCACGCTGCGCGCGGGCGGCGTGTTCGCGATGGTGAACCCGCTGATGAAGCGCGAGCAGTACGAGTACTACTTGGAGTACACGAAGGCGCGTGTGGTGGTCACGCACAGCGAGGTGCTGCCCGAGCTCGCCGATGCGCTGCGCTCGGCACGTCTCGCTCCCGCAGTGTTCGTCGTGGGGGCCGAGCACGGCGGGTTCGTGTCCTACGAGCATGCGCTCACGGCGGAGGATCCCGACAGTGCCCTCGCTGCACTCGAGCCGACGGGGCCGGATGACCTCGCTGGCTGGCTGTTCACTTCAGGCTCGACGGGACATCCCAAGGCCTGCGTGCACGTGCACTCCGACTTCGCCTACAGCACCGAGACCTACGCGCTGCGCGTCGCGGGCTACCGCGAGAGCGACGTGTGCCTCAGTGTGCCGAAGCTGTTCTTCGGCTACGCCACGGGCACGAACCTCATGTTCCCGTTCCGCGTGGGGGCCTCGGTGGTGCTGTTCCCCGGCCGCGCGACGGCGGACGAGCTGCTCGATCAAATCGAGAAGCACCGTCCGACGTTCCTCACGGGCGTGCCGACGATGTTCAACAACCTGCTGCGCTCGGAGCGGATCGCGAAGGCCGACCTCTCGAGCCTGCGCGTCTCGCTCTCGGCCGGCGAGGCGCTGCCGCCGCAGCTCTACAGCGAATGGAAGGCGCGCACGGGCGTCGAGATCCTCGACGGCATCGGCTCCGCCGAGATGTTCCACATCTACATCTCCAACTATCCCGGCGATGTGAAGCCCGCCTCGCTCGGCCGCATCGTGCCGGGCTATGAGGCGAGGATCGTCGACGCGGAAGGACGTGCGGTGGCCGATGGCGAGCCGGGACGCCTGCGCGTGCGCGGCGGATCGACCGCGCTCTGCTATTGGGGCGACAAGAAGAAGTCGCGTGAGACGTTCCAAGGCGAGTGGTGCACGTCGGCCGACATCTTCCGTCGCGATGCGCAGGGCTACTACTTCTATGAAGGACGGGACGACGACCTGCTCAAGGTCAGTGGGATCTTCGTCTCGCCGCTCGAGATCGAGAATGCGCTGCTCTCCCACGAGGCGGTGGCAGAGGTGTGCGTGATCGGCAAGGAGGACGAGGAAGGCCTCGTGAAGCCGCTCGCGTTCGTCGTTCCGCGGACGGGCCACAAGGGTGGCGACGCGCTCGCCGCGGCGCTCAAGGCGCACTGCAAGGAGCGGCTGGCGCCGTACAAGTACCCGCGCTGGTTCATCTGGCGCGAGAACCTACCGAAGAACGACCGCGGCAAGGTCGCGCGCAAAGAACTCAAGGCCGAGCTCTAGGAGCGTCGCTCATGCTGTCTCACGCCAAGTTGCTCGTGATGTCGCTGTTCATTACGGCCTGTGCTGCGACATCCCCGACCTCCACGACAGTCGAAGCCGTGCTCGATCCGCGCGCGGTGACGATCTTTCGCGGCGATGGCGCGTCGGCGAGCTGGGAGCAGCTCGTCGAGGCTGCCAGCGCGAGCGAGGTGGTCTTCTTGGGTGAGAACCACGGACACCCGCTCGGGCTTGCCAGCGCCGCGGCGCTCTTCGACGACGTCCTCGCGCGCACGAAGAGTGCGTCGCTCTCGCTCGAGTTCTTCGAGCGCGACGAGCAGTCGCGGCTCGACGACTACCTCTCGGGCGTCAGCGACATAGCGACCTTAGAGCGCCGCACGCAGCGCGCAGAGGGCAACTTCCCGCCGGGGCACCGCGCGATGGTCGAGTCCGCGAGGCGTGCGTCCCGACCGGTGCACGCCTCCAACGCGCCGCGGCAGTACGTGCGGATCGTCAGTCAGAAGGGCTACGAATCGCTCGGCGCGCTCACGTGGGAGCAGCGGCGGCTCTTTCGCATCCCCGACGAACTCTTGGGCGGCCGCTACCGCGAGGACTTCGACCGCGTCATGACGCCCGCGGGGCGCGATCCTAAGGCCGAAGACGAGCAGGCGCGGCTCTCGCGCGTGTTCCGCTCCCAGCAGATGTGGGACTGGACCATGGGCGAGTCGATCTTCCTTGCGCTCGGCGCCGGAGAAGCGCCTGTCGTGCAGGTGATCGGACGCTTCCACAGCGACTTCCGCGGCGGAACCGTGCAGGCGCTCGAGCGGCTGCGCCCGGGCACCCGCGCACTCGTCGTGAGCTTCGTCAACGAGCCCGCGCCCGCCGCGCTCGCCTCCGAGGATACGGGGCGCGGTGACTTCGTGCTCTACGTCGGCCCCTCCGCCGACTGAGCTCAGTCGGCGAGCTCGGGGATCTCCCAGCCCTTGCGCTGCGGCGTTCCAAGGAGCGCGTCCGCGTCCGGACGTCCGCGGAAGCGACCTGCGCCGCCATTCCACTCCAGCGTCTCGTGGGGGAACTCGAGCGCGACGTTGCCGAGCAGTGCGATCTCGGTCAGGTGTGCCGCGTACTCGAAGGGCGCGCTCGGCTCGCAGCGGTCGAGGCACGCGTCGACGAACTGGTGCCAGTGGTTCGTCGCAACGCCCTCGGGGATCGCGACGTCCTTGAAGCGCTCCTTGGGATAGAGCGCCTGCGTGCCGTAGGGATCGGCGAGCAGCGCGCCCTTCTCGCCGACGAAGAGGCAGCCGTTCGAGGTGATGTCCTCGAGGCCGAGCTCTGCGAGCAGCTCCTTGGGAACCTTCTTGCCGCCGTCGCGCCACGTGACGAGCAGCGGGCCGCGCGTCGTCCACTCGTTCGGAGCGAACTCGTAGCGCACTTCGGACCACAGCGGGAAGCTCTCCGCCGTCGGTCGCGGTCCCACCGAGCGAATGCGCAGCGGATCGCCGAGTCCGAGGAACCAAACGGCAGGGTCCATGAGGTGGCAGGCCATGTCGCCCTGCGCGCCGGTCCCGAAGTCGCGGATGCCGCGCCAGCGGAAGGCGTGGTACGCGTCCTTCTTGTAGGGGCGCAACGGCGCCGTGCCGAGCCACTTGTCCCAGTCGAGCGTCTCGGGCACGGGATCCTCGCCGCTCGCACGCTCGATGCCCTGCGGCCACCAACCGGCGGGTCGGTCGCTCCACACGTGCACCTCGTGGATCGCGCCGATGGGACGCGCGCGGAACAGCTTGCGAGCTGCGTCGTAAGGCGCGTTCGAGTGGTTCTGGATGCCCATCTGCGTCACGGTGCCTGCGCTGCGCGCTGCGCGAGCCACTGCGCGCGCCTCGTTGACCGTGCGCGTCAGCGGCTTCTGGCAGTACACGTGCAGTCCCATCCGCAGCGCAGCGAGCGTGATCGGCGCGTGCATGTGGTCCGGCGTCGAGACGTGGACGGAGTCGATGTTTCCGCGTTCCTTTTCGAGGAGCTCGCGCCAGTCGGTGTAGGTGCGCGCCCCTTGGCAGCGCTCGCCCGCGCTGTTCCGGTTGTTCGCGTCGACGTCGCACAGTGCGATCACGTCGACATCGGGGTGGGAGCGGATCTGGTCGAGGTCGGCACCGCCCATGCCGCCGACGCCGATGCCCGCGTGGCGCAGTCGGCCACGAGTGCGGATTCGATTCGCCTTTGCGGGCGACGCGCAGCTCGCGAACGCGATACCGCCAGCGAGTGCCGAGAGCTGCAGGAACGAACGACGGGACGGCGATGAGCGCATGGCCAGACTCCTCGATAGGGGGACGGCGAACGCACGTCACCCTAGCAAGGATCCCGCGACTTGCCCGACGGAAAGGAGCTGGTTTCGCGGCTAGGGCAGCACGCGGAACGACAGCCCGCCCGTCAAGTTCGTCTGCGCGGGAGCGCCCGGGTCGCGGCTCCAGCCTTGGCACCAGATGGTCGTGCCGGGTACGAGCAGCTCGGGAGCTGGAGATCCACCTAGCGCGCCATGTGCGAACGCATTCCAATCCATCGTGAGCGCCCCTGTGCAGTCGTCGAAGGCTGCGATGCTGCCGCCCGTGTTCAGCAGGGCGGCCCGCCGCACCGGAGTCTGCACGCAGAAGTAGCCGCCTTGGTACGGGTTCGCCGCCGGGCCCAGCGCGCTGTAGAAGTAGAGACCGCTCTTCTGGTTGCGCACATTGCGCGCGTAGGTCGTGAAGCCGGAGGTCGCCGCGGCGCTCGGCATTCCGGTGAAGCTCAAGCGCGCGCTGCAGCCCAGTGAGTTCTGTTTCGGCGTGCAGTAGGCCTGCGGCGAAGCGGCGAGCTCGACGCGCATGGCGAGCACGTCGAAGTTCCCGACTGCGCCGTCCGAAGTGAATCCGCCGCCGAGCACCGCGTTCTGCGGGGCGAGCGCGGCATCGAAGATGCGGCCGTCGCTCACACCCGCCGTGGAGTAGGTGCCAGCCCAGTTGCGTGTACCGTTCTCGTCGAACTGCAGCACGTACATCGCATACGTCGACGGCGAGCCCGACGTCATCGTCGTGTACCCCGCCGCGTACATCTGCCCCGCGCTGCCGGGCATCAGCTTCCACGGGGGATCGTCGAGGTTGGCGCCGTTCCACGCGCTCGACGTGAGCAGATTGCCCGACAGGTCGTAGCGTCGCACCACAGCGTCGATCCCCGCACCGACGTTCGTCGCGGGGCCTAGGACCCAGAGCACGTTGCGCGCGTCGCAGGCGACGCCGCGCGCGCGCTCGCCCGAGTTCGAAGTGCCGCCGAAGGTGCGGCTCCACTGCAGCGTCATGGTCGGGACGTGGTAAAGCCCCACGAACCAGTCCTCCCCGCTCGTCGAGCCCGTGCGCCAGCCTGCGACGGCGACGCGCTGCGAGTCGACGACGCACACGACGGCCCCGCCGTCCGCGAGCGCCGCGCCGCCGTCGTCGTTGCGCTGGGAGAGCAGCAGGCCGTTCGCCGCGAAGCGCGCCACGCCGACGTTCGCGCCGCCCGAGGTTCCGTTGAACTGACCGCAGGCCACGAGCTCACCGTTCGGCATCGGCACGATCGCGTACAGCGTGTCGTCGAGGTTCACGCCGCCATCGAGGCTCGTGCTCCACAGGAGCGTTCCTGCGGGCGAATAGCACTGCACGAGCGCGTTGTAGCCGCTCGACAGGCTCGACTCGTTTCCGCAGAGCACGACGTTGCCACCTGCGTCGAGCGCGATCGCGCGCCCGAATGCCGAGAGCGTTCCGGGGCCCTGATGGCTGCGCTGCCACTGGAACACGCCGTTGGCGTCGTACTTCACCAGCACGAGCTGGACGTTGTTTCCATTCCAGCCGTAGCCACTCGCGTAGATGTTGCCGCTCGTGTCGCACAGGACGTCGAGCGGCGTGTCGTCGCCGCCGAAGAGATCGCGCCGCGCGGACCAGAGGACCTGTCCCGAAGGAGACCACTTCACGAACTCGAGGTCCGCGGTCGGGGGCAGCGGCGGAGAGCCGAAGGTCGGGTTGTACGACTTGGCGACCACGACGAGGTTGCCCGCGGCGTCCGAGGCGCAGGTGCGGCCGTAGTCCGCTTGGTTGGGCGCTGCGTCGTACTGGGTGCTCCACGCGAGGTTGGACTGCGCGGACGCGGGCAGCAGCAGCGCAGCGGCTGCGACGGTCGAGGCGGTGAGGTTCATCGGCCGGGCTCGTGGCATGGCGGGGAAGGGACTCCTCGATCCTACTCGCTCTCGCGCGGCTTGTCGGGGATGATGCGACGCGACCGGAGAACCCAGCCCCATGTCCACGCTGCTTGCCCTGTGCCCCTTGCCGCTCCTCGTCGTTGCACCGTCCCAGGACGCCGCAGCGACGTTCCTGAAGTCCGCAGAAGCGCGCCACGGAGCGTTTGGCCGGCGCGCGGCGGAGTTTCTCGTCGACAACATGCCGCCGCGCGACCGCGAGGCGCTCTCGGCCGAGTTCCTCGGGGAGAACTTGGACCTCGCCCTCGCCGCGCGGGCGGAGTTCGCATGGGCCAAGTCCGTGCCCGAGGAGCTCTTCCTGAACGACGTGCTGCCCTACGCGGTCTTCGACGAGCCGCGCGATCCGTGGCGTGCGGAGCTGCTCACGCTCGCCCGACCCATCGTGGCCGACGCGAAGTCCGCGAGCGAGGCCGCGCAGGCCCTGAACGCGAAGCTCTTCCACGGCATCGGGCTGCACTACAACACGGGCCGCAAGCGCCCCAACCAGTCCTTTCGCGAGTCGCGCGAGCAGGGCAAGGCGACCTGCACGGGGCTCTCGATCGTGCTCGTCGAAGCGTGCCGCGCCGTCGGAATTCCGGCGCGTGCGGTCGGCACGCCGCTGTGGTCGAACGGCCGTGGCAACCACACTTGGATCGAGGTTTGGGACGGCGACTGGCACTTCGCCGGTGCGGATGAATACGACGCTGCGGGGCTCGATCGCGGCTGGTTCGTCGGCGATGCGTCGCAGGCGCGGCACGACGTTCCGGAGCACCGCATCTACGCGACGAGCTGGAAGCGCGCGGGGCTCGCGTTTCCGATGGTGTGGAGCGCGGGAGTCGACACGGTGGCCGCGGTCGACGTGACGGCGCGCTACGCGAAGCCGCTCGCGGCACCGGCACAGCCGACGCTCGGTGTGCGCGTCACCGCGAACGGCACGCGCATCGTCGCGAAGCTGCGGCTCCTCGACGCCATGGGAGTCGAAGTCGCCAGCGGAGAGACGAAGGCTGGGACCGCGGACCTGAACGACATGCCGAGCTTCGCCCTCGTCCCGTCGGCCCGCTACGCGCTGCACGTGAGCGTCGACGGGGAGACTCGCACGCATGGGTTTTCCGCTGCTGCGAGCGGCGTGGCGACGCTCGATCTCGACTGGAATCGGCTCGAAACGCCGAGTGCCGCGCTGGCTGAGGTCGATGCCTGGATCGCGAAGCCTGCGCAGCAGCGTGGCGACGCGCCCGCGACTCCGCTGACGCGCGCAGAGGCCCTGCAAGCTCGCGCGCGGCTCGTGCAGCATCGTCTCGACCAACTGCGCGCCGAGCGCGCCGACGAGCTCGAAAAGAAGGAGCTCGCCGCGGCGGGCGTGACGCTGCGCTGGCTGGAGAAGCGCTTTGGCGACGCTCCCGAGGGCGCGCGCAGCCTGTGGATCTCGATGCACGGCGGCGGTGGTGCTCCCAAGGAGGTCAACGACCAGCAGTGGCAGAACCAGATTCGCCTCTACGAGCCCGCGGAGGGCTTTTACGTCGCGCCGCGCGCGCCGACGGACACGTGGAACCTCTGGCATCAGGGGCACATCGATGCATGCTTCGATCGATTGATCGAAGACTACGTCGCGCTGCGCGGCGTGAGCCCCGACCGCGTCTACTTGATGGGCTACTCCGCGGGCGGCGACGGTGTGTGGCAGCTCGCTCCGCGCATGGCGGATCGCTACGCCGCGGCGGCGATGATGGCGGGCCACCCGAACGAGGCGCAGCTCGACGGTCTGCGCAACTTGCCCTTCGCGCTCTTCATGGGCGGCGACGACGCGGCGTACGGCCGTAACCAGATCGCGCGCGATCGCGCGGCGAAGCTCGGCGAGCTGCGCACGGCCGACCCGAAGGGCTACGAGCACTTCGCCCGCATCTACGACGGACTCGGGCACTGGATGCAGCGCAAGGACGCCGAAGGCGTGCCCTGGATGGCTGGCTTCACGCGGCGTGTGTGGCCCGAGCGCGTGATCTGGCTGCAAGATGACGTGACGCACGAGCGCTTCTACTGGCTCGCGCTGCCGCCGGGCAGCGCTGCGGCGGGGCAGCGCATCGACGCGCGCATCGAAGGCAACGTCGTCAGAGTGGAATCGCCGAACGTGAAGACGCTGTCCCTGCGGCTCTCCGATGAACTGCTCGACCTCGATCAGGGAGTCATCGTGCAAGTGGGGGAGAAGCGCGTGTTCGAGGGGCGCGTGTCGCGCTCTGCCCGCGAGCTTTGGCGCTCGCTCGTCGAGCGCGCGGACGGCTCCGCCGCTGCTTGCGCGAGGCTCGACGTGAGCTGGTGATCCGCGCTCAGTGGACGACGATGTCGGCAGGCTGATCGCAGAGGAGCTCGGCCTGGCGCGGCTCGGCCGAGCTAGAGTCGGGCCAAAAGTGCAGCACCGCGCGCGGCGAGTCGCAGAAGGCGCGCGCGCGTCCCGCGCTGTCGGTGCGCGCAGCACCGAGCACGTGCCAAACCGCCTCGGGCCAATCTCCGCGCGCGAACACCCAGCAGCTTGCGATGGGCTCACCTGACTTCCACGCGAGTCGTGCGTCGACCCAGTGAGCGGGTGCGAGCGGAACCACGACGGACGCGCGCAGCGCGGTACTCTGCGCCCACGGTCCGAGGTCCGCTGTGGCCGTGCCAGCACCGCTCATTCCCGGCGCAACGACGTAGATGTCCCAGAGTCCCGGCGCAAGTCCGACGATTTCGAACGGGGCGCTCTCGGCAGTGCCCCAGACGGAGCGACCGCTCTCGCGCTGGTGCGCGACGTAGTCGAGCTCGCCCGATCCATTCAACGTGGGCAACGCGTCGGCGTCCAGCGACACCGTGAGCGCTCGGTGCGGCGCGAGCGTCAGCACCAGCGGCGAATCCTGCGGAGTCGCCGACCAAGGCCCGCTCATGCCTTCCGCGTGTGTCGCGATCAACTCGACGGGTTCTTGCGCGTCGATGGCGAGGCGGAAGGAGCCGTCCGCGTCGGCGCCCGCTTCCGTGGTCTGCGCCACGGTCCAGCGCCGCCTTGAGAGCGCGTAGCCGCTGCTCGAGCGCACCTGCGCACCCTGCGCGGGGCGACCGTCGGGAAGGAGAAGGGTGCCGAAGAGCTCGTCGGTACCTTGGAGTTCGCGCAGGCGCAGCTCGACGCTGCTCGATGGGCCTTGGATCTGGAAGGCGAGCCGCCGAGGCGCGTGTCCCTCGGCTCGGGCAGCGAGCTCGAGAGTGCCGGACGCCGCCGTGACTTCGAGCGTTCCCTGCTCATCGGTCCAGTTGCCGTTGGGGGCGACGCGCTCCGGATCGAAGCCCTGCGCACCGAGATCCGGCCACGTGACGAAGGCTCGCAGCGGGTCGCCACGCTCGCTCGCGACGAACACGGACACTCGCGTCACGTCGAGCCGTAGCAGGGCACCTGCCGCGGACGCGAGCTCGTCGACACGAACTTCGAGCCCGACACGCGCGATCGTGCGCGCCGGATTCGCGCCCGTGGACAGCTCGACCTCGGCGAGCAGCGTCTCGTGGGTTTCGTGCAGCAGCACGTCGCACTCGAAGTTCCCGAGCGCATCGGTGACGAGCGACGCGAGCTGCCGAGGCGCGCGTCGGGCGCGGAGCGCGGGCTCGAAGAGCTCGACCCTCAGCCGCTCGTCGGTGCGTGGCACGCTGCAGATCACCTGTCCGCGCACGGTGAGGTGTTCGCGGAGCTCGAGCTCGACGTCTTGATCGAGCCGGACGATCCCGTCGAAGCACGGGCGGCCGAGCGAGTCGCGTACCGTGCAGTGCGCGAATCCGCCCGGCTGCGCGCCGTCGAGGGGCAACGTCACTTCGAACAGGCCCAAGTTGCCCGTGCGCGCCGTGCAGCCTGCTGGGCCCACATCGAAGGTGAGCTCGGCGTCGCTCTCGGCGAGCCCCGCTCGCACGACGCTGCCGCGCAACGTCCATACTTGGGGGGACCTCGCGGTCGACTCGGGCGCGGCTTGCTCGGCGGGCGTTTCGAGCTGTGCATCGGACGCAGCCGCTGGCTCCGAGGAACTCGGGGACTCTCGCAAAGGCTCGGTCCGATCCTCGGGCGGCGATGGCTTCGGCGCCGAAGTCCGTGGCGGCTCACGCAGCGCCCACCATGCGCCAACGAGTGCGGCGAGCGCGAGCAGTACGAGCAGGCTTCGCTTCATGGTCTCACTTGCTCACGCGCTCGCTGGAAATGGCGCGCCCTAGCGCGGCTTCGCCGCCAGATATTGGAGCGGCCAGTCGGGGTCGTCGTAGCCGTAGTGCGCTGCGGCGTGCAGCGACAAGTACGGATCCGCCAGGTGCGCGCGCGCAATCGCCACGAGGTCCGCGCGCCCCGCGGCGATCGCGGAGTTCGCGTGGTCGGCGCTCTGGAAGCCGCCGACGGACATGACCGGGATCCCGACCTCATGACGGATCGCGTCCGCGAGACCGAGCTGGTACATGCGTCCGTACTCGGGGCGCGAGAGCGGCGTGTTGCCCGCCGAGGAGATGTCGAGCAGATCGACTCCGCGCGACTTGAGCTCGCGCGCGACCACGATGGCCTCCGCAAGCGTGAAGCCGCCTTGCTCGTCGAGCCAGTCCGTGGCGGAGATGCGCACGGCGAGCGGCTTGTGACCCGGCCACACGCGCCGTACCGCTTCGACCACCTCCAGCGGATAGCGCATACGATTCTCGAGCGAGCCCCCGTAGTCGTCGCGCCGGCGGTTGGAGAGCGGCGAGAGGAAGCTGGAGAGCAGGTACCCGTGCGCCATGTGGAGCTCGACGATGTCGAAGCCCGCCCGGTCCGCGCGCTGCACGCTCGCGACGAACGCGTCGCGCACGCGCTCCATGTCGGCGCGCGTCATCGCCTTGGGCGTCGGCCAGTGCGGCGCGAAGGGATCCGCCGAGGGCCCGAGCGCCGTCCACGCCCGTGCGTCCGCGAGCGGCGCGTCGCCTTCCCACGGGAGACTGCACGAGGCCTTACGGCCCGCGTGCGCGATCTGGATGCCGATGCGCGCCGAGGAGTGCGTGTGAACGAACTCGACGACGCGGCGCCACGCACTTTCCTGCGCATCGTTCCACAGGCCTGCGCAGCCCAGCGTGATGCGCCCCTCCGGCGAGACGTTCGTCATCTCCGCAAGGACGAGCCCCGCGCCGCCTACTGCGCGGCTCCCCAAGTGCACGAGGTGCCAGTCGTTCGGCACGCCGTCGACCGCGGTGTACTGACACATCGGCGAGACCGCGACGCGGTTGCGCAGCCGCAGCTCGCGCAGCTTGAGCGGCGTGAACATCGGCTCGGGCGCCCGCGCTCCGCTCGGAACCGCGACCCCAGCCTGCTTCGCGAACTCCTCGCGCGTACGGACGATCAGCTTGGGGTCGCGGACCGCGAGGTTGTCCCACGTGATGCGGCGCGAGCGCGTCATCAGGTTGAACGTGAACTGCACGGGGTCTTGCCGCACATAGCGCGCGCACTGCTCGAACCAGTCTTGGCTCGTGCGTGCGACACGCTGAAGCTTCGAGACGTCGACGCGTCGTGCGGCCTCGTAGGCGGCGAGCACCTCCGGGACGTCGCCGGTCCCGTGCGCCTTGAACGCGTCCCACAGCGCGATCGCATCCTCCATGGCGAGCTTGGTGCCCGAGCCGATCGAGAAGTGCGCCGTGTGCGCGCTGTCGCCCATGAGCACGACGTTGCCGTGGCTCCAGCGCTCGCAGCGCACCTCGGGGAACACGCGCCACACCGAGCGGTTCGACAGGATCGGGTGGCCGTCGAGCACGTCGGCGAAGAGCTTTTGGAAGTACGCGCAGGTCTCGGCCTCGCTCTGGTGCTCGAAGCCCGCGCGCTTCCACACGTCCTCGTGGCACTCGACGATGAAGGTCGAGAGTCCCTTTTCGAAGGGGTAGGCATGGATCTGCCACAGGCCGTGCTCGTTCTCGCGGAAGATGAACGTGAAGGCTTCGAACTCCTTGGTGGTGCCGAGCCAAGCGAAGCGACACTTGCCGAGGCGGATCGTCGGGCGGAAGTGCGCCTCGTGGCGCTTGCGGAGCAGGCTGTTGACGCCGTCGCACGCCAGCACGAGGTCCGCGGGGCCGACCTCGCGCTCGTCCAGAATCTCCTTTTGAAAGTGCATGCGCACGCCGAGCTCGCTCGCGCGACGTTGCAGGAGCTGCAGCAGCTTCTTGCGCGACATGCCGCAGAAGCCGTGGCCACTCGAGCGCACGCAGTCCGCGCCGATGTACGTGTCGATCTCGCCCCAGTAGCGGAACTCCGAGGTGATCGCACGGTAGCTCTCGGGGTCGGCCTTCTCGAAGTTGCCGAGCGTTTCATCGGAGAACACCACGCCCCAGCCGAAGGTGTCGTCGGCGCGGTTGCGCTCGTAGATGTCGAGCTCGACCTCGGGGAAGGTCTTCTTCAGAAGGATCGAGAAGTACAGGCCCGCGGGTCCGCCGCCGATGCTCGCGATTCGCATGCGCGCAGGATAGCGGCGCAGGGGCGCGCGGCGATGCGAACTGGTACCCTCTGCGGACCTCGATGGACCTCGCCAAGCTCACCTGGCCCGAAGCGGCCGCCGTGCTCGGGCCGGACTGCGTCGCGATCTTGCCCGTGGGCTGCACCGAGCCGCACGGCCCGCACCTGCCGCTCGACACGGACGTCACCATTGCACTGGCGCAGGCGCGCCGCGCGGCCGAGCTGCTCGGCGAGCACCGCGTGCATGCGGTGGTGCTGCCCGCGGTGAACTACGGGGTGACGCGCTTCACCGACGGCTTCGCCGGACGGCTCTCGATCCAGCCCGCGACGCTCTGGTCGATCTTGCAGGACTTGGTCGAAGCGCTCGAAGACCACGGCGTGCGGCGCATCGTGTTCGTCAACGGCCACTTGGAGCCCGCTCACGTCGAAGTTCTGCGCGGAGTCGCGCTCGATCGCTCCGAGCCCGCTCACGATCAGGCGCGGGTGCTGTTCGTCGACATGACGCGCCGCAAGCTGGCGCAGACCTTGGGCGATGCTTTCCTGAAGGGCGACCACGCTGGACGCTACGAGACGAGCCTCGTCATGGCCCGCGACGGCGAGAGCGTGCGCGAGGAGGTCCGCGCGTCTCTGCCGCCGGTCGAGGTCGACCTCGTGGGGGAGATTCAGCGCGGCGCGATCCACTTCGTCGACATCGGCATCGCGCAGGCGTATTGCGGAGATCCTGCGCACGCAAGCGCCGCCGAGGGGCGCGAGACGGTCGAGAAGCTCGCGTCTGCCGTGGTCGAGGGCGTGCGCGCGACGTGGCCGGAGCTTTTCGCGTGAAGTGCTACGAGCACGAGCTGCACGTGCGTTTCGGAGACGTCGACGCCGCGGGGATCGCCTACTTCCCGCGCATTTACGGGTACCTGCACGAGGTCTTCGAGTCGCTCTGGGAGCGCCATTGCGGCGTTCGCTACCACGAGCTGATCGCCGTGCGTCGCCTCGGCTTTCCGCTGGTGCACAGCGAGGTCGACTTCTGCTCCCCGCTGCGCTTCGGCGATCGTCCGCTCGCGCGCGTGACCTGCACGCGCCTCGGAGGCTCGTCCTTCGAGCTTCGCTACCGCATCTTCAACGCGGGCACGCTCGCGGTCGACGCCCGTCAAGTGACGGCCTGCGTCGCGCTCGACAGCCTGAAGCCCCAGCGGCTCCCCGACGAGTTCCGCGACCGTTTCCGAGAGATTTCCGAGGAGAGCGCCCCGTGAGAATCAGCGAGATGCACGGCCGCGGCAGGCCGATCTTCAGCTTCGAGTTCTTTCCGCCCAAGAGCGACGATCAGGTCGAGCCGCTTCTCAAGACCATCTCGGACCTGAAGTCCGCGCTCGCGCCCAACTTCGTTTCGGTCACCAACGGCGCGGGCGGCTCCACCCGCGCGCGCACCTTACAGACGGTCACGCGCGTGCAGCGCGAGCTCGGCATCACCGCGATGGCGCACCTCACGTGCGCGGGCGTGACGCAGGACGACATCTGCCAAGAGATCGGGACGCTCGTGGGAGAGGGCATCGAGAACATCCTCGCGCTGCGCGGAGATCCGCCGAAGGGCTCCGACGGATTCCGCGCGACGGAAGGCGGCTTCGCCCACGCCAGCGACCTGATCACCTACCTCGAAGAGAACTACCAAGTCGACATCGGCGCCGCGTGCTACCCCGAGGGCCACGTCGAGAGCGCGAGCACCGAGGACGACCTGCGCTTCACGCGGCTCAAGGTCGAGTCCGGGGCGCTGTTCCTCGTCACGCAGCTCTTTTTCGACAACGCCGACTACTTCGCCTTCGTCGAGCGCGCGCGCAGCGCCCGCATCCGCGTGCCGATCATCCCCGGCATCATGCCGATCACGAACGTCGCGCAGGTCGAGCGCTTCACGCGCATGTGCGGCGCGAAGATCCCCGCCGACCTCGCCGAGCGCTTGGCCTCCGCGGGGGACGATCCCGCGGCGGTGATGGCGGTCGGAATCGAGCACGCGGTGTTGCAGTGCCGCGCACTGCTCGAAGGCGGCGCGCCGGGACTGCACTTCTACACGCTCAACAAGAGCTTCGCGACGCGCTCGGTGCTCGCCGCCGTGCGCCGCGTCTGACAGCGGCGCGCTCTTCCGGCTAGGGGCAGATCGTGAAGCATGCCGCGTTCGAGAGGCCCGTCGTGAACGAGGCAGCAGGGTCGCGGTAGAAGTACTGAACGGCGACGAACTGCCCGGGCACCAGCATGGGATCCAAGCCTGAGCGGATGCGCGCGTTCATGTCGTAGGTGAAGGTGCCTGAGCATTCGTCCGCGCTCGTTCCGCCGGAGTCCTGCACGGGAGTCCGTCGCAGCGGCGCACGGATGCACATCGTGCCTCCCTGGTAAGGCGCGGACAGGGTCGCGAACCCGTAGAACAGCATGCCGCTCTTCGAGCGCAGCACGTTCTCCGCCGTGAGGTTGAACTCCGCCCCCGAGGTCGGACTCGGCAATCCGGCGAACTCGAGCACCGGCAGGCAGTTCGCGCTGTTGAGCTTCGCGCTGCAGTAGTTTTGGACGTTTCCGCTGCAGCCCGTTCCGGAGAGAACGGTGATCTTGACGTCGTCGATCGCGGCCTCGGTGATCGAGTTGTTGGGGTTGTCGGAGACGCGGAAGCGGACGCGCGTGGTCGCCGTCGGAACCACGACGCTACTCAAGTTGATCGTCGCGACGTTCCAGCCGCCTTGCAGGCCTGTGTAGGTGCGTGCGGTGACCCAGTTCGATGCCGTGCTGTTGGTGGCTACCTGCACCAAGAGACTGTCGTCGCCATCGTCGTTGTAGAGCCAGTAGTCGAAGCTCAACGAAGCGCTGGATCCGGCGAGGTTGATCGGCGGCGAGGTCAGCGTCGTCGGACCGTTGTCGACATCGGCCTCGCTCGGGTTGGTGCTGCCCACAGTGCCCTGTCCCGTGAAGTAGCAAGTCACGGCGCTTCCCGGGGTGCAGTCGTGCTCCGGCTGCGCCGGTACGTTGTTGACGTAGGTCCCGATGGGATCTTCGCGCACCCATCCGCCCCATGTTCCGACGGCGTTCGAGACGGTCCAGGCTTGCGCCGAGGTCTCGAAATCGTCGTAGAACACCGTGTTCTGGGTTCCGACGGAGAAGGTCATCACGCCTGCGGTCGGCGCGCCGCTCGGGAAGGTCGCGGTGTTGCCGAGTGCGTCCGTTGCCGACACGTAGTACGAGACGACCGAGGTGGCCGGTTGGCCCGGCAGCGCGCCTCGGAAGGAGCTCGCCGGTAGCGGGATCATCGGCACGCTGCTGTAGGGGCCGGTTGTGCCGACGCGGTAGTGGAGTTGGGTCGAGAGTGCGGAGCCGAAGTTCGACACGACGGTCGCGTCGATGATGTAGGGGCCGATCGGGTCGATCGTGTCGGGGTGCTGCAGGACATTCGTGATGCTGATCGGAACGACGCTCACGCCGGGGAAGCCCTGCTCTCGGAATGCGGCGTCGATCTCTGCGAAGTGCGGCGTGCCGTTCAGAAGGTTGCCGTCGTCGTCGTCGAGCGTGAGCCACTGCGTCTCGAGGACGCTCTTCAGCTGCGTCTGGTTGAAGGAGTTCATCCAACCCAAGAACAGCGCGTTCGCGATGGCACCGCCCGCGACCACGCCGTGGGTCGCCTTCAGGTTGCGTCGGACCTTCCAGCCGGCGCCCATCCACGGCTCGCCATCGGCGTGCACGGACCCGTAGCACGAGCTGCAGCAGTCGCCACAGAAGGGCCGCGTATTGAGGCCGCTACGGATCGCGGCGCCGGAAGCCAAGAAGCTCTCGCCGACGAGCGGAGTGTCCCAGACGTACATGGCCCACAGGTCTGCGCTGCCTTCGCCCATGCCATCGGCGCCGTTGCCCGTGCCGTAGATCACGTTGAGCCAGTGACCGTCTTCGTGCGCGACCACCGTGGAGTACGCGCTGCTCACGCAGCTCGCACCCGCTTCGTAGAAATTGAGCGAGGAGCCGTTGAAGAACGCGTTGCAGCCCGAACCGATGTTTGCGATCGCGTTGTGGGCAAAGTCCGCCTTGTCGTCGAGAGGGTTGACCGTGCGAACCCAGTCGCGCTGGACGTTGATCGACTGGAAGATGTTCGCTTGCGCCGTGTCCAGCGGGAGCTGCGCGGCGTTGATCACGATGCTCGCTCCCGTGCCGACGGGGACGGTCACCGAGACGGAGCAGTCGCTTCCCGCGCCGTTCACGACATCGTTGAACAGGCCCTTGAAACGGACCGTGCACACGAGCGGAGACGTCTCGCCCGCGAAGTTGAAGTCCCCTTGAGCGTCGGTGAACACCGTACCCGCCGAGCTTTGGACGCGGGCGTACTTCAGGGCCTGCTGCGTCTCGGGGTTCGTCGAGATGTTGGGTGCGGAGCCCGGCGTCGCCATCGTGTAGACGCGGCCGCCGACGTCGAGGTAGTGGATCGCGTCGTCGCGGCGCAGGACCTCGCCGCTCTTCGCGTCGAGGTAGTAGATCGTGCCCACGGGCTCCATGTCCGCGGGCAGGTAGAGCACGCTGACGCGGTAGGCCAGCGCGCCTCGGCGCGTCTCCGCGTCTTCGAGCTGCGCGACGACGAGCTGCGGCTCCTCGGAGACCGAGCCGACGACGCCATGGTCGAGCTGGAATCGGGCGACGCCGCGCAGCGCCGCTTCGTCGGCGGTGTAGCGGGGCGTTACATCGAGCCCGGCGATGCCCGGCAGCGCGCGGGTCTGGACCGAGAGCAGGCGACCTTCGGCGCTGAAGAGCACGTTGACGAAGCCGCCGTCGA
>CAIYPP010000109.1 GCA_903928115.1 uncultured Planctomycetota bacterium
CCGTGGCCTCGGCCGACTGCGTGCACTCCGTCGACACGCTCCGCCTCCTCGAGGCCCTCTCGAGGCTCTCCGTGGAGCACGGCAAGACGATGGATGTCTTCCTCGAGGTCCGGGCCGTCGAGACGGAAGAGCGAACCGGCTTCGCGCCCGCAGAGCTGCTGGGCGCCGTCGAGCTCGCGGCGTCGCTTCCGGCGCTGCGCCTGCGCGGGCTCATGGCCATGGCGGCCCCTTGCCCCGAGGCGCGAGAGTTCGACCTCGCCTCCCAAGCGGCGCCGCGGCGCACCTTCGCCTCGATCGCAAGGCTCGGCGACGCGCTTCCCCGGGAAGCCTTCTTCGCCGGTCGCGTCGAATACTCGATGGGGATGAGCTCGGACCTCGAAGCCGCCGTCGCGGAAGGTGCTACGTGGCTGCGCATCGGCACGGCGCTCTTTGAAGGGCTCGCGCCGGAAGGAAGCGCGTCGTGAGCGAGTCTCCGCAGCTCCGTTGGGTGTTGGAGGTCGTCGGCGACTCGCGCGCACCGATCGAGCTTCCCCGTCAGGGCACGCTGACGCTCGGTTCCTCTGCAAAGCGCGCCGACTTCGTCCTCGACGGACAGGGAATCGCCGAGGTGCACTGCGCCATCGGTCGCACCAAGAGCGGCGGCTGGGCGCTGAAGGATCTCGGGAGTGACTTCGGCACGCTCGTCAACGGGGACAAGGTCACGCAGCACAAGCTCGAGGTCGGCGACATGATCGTCCTCGGCTCGCGCCGACTGCGCGTGGTCGACCCGAGCGCAGCTTCGGCGACGGCCGCGAGCAACCCTCCCGCGAGACCTGCGCCCACTCCCAGTACTCCCCCGCCGCAGGCGCCCATCGCCCCGCCCCCAGAGCCCGCGCCGCGCGTCGAGTCTCGCCTGCCGCAGGTCAAGGGCTACCGCGTCGAGAAGCTCCTCGGGCGCGGCGGGATGGGCGAGGTCTACCTCGCCGTGCAAGAGAGCCTCGGCCGCCCCATCGCGCTCAAGGTGCTCTCCGCGCGCCTCGCAGCGGACTCGGACTTCGTCAAGCGCTTCCAGTCCGAAGCGCGCGCCGCTGCGGCGTTGAACCACCCCAACGTCGTCACCGTGCACGACGTGTGGGAGGAAGGTGGCCGCCACTTCCTCGCCATGGAGTTCATGGACAAGGGCAACCTCGAGCAGCGCCTCGCGCGCGACGGGAAGCTCGGCGTGAAGGAGGCGCTCGAAATCCTGAACGATGCGGCGAAGGCTCTGGTCTACGCCGAGCTGCGCGGCATCGTCCACCGCGACATCAAGCCCGCCAACTTGATGCAGAACTCCGTCGGCACGACCAAGCTCGCGGACCTCGGACTCGCGATGCACCTCGAGGCCGAAGCGACCGAGAGCGACAACAAGAAGATCTTCGGCACGCCGCACTTCATCTCGCCCGAGCAGGCGCGCGGCGAAAAGGTCGACATCCGCTCGGACCTCTACTCGCTCGGCGCGACGCTGTATCGCCTCGTCAGCGGGCGCACGCCGTTCGAAGGTGCGAGCACGCGCGACATCCTGCGCGGTCATTTCCTCGAAGAGCCGAAGCCGCTGCACGAGCTCGCGCCCGGCACGCCGGCGCCGCTCGCGGCGATGATCCATCGCCTCCTCAAGAAGAAGCCGGAGGAGCGCTACGCGTCCGCGGGCGTCTTGCTGCAGGAGGTCGAGCGGCTGCGCAGCGCCACCTTGCACGGAGCTCCGTTGCAGTCGGCGCCCGCTGCGGCTCCTTCTGGATCCAAGCTGCCGCTCGTGCTCGGCGTGGTCGGTGTTCTCGCGGCTGTCGGCGCCGCCGCGCTCTTCCTTGGCGGTAGCGAAGAAGAAGGGCCCAAGCCCGCGACGACGCCGAAGACCGGGCAAGGGACGCCCAGCGTCGTACCTGCGGAGACCGACGACGAGTTCACCGCCGGCGGGTCGAGCTCCGGGACGAAGCCGCCCGCCGACGACGACACCGCGCTCAAGCTCCGCGAGACCGAGGCGGAGAATGCGCTTCTGCGTGTCTCGCGTGAACTCGACGCGGTCGCCCTGCAGGCCGAGCTCCGCGCAGTCGCCGAGAAGTTCGCGGGCACCACGGCGGCCCAACGCGCGCTCGAAGAGGCTGAGCGCATCCGCGAAGAATCACTGCGCAACGCCGCCGCCACGAGCGCCTACGAACAGTCCGTGCGCCAGTACCTCGAGCGCGTGAAGCTCGCAGGTCAGACCGGCGACGCTCCCAAGCCCCTGTCCGAGGCGCTGCGCGCGATGCTCGCAGAGGAACTTCCTGCGGCGCTCGCGGGAGACGCCGACGTCGCGGCGCGCCGTCGCCAGCTCTTCGCGGCGACGCTGTCGACCGCGCTCGAGCGGGCGCGTGCGGAAGCCGCAAGGGCGGACGAATTCGAGCGAGCGGGCCGCTTCGAAGACCTCAACGCACGGCTCGCGCCTTGGATCGTCGCACTCGACCTCCCTGCGATGCCCGAGGGACTCGGCCCCGCTGAGCTCCCCGACCTCGGCGAGGTCGTGCTGCTGCGCGCTTCGATTCAAAAACGGCTCGACGGGCAGGTCGCGGCGCGCGAGCGCTACGCGAAGACGTTGGCAGAGTCCGACGCGCGAGCGATGTCGGCCGCCCTGCGCGGCGGCGGCTTCGAGTCCGCACTGCGAGCGCTGAGTTTTGCGCAGATGCAGAGCCAGCTCGATGCGCTGCTCAGCACGCTGGCGACGGAACCCGCGAAGAACTACGTCCGCGACCTCCAGTCCTCCATCGCGCCCGCTCGCACGCTCTTCGCCACGCTGGCGTCGGAGTTCGAGCGCGGCGGTTGGCGGCGCAAGTCGTTCTTCGATCCGCGCGCCAAGGGACGCGCGATCCGCGACGCGGTCGGCGTCACTGCCGAGGGTCTTCTCTTCAAGGCCGACGCGACGAGCGAGCTCGTCCCGTGGTCCGCGTTCGGTGCCCGAGCGACGGACCTGCACCAGATCTTCCACCAGCGTCTCGCCCGCGAGTACACCCGCGAGGAACTGGCGGGCATCGATGCCTTGCTGCGCATGACGGCGGTACTCCAGACCGTCGACGAGACGGCGGAAATGCTGCAGTCCGATGCGAGCTCGAACCTGAGCGACGAAGAAGTCCGCGTGACCACCGAAGCCTTCGACGCGGCGCGGATCTGGGCGCAAGCGGCCGGCACTCTGCCGCAGTTCGAGCGCGAGGCGGAGGCGGCCCGCGTGTGGGTCGACGGACTGCGCGCGGGTTCGTCCTCCTCATGGTCCCGCGCGGTTGCGGCCTACGAGCGGCTCCTGCGCGAGTTCCGCGACACGTTGCTCGTGAAGCTCCTCTCCGACGGCCGCCCGTGAGCGCCGGGCCGCGGGTCGAGGCGTTGGAAGACGGTCGTTCGCGCCTCTGGATCCGCTCGCAGCCTGGCGCACGACGCAGCGGTGTGGTCGGCCTTTGGAACGATCACTTGAAGGTGGCCGTTCGAGCGCCGGCAGAAGACGGCCGGGCCAATGAGGAGCTCCTCGACGTCGTCTCCGAGGCGCTCGGAGTACGGCGCAGCGCCGTCGAGCTCCTCCGCGGCTCCACGGCGCGCACGAAGGAACTTGGGATCGCACTCCCCGCGGATGAACTGCGAACGCGGTTGCTCGCGGCGCTCGCCGAGGCTTGAATCGGCGCCCATGCACACGTCCCCGCTCGACGAGTCCGTCTCCAAGGCCCTCGACGCCCTCCAGCGCCGCGAGGTCGCTCGACCCGCCGCACTCTATCTGCTCTCGACGGGAGTCAGCGTGCTCTCTGGGCGCCTGCAGCGCGCCGGGAGACTCCCCCTCTCCAAGCTGGACGGAACGCCCCGCGCGTGGAGCGACGCTCTTCTGCATTGGGGGCTCCTCGATGGGCTTCCGATCTGGTTGCTCGAAAACTCGCCGCTCGATCGCGAGCCCTCGGAGCCGGAGTGGCAGCGCGCGTTCCCGCTCTGGCTCGCCGCGGCGGCGGGAGCCTCGACCTTCGTCTCCACCACGGCGGCGTCGTCACTAGATCCGCAAGTGGCCCCTGGAACCATCGCGCTCGCCCGCGACCACGTCAACCTCTCGGGGTCCACGCCCCTGACGGGCCTCGGCGCCAGTCGACTCGGTGCTCAGTTCCCCGATGTTTCGCGCGTCCACGACAAGGCCTTGCGCGCCTCGGCGCTCGAGCAGGCGCGCAAGCTCGGCCTCGCCACGGCGGAGGTCGTCGTCGCATGCGCCGTTGGGCCGTCGATCGAGACACAGGCGGAGCGGGCTTGGATGCACCGCGCCGGCGCTCAGGTGTCCGCGCAAGAGCTCGCACCCGTGCTGCTCGCAGCAGCCCATGCGGGCCTCGGCGGGCTCGCGATCGCCATCGTGGTTCACGAGGGCAACGATGCCATCGACATCGCGCAGGTGGCTGCCCGCGCCGAGGCGCTCGCGCCCGCGCTCGACGACTTGCTCGCCTCCCTCGCGACTGTCGTCCAGCGAGAGGCCCGCGCGCGGCTCGAGGATGGGGGGGCGTGAGCCGCACGCGCATCGCCGTGCTCGTATCGGGTGGCGGGCGCTCGCTCGAGAACCTAGCTGAGCGAATCGGCGCCGGAGAGCTCGACGCCGAGATCGCTCTCGTTGCGTGCAACGTGCCGACCGCGTTCGCGATCGAGCGGGCCCAGCGACTCGGACTTCCTGTGCGGGTTCTCGATCACAAGGGTTTCGCGACGCCTGCCGACTTCAGCGCCGCCATCTTCGACGCGGTCGAGTCCTCCGGCGCGGAGCTCGTCGTGCTCGCGGGGTTCCTTCGACTTCTGCTCGTGCCAGAGCGCTGGGCGGGGCGAGTGATCAACATTCACCCCTCGCTCTTGCCTCGACACGGTGGCAAGGGGTTCTACGGCGAGCGCGTTCACCGCGCGGTGCTCGCAGCGGGAGACCGCGAGAGCGGCTGCACGGTGCACTACGTCACCAACGAGTACGACAAGGGCTCCGTGCTCGTGCAGCGCCGCGTCCCAGTCCTCCCCGGCGACGACGAACACACTCTGGGCGCGCGGGTCTTCGAAGAAGAGAAGCTCGCGTTGCCCGACGCCATTGCACTCCACCTGCAGCGCCGCGCTGCCCACTAGCCCCTTCGAGCCTACGCCGAAGTCCCCGCACGGCGAGGAAGGTGCCAAGGCCTACGAAACTCCGTGACAGCCCCGCTCTCTCGGAGGTCGTGATGAACGCGGATTTCTCGCCCAAGGGTTTTGAACGGATCCTCGCCTGCGTCGCAGAGGGCACGACCTCGGATCACGCCGTCCGAGCCGCCGTCTCCCTCGCCAAGCTCTTCGAAGCGGACCTGCGCCTCCTGCACGTGGTGCCGCCGGTGTTCACGGCGGGCGTGCGCATGGGCGGCGTCACCAGCGAGGCCTTGTCGCACAGCCGGGCCGAGAATGTCCGCGAAACGCTGCGCGCGCATCTCGCGCATCGCCACGCCGGGCTCGAGTTCCGCGGTCGCCCTCTCGCCGACCTGCTCGAAGTCGATGTGGGAACTCCGGCGCGAGCGGTGATCGAGCGCGTGGAGCGCGATCATGTAGACCTCGTGGTTGTCGGCGACAGTGGTCGGCGCAAGCAGCTGGATCTCGGCGGCCTCGCACGCGCGCTCTTCTCCCGCGCCCCCTGCCCGGTGTGGATGCAGGTCGAGCCGCCGCGGCGCGTCGAGCGCATCCTCGTGCCGATCGACCTCTCCGATTCGAGCCGTGGCGTCCTCGACCGCGCCTGCGAGATCGCACGCGCCTTCGGGGCGAGAATTCACGTCATGGAGTGCTTCGTCAACCCCGAGCTCTACTACGGTGCGGGCCTCGACGTCCCGCCAGGCCCGCTCCCCTACGCGCACGACAACCTGCGCAACCTCGAGCGGGAGGCCTTTGAGAAGTTCGTGGAAGAGTATCCGTGGCGCGGCGTCGACCACACGGTCGAGTTCGTCGAAGATGATCCCTCGCGGGCCATCCTCGCGGCGCAGGAGCACCACGACCTGATCGTGATGGGGACCCAAGGCCGCAGCGCGATCGCGGCCGCGCTGCTCGGCAGCGTCACGTGGCAGGTTCTCCGTCTGGCGCGGACTCCGATCCTCACGGTGCGTTCTCCGCAGCGCGTCCTCGCCCACGCCTGACGCAGCGGCCCAGTTCCCGCGCGGCACGGGTGGCAAGTGTCGGATCGGGACCGGACGCGATCTGCGCCAGCAGCGCCGCCTCGTCGAACGCGGCGCCGGAGTTTCGGAGTGCACGCAGACGTAGGAACTGCAATTCCTGAAGTTCGGCTCCACTGTCGGTACCCGCCTCGGCCCGCAGCGACCATGCCGCAGCCTCGGTCCAACGACCGAGCTTCGCCGAAGAGCGCGCGAGAATGCCGCTGACGCACGCATCCGCGCCGTCCTCTGCCTGCACGAGCCGGCCGAGTGCGCCACACAGCGCGGCCAAGCTCAGGATGTCGTCACGGTTGTGGCGGAAGACCTCTTCGAGGAGGTGCGCGCGGCCGGCAAGGAAGTCGTACCACGCCGCGGGCGCAAAAGCGCCCGGCAGATCGCGCTCGCGGCGCAGCCCCGCGATCTCACGTTCCATCGTCGCCAGCCGACCGTCGGCGAAGCGTCCGCCGAAGAGCCTCCGACACGGGTGATAGAGGTCGAAGTGCAGACAGGACTCGAAGGGCGGAGCGATGCCGTGCACGCGCATCTTGTCTTCGAGCCGATGGCGATCGAAGGACTTGCCGAAGAAGGTCACGATCGCGCCCGCTTCGCGGATGCGCTCGGCGCACGCACTCAGCAGAGCGGCTTCCTCCTCGGGGCCGCGCAGGAAGCCCTGCCACAGCTCGAAGCCACCTGCTTCGAAACGGCCAAGTCCCACCAAGAAAGCCTTCGTCCCTGCACCGCCTGCAAGTCCGGTCGTCTCGATGTCGAGGAACAGTGCCCGCTGCAACTCCAGCTCGCGGAGCTTGGGATCGTGCGCGAGGAGCGCCGCCGCCTCGCCACGCAACTCCAACGCCCAGGCCAGTGGAGTTTCGCCATGCACGTACTCCCGCGGCCACTCCCCGCGCCGCGCCGCGAACTCCCCGCGCTCGTTCGACTCGGGCTCGAGCGCCGCGGGCAGCCCCGCAGCGAGGCGATCCTCGTGCGTTGGCGTCGCCGGCACCGCGCGCTCCTGCCGTGCGCGAAACCAAGCCGGGAGGCCCGGCGACGGCTTCGCCCCCTCGCGAGGTTTCTCCTCGCGGCGAAGCCGCCTCAAGCGATCGCCGAGTCCCTCGCTCACGCCACGGGTTCCGGCTCGCGCGGCTGCGCGCCCGTCCCCGCCACGAGGTGTTCGAGCAGCTTCTTCGTGGCGCTCTTTCCCAGCTCGCCGCACTCGGCCTTCGGCCCGACGCACGCCGGGCAACCCTGCTGGCACTCGCAACGCGCCACGACCTCCAGCGCGGCCCGCAGAACGTCCCGATAGCTCTCGAACAGAACCTCGCTGAGCCCCACGCCGCCCTGCACGCGGTCGTACAGAACGATCGCCGGGCGCAAGAAGTGCGTCGAGCGCACCTCGGTCGAAAGCCCCAAGTCTTGCGGCTGACAGCGTAGGTAGAGCGGCGCGACCTTGCGCAGCAGCCCGCCCGCCCCGCGCCACGCCGCACCGCGCTGCGATCCCACGAGCCCGAGCTCGTTCGCGGTCTCATTCGAAATCGTGAGCACGAACGCCTGTGTGTCCAGCTCCTCAGGCGGCAGATGGATCGTCTCCGTCCCGACGTTCTCGCGCGTGTAGAAACGGATCTTCTTGTACTGCGTCGCGACGGTCGTGACGTGCACTTCGCCGGTGTGGATCCCGAAGTCCTCTTCCCCGCCCTCGCGCAGGCGCTGCGCGAGCTTCTCGAGTCGGAGCACGCGCAAGGTCGTATCGACCTCGGCTTCTGTGAAGTAGTCGCTTTCCACCGCTCGAACGTAGGCGCGCCGGTTCTCGTAGTCGAAGCGCTCGACCTTCCACGTCTCGCCTTGAACCTGATAGATCGCGCCCTCGTGTACCGTGGTGAGCGAGCCCTCGCGGTCGATCTCCCCGATGGCCTTCTTCGTCTCGACGTCGAGTATGAGCACGTTGTCCGGCCCGCCGCCCGCGAGCGTCACGTCCTGCGCCGGATACGCATCCGCCATCCAGTGCCACGTGTCGGCGCGCCGCAGCAAGAGCTTCGATTCGTCGGCGAGATAGTCGAGAATCTCCGGCACGTGGGGTGCTCCGCCAAAGCCCCCCTGCGCGAGCTCGGCGTCGCGGAAGGGCAGCTCGAAGGACGCGCACTTCACTTGCTCGGAGAGAATCACGAGGTTGTCGGGGTCGAGTCCAAGGCGCTCGCGCGGGGCCTCGAACAGGTAGTCGGGGTGGCCCGAGAGGTACTGATCGAGCGGGTCGGAGCGCGTGATGAGCACCGTCAAGCTCGGCTGTCCGCGACGGCCCACGCGTCCTGCGCGCTGCCAGAACGATGCCTGAGAGCCGGGATAGCCGACGAGCACCGCCACGTCGAGCCGCCCGATGTCGATGCCGAGCTCCAGCGCGTTCGTCGAAACCACGACCTTCACGCTGCCCTTGCGAAGTCCATCCTCGATCTCGCGCCGGTGCAGAGGGAGATACCCGCCGCGATAGCCGCGGATCTCCTCCGGTGCGAGCCCGAGCTCGTGCGCACTCTCCTTCAAGTAGCGCGTGAGGACCTCGACGCCCGTTCGTTGCTGGCAAAAGAAGATCACTTGCCGCGCAGGCCCGCAGAGGTGCGTCGCGAGCCGACGCGCCTCTTCGAGCGCATTCGCGCGCAGCCCCGCGACCACGTCGAGCATCGGCGGGTTGTAGACGCCGAAGATGCGCTCGCCCGACGGAGATCCATCCTCATCGACGACCGCGACATCCCTTCCTGTGAGGCGCTTCGCGTGCGCGGCGGCATCGCGCAGCGTCGCAGAGCACAGGATGAACTGCGGGCGGCTGCCGTAGTGCTCGGCGATCCGAAGGAGCCGTCGCAGCACGTTCGCGACGCTCGAACCAAACACGCCCGAGAGCGTGTGCACTTCGTCGATCACGATCGTGCGCAGGTTCGCGAAGAGCTCCGACCACTTGGCGTGGTTGGGCAAGATCCCCGCGTGCAGCATCCAAGGGTTCGTCAGCACGATGTGTCCATCGTCCCGCAACGTGCGACGCACGCTCGGCGGCGTGTCGCCGTCGTACGTGAAGCTGTGCCAAGGTTCCCCGACCGCCTCGATCAGCGCGTTCAACCCCGTCGACTGATCCTGACTGAGCGCCTTCGTCGGGAAGAGCGCGATGGCGCGCGCATCGCCCTTGCTCTCGAGCAGCCGCTGGACGAGCGGTGCGACGTAGCAGAGTGTCTTGCCGGACGCCGTCGGCGTGGCGATCAGGACATCCTTGCCCGCAAGGGCGAGCTCGATGGCGCGGGCCTGGTGCTCATAGAGCCGCGTCTGGCCGCGCTGCTCCAGCACGGCGCGGAGCCGCGGATCGAGGCTCGCCGGTAGCTCGCGGCTGCGCTCCTGCCGCGCCGGGATCCGATGCCAATGCGAGAATCGAGGCGAGAGCTCCGGATCGCTGCGCAGGAGCGCCTCCAGCTCCAGCACCGTGCGCTGGGAGCGAGAGCGGCGCGGTCCGCCGCTCTCGGCCGAGGGTTGACCGGACAGATTTCCGAGGGACATGGTGCGAGCCTCCGAGGAATCGGACCCCGCCTGGAGAGGGCGCCAAGGCCGATCGTTCTCGGGATGTTAGGCCCGCGGGGTGCCCCGCGCAACGCTGGGTCTACTCACCCTGCAGCAGCGCGCGGAGCGCGGCGAGGGAGTCTCCCTTCACTACCGCGAAGCGCTCGCCCGTGCGGTACACGCTGGCGCGCTGGCCATCGGGGAGCGTGCACTCCCCTAGCGTGAACTCCAGAACGTTGCCGCTGTAGCGCGCGATCCGCACGGTCACGGCGCCCGACAGCTGCTCCTCGCCCCGTCGCAGGACCCGCTCCGCGCGCATGCCGAGCAGAGCGTCGACCTGCTTGGCGAAATCCCGCGCCTCCAAGCTCGATCCCATCCGAACCCACTTGCCCTTGCCCTCGCGGCCGTAGGAACGCGTGGCCGGCCCCATCGAGAGCTCGATGCGCGCGACCTCGATCTCGGGCACCTTGTGCAGCTCGAGGCTGCGCCACGAGTCGGGGGAGCGCTGGGTCAGCTCTAGGAGTTCCAGCGGAACGAGCGACACGAGGCCGTCCCCGTCGCGGCGAAACTCGACCCCCTCCGCGCCATCGGTGCGGCGCACGACGCGCCCGAAGACGCCACCCTGAACCGCGTCGGGAAGGTGCACACGCACCGCCGCCTGAACGTCCTGGGCCGCAAGCGCGCGGCCGAACAGGAAGTCCTCGATGCGCGTCCGTTCGATCGTCCCGAGCGCATCCCCCACGAGCTGAGGATCCGCGACATCGGCGGCAAGCAGCAGGAGCTCTCCGTCGCTTGCGCTGACACTCCAGCCGCGCTCCGAGCGAGTGAGCTTGACGGTGCGCGTACCGTTCACGAGCTCCAGCATCGTCACCGAGTCGCGGGCCGCGCGGGCGAACTCGCGCTCGACGAGCCCCTCGACGGGCGGCGCGAGGTTCATCACGGCATCCGGCGGGACTCGGAAGACGTGCGGAGAGCCCTCGCGCGCGGCGTACCACATCTCGCCCTGCGGCTCGGGCGCGAGAAGGATCGCTTGGCGCGTTCCGTCGAGCTGCGTGAGCTCGACGCGGATGCGCGGCGGATCAAGCCCGTATTGTGCCAGCGGCCCCGGCGCGTCGATGAAGCCGAACGCCCGCAGCGCACAGGCCGACAGTAGGACACGCTCGAGGATCTCGCTGTCGAGCGAGGCCTCGAACGGCTCGGTCGCGCGCCAGCCTCCGTCGTTGACCGCGGCAAAGGAGAGGTCCGTCGCCTCGCCCTCGGGCGTGAAGAGAATCGTCCCGCTGCGCCGGATCTCGCTCACCTGCCGCGCCGAGATACGCAACAAGAAGCGGGAGCGCCAATCGGGGAGGTCGCGCTCCAACACGGTGTCGAGCGCACGCTCGGTGCGGAACACTTGCCCGTCGACGCGCGCAAAGACCCAGTGGTCATCGAGATCGACCGCACCCACTTCGATGCGCCGCTTCAGCAGCTTGTCGGCCACGCGCTCTTCCACGTCGAGGATCGCACGCGGCGGGTCGAGCGCGAGCTTCTTCGGATCCGCGTCGGGCACCGGCTTCGCGTGTTGCGTGGCGAGCGCGTCGAGCAGCGCCTCGACCACCGAAACTTCGGCTGGGAACTCGATCGGATCGACGATCTGCCACTCGCTCGCGCCGCGCTCGATGCGCAGCTGCAGCGAGCGTTCGAGGTTGTCGACGCGCACGGCGATCAGACGCTGCCGATCGAAGCCGGGAAGAAGAGCCGCCTCCGCCGAGTCCCGCAGCGATTGCTGCTCACCCCGCTGCCAGAGCGCAATCCCGGCCAAGGCGCCGACGATCACGAGCAACGCGACCAGCTTGCGCAGGTGCATGGGCTAGCGCCTCCGAGACATCGCGACGACGAGTCCGAGTACCGCGCAGAGCCCCGGAAGCACGCCAAAGGCGAGCACGTTCAGAACCGTGAGTGCGTTCGTGTTGGCGAGGTCGAGTACGCGGCGATCCGTCTCGCGAGGGCGGATCACGAGCCGATAGTCGCGCTGACTCAGCCAGTTGAAGACGTTCATCACGTAGTCGCGGTTGCGCGCGAGGATGTCGTTGCCGAGGACATCCGGCGCTCCCAGCGCGACGACACGCGCGGCCCGCCGCTCCCCTTCGGTCGCATCGACGAGCCCTTCGGGCGGAAATGCCAGCGCCATCGAGAGGGCAAAAGGCCCGCCTTCCTCTGAGCGCTGATCGAAGCGCCAGTCACCGCGGCCGCCCGACTGCGGCAGATCGCGCCACGACATGTCCGGACTGCGCAGCAAGTCGACCAAGAGAGAGTTTTGCGGCCGAACCCCCTCCGGCGCGAGCGCGCGCGCATTGGGAAGCCCGACGCGCTCCTCCGAGCGCCAGAGAGACTCGGTGATCGGATGGCGACGATCCAATCCTGCGCCCGCCACGACGATCGTGCCGCACTGCTCGATCCCCATGCGCCACCCGCCGAAGCCGTCGGGAATCGGTTGGGCCACGTACCCCGCGCGCGCGGCGATGCCAAAGCGCGCCAGCAGAGCCTCGGGACTCCCGCTGGCGCCGAACAGACGCTCGTTGCCTGTGGTCGTGACCAACAGTCGGCCGCCGCTCTCGACGAAGCGCACGATCGTGTCGACTTCGGACGCCGAGAACGGCTGCTGCGGATCGACGATCGCGATCACGCGCGTCTCGGCAGGGACCTCAGGGCTCGCGC
Organism: uncultured Planctomycetota bacterium; assembly: GCA_903928115.1. GTDB lineage: Bacteria > Planctomycetota > UBA1135 > UBA1135 > F1-120-MAGs118. Next base: position 12,357 of record CAIYPP010000109.1, read on the forward strand.
TCGGATCCCAGCGGTCTGCGCGCAGCCCGTCCGCGACGAGAGCGGAATGTAGCTTTCCGAGCGAGACGGGCTTGTCCAAGTCGAACAAGTCGCGCTCGCCGTGCCCCACGGTGAAGAGCACGCGCGGAGTCTCGTCGATCGACACGCGCAGGAGCGCCATGCCGAGAGCCTCCTCGCCGCGGAACGCCTCCAAGGTCGGCTCGCTCTCGACGAGCGGATTGCCCGGATCGACGCGCGCGATGTCGCGCAGGAGCCGCAGCACGACCTTCTGCTTGCCGCACGTGACGACGACGACATTGTCCTCTTCGAGGTCGAGCTCCTTCATCCGCACCGACACCTTCGCGACATCGGTGAGGTCGTGCTCGCGCACCTTGACTTGCGTCGGGAACTGGTTGCGCGCGACGTGCAGGAGCTCGCTCATGCGGCCCTGAGCCTCGGCTCCCACGCGCGTGAGCGGATAGTCGAACGGCCGGAAGAAAACCTCGACGAGCACCGGCTCGGGCAGCTTCTCGACGAGCTCGGCGAGCGTCGTGTCGAGCGTGTTGCGGCCAACTGCGGTGAGGTCGAAGCGCCGCCGCAGCGCTGGGAGCGTCGCCAAGTACGTGACGACCACCGCGCCGAGCAGCGCGAGGGCCACGACCCCAAAGACCTGAAGCGACAGAGCCCAGCGGGACCAAGCCCCCGTGCCGCCGCGAGAACGATCCTGCGGGCTCACCACCATCGGCGTGCCTCCAAGACGCGGGTCGCGAGGAACGAGAAGAATCCCGTCCAGACAAGGAAAAACAGGACGTGCTTCGTGTCGAGCGCGCCGACGACGAAGCTCGCTTGGAACTGGGTGATCACGTTCGCGTGGCCGAGCATCACGCGCAGGGGCGAGCCCGGCGGGAGCGCCAGCAGGGCGTCGAGGAACGGCAGCGAGAGAATCGCCGCGTTGGCGATCGTCGCGAAGAACGCTGCGAGGAGCGGCGTGTTCGTCACCGCACTGATCGAGAGCCCGATCGCGCAGAAGAGCGCCGACACCAGAGTCGCCCCGAAAACGCCGGAGAGGAGTGGCGTCCAATCGGGCGCAGTGCCGAGCGCAGCGGCCGCCGCGCCGTAGACCAGCGCGCTCGACCAGAGCACGGCCATCAGAGTCGTCGCGGCGAGGAGCTTGCCGAGCACGACGGCGAAGTCGTGGACGGGCGCCGTCAACAAAAACTCGAGCACGCCCGTGCGCGCCTCCTCGCTGAACATACGCATCGTGACGAGCGGGGGCAGCAGCACGACGAGCAGCCAGAAGGTGTAGCTCCCGCCGAGCAGGAACGACATCGACGCAAGCACGTCGCCGCCGAATCCCTTGACCGAAAGCACGAAGAAGAAGCCGTTGAACGCGAGCGCGATCGCCAAGAGCACCCACGCCAGCGGCGAGAGGAACAGCCCCGCGAGCTCGCGGCGATAGATCGTCCAAGCCCCGCTCACGCGTGTCCCTCCGGCGGTGCGCCCGGACCGTCGATCGGCTTGGGCTTCGAGAGGTCGCGCGACGCGCCCATGTCGAAGGGATTCAAGTTGTAGACGATCTTGCCCTGTGCTGGCGCCGCTTGCGGGGCGGGCGACGGAGCCGCGGACTTGAGGGTCGGAGAGACTTCGAGCGCGATCGGAGCCTCGACCTGCGCGGCCGGGACCTCGGTCGCAGAGGGCTCCACGAGCTGTTCCGTCGGAAGATCGAGTGCGATCCGTGCGAAGAGCTGCTCCAACGTCGGCCGCTGCCACGAGAGCTCGCGGATCGCCCAGCGCTTCGCATTGGCGAGCGCGCCGACGTCTTCGCGCAGATCGTCGCTGCACGGAATTTCGAAGACGTGGTGGACCCCGAGGCGGCCGCGATCGAGGACGTCTCGCACGCCGGGGAGCGCCTTCAGGAGCCGCACCGCCGCTGCCACGTCGCCTCCGACGAACGCTTCGAGGCGCAGCTTCGCTCCCCCGCCGAGCTGTCGGACGAGATCGTCCTTGGTTCCATCGGCCGCGATGCGCCCCTTGGAGAGGATGATCACGCGCGGGCACACCGCCTCGATCTCGGGCAGGATGTGGCTCGAGAGCAGCACCGTGTGCTCGCGGCCGAGCTCGACCAACAGCTTGCGCATCTCGAGGCGCTGCAGCGGATCGAGGCCGCTGGTCGGCTCGTCGAGGATCAGGACCTTGGGCTCGGGCAGGAGCGCCACCGCGATCCCGACGCGCTGGCGCTGGCCGCGCGAGAGTCCGCCGATGATCGCGCGGGAGCGATCGAGGATGCCCGCGCGCTCGAGGACGAACGGAATGCGCGCACGGCGCTCGCTGCGCGACAGTCCGTGCAGTCGCCCCTGGAAGTCGAGCATCTCCTCGACGCGGTGCTCGGCGTACAGCGGCACCGACTCGGGCAGATACCCGATGCGCTTGCGAACCTCGAGCGACTGACGCAGCACGTCGAAGCCCGCGACCTCCGCCGAGCCGCTCGACGCGGGCAGGTAGCCCGAGAGGATGCGCATGGTGGTCGACTTGCCGGCCCCGTTGGGGCCGAGAAAGCCCACCACCTCGCCGGGTTCGAGGTGGAACGAGAGCCCCTCGATGGCGGTGTGCGGGCCGAAGCGGCGGGTCAGATCGCGTACGGTGATCACGGGGCGGAGAACAGTAACGGGGGCCGCGCGCTTCCTCAACGCGGAGCGCAGCCCTCGGAGCGGCGGGCACCCCACGGGAACGAGATCGCCCGCGCCCCCTCAACGCAGCCGCGGGCGACCGGTTCGAGCCAACTTCGCGCGGAGCTACTGCTTGACTTCGAAGTCCGCGTCCACAGGCTCGTCGCTGCCCCGTGCGCCGGCCGAACCGCCCGGCGCGCCTTGGAAGCCGCCCTGCGCCCCACCCGGAGGCGGCGCGCCGGCCGCGGCCTGCTGGCTCTCCTTGTAGACCAGCTCGCCGAGCTTCTGAGCGGCGCGCTGGAACTCCGAGAGCGCCTTTTCGAGCGCAGCCTTGTCGTCGCCCTTGGCCGCATTCTTCAGCGTCTCCTTCGCGGACTCGATCGAGGTCACGTCGGCCGGCGAGAGCTTCGCCTTGTGCTCCGCGAGCGACTTCTCCGTCTCGTGCACGAGCGCCTCGGCCTGATTCTTCAGGTCGACGAGCTCGCGACGCTGCTTGTCCTCGGTCGCGTGAGCTTCCGCGTCGCGACGCATGCGCTCGACATCGTCCTTCGAGAGCCCCGAGGACGACTCGATGCGGATCTTCTGCTCCTTGTTCGTCCCGCGGTCCTTGGCCTTCACATTCAGAATGCCGTTCGCGTCGATGTCGAAGGTGACTTCGATCTGCGGCATGCCGCGCGGTGCGGGGGGAATGCCGTCCAAGTGGAAGCGGCCGAGCGTGCGGTTGTCCTTGGCGAACTCGCGCTCGCCCTGCAGCACGTGGATCTCCACCGACGGCTGGCTGTCCGACGCCGTCGAGAACACCTGGCTCTTCGAGGTCGGGATCGTGGTGTTGCGTTCGATCAGCTTCGTGAACACGCCGCCGAGCGTCTCGATGCCGAGCGAGAGCGGCGTGACGTCGAGCAGGACCACGTCCTTGACCTCTCCACCGAGGATACCGCCTTGGATCGCGGCGCCGACGGCGACCGCCTCGTCAGGGTTGACCGACTTGTTGGGGTCACGGCCGAAGATCTTCTTGGCCATCGCCTGCACGGCGGGCGTGCGCGACTGTCCGCCGACCAAGATCACATCGTCGATCTTGTCCGGCGTGAGGTTCGCATCCTTGAGCGCCTGCAGGCAGGGCCCCTTGGTGCGCTCGATGAGGCCGTCGACGAGCTGCTCGAACTTCGCGCGAGTCAGCGTCACGTGCAGGTGCTTGGGACCGCTCGCGTCCGCCGTGATGAACGGCAGGTTCACGTCCGTCTGCATGCCGCTCGAGAGCTCGATCTTCGCCTTCTCGCAGGCCTCCTTGAGACGCTGGAGCGCCATCGGATCCTTGCGCACGTCGATCGAGGTCTGCTTCTGGAACTCGCCAGCGACGTGCTGGATCAGCGCGTCGTCGAAGTCGTCGCCGCCGAGGTGCGTGTCGCCGTTCGTTGCGAGCACCTCGAACACGCCGTCGCCGATCTCGAGGATCGAGATGTCGAACGTGCCGCCGCCCAAGTCGTAGATCGCGACCTTGCCCGACTTCTTCTTGTCGAGGCCGTAGGCGAGGGTCGCCGCAGTCGGCTCGTTGATGATGCGCTCGACGACGAGGCCCGCGATCGTGCCCGCGTCCTTGGTCGCCTGCCGCTGGGCGTCGTTGAAGTAGGCGGGAACCGTGATGACGGCGCGCGTGACCTGCTCGCCGAGGTAGGCCTCGGCCGCTTCCTTCAGCGCCGAGAGCACCATCGCGCTGATCTCGGGCGGGGTGTACTGCTTGCCGTCGATGTCGACCTTGACGAGCTCCTCCGAGCCGCCGGCGATCTTGTAGGCGACGCGCTTTTCCTCGCTGGCCACTTCCTTGTGGCGACGGCCCATGAAGCGCTTGATCGAGGCGATCGTGCGCGTCGGGTTCGTGACCGCTTGGCGCTTGGCCGGCGCGCCGACGAGGCGGTTCTCGCCTTGGAACGCGACGACCGAGGGCGTCAGCCGCGAGCCTTCCATGTTCGTGATGACGACGGGCTCTCCGCCTTCCATCACTGCCACCACCGAGTTCGTGGTGCCGAGGTCGATGCCGATGATCTTGCCTTGCTGCGCCATAGGAAGTTCCGTCCTTGTCTGAGGTGCCTGACCTCTCACGAGGATCAAACTCCGTGCCAGTCGGGGTTCCGTGCTGGGAACGGCCTCCACGGGCCAGAGAAGGGCACCTTTTCTGCCAGAATGGCGCACTCATACAGCGCGCTGCCAGCGTGGCAGATTCCGGGATTCGGATTCCGCCGACCTGCGTCCCAAGGGCGGGATAGCCTCTCCACAAGGACTCTCTTCCCACGCCCGACGCACATCCGCAGCGCCGGCGCAATCACCTGCTCGCAAACGAACACCCATGCAACTCCGCTCTCTCAGCCGCATCCCGACCGCCCTCGTGCTTGCCGCGTCGCTCCTGCTCACCTCCGCCGCGTCCGCTCAGTCCGGCGACGTGATGGCGATCGGCTACGACGCCTCGAACCCGCCCACGGCCGCCGAGGTCGCGCGCCACAACGCCGCCAACCCGCGCCCCGAGTACTTCGTGGGCCCGCGCTGGAGCGGTGCCGTCGGCTCTCCGCGCGTGGTCACGTGGAGCCTCGTCCCCGACGGCGTGCTCATCCCTTCGGTGATCGGCGAGAACGCCGGCTTCAGCGGTCTGTTCAATCGCCTCGACGGTGCCTTCCTCGCCGCAGGCGGCCGCAGCGCGTGGATCCAGAGCGTGCAGGAAACGTTCGACCGCTGGGAGGCCCTCTCGGGCGTCGACTTCCAGCGCGTCACGGTTGCTGGACAGGACTGGGATGACGGTGCCGCGTGGGGCTCGACCGGAAGTGCGACCCGCGGCGACATCCGCATCTCGATGAAGCGCATCGACGCCAACGGACCCATCTCTGCCGTCGCCTACTTCCCCGGCAACGGCGACATCGTTCTCGACCGCACGGAGAACTGGGGCGACGTCACAAACCTCAACCTATACCTGCGCAACCACTTGATGTGGGCCGAGGGCATCGCCATCGGCGTCGACCTCGCCTGTCCTTCGGACGGAACGAAGCTGATGGAACCGGTCATCCCGGTCAGCTTCGATGGTCCGCGCCAGGACGACATCCGCGCCGTGCAGCGCCTCTATGGCGATCCCAACGAGCTCGATGACTCGATTGCCGCGGGAACAGACCTCGGCGCACTGCCGGTCGGCTCGTCGCTCTCGCTGGGCGACCTGCCGCTGCCCGTCACCGGTGCGAACGACGTCAACGCCTCGCTGCTCTCCATCGATGCCGATGGTGAGAGTGACTTCTTCCGCTTCTCCATCCCGACCCCCGGCGTCGCGAACATCACGGTGACGCCGATCGGCAGTGTCTATGACCTCGGCCCGAGCGGCGTCGGCGGCTGCATCAACAACGGACGCTACGACGCGAGCATTGCGGCGGACCTCGAAGTCGAGGTTCTGTCCGCCAGCGGCACCCAGCTCGGTGTGAGCACGGGTACGGCGATCGGTTTGCCCGAAACGCTCCGGCTCGTGGGTCTGCGGACTGCGGGCAACTACGCGATTCGAGTCTTTGAAAACGGCTCCCCCGTCGCTTCGCAGCTCTACCGCCTCGACATCTCGATCGCGCCTTGCACGATCGACAGCGACGGGGACGGTACCGCGGATTGCAGCGACTTCTGTCCCGCAGACCCGCTCAAGACCGCGCCCGGCATCTGCGGCTGCGGAGTCGCGGACGCCGACACGGACCAAGATGGCACGGCCGACTGCAACGATCTCTGTCCGCTGGATGCGAACAAGGTCGCGCCGGGCGTGTGCGGCTGCGGCGTTTCCGACGTGGATAGCGACCAAGACGGCACGGCGGACTGCCTCGATCTCTGCCCCCAAGACGCGAGCAAGGTCGCGCCGGGCATCTGCGGCTGCGGTGTAGCCGACGCGGACAGCGACCAAGACGGAACGGCCGACTGCAACGACCTCTGTCCGCAGGACGCGGGCAAGATCGCGCCGGGCGCTTGCGGGTGCGGCGTCTCGGACGCTGACGCGGACGGTGACGGCACGCCCAACTGCAACGATCAGTGCCCGCAGGATCGCTCGAAGGTTCTCCCCGGGGCGTGCGGGTGCGGCGTGCCCGATACGGATTCCGACGGCGACGGCACCGCCAACTGCAACGACGGCTGTCCGCAGGACGCGAGCAAAGTCGCGCCGGGCGTGTGCGGCTGCGGCGTGAGCGACGCGGACTCGGACCAGGACGGCACCGCGGACTGCAACGACCTGTGCCCGCAAGATGCGAACAAGGTCGCGCCGGGCGTGTGCGGCTGCGGCGTGGCCGACGTCGACACCGACGGGGACCTAGTGCTCGACTGCAACGACGGCTGCCCGCAGGACGCCCTCAAGATCGCCGCGGGCCAGTGCGGCTGCGGCGTCGCGGACACCGATGCCGATGCGGACGGCGTGGCCGACTGCAATGACCTCTGCCCGCAGGACGCCGGCAAGGTCGCTCCGGGCCAGTGCGGCTGCGGCGTCGCCGACACGGACAGCGATCAAGACGGCACTGCCGACTGCAACGATCTCTGCCCGCAGGACGCGGGCAAGGTTGCGCCGGGCATCTGCGGCTGTGGCGTGGCCGACACCGACAGCGACCAAGACGGAACGGCGGACTGCAATGACCTCTGCCCGCAAGATGCGGCCAAGGTTGCGCCGGGCATCTGCGGCTGCGGCGTGGCCGACGCCGACAGCGACCAAGACGGCACGGCCGACTGCAACGACGGCTGCCCGACGGACGCGGCCAAGGTGGCTCCGGGCCTGTGCGGCTGCGGCGTGGCCGACGTCGACAGCGACGGCGACCTCGTGCTCGACTGCAACGACGGCTGCCCGCAAGACGCTTCGAAGGTGGCTCCGGGACAGTGTGGCTGCGGCATCGCGGATGTCGACGCCGATGGCGACGGCACGGCCGACTGCAACGACCTCTGCCCGCAGGACGCGAGCAAGGTGGCTCCGGGCACGTGTGGCTGCGGTGTGAGCGACGCCGACTCGGACCAAGACGGTGCGGCGGACTGCGTGGACCTCTGCCCGCAAGACGCGAACAAGGTGGAGCCGGGCGCCTGCGGCTGCGGCGTCGCGGACGTCGACTCCGACGGCGATCAGCTGCTGGACTGCGTGGACGGCTGCCCGCAGGATCCGCTGAAGTCGTCTCCGGGCCAGTGCGGCTGTGGGGCTGCGGACATCGATTCGGACGGCGACGGCACGGCCGACTGCGTGGACCTGTGCCCGCAGGACGCGCTCAAGGTCGCCCCGGGCCAATGTGGCTGCGGTGTGCCCGATGCCGACAGCGACAACGACGGCACCGTCAACTGCCTCGACGGCTGCCCGAATGACCCGCTCAAGGTGGCTCCGGGCGCCTGCGGCTGCGGCGTGAGCGACATCGATTCGGACGGGGACGGCGTCGCCAACTGCAACGACCAGTGCCCCAACGACGCGGCCAAGGTTGCGCCGGGCGTGTGCGGCTGTGGCGTGTCCGATCAGGACAGCGACGGCGACCTGACGCCGGACTGCAACGATGGGTGCCCAAACGACCCGACGAAGGTCGCGCCGGGAGTCTGCGGCTGCGGCGTGGCCGAGACGGACACGGACGGCGACGCCGTGCCCGACTGCATCGACAACTGCGTGAGCCTGGCGAACGCGCTCCAGCTCGATGCCGACGGCGACCAAGTGGGCGACGACTGCGACAACTGCCCGTCGCACCCGAACTCGGGTCAGGGCGACTGCGACAACGACGGCGTGGGTGACGTGTGCGCCCTCGCCACCGGTCTCGAGCAAGACTGCGACAACAACGGCGTGCCCGACAGCTGCCAGCCCGACTGCAACCAAAACGGTCGCGTCGACGCCTGCGACATCCTGATGGGCACGAGCCTCGACTTGAACGCAGACTCGATCCCGGACGACTGCCAGATCGCCTGCCCGTCGATCCAGACGTACTGCACGGCCAAGGTCAACAGCCTCGGCTGCAGCCCCACGATCGCCGGCCTCGGCGTGCCCAGCGCCTCCGCATCCTCGGGCTTCATCGTGAGCTGCTCGCAGGTCCTACCGAACCGCACCGGTCAGCTGTTCTACGGCCGGGGCCAGAACAGCGCGCCGTTCCAAGGTGGCTTCATCTGCATCCAGTCCCCGCTGCGTCGCACGCCGCTTCAGCTCGCGAGCGGCGGCACGGGCTGCGGCGGATCCTACGCCTTCGACTTCAACGTGTGGATGGCCTCCGGCGTCGATCCCTCGCTCGTCGCGGGCACGAACGTCTTCGCTTGCTGGTGGATGCGCGATCCCGGCGCGTCGTTCAACACGGGCGTCTCGAATGCGATGACGTTCACGATCTGCCCCTGAGCCTCGGAAAGAGCCTCGCAGGCTAGCGGCCGCGACGAGCGGCGATCACGAGCGCGGCGCGCACCTCGAACGGGGGCGCGCCGCGCGCCTGTTTCAGAGCTTGTATTCCTTGATCTTGCGGTAGAGCGTGCGCTCTCCGATGCACAGAATCTTGGCGGCTTTCTCGCGATTTCCAGCGCACAGGCGGAGGTTGGCCTCGATCAGGTCGCGCTCCACCTCGGGCATCGAGCGCCCGGCCAGCTCGTATCCGCCGCCCTTGCGCGGTTCCCGCGCCAGCTCGCGCACCTCCGAGGGCACGTCCTCGAGGCCGAGCACCTCACCCGAGGCGAGCAGAACCATGTTCTCGATCACGTTGCGCAGCTCGCGCACGTTGCCCGGCCAACCGTAACGCAGAAGCGCCGTGCGCGCCTCGGGGGCGATCCCGCGGATCGTGCGTCCGTGCTGGCGCGCAAGCTCACCGATGAAGTGATCGATCAAGAGCGGAATGTCTCCGGCGCGCTCTCGCAGCGGCGGCAGCTCGATCGCGACGACCTGCAAGCGGAACAGGAGGTCTTCGCGGAAGGTTCCCTCACGAACCATCGAACGCAAGTCGCGATTCGTCGCCGCAACGAGGCGCACATCAACCTTGCGCGGCGTGTTGCCGCCGACGGGCAAGACCTCGCGGGTCTCGAGAACGCGCAGGAGCTTGGCCTGCGTGAGGAGCGGCATGTCCCCCACTTCGTCGAGGAACAACGTGCCACCGTCGGCGTGCACGATCCGCCCCTCTTTTGCGGAGACCGCGCCGGTGAACGCGCCCTTCACGTGGCCGAAGAGCTCGGACTCGATCAAGCCTTCGCTGAGCGCCGCACAATTCACCGCGACGAAGTTGCGCTCTCGTCGCGGCGAGTTGCCGTGCACCGCGCGCGCGACGAGCTCCTTGCCGGTGCCGCTCTCGCCGAGCACGAGCACCGTCGCCGTCGTACCCGCGACCTGCCGCACGATCGAGAAGATGCGCTGCATCTGCGGCGAATGGCCGACGAGGCCTTGGAGACCGAAGCGCTCGTCGAGCTGCTTGCGCAGCTCAAGGTTGTCGCGCCGCAGGTTGCGCGCCTCGATCGCGCGCGAGAGGCGCGTGCGGAGCTCCGCACCATTCACGGGCTTTTGAAGGTAGTCCGCGGCTCCGTTGCGCATCGCGTCCACCGCGGTCTCCACCGAGCCGTGCCCCGTGATCAAGAGCACGGCGGCGTCCGGCTGGAGGACCTTGGACTCGCGCAGGACCTCGAGGCCGCTCTTGTCGCGCATCTTGAGGTCGGTGAGCACGGCATCGAAGGTCTCCTCCGAGAGTCGCGCGATACCCTGCTCGCCCGAGTGTGCGAGCGCGCAGGTGTAGCCGTCGATTTCGAGCCACTCGGCGAGCGACTCGGCGTGGGCCTCGTCGTCATCGACGATCAGGACCTTCGGGTTCTCGGCGCTCACGGAGCAGGCTCCTTCGATGACTGAGGGCGGGACTCCACAGCGGCTTCGACGTCGACGGCGCGCTCGCCCGGGCCGGAACGCGCGATCTCGACGATCAGAGGCAAGTAGATCGAGAACGATGTGCCCCGGCCGCGCGTGCTGGTCACGTGGATCGTGCCGAGGTGCTCCTCGATGATGCGCCGCGCCGTCGGAAGGCCGAGCCCTGTCCCGCCCTTCTTGTCGGACCAGTATTCGTCGAAGCAATGCTCCAGCGCATCGGGGCTCATCCCCGTGCCGGTGTCCGTGACGAGGACCTCGGCCCAGTTGCCATCGCGGCGCACGCTCACGATGAGCTCACCGCCCTGCGGCATCGCCTCGCGCGCATTCTTGAGCAAGTTGAGAAGCGCCTGCTTGATCGCCGTCTCGTCGAGCATGACGAGCGGCATGCCGACCGCAAGGTCCACGAACTGGCGGATACCCGCCTGCGCATTCTCCGGCTCGACGAAGTCCACGAGCTCGCGCACGATCGCCGAGAGATCCTTCGGGGCGCGGTTGATCTGCGCGCCGCGGACGAAGCGCAGAAAGTCCTCGAGGATCGCCTCCATGCGTCCCACCTCGCGCTGGAGCGTCTTGATGCGATGCAGCGAGCGCTGCTCGCGCTGGGTGAGCTCCGGCGTGCCGTTCCCGCGGCCAGCGCCGGCCTTGCCCCAAGCCTCTTCCAAGAGCGCGAGATTGATCGCGATCGTCGAGAGCGGGTTCTTGATCTCGTGCGCGAGACCTCCGGCCAAGCGCACCAAGAACGCCATCTGCTCCTGCGACGAGCGCGGCTTGGGGGAATGAGAGGTTGGCTTGGGCTCGGGGGTGTCCATGAAGCGCGAGGGCCAATAGGCTACAACGTCTGTGAGCGGCGCCCCAAGTGCGCTGCCCTTGGCGCACTCCCCATGTCCCCTTCGCCCCAACGCATCGTGCCCCAGAAGGACGCGCCCGCCTCCGTGCTGCGGCCTGCAGCGGAGGTGCTTGCGCGTGGGCAGGTGGTGCTCCTGCCGACGGAAACGCTCTACACGGCCGTGGCGAGTGTCGACGCACGGAGCGCGCTGGAAGCACTCGCCCAGGCTTCGGGTCACGCTCTTGCGCGGCTCGTCCTCTCGCGGGAAGACGTCGCGGACGCGACCGCCCCGGTACTACGACTCTGCGAGCGGTACTGGCCCGGGCCCTTGATCCTCTCGCTGCTCGAACCTTGGCGTTCGCCCGCGGACCCCAACGCGCGGCGCGTGATCGAGCTCGCGGGCACTGCGTGTGTCGGCGTCGAGCTGTCCCGAACCGTCGAAGAGTCCCTCTCGAAGTTCGGAGTGGTGCCCGCGTGCATCGTCGACACCGGCGCTACACGCCTCGGCGAGCCGTCGGCCGTCCTCGAGCTCGCGCCGGGACGCATGCGGCTCGTCCGCCCCGGACTGCTCGACCTCGAATCCCTGCGCGCGACGGCGGGGCTTCGGATCGGCTTCGTCTGCACGGGCAACACCTGCCGCAGCCCGATGGCCGAGGGTATCGCGCGGGCGCGCCTTGCCGCCCGACTCGGAACGCGTCCCGAGAAGCTCCACGAGCTCGGATTCAGCGTGCAATCCATGGGCGTGTACGCCGGCCCGGGCGATCCCGCCTCGCGCTTCGCCGTGGAGACTCTCGCCGCGCAGGGCATCGACATCTCCGCGCATCGCGCCCAGATGGCGCTACCCGAGCTGGTGGCGAAGCTCGATCGCGTCTACGCGTTGACGCGTTCCCATCTCGAGGCGCTGCGCATGTCGCTTCCTCCGGGCAAGGATCGACACTGCGCGCTGCTCGATCCGAAGGGGCGCGACATCGCCGATCCGATCGGTGGCCCGCGCTCGGCCTACGAAGCTACCGCCGCTCAGATCGCCAGCGCGATCGACGCCCGGCTGTCCGAGTGGGCGTGAGCACGGCCGCTCAACGCGCCGCAAGCCAGTCCGCCGGAAGACCGAGCTGCATCGCGCGAGCTCCGGCGGGCGTCCGTGCGATCTGCGGACAACTCTGTAGGGCCTTCTGAGCCGCCGAGCGGGCCGCGCGGAGATCACCCGCCGCATGGAGTGCCGCGGCCGCGTAGGCGTGGACATCTCCTCGCTCCGGACGCAGCTCGGCCGCGGTGACCACTTCGCGCACGGCCGTCGCGACATCTCCGCTGCCGAGCGCCGCAACACCCCTGCGCAAGCTTGCGGTGAACTCGAGTTCCTCGCGGAACGCCAGCACCTCGGGGTCCCTCCTGCCTGCGGGATCCAGCGCGGCGAGCGCCTCGAGTGCGCGCTCGCGCGGAGCTTCCGGCGAGCTCTCGCCCCGTCGGGCAGCCAGCTCGGCCCAACCGTGGGCAATGCGCGCCTCTCGCAGCACCACGAGCGCGGAATCCCGAGCGGGCTCGCCCCAACTCAGCCGACTCCCCTGCTGCTGCAACCGCTCGAGGTTGGCGGGAAGCCACGCGAGAACCGCAGTTCCGCTCGCCTTCGCGCGCCACGCGATCCAGGGATCATCGTCCAGCAACGCGCGCGTGCCGCCCTCCCACGCCGCCAGCGAGGCGACATGGCGGGAAGCGATCCCGTCCGTGGTGTCGAGGCCGAGCTGCACGAGAGACGCGCGACAGTTCGCGCCCAGAGCGCGCAGCCGCTCTTCTCGAACGCGTGGCTCACCTTCTGTTCCCGTCAGCAAGAGCTGGGTGCCGAAGAGCCACACCCGCGCGTCGAGGAACGACCGCCCGAACGCTGCGAGCAGCGCGTCGAGCGTCTCGGGAGGAACCGCGTGCGGCGGAATCCACTGGCAGTAGACACCGCCGGGCCGCAGCGCACGCCGGGCCACTTCGTAGAACTCCGGCGTGTAGAGGTACACGCCGAACGGCGAGTCGGGCAGCAACGGCTCCATCGTCAGCACGTCGTAGCGCGCCTCCGCGCCCGCCAACGTGCGGCGTCCGTCGTCGATGATCACCCGAACGCGTGCGTGGTCGCCGAGCGCGCCGCGCTGAAGGTCGTCGAACAGCGGCGCAGCAGCCACCACGGCGCTCGAAATCTCGAGCACATCGATCGAGCGCACCTCGTCGTGCAGCGAAACGGCGCCGAGGGTCGTGCCTGTCCCCAAGGCGAGTACCGCGACTCGCTCCGGCTCGGGATGCAGCAGGACAGGCAAGTGCCCCAGTGCACGCATGTACCGATAGTCGGGCCCATTGCCCGCGGCGCGGAACTGGTCCGTCAGCAGAGTGCGCTCGCCGAGGATGCCATCATCGACGACCGCGACGGAGAAGTGCTCGTCCTCGCGGAAGGAGCGAACCGTCAGCGCAGCATCGGTGAGCTTTGGGGAGAAGAGCGCTGGCGGAACGCGCGAGGCCGCGAGGGCTCCGAGCAACGCACCGAACAGCGCGAGAAGAGCCACAGCGCGCCGTGCACCCGTGCGCCAAGCCACGACGCACGCGAGTGCGGCGCCGAGAACCACCAGCAGTGCAATCGTCCCGCGAATTCCAAAGTGAGGCAGCACGAACGCATGAACGAGCGGACCCGCGGCGAGCCCGCCCGCGACCTCAGCCGCGTACAAGTCTCCCAAGCGGCGCCCGCTCTCACCCTCACCGAGCGCATGCAAGCACGGCACGACCGCGCCGAGAGGCGCCATCGTCGGGACCACCAAAACGAGCGCCATCGCGACGTCCCCGTACGCGCGAGCCCACTGCAGTACGCCCGCGGCGAACAGCGGCCACGTCGAACCCAACGCGCACGCGGCCAGACACAGAGAGATGGCGAGACGGCCCAGTGGAATCCGCTGCGCCACGGCAGAACCGAGAGCGAGCGCGAGCAGAGAGATCGCGACGACAAGGAGGAGCTGCGACGCCTCGCTTCCGATCCACATCACCGCGACACGGGCGCACACCCACTCCAATCCGAGCCCCCACAGCGTGGTCAGCGCGACGAGGACCTGCGCCAGGCGGTCCGGCGGTGCGGGCGCCGATGCGACGTAGGTTCCTCCGTTGGAGAATTTGCCGAGCAAGCCAAACGCGCCCATCAACGCGAGCAGCCCGATCCCCGCGGCGGGAGCACGGCCCCACTCGGAGACGGCGAACCAGCCGACGAACCAAGCGCCCAACAAACAGCCGAGCAGGTTGCACGAGAGCAGAGCCCCAACGCGCGCCGCCGCACTCGCGCGGGCGGCGAGCGGCAGAAAATACCCCGACGCAACAGCCACGCACCCGAGGGCGACCAGAGCACGCAGCGTGCCCGCACCGTCGAAGCGTCGCGCGATCTCGGCGAGGACCACACCTGCGATGGCCAGCGCTGCCCCCACGAGCGCGCCCCGACGCACGGAAGCTCGACTGCGACCCGCGAGTGCGGCACCAAGGGCCCACCCGGCGACATAGGCACCGGGGCCATAGGCACCGGCAGCCGACTGTCCCGCCATCAGGCCAGCACGGCCAAGCCACACGGCCTGCAGCCCCATGCCTCCGGCCCCGGCCAGCGCCGCGGCGAGGTGCAGACCGAACCTCGGACCCGCCATGGGGGGCGCGTCAGCGCCGCGCAGCCGCGTCACCCGCAGCGAGGCTCTCCCAAGCCCGCGCGGCATCTGGCGCCGCCAGGATCGCCTCACGCACCCCGTCGTTGCCGAGGACGCGCGCGACGTCCGCCAGCGTGCGGATGTGGAGCAGCTTCTGCGAGCGCGGAATCACCAGCAGCACCACGATGCGCGTGGGCTGCCCGTCGATGCTCTCGAACTCCAGTCCGCGATCGCGCTGCACGATGCCCATGCACGCGACCACATGGTCCACCTGCTCGACGGCGGCATGCGGAATCGCGATGCCACGCTCCATCCCGGTCGACATCGAGCGCTCGCGGGCGAGCACCTGCTCCACCACCGAACTGGCCGCGGCCGCGGGCAGCTTCCCCTGCACCACGAGGTTCTGCACCAGCTTCGAGATCGCGTCCCACTTGTCCCCGGGGTCGAAGCCGACGATCAAGTCGCCCGGCGCGAAGAGCTGTCGCAGTTCCATACACGGATGATCCTACCGTGGGACGGGGGCCCTGCGAGATGGGTTGGGATCGACCGCACCTGCGCAGGAAGAAAGCGCAAGCCCGAGCGTCCGTCTGGTCGAGAGACTCCGTCCTCAAAGCCCACTCCCCCACCTTTGACTCGCTCCCGTGCGCTTCCTAGAGTCCAAACCGCTGTCGCCTTCCGGCGCTAAGTTTGGCCTTTTCAATGGGATACGCCCCTTCATGGGACACCTCGACCCGATGAGCCGCCCCACTGCGCTCTGCCGCCCCGTCCTCTTGCCCCTGTGCCTCGCCGCGGCCTTCGCCTCCCCGACGTTCGCCCAGAGCGACGAGGACGCGGCCAAGCAGGACCTCGCCGAGAAGCAGGCCAAGGAACAGAGCCAAAAGCAGCAAGAACAGGCCAAGGCGCGCGCGCAGGAGGCCGTGGACGGCTTCGCCCGTGGTGCCCAGCCGCCGCTCCAGCCCGGCGCGGGCCAGCCGGGAGCGGTCCCCGCTCAGCCGGCGGCCGTCCAAGGCAATCCGCCCGCCCAGCCCGGCCGCAACGGCGCCGCTGCGGCCGGCTCGCAGCCCCCGCGCGGGCAGGGAGCGCCGCGCGGTGGCGCGAACGCGACCGCGCCCGCAGGTGGTGGGACGCTGCCCGCAGGGACGACGGGTGCGGGCTCGACGGCCACCACCGCCAGCACGGGCTCCGCGCAGGGTGCGGTCCCCAAGATTCAGGAGTCGGGCGACTTCTACATCCTCAATCTCGACGAAGAGGGTGAGTCCCTCGACCTCCTGTGGCTGACCAAGATGTGCCAGGTCGCCACCGGAAAGAACTTCAACTTCGACCAGAAGGTGGTTCAGCCCGCCCTGCTCGACGCCAAGGTGCGCATGTTCGGCGAGAAGCGCATCCCGAAGGCGGAGTTCTACGAGTTCTATCAGATCCTGATGTTCATCCACGGGTTCACGATCACCAAGGTCGGACCCGACCACCTCGCCGTCTTCCTGATCCAGTCTTCGAGCCCTGCGCAGGCCGCTGCGGGCAAGGCGGTGCTGAAGGACGAGGCGATCTACATCCTGCCGGACGAGCTCGACAAGTACGCCGACCAAGTCGCGACGCAGATCATGACCGTGCTGCACCTGCCGAACACGGACGTGCGCACGCTCGGCAGCTCGCTGCGCGGCGTCGTCGGCGGTCAGGGCAGCGAGCAGATGATCATGCCCGTCGCCAACACGCAAAGCGTCGTGCTGCGCGGGTTCGCGCCGCAGGTCGTGTCGGTCGCGCGCATCTTGAAGCTCGTCGACGACCTCGCGGGCCAAGACACGGGCGTCACGCCGCAGTTCGAGGTGATTCCCCTCGTGTTCGCGGCCGCCGAGGACCTCTCGGACATCCTCGAGCAGTTGCTCGAAGCGCGCAAGCGCGAGGCGCAGACACAGCGTCAGGCGAATCCGCAGGGGGCCACGGGCCAGATCTCCACCGGCGGCGGTGAGTCGAAGATCCTCACGTACCCGCGCACCAACTCGCTGCTCGTCATGGCGCTGCCCGAGGACATGACGGCGATCAAGGAACTCGTCGCCCGCCTCGACGTCGAGGTCGTCGAACCCGAGCGCACGTACCACGTGTATGCCCTCGACCACGCGAAGGCCGAGGAACTCGCCGAGGTGCTCGAGGACTTCATCGAAGGCGCGTCGCGCGTCGCGCAAGGTGGTCAGGCCGGCCGCGCGGGCGCTCAGCCTGCAGCGCAAGGACTCTCCAGCCGCGACAACGAGGTCATCGTCGTCCCCGACGAGACCACGAACTCGCTGCTGATCGCCGCGAGCCGTCGCCGCTACGAAGAGGTGGTCGAGCTGATCCAGCGCCTCGACCGCCGCCAAGAGCAGGTTCTGATCGAGACGGCGCTGATCGAGCTCTCGGGCCAGAACAACCTCGACATCGGCGTCGAGCTCGGCGGCGCCGACCTCCCCGGCTCGGGCTCGGGAAGCTTCGGTTTGACGAGCTTCGGCCTGTCGTCGTTCGAGGACTCCGACGGCGACGGCGTGTTCGACCAGCGCATTCCCAACGAAGGCGCGCAGGGCATCACCGCCGGCCTGCTCGATGGAGACACGTTCAACCTGCCCGCGCTGATCGTCGCGCTCCAAGGCCGCACGGACACCAACGTGCTCAACATCCCGAGCGTGCTGGTCACCAACAACACCAGCGCGACGGTGAAGACCCTCGACGAGCAGCCGACGACGCAGATCACGGCGACGGGCGTCGGCGGTCAGACGCAGCAGAACTTCAACGACTACCAGAGCGCAGGCATCACGATGGAGATCTCTCCGTCGATCTCCGCCTCCGGCTACCTGCGCCTGCAGGTCTCGCTCGAAGTGGCCAACTTCCTCGGCCAAGCGAGCGGCGCGATTCCCCCGCCGCGAATCACGCGCACGATCGTGACGCAGGTCAACGTCCCCAACGGCGACACCATGGTGGTCGGCGGCATCATCGTCGACAACAACACCAAGCAGCGCTCGATGATCCCGTGGCTCGGCGACATCCCGCTGCTCGGCGCGCTGTTCCGCCGCGACACGGACTCCGACACGCGCACAACGCTGTACTTCTTCGTGACGCCGCACATCCTGCGCGATCCGAACTTCGCCGACCTCGCGGAGATGAGCTACAAGGTCAAGCTCGAAGCCGCGGAAAAGATCGAGGCGGACCGCGTGCGCATCATCGACCCCAACTTCGGCAAGTCCGAAGGCGCGGTCGACCTCGGCGGCTTCGACGTGCCGCTGTTCCGCAGCCCCGGCTCCGGTGAGACGACGCCGGACATGGTCGGCGCCGACCCCAAGAAGCTCGACCAAGCCCAGCCTGACACCAAGGACCCGAAGTAGACCGCCGTGGCCAGCCTGTCCGACCTGCTCGTCGACGCGGGGCTCTCGCGAGAGCGCCTCGAAGAGTGCCGCAAGCTCGCGGCGGACTCGGGCGACTCCCTCGACCGAGTGATCCTCCAGCGGGAGTATTTGGCGGAGTCGGCGCTCCTGCGCGCCTACGCGCTCCACCTCGGCTTCGAGTACCGAGACTCCCTCGAGGACTTGCCGGTCCCTGCGGCGTTCATCCAGCGCATTCCGGTCCAGTTCGCGCGCAACTACAACTTGGTCGCGATCGAGGAGCAGGATGGCATCCTCAAAGTTGCCACCTGCAACCCGCTCGATCCGCACCCGATGGACGACCTCTCGGCGCTCTACGGCGCCGACGTCGAGCCGGTGCTCGCGCCGAGACAGGAGATCACGCAGCTCATCGCGCGCGCCTATCGCCACAAGGCGGACGGTGTCGACGAGGCGCTGGCCGACGTCGCCGAGGACGGCGACATCGCGGGCCTCGCGGAGAAGATCGAGGAGGGCGAGGACGTCCTCGACACCTCGAACAAGGCGCCGATCATCAAGCTCGTCAACACGATCTTGTTCCAGGCGCTGAAGCTGCGCGCGTCGGACGTGCACTTCCACCCCTATCCGGACCGAATGCAGGTCCGCTTCCGCATCGACGGCATCCTCTACGACATGGATCCGATCCCGCGGAAGGCGCTCGAAGCGATCGTCAGCCGCGTGAAGGTCATGGGCAAGATGGACATCGCCGAGCGCCGCTTGCCGCAGGACGGCCGCGCGACGATCAAGATCGGCGACGGCGAAGTCGACGTCCGCATCAGCTCGGTCCCCACGACTCAGGGCGAGCGCATCGTCATGCGTCTGCTCGACAAGACCGCCAAGCTCTACTCGCTCGAGGAGATCGGCCTCAGCGCGAAGAACGAAGCGATGCTGCGGGAATACTCGAGCTACAACCACGGCATCATCCTCGTCACCGGGCCCACGGGCTCGGGCAAGACGACGACGCTCTACGCGGCGCTTACCGAGGTCGACACGACCGAGAAGAACGTCCTGACGATCGAGGACCCTGCCGAGTACTCGCTGCCGGGTATCAGTCAGGTGCAGGTCAACGCCAAGAAGGGCCTGACGTTCGCCTCAGGACTTCGCTCGTTCTTGCGTCAGGACCCCGACGTGATGATGGTCGGTGAGATCCGCGACTTGGAGACCGCCGAGGTCGCCATCCGCGCGGCGCTCACGGGCCACCTCGTGTTCTCGACGGTCCACACCAACGACGCTCCCAGCACGGTGACCCGCCTCGTCGACCAAGGGGTCGAGCCGTATCTTGTGTCGAGCTCGATCGTGCTGGTGATCGCCCAGCGCCTCGTGCGCACGATCTGCAAGCACTGCAAGGTGATCATTCCGATCAACGACGAGTGGGCGGCGAAGTGCAAGAAGCTCGCGCTCACCCCGGAGGAGCTCGGTGGGCAGATCGCGTACGGAACCGGGTGCCAAGAGTGCTTCAACTCGGGCTACGCGGGCCGGACTGCGATCTACGAGTTCATGGAGATGAGCGAGGATCTGCGCACCCTCGTGATGAACGGAGCCAACGCGACGCAGCTCAAGAAGAAGGCCGTCGAGAACGGCATGATCTCGCTGCGCGCCGACGGTGTCGACAAGATCCGCTCGCGCCAGACCACGCCGGACGAGGTGCTGCGTGTGACGCAGCTGGACATGGGCTAGGTCCCCCATGCCGATCTTCCAGTACAAGGCGTACGTCGCCGGCGGTGGCACGACGACAGGGATCATCGACGCCGACACGGCGCGCGACGCGCGTGCCAAGCTCCGACGGGACAATGTGCTCGTCAGCGAGATCAGCGAGCTCCGCGGCGGGCAGCGGACGCCGGCCACCTCGGGCGCCGGTAAGTCCAAGGGTCCGAGCGTCTTTGCGCGAATCAACGCCATTCGCGCGGCGAGCACCGGCCCCTCGTCCGCCAACTTGGAGATCGTCGCAGCGGCCACTCGCCAGCTCGGCACGCTGCTCGGCGCGGGTATCCCGCTGATCGAGGCGCTCAAGGCGCTGATCGAGCAGACCGAGCACCGCAAGGCGCAGACGATGTTTCGCGAGATCCGCGAGCGCGTGAGCCAAGGCGCGTCCTTGGCCGACGCGCTGGCCGAGCATCGCGCGTGGTTCAACGACCTCTACGTGAACATGGTCCGCGCAGGTCAGGCGACGGGCAACCTCGACGTCGTCTTCACGCGCCTCGCGGACTACATGCAGGCGCAGCGCGCGCTGCGTCGCAAGGTGGTGAGCGCGCTCACCTACCCGGCGATGATGGTCGGCATCGGCGTGATCGTCGTCAGCATCCTGATGACCCTCGTCGTGCCCAAGATCACGGCGATGCTGACGGACACGGGCCAGACCCTGCCCGGACCAACGCGGGTGCTGATCCTGATCAGCGACCTGTTCAAAGGCTATTGGTGGGCCGGCGCGCTCCTGATCGGCGCGGTTTCGTTCACCTTCGAGCGCATCTATCGGCGCAACGGCAAGGGGCGCCTGTGGATCGACCGCACGCTGCTGCGACTGCCGGTGCTCGGCGATCTCCTGCGCAAGCAGGCTGTGGCGCGCTTCACTCACACGCTCTCGACGCTCCTGCAGTCCGGCGTTCCGGTCGTGCAGAGCCTCGAGATCACGCGCAACGTCGTCGGCAATCGCGTGATCTCGGACGCCACCGAGCTGATCCGCTCGCGCATCGTCGAGGGCACCGACATCGGCACCCCGATGCGCGCTTCCGGCGCGTTCCCTGCCGTCGTGTGCTACATGGTCCAAGTGGGCGAGCAATCCGGCGAGGTCGAGCAGATGCTCGATCGCATCGGCGCCGCCTACGACGAGGAGATCGAGATCACCACGGCGCGTCTGACGAGCGTGCTCGAGCCGATCTTGATCGTGTTCCTCGCCCTGATCGTCGGCTACATCGTCATCTCGATCGTTCTCCCGATCCTCAAGGTCGGGCAGATCCAGTGATCTCGGTCGTCCAAGGCCCCTAGAAGCCGCGCCTGTCGCGGCGAACCCTCCATGAAGCTCTCTCTCCGCTCCAAGGCACGCCGCGCGCGCGCCGGTTTCTCGCTCGCCGAGCTGATGGTCGTGATCGTGATCCTCGGACTGATCGCGACCTTCGTCGTGCCGAACTTGCTCGACCGTCTGACCTTCGCGCAGAAGAAGAAGGCCGAGATGGATATCGCCGCACTCGAACAGGCGATCGACACCTTCGCGATCGAGAACGGCGGCCGCTACCCGGACAACCTCGAGATCCTCGTGACGCCGGACGACAACGGCCGCACCTTCCTCAAGGGTTTCACCTCGGTCCCCAACGACCCGTGGAACAACCCTTACGTCTACGAGCCTGCGTCGGCGGGCAGCACGCCCAAGATCATCAGCTACGGCAAGGACGGACAGCCGGGTGGCGAGGGCGACGACGCAGACCTCGACAACTTCACGATGCGCAACAAGGAGAAGTGAGCGCATGGCGTTCGGGCGGCGCGACAGCGAACGGAGGGCCGGCTTCAGCCTGATCGAGCTGATGCTGGCCATCCTCGTCCTCGCGCTGCTCTCGACGCTCGTGTACGTCACTTGGGAGGCGCTGCTCCCGCGCACGCGGCTGAACTCGGCCGTTCGCGAGCTTGCCTCCACCCTGCAGGAGACGCGCTCCGACGCCGTCGCTCGCGGCGCAGAGTTCCGCATCGAGTACTACTTCGAGGCCGAAGACGGCCACCCGCGCGGCTACCGCGTCATCACGCCGTTTCGGGCGGGCGGAGTCGGTGGGCTCGCCGTCAACGACGAAGAGCGCATGGCGCTCGACTGGCACGAGTTGCCCGAGGGCGTCGAGTTCCAGTCGATTACGATCAGCGGCCAAGTGATCAACCGCGGTCGCTGCGAGGTGCGCTTCGACGCACGCGGCAGCGCCAGCGATCACACCATCGCCTTGCTTCAAAAGCCCTTCGAGAACGTGTACACGATCGAGGTGCAGGCGCTGACCGGGCTCATTCAGTTCCACGACGGCGAGTTCCAACGGCGTCCGCCGGAGGATCGGGACTTTCAATGAGCTCACCCACGCGCCGCAAGGGTTTCACGCTAGCTGAGGTCGCCGTCACGATCGCGCTGATCGGCCTCGCCCTCGCGTGGATGCTGCAGGTGCTCAACGCGAGCAAGCTCAACGCCGCCTACTCGCGCAACTTGAAGCTCTCGCGCGAGCTCGCCCTTCTGACCTTGGGGCAGATCGAGTCCGGGCAGTTCGCCGATGACATCGACGACGAACGCATCGAGGGGACCTACGCCGAGGAGGGCTATCCGGACTTCTCCTTCGAAGTCGTGCTCGGCGATGAGAACTTCCGCCCGGATCCCACGGATCAGCGCGCCTTCGACAACTGGCAGTACGAGCGCGACCGCCGCGAGCGTGAGAAGCGCGCCGAGGACTCGAGCAGCGCCTCCGAGGGCGAGGACGAGGAAGAGGACAAGGCGTACGAGAAGATCCAGATCAAGGTGACCTTCCCCAAGGTGCAGGAGATGCGCAACGAGTACACGCTCGAGCGCTGGCTGCCCTGGCGACAGCTTCACCCCGAGGAAGCCGCGGCCGACGAAGAGGCCGCTGCTGCAGAGAGCGGCTCGTCCTCGAACCAAAACAACTCTGGCGGCACCACCGGCGGCAATCGCACGACCGGTGGGCGCTCGGGCGGCACAGGTACTGGCACCAGCGGGGGGACGCGCAAGTGAAACGACTCGCAATGGCTACGGCTCGCTCTGCGCGCGCGGCGTTCAGTCTGGTTGAAGTCCTCGTGGCCCTCATGATCGTCAGCGGGATCATGCTGGCGCTGACACAGCTCCTCGAAGCGACGCGCATCAGCCGCGACACGATCCACAACATTCAGGAGACCCAGCTCGCGGGGCCCGCGATCATGGACCTCATCGAGCGGGACCTGCGCGGCATTTTCCTCTACGACCGAGAAGCCGATCAGTCCCTACGCGTGAAGAACCGCGTGCTGCTCGGACGCGATGCGGATCGAGTCGACTTCGTCACGACGACCGACAGCGTGGTCCTCACCGAGGCCGACCGTCGGTTGGTGCGCGCCGACGTCAACGAGGTCGGCTACGCGCTGCGGCTCTCGCCCAGCGACGACGAGTTCCTCGAGCTTTATCGCCGCGAGGATTTCGGCATCGATGAAGAGCCCTTCGACGGCGGAACGTACACGTTCCTTCACGACCACGTGAAAAACTTCGAGATCCAGATCTACGAAGAAGATGGTCAGGATGTCGAGGGCATCGACGACTGGGGTGATGACGAGGAGCACACCGGCTTACCCCGACGCATCGAGATCCGCCTCACGCTCGAGCTCGCTCCGCGCTTGAGCCATGAGCAGCTGCGCATCGCCCCGGTCGACAAGCGCATCGTGACCTACACGCGCATCGTGCGTTTCAGCGAGGATCTGCTCACTCAGCTCGAGATCCAGCCCGTTCCCGTCGTACCCGCGATGGTTGCCGCGCAGGACAACAGCTCCGCGGGCAATGCCAACAACAACGCAAACGGTGGCGGCGGTGGAGGAATGCCCGGCGGCGGAGGCCAGGGAGGCGGAGGCCGTGGCGGTGGCACGGGCGGAGGTTCCACGCGCGGCGGCGGCGTCGGTGGCGCCCAAGGCGCCCCGGTGGGCGGCGGCGGAGGAGGAACTCGCGGCGGCGGCTGAGCCGCTTGCCGGACTCACGCCAGCGGCTTGCCGAGCGTCGAGCGACCCTGCAGGTACGACTGCAGCGGCTTGGGAACGCGAACCGTTCCGTCCGCGCATTGGTGGTTCTCCAGAACGCAGATCAGCATGCGCGAGCTCGCGGCGACCGTGTTGTTGAGCGTGTGGCAGAAGCGCACCTTGCCCTCCGCGTCGCGGTAGCGCAGGTTGAGCCGCCGGGACTGATAGTCGTGGAAGCGGGACGCGGAGTGCGTCTCGCCGTATCCGCCGCGTGAAGGCATCCAGCTCTCGATGTCGTACTTCTGAATCTGCGGCGCGCCGAGATCCCCGCCGCACACGTTGACGATGCGGTACGGAATCTCCAGCGATTGCAGGACGAACTCGGCGTTGTCCACGATCGAGCGATGGTGCTCGATCGAGCGCTCGGGATCGGCGATGTCGAGCACCACCTGCTCCACCTTCTGGAACTGGTGCACGCGGTAGAGGCCACGCGTGTCGCGACCGGCCGCGCCCGCTTCGCGGCGATAGCAGGAGGACAGCGCTACGTAGCGCACCGGCAGGTCGCTCAACGCGAGAACCTCGTCCTGATGCAACGCCGTGACCGGCACCTCGGCCGTGCCGACGAGGCACAGGTCATCTCGACTGTCCGTGCGATAGGCCTGCTCTTCCCCGCCAGGGAAGTAGCCCGTGCCCACCATCACCTGACTGCGAACGAGCGTCGGCACCGTGAGGGGCGTGAAGCCACGACTCACCATGACGTCGAGCGCATAGCGCATGACAGCGCCCTCGAGGAGCGACAGATCGCCCTTCAAGACGTAGTTGCGTGAGCCCGAGATGCGCGCGGCGCGCTCGATCTCGAGCCAACCCTGCGCCTCGGCGAGTGCCACGTGGTCGCGTGGAGCAAAGTCGAACTTGCGCGGCTCGCCCCAACGCTTCACTTCGACGTTCTCTGTGTCGTCCTTGCCCTCGGGAACGCCCTCGGCCGGGACGTTGGGAATGCGCAGGAGGCGAGCATCGACGTCCGCCTGCGCGTCGCGCAACTTGCCTTCGAGCTCGCCGAGCTGCGTCTTGAACGAGTTCACCTCGGCGATGAGCTTGGGACGGTCCGCGGCGGAAGCCTTGCCCACTTCCTTCGAGAGGGCGTTCTGACGCGCACGCAGCGCGTCCACCTCCGTCTGAAGCCCGCGCGCGGCGGCGTCCGCTGCGAGCAGCCCCTCGACGTCGACTTGGATACGCTTCTTGCGGGCGCCTTCGAGGACGGCTTGCGGGTTCTGGCGAATGAACTTGAGGTCGAGCATCGGTGCGTTGCGGGGAGGCTTGGGTGGAGTGCGTGGAGAGAAGCGCGATCAGCGCCAGTCGCTCTCGAGTTCGCCGAACAGCTTGTTTTTCTTCTCCAACAGCTGGAGCTCGACCTTCTCGCCCTTCTCGATCTTGAAGGCGCTGTCGACCGGACGCCACGTGTCCATCTCGCTGTACTTGTAGCTGCCATCCTCCTTGCGCTCGAGGAGGTCGAGGACGACGCCCATCTTCTCCGGCTTGCCGCCCTTCTTCGCGCCGGCCTTGCGGATCGAGACCTCAGGACGCGGCACGCAGTTCCACAGCCGCTCGTAGCGCTCGCGCGCCGAGCCGAGGATGGCGACGCTCTTGCCCTTCACGGTGACGGCCTCGTCGGAGAGCTCCGTCGCGAAGTCGAGCTTGAAGGGACCGCCGAGCGTGACGACGGTCTCCGCGCCGGCCTTCACGACCCACTTCTTGGTGTCGCTGCCCGGCACGATCAAACACTTCATCGTCTGCGCCTTCTTCCCCTGCCGCAGCTCGCCCGCGAACAACTCGTACGTGCCTGCAGGGACGCTGACCGGCTTCTTGGCGGGGTCGACGATGTCGAAGTAGCAGCCGTCGAGCTTGTCGATGCCCTTCAGGATCAGCCATGTCGGCGCCGGCCCCTTGAAGTCGAGCTTGAGGGTGCCCGTATCGAGCGTCATCGGCGTTGCCTGAATCGTCGTGCCGCCCTTTTGGCTCTCGAGCTGGTACCACGCGCCGTTGAAGTCCGCGTACTTGCTCCACGGACGCGCACGCTTGGAGGCGCCGACGACCATGCAGTCGTATTCGTACTGGTAGATGCCGTCCGACAGGCCTCCGTAGGAAAAAGGCTTCGGAGCGCTGCCGTAGACGCCATCCATGTTGTCGTCGATCACGCGCAGCGGCACGCCGTTGACGCTCGCGGTCACGCTGCCGGCATTGAGCACGTAGAAGCGCATCTGCAGATCGTCGGGCTGCAGGTTGGTCTGCAGGCCTTGGAAGACGTCCTGCTGGATGCCGGTCCTGAAGACGAAGGCCCAGCGGCGCTTCTCGGCGCCGTCCCCGAGCTCGAAGTCCACCACCGCCGCGTTGCCGGTGATCGGAAT
The DNA here is from genome assembly GCA_903928115.1 of uncultured Planctomycetota bacterium. Taxonomy (GTDB): domain Bacteria; phylum Planctomycetota; class UBA1135; order UBA1135; genus F1-120-MAGs118. The sequence continues at coordinate 38,749 of CAIYPP010000109.1, forward strand.
CACCTTGTCCGCCGTACCGTCGCGGTCGAAGTCGAGGGCAACCTTCGAAGGTTCCGTCCGCAAGACGAGCGGCCCCTTCTCCAACGACTGGAAGACGCCCGAGCTACCCTTCGCGCCGAGCGGAACGATCGGCCAGATCGCGTAGATGTCGTCGGCGTTGTAGATCGGCCGCTGGACGTCGTCGAGCGTCTTCAGCGCCTCGAAGGCGGTCGTGGCACTGACCGGCGCGGCCGCGGGCTCCAGCTTCGGCTGCGCCGGAGGCGTCGGAGCGTTCGGGTCCGCGGGTGCGGGCGCCCCGTAGCCCTCGCGCACGAGCCACTCCCAGCGCTGCTTGCACTGGGTGTAGAAGTTGTGCTTCAGGTCGATCTTCTCGAAGTACTCGGTCGCCTTGCCGTAGTACTCGCAGGTCTTCTTCAGGTCCTCCTGCCCCTTCGCGCGGTACGTGACGTCGTGACAGATCGCCACCGCGCTCGCGGTCCGCGCCGCCATGAAGTAGTCGCCGATCGCCACAAAGCCGTCGGTGATCGCGACGAACTCGGCCGAGCACAGCTCGAAGGCCGGGCCCTCCTTCGCGCCGTTGCGGTTCGACTCGAACTTCTGCATCGAAGTGCGGAACTGGTCGATCAGCACGTAGCGCTGCTTGCGATTCTGGGGGTCGGTCGCCAGCGTCGAGTGATACACATAGATCTTGCTGACGAAGTCGCTCTTGAAGGCGTCCTTCCAGCACTTGGTCAGCATCTCGAACTCCTTCTCGATCTCATCGGAGTTCGCGGAGGCCATCTGCGCGGCCAGCTCGTCGACGTAGTTGACCGCCTCGTCTTGGTACGACTTGAGAAGCTTGGTGACCTCGTCGTAGTTGCGGATCGCGATCTGAGGCCGGAGCTTGCTCTTGAACTCCGCGTTTCGGTCCTGCACCGCAGCGACGGCGACAGGCTCCGCCGAGGGCGCGGCGGTCGGGGAGAGCGGTGCGACAGACCCGAGGCACGCGAGGAGGGTCGAGAGCATCATGGGGCGGAGCGCGCAGGGCGCGGTTCTACAGGCAGCCCTAAGCTCCAAGTGGTCGCCGAAGGCACCTCCGAACGATCACCCGACGCGGGCTGCACGCAGGAGTCTAGCCTCGCGCCCGAGCAGGTCACAATCCGCCGCTGCGTCGGCCGCTCATCCGCTTCAAGAACTCCCGTTCCCGATCGCTGAGCGAGCCGATCCCTTGCTTGTGGATCCGCTCCAAGAGCTGGTCGAGACGCGCCTCGTCCTCGGCCGCGCTGGCCTGCCTGCGGGCCTCCTTGCGCGCCGCGGCGGCAGCCCACGGGTCCCACCAGAGGGCACCGCTCTTGGCGAGAGCGAAACCCAGCGCCGCACCGGCCAAATGGACGAGGTGCGCCACGCCGACCGCACCACGCACGAGCCCGAACAGGTCGAGGCCCACGTAAACTGTTGCGACAAGCCACAACCGTACGGGGATGAACAGCACGATCACCATGGCCTGCGGTCGCAGAGTTGCCATGGCGACGACGAGCAGGAGCACCGCGCCCGACGCACCGACGACGGGCAGGCTCTGGCCGAAGAGGAGAGCGACCAAGAGCTGCAGCACGCCGGGCACGACGATGCCAAGGCCATAGATGAGCAGAAACCGCCTAGGTCCCAGCAGGCTCTCGAGCCACGTCCCGAAGAAATACAAGCCGATCAGGTTGCCCAAGAGGTGCATCGGCTCGTGGGCGCTGTGCAGGAATCCATAGGTGAAGACCTGCCACAAGGGGAACCACGGCGCGAGTTCGCGCCACATCGGCGCGTTCAGTGCCAGCGCGTTGTGAACCTGCGCAACGAACGGAACCGCGTCGTAGAGAAAGAGGAACGGCAGCGCGAGCGCCACGTTGACGACGAGCAGCGCCTTCACGACCGAGGTCATGCGCGGGAGCGCAAACTGACCGGCCGTGTCTGCGGGATCGACGTACGCCATGTCGCGGGGGCTCTAGCGGCCGTACGCCAGATCCAAGTGCCCGCTGCGGCGCGCGGCGGCGGTGAGCGTGTTCGCCATCAACATCGCGATCGTCATCGGACCGACGCCGCCGGGCACTGGAGTGATCGCCCCGGCGACCGCGCTCGCCCCAGCGAAGTCGACGTCGCCCACGAGCCGCCCGTCGGCGAGCCGATTGATGCCGACGTCGAGCACGATCGCGCCGGGTCGAATCCAGTCGGCCTTCACCATCTCCGGGCGCCCCACCGCGGCCACGAGCACGTCGGCTTCGCGGCACACCGCTGGAAGATCGGCGGTCTTGCTGTGGCAGATCGTCACCGTCGCGTCGCGAGCGAGCGCGAGCAGCGCGAACGGCTTGCCCACGAGCATCGAGCGTCCGATCACGACCACGCGCTTGCCCGCGAGCTTCGCGCCGAGCTGGTCGCACAGCTCGATGCAGCCCGCCGGGGTGCAAGGAACGAGCCCCGGCGCCCCCATCGCGAGCGCCGCGACGTTCTCGGGGTGGAGTCCGTCCACATCCTTGGCTGGATCGAGCGCCCGGACGATGGCGTCGGAGTCCAAGCCCTTCGGCAGCGGCAGCTGCACGAGGATCCCGTGGACGCTCGGGTCGCCGTTGAGCTCGCGAACGAGCGCGAGCAGCTCGCCCTGCGAGATCGTCGCGGGCCGCCGCAGCGTGCGCACCGCGAAACCCGCCTCGGTCGCGGCCTTGTCCTTGTTCTTGACGTAGACCTGACTCGCGGGATCCTCCCCCACGAGCACGACGACAAGCCCGGGGGTCACTCCGCGCTGCTTGAGCGCATCACAGCGCTCTCGCACGCGCGCGCGAACCAGCTGAGCGGAAGCCTTGCCATCGATGATGCGCGCACGGGTCTCGATCATGTGCCTGCGGGTCCAAGTCGTTGCCGGAAGAGCGTGTGGAGGCGCGCACGATAGCGCTCGCTCCGGCGACCCGCAGCCGCTTTCGTCCCTACCAGCTGCGGGCGAGCACGAACGAGGCGATGTTCTCGAGCGAGCGCCGCGCCGGACTCGGCGGGAGGGTCCGAACGCTCTCGAGCGCGGACGCGATCAGGTCATCGGCACGCTTGCGCGCGAACTCCACCCCCGCGTCGAGCTTGCAAACCCGCCGCAGGTGCGAGACACGGTCCGTGAGGCCCGGCGTCGTGTAGACGTCGCGGATCGCTGCGCGCTCCGCCTCGCTGGCGCGGGAGTACGTCCAGAGCACCGGCAGCGTGACCTTGCCGTCCTCGACGTCCGTCCCCACGGACTTGCCCACTTCGGCTTCCGTCGCGGTCAGATCGAGGCAGTCGTCGATGATCTGGAAGGCGAGCCCGAGGTCCCAGCCGAACTGGCGCATCTTGGCGCCGAGCTCGTCTCGACCGCCCGGGTAGCGCGCGCCGAGCTCGCACGCCGCGGCATACAACGTGGCCGTCTTCGCCCCCGCGATCCACTCGTAGCGCGTCTGCGTCGCCTCGAAGTCATAGCGCCCCGCGGCCTGCTCGATCTCCCCCGCGCAAATGCGCCGCGTCGCTTCGGAGAGCACGCGACTGCAAAGGCGCGAGGACAGGTCCGTGGAGACGGCAAACGCCCGCGCGTACAAGAAGTCCCCGAGCAGCACGGCCGTCTGGTTGTCCCAGCGGTGGTTGACGCAGGCCACGCGGCGACGCACTTCGGCCCCGTCGAGCACGTCGTCGTGCACGAGGGTCGCGAGGTGAATCATCTCGACCACCGCCGCGATCGTCGGATGCTCGTCGGTCGTGTTCGAGGTCGCCTCACCCGAGAGGAGCACCAGCGCCGCGCGCAGCTGCTTGCCTTGGAAGCGCCCGACGTGCTCCACCATCTCCCGCACCGCCGGAGACTGCTCGGAGAGCTCGTGCGCGATCGTCTCGCGCATGCGCTTGATCCCGTCGGCGACGGGTGCGATCAGTTCCTGAAGCTGGACGGAGGGCGAGCTCATGGCGCGTCCATTGTGTCGGCCGAACGCCGTTCCTGTTCCAGTGACCTGAGATCTTCTGGCGTGTTGAGATTGATGCCCGCGCGCTCGGCGGCGCCGCCCAGCTCGACCGCGGCGACCGAAACGACCCGCAGCCCCCCGTGGAACGACACCATGCGCCTCTCGCCCGCGCGCAGCGCCGCTCGGACGGCAGGTGCGCAAGAGGCCGCCCGATAGACCGCGTAGAGAGGCTGAGATCCTCTGGCGAGCCCCAAAAGGGCTGCGTCCCACCCGCCGGCCTCGGCGCGCTGCAGCAACCCGCGCAGCGTGACTGCATCCGCACGCGGCAGATCGCAAGCGAGCACCGCCATCCACGGCGTGCGGCACTCCAGCAGTCCGGATGCGAGCCCCGCGAGCGGCCCAGAGCCGGGCTCGCTATCCAACACGCAGCGCAGCCCGAGATGCTCGTAGCGCGGCCCGACACCACTCGCGAGCCACACCTCCTCCGCGACATCGCGCAGCGCAGCGAGGGGCCGCTCGATGAGCGCACGCCCCTCCAACTCCATCAGAGCCTTGTCGCGCCCCATGCGACGGCTTTCGCCACCGCATACGAGCAGGCCCGTCACCCGAGATCGATCCACGACCTGGGCGTCCGCCAGCGCTCAGTGGTGAGCGTTGTTGGAGTGCCCGTCGGTCTTGGGCTTCTCTTCGGCCTTGTGGGCGTCTTCCGCGCCGTCGCGCATGCCCTTCTTGAAGGCCTGCACGCTCGAGCCCATCGAGTGCGCCAGCTCGGGCAGCTTGCGCGCGCCGAAGAGGAGCAGCGCGATCAGGGTGATCATCAGGATCTCGGGGAAGCTAAGATTGCCGAGGAGGGCCAGCATGGGGAGTCCTGTGGGTTCGGAGAGGTCCGAGGGAAACGCGTCGGCTCCGGATTCTACGCGAAGACGAGCATGAATTCGCAAGGGAGGGTCAAAACAAGGTCAGGGTGAGCCGCAGGAGCGGCGCTCGATCCGGCGCTGCAGGCGAGGCTCGAGCGGCGGCAGATCGGCTCGGGCGCTCGCGAGCGTGCCCTCGTTCTTGCGCCCCACGCGCGGCCCCCGCCCCACGCGCAGCCCCGCGCGGGCGAGGCCGAGCCGTACGGAGAAGGCCGCAGAGTAGGTCGAGAGCACGGCGTGCGGCGCCATGCGGCGCGCGACCTCGAACAGAAACGACTCCCCCCACAGGTCCGGCGCGACTTGCGGCGAGAACGGATCGAGGAACACCGCATCGAAATCGAAGCGCTCGACGCGCCGAAGGGACTCGCGCGCATCTCCGAGTTCGAGGTGCAGCTCCAACGACTCGTCGGAAGAACAAGCGATGCAGCGCTGAACACGCTCCACGAACGGCGCCGCGTCCGCAGGCCACTCGGAGAGCTTCCGTGCCGCTCCGAACACGCTGGAATCGACCTCGAAGCTCACGGCCTGCAGGCGGGCTCCCGTGCCCTCCAGCGCGGCGAGCGCCGCCGCGAGGTTCAGCCCCAAGCCCGTGCCGATGTCGAGCAAGCGCACCACCGGTCGCTCCAGCGCGAGCTCGCGGAGTCGGCATGGCCCCGCGTAGCGCAGCCGCGCCTGCTCCCACGCGCCGCTCGTCGAGTGGCACGTCTGAGCAAGCTCTTCTTGGCGCAGAGTCCAAGAACCATCGTCGGTGCGAACCGGCGTCCACATGGTCGCTACGATGCCACCCGCGTGGATCCCGAGGAAGCACAGCGCCGCAAGCTCGCGTCCTACGGCGACTCCGAGCTCGCCCAACGCTACGACGACCGTTGGTCCGGGCTCCGCGGGCCGGGCCGAGATCGTCGACAGCACCGTGCGATCCTCACGGCGCTCGACTCGCTCGCGCCGGTCCGCAGCGTGCTCGACGTGCCGTGCGGAACGGGACGCTTCACGGCCCTCTTCGCGACGCGCGAGGTGTCCTACGTCGGCATGGACGCTTCCTTGGCGATGCTCGGGGAGGCGCGCCGCAAGCACCCGCACGCCCGAGTCGCGCAGGCCGACCTCGCGCGACTCCCGCTGCCGAACAAGAGCTTCGATCTGGTGCTCTGCATCCGCCTGATGCACCTCCTGCGCGATCCGTCGCTGCGGGCCGCGTTCTTGCGTGAATTGGCCCGTGTCGCGCGCGTCGGGGTCATCGTCGACTTCCGCCACAGCCGCTCGCTGCGCGTGGCGCTGGGCCACCTACGCCATCGCGTCGGATTGCGGAGCAAGGCGCCGAGCGCGCAGAGCGTCGACGAGCTCCGCGCGCTGCTGTCCGACGCAGGACTCGAAACGACGCGTGTCGTGCACGTGCGCTCGATCCCTTGGCTCACCGACAAGGTCGTCTTCGCGGCACGGCCCAAAGACTGACCCCGCGCGAGCCCGATGCGGGGCCCGCGCGGGGTCGGAACGACATCGGGCGCGAATCAGCCGCGCGCAGCGGCCAAGAGGCCCATCTCGGCGAGGCGCTTCTCCATCATCTCGCCCAGCCGCGCCGGGCTCGGGCTGCAGGTGACGCCCGCACGCTCGAGCGCGGCGTACTTCTCCTTCGCCGTGCCCTTGCCGCCGGAGATGATCGCGCCCGCGTGGCCCATGCGACGGCCCGGAGGCGCGGTGGCGCCCGCGATGAATCCGACGACCGGCTTCTTCACGTGCTTCTGGATGAACTCGGCGCCCTGCTCCTCGGCGCTGCCGCCGATCTCGCCGATCATGATGATCCCGAGCGTGTCGGGGTCGTTGTTGAAGAGCGTGAGGGCTTCGACGAAGTTCGTTCCGTTCACCGGGTCGCCACCGATGCCGATGCACGTCGACTGGCCGATGCCGCGGCTGGTGAGCTGCCAAACGGCTTCGTAGGTCAGCGTTCCCGAGCGCGACACGACGCCGATGCGGCCCGGCTTGTGGATGTAGCCCGGCATGATGCCGATCTTGCAGGCACCCGGCGTGATGATGCCGGGGCAGTTCGGGCCGATCAGGCGCGACTTCGAGCCGCGCAGCTTCTCCATCACCTTGACCATGTCGAGCACCGGGATGCCCTCGGTGATGCACACGATCGTCTCGATGCCCGCGTCGGCGGCTTCGAGGATCGCCGCGGCCGCGAAGGGCGCGGGCACGTAGATCATGGTCGCGTTCGCGCCGGTGGCGTCGACGGCCTGCTTGCAGGTGTCGAAGACCGGACGGTCCAAGTGCTTCGTGCCGCCCTTCTTGGGGGTCACGCCGCCGACCAAGTTGGTTCCGTAGGCGATGGCCTGTTCGGAGTGGAAGGTGCCGTTCTTGCCGGTGAATCCTTGGCAGATCAGGCGCGTGTGCTTGCCGACGAGGACGCTCATGGGGATCGCTCCTTCCTACTTCTTGGCGATGGCCGCGACGGCCTTTTGGGCGGCGTCGTCGAGGTTGCCCGCCGTGATGATCGGCAGCCCCGACTCCTGCAGCATCTTGCGGCCGAGCTCGACGTTGGTGCCTTCGAGCCGCACGACCAGCGGGACCGAGAGCTTGACCTCGCGCGCGGCGGTGATGACGCCCTGCGCGATGACGTCGCACTTCATGATGCCGCCGAAGATGTTGACGAGGATCGCCTTGGTGTTCGGGTCGGCGAGCAGGATCTTGAACGCGGCGGTCACTTGCTCCGCGCTCGCGCCGCCGCCGACGTCGAGGAAGTTCGCGGGCTCGCCGCCGTAGAGCTTGATGACGTCCATCGTCGCCATGGCGAGGCCTGCGCCGTTCACCATGCAGCCGATGGAGCCGTCGAGCTTGATGTAGTTGAGGTTGTACTTCGAGGCCTCGATCTCGAGCGGCTGCTCTTCGTGGAGGTCGCGCAGCGCGAGCAGGTCCTCGTGGCGGAAGAGCGCGTTGTCGTCGAAGTTGATCTTCGCGTCGAGTGCCACCACCTCGCCGTCCTTCGTCGTGACGAGCGGGTTGATCTCCGCGATCGAGCAGTCGAGCTCGCAGAACGCTTTGGCCAGCGCCTGCATGAAAGCCACCGCCTTCGACTGCAGTCCAGCGGGGATGCCGATGCCCGCCGCGAGCTTCCCGGCGGCGTCGGCCGACAGGCCCGTCTTCGGCGAGAACGCGGCGCGCAGGATCTTCTCGGGATGGCTCGCGGCCACCTCCTCGATCTCCATGCCGCCCTCGGAGCTCGCCATCATCACCGGCAGCTGCGACTCGCGGTCGACGGCGATACCGATGTAGTACTCCTTGTCGATGGCGCTGCCGGCCTCGACCCACAGGCGCCGAACCAGCTGGCCCTCGGGCCCCGTCTGGTGCGTGATCAGCGTCTTGCCGAGGATCGCGCCCGCGGCGCTCTTCACCTCAGCCTCGCTCTTGCAAACCTTGACGCCGCCCGCCTTTCCGCGGCCGCCGGCGTGGATCTGGGCCTTGACGACAGCGACCGGGGACTTGAGCGCGTGGTACGCAGCCACGGCGGCGTCGACCGATTGCGCCTCGACGCCGCGCGGCGTCGCGACGCCGAAGCGGGCGAGCACCTGCTTGGCTTGGAATTCGTGCAGCTTCATGGGAAAGCTCCGCTTCGGAGTTAGGGGCAAGGAGCATAGTGTCCCCCCACCCATGGCGGAAAGCCTGTCGCGCTCGCCTCGGGGCCCTTTCCCCGACAGCGCGCCCACGCCATCCTGCCCTCGGTGCACGGGGCGGATCTTCTACTGGACCTCGCAGTGGTCCTCGCGGCGGCCATCGTGGCCGTGCTCCTGTTGCACCGGCTGCGTCTCCCGGCCATCGCGGGATTCCTCGTCGCCGGGGCCCTGATCGGCCCAGCGGGCCTCGGACTCGTCGACCGCAATGAGGACGTCGATCGGCAAGCCGAGATCGGCGTCGTGCTCCTGCTGTTCACGATCGGCCTCGAGTTCTCCCTCGCAAGCCTGCGCCACATCGCGCGCATGGTCTTCGTCGGCGGCGGTCTGCAGGTCGCCCTGACCACCGCCGCGATCTACGCCCTCGCGCGGCTCGCGGGCTTCACGCCGGAGCGTGCACTCTTCGCGGGGTTCCTCGTAGCGCTGTCGAGCACCGCGATCGTTCTGCGCAGCCTCTCGGAGCGCGGCGAGCTAGGCGCCCCCCACGGGCAGCTCACGGTGGGCGTGCTCCTGTTCCAAGACCTGTGCGTCGTGCCGATGATGCTGATCGTGCCGATGCTCGCGGCCGGCACGGCGAGCGCGCTCTCGGTGAGCTTCGCCGTCGGCAAGGCGGCCATCGTGATGGTGGGAACCGTCGTCCTCGCGCGCTTCGTGCTCCCGCCGGTGCTGCGCGCCGTCGCACGGACCGGGCGTCGCGATGTGTTCCTGCTCACCATCCTCGGCGTGTGCGCGGGCATTGCCTGGGCCACGAGCCTCGTGGGCCTCTCCCTGTCGCTCGGCGCGTTCCTCGCGGGCCTCGTCCTCGCGGACAGCGAGTACGGGCATCAGGCGCTCGCCGATGTCCTTCCGCTGCGCGACCTGTTCACGAGCCTGTTCTTCGTCTCGCTCGGGATGCTGCTCGACTTTCAGGTGCTGCGCGACGAGTGGCTGCTCGTCGGCCTGCTCGCGCTCGGCCTGATGCTCGGCAAGTTCGCACTCGCCACGCTCGCGGGGCTCCTGATGCGCGCGCCAGTGCGTGTCGCGCTGTTGGCGGGTGCGGGCGTGGCACAGATCGGAGAGTTCAGCTTCGTTCTGGCCCAGCTCGGGTTCGACGTCGGCCTCGAGAGCGAGCACGAACTGGCGGAGTTTCTGAATGCCAGCGTGATCACCATGCTGCTCGCGCCGCTCGTTGGATCCCTGAAGCCGCACCTCGGACGGCTCGCGGCACGCCTGCGGCCTATCGATCGCTGGCTGGCCGCACGTCCGATCGCCGAGCGCGTCACACGCGAGCGCTCGGGGCACATCGTGGTCCTAGGCTTCGGAGTCGGAGGGGAGCTCCTCGCCAGCGCGCTGCGCGCCGCCGAGCTCCCCTACGAGATCCTCGATCTATCCATCGAGCGTGTTCGCTTCGCGCGCGAGCGTGGCGAACCGATCGAGTTCGGCGACGTCACGCACTCGGACTTGCTCGAGCGCGTCCACGTGCGCCACGCAGCGCAGGTCGCGATCCTCTTGAATGATCCGGACGCCACCGTTCGAGCCGTCCGGGCTGTGCGCAGCATGAACCCCGGGGTCCCGATCACGGCACGAGCACGACTCCGCGCCGACGTCCCGCGCCTGCGAGCCGCGGGCGCGACCCACGTCGTCGCCCAAGAGGTCGAAGGCTCCCTGCAGGTGAGCTCCGAGGTGCTCGTCCTCGCCGGGCGGCGGGTCGAGGACGCCGAGCGCATCGTCGCGGAGGCCCGCAGGGGCGCGGGCTGCGGCTAGCGTCGAGACTGCTCGTCCAAGGCCTTTCCCGCGGCGGCGTTCGACGTCATCCTCTCTGCCCCCCATGAGCCAGCCCATGTCCGATCGCGGTCAGCTCCTCGTCGACCGCGACCTCCGCGCGCGCTTTGGTTCGCTGGTGCGCCCGAGCTCCGGCGCACCCGCGATCGCCGAAGCCCAGCTTCAGGCCGCGAGCCTCGACCTGCGCTTGGGAGCCTTCGCCTCGCGTATTCGCGCAGGCTTTCTCCCCGGATCGACCCCGCTCGAAGAGCGCCTCGAGCAACTGGAGACGAGTCGCCTGTGGCTCGGTGGTGAGGGCGCGGTGCTCGAAAAAGGCTTGGTCTACCTCGTCCCGCTCGAAGAGGAGCTCGCCCTCCCGCCGGACGTGAGTGCGTCGTTCAACCCGCGCAGCTCCACCGGACGCTGCGACCTCTTCACGCGCGTGCTCGTCCCGGGTCACCCGCGCTTCAACGAGGCGCCCGCGGGGTACCGCGGCAAGCTCTGGCTCGAGGTCTCTCCGCTCTCCTTCCCCGTGCGCCTCAAGCGCGGCGACCGGCTCTGCCAACTGCGCCTCTCGCAGGGCGATCCGGCCCTGACTCGCGAGGAGCTGCGCTCCGAGTACGAGCGCACCCCGCTGTGCTGGGAAGGCGACCGCCCCGTGCCCATCGAGCAGGTACGCTTCGACGACGAGGGCGGTATCGAGCTCCGACTCGGTCTCGCAGGTCGCGACCCCGCCGGCTGGCGTGCCCAACACCACACGGGCGTCGTGCATTTCTCGCGCGAGGGCGCGCACGACCCGCGCGACTTCTGGGAGCCGGTGTTCGCCAAGGACGGAACCTGCATCCTCTCGCCCGGCAGCTTTTACATCTTCGCCAGCCGCGAGCGCGTCGTGATTCCGCCTCACCTCGCAGCCGAGATGCTGCCCGTCGACGTCGACGTCGGTGAGATGCGCAACAACTACGCCGGTTTCTTCGACAACGGCTTCGGCTGGCGCGACACGACCGCCGGCGGCCGCATGGGCACCGCCGCGGTGCTGGAAGTGCGCGCCCACGACGTGCCGTTCCTCGTCGAGGACGGACAGGTCTTCTTCCGCCTTCGTTTCTATCGCTCGAGCGGAGTCCCCGAGCGCCTCTACGCCGAAGGGCGCTCGCAAAGCTCCTACCGCGATCAGGACCTCACGCTCGCGCGTTGCTTCAAGAGCGCGCGCTGAGCACGGATCCCCGTCGAGCGGCGTACAGCACGCCGAGCACCGCCACGTTGAGCCCGAGCCCGACGATGCCTTCGTGTAGTCCCCATGGGCTCCACTCCGGCATGGCCTTCAGCGTCACGCACGCCGCCACGCCCACGAGCATCGCGATGTGCACGGCCACTCCGTCGCGACGCCGCGCGCACAGCGCGATCAACATTCCAGGGAGAAACTGAGCGATCGGTCCGTAGGCGTAGAGGAGCAGCGAGACCAGATCGCCCTCGTAGAACACCGCGAGGACATACGAAACCAGCATCAAGACCACCACGAAGACGCGCACCCAGCGCCGTTCCTGCGTGGACGTGAGCTTGCGCCCGAGCGCCGTGATCCAACCATCTCGCACGAGGATGGAAGCCGACGCATGGACGATCGCGTCGCCAGTCGACATGCCCGCGGCGAGTGCTCCCGCGCAGAACAGCCCGACGATCACAGCGGGCAGATCGAGGCTCATCAGCATGTGGGGCAGCACCTGTTCCGGGCTCGGCGGAGGAGTCGGGAACAGCACACCGGCGAAGCCGATCAAGAAGATCGGCACGAGGAACACCATGAAGGTCGGATAGAACACGACCGTGCGGCGCAGAGTGCGGTCGTCGCGGGCCGAGAAGGCCTTCATGAAGAGATGCGGCCAGCAACCAAAGCCGATCATCGAGATCACGCCCGCAGAGATGAACCACTGCCACGACTTCGTGCCGGGCGCAGAGAGCAGCTCAGGGCGCACCTCGTCGATGCGTTCGAACATCGGCCCCACGCCACCGTACAGCTTGTAGGGCAGCCACAAACCAAAGGCCCACGCGAGGCCCATCATCAGCACGCCCTGAAAGACGTTGGTCCAACCCACGCCCATGACGCCGCTCTTCAGCACGTACGCGAGCACCACCGCGTAGCACACGGCGCCGCCGAGCCACTGCGGGACGTGTCCCTCGGTGAGCCGCTCCACGACGAGGCCGGCACCCTTGATCTGCAGCGCGAGGTACGGGACGAAGGACAGCGCACTCACGAGCGCCATCGTGCCCGCCATCGCGCGGTGCCCGCACTCCCCCGCGACCATCTCCGCTTGGGTGATGTAGCCGGCCTCACGCCCGATCCGCGCGGCGCGGGGACCGAGGAAGTAGAACGGAATGAACCCGACGAGGCCGTAGCCGATCACATAGAAGACGGCGGCTCCGGAGGTGTAGGCGAGCCCCGGGGTCGCGAGAAACGAGAAGGCCGAGAAGACCGTCGCGCCGATCACGAAGTACATGAGCAGTGGGCCCATGGCGCGGTCCCCAGCCACGTAGCCCACGGCGCTGTCGCTGGCGTCCTTGCCGCCGCGCATGCCAACCCACAGGCAGCCGAGCAGGTACAAGAGCGAGACACCCGACACGACCCACGCGTCGGTGCTCATGCCCAAGACGAGCTCCGCCTCACTCGCCACGCTCAGCCTCTTCGCAGTGGCGTGTCCAGCGCTCGTAAAGCAGCAGCGAAACGAAAACGGAGATCAGCCAGCCCACCGCCCACGCCAACGAGAACGGCAGCCCGAACACGAACGGCCGCGCGCTCGCGCCCCACCACTTGTAGCCTGGCCCGACGACGCACAGCGTCGCGAGCGCGGAGTGGAGTGCGAACAGGACGTGAGGGACCTTCGACCGGCGATCGAACACGGGTCCAGCCTAGCGTCCCCTCGGTCGAACGCGCCGACCGAGGAGACCGCATCCACGCGCTCAGATCTTGCCGTGGCGGCGACGCTGACGACGGTTCGTCTTGCGGCCGCCCTTGGTGCGCTGGCGCGTGCGGTAGCCGGTCTTCTTGGCGTGCTTGGTCGTGCTGCGACGAGTGTTGATCTTCATGGATACCTCTAGGGGGCAAGGAGTGTAGGGATCGGGGACGCGCCCGTCAGCCCAAAACTCTCGCCAGCCGCCCGCGGCGGCTCTCAGCCGCCCGCCATGCTCATCCCCCGCTTGGGGGCCACCATGTCGGTCGGGATCACGGCCTTGTCGAAGGCCTCCCCCGTCATCAGGCCGAGCTCGACCACGCTCTCGCGCAGCGTCAGGCCCTTCTTGTGGGCGTTCTTGGCCACCTTGGCGGCGTTGTCGTAGCCGATGTGGCGGTTGAGCGCCGTGACGAGCATGAGTGACTTCTTCATCAGCTCGTCCACGCGCGCGGTGTCGAGTTCCAGACCGGCGATGCAGTTCTCGCGGAACGAGTCGCAGGCGTCCGCCAGCAGTTTCGCCGACTCGAGCACGTTGTGGATCATCACGGGCTTGAACACGTTGAGCTCGAAGTTGCCCATCGAGCCGGCCACGGACACCGCCGTGTCGTTGCCGATCACCTGCACGCACACCATGGTCATCGCCTCGCACTGCGTCGGGTTGACCTTGCCCGGCATGATCGAGCTGCCCGGCTCGTTCTCGGGCAGCTTCAGCTCGCCGATTCCGCAGCGCGGCCCCGAGCCGAGCCAGCGGATGTCATTGGCGATCTTCATCAGCGCCGCGGCGGCGGTCTTGAACGAGCCCGAGAGGAACACGAGCGCGTCGTGCGCTGCGAGGGTCGCGAACTTGTTCGGCGCGCTCTTGAAAGGCAGCCCCGTCTCCGCGGCGATCTTCTTGGCAACGAGCTTGGCGTAGTCCGGGTGCGTGTTGAGACCCGTGCCCACGGCGGTGCCACCGAGCGCGAGCTCATAGACGCCGGGGAGTGCGTTCGTGATCGCGCGACGCACGTCCTTCAACTGCTGCACGTACCCCGAAAACTCCTGCCCCACCGTGAGCGGCGTCGCGTCCTGCAAGTGCGTGCGGCCGATCTTCACGACCTTCTTCCACGCCGCGGACTTCTTCGCCAGCTCCTTCTCCAGCGCCTCGATCGCGGGCAGGAGCCGCTCCACGGTCTGCTCCGCCGCCGCGATGTGCATCGCCGTCGGGAACGCGTCGTTGGACGACTGCGCACGGTTCACGTGGTCGTTGGGGTGAATCGGCTTCTTGCTGCCGAGCTCTCCGCCGAGCATTTGGATCGCGCGGTTGCTGATCACCTCGTTGGCGTTCATGTTCGACTGCGTACCCGAGCCGGTCTGCCAGACGACCAGCGGGAAGTGCGCATCGAGCTTGCCCGCGACGACCTCGTCCGCGGCCGCGAGCAGGGCCTTCTGCTGCTTCTTGTCGAGCATCCCAAGCTCGCCGAGCTCGATGTTGGCCTGCGCGGCGCACTTCTTGACCACGCCGAGCGCGCGGATCATCGGACGCGAGAAGGGGTGCCCGCCGATGCGGAAGTTCTGGCGCGAGCGCTGGGTCTGCGCTCCGTACAGCGCGTCTTGGGGGACTTCGATCGGGCCGAAGGAGTCGCTCTCGGTGCGAGTGGCGGTCATGGGTGCTCTAGGGCAAGGGTGCGAAGGTCTGCCCGCGTGGCGCGCACGCGGGCGAACGAGGATAGGAGCCCCGCCGCGGGCGCTGCAACGCTGCACCTCGGCGTAGCGCGCCGCCGCCCCGCCCTAGCCCGCCTTGGGCCGCTCCTTGTCCCACCACTCGCGCCACGCCTTGATGCGCTTGGCGCGCTCGGCCGCATCGGGCGAATGGGCGTCGAACTGCAGGTCGCGCTTCGTGATCGAGCGCAGCGAGAGGTAGGCCGCTTCGCGCACGAGCGCCTCCTCGTCGTCGAGGGCATCGATCAGTGCGGGGATCGCCTCCTGACTGGCGAGGTCCCCGAGCGCCCGCGCCGCAGCCATGCGCAGAAAGATGTCGGCATCCTTGAGGGACGGCAGCACCTCGGCTGTCGCGCGCGGATCCCGCGATGCGGCCAGCCCGACCAGCGCGACATAGCGCTCGCTGACATTGGCGCTGCGCAGTTGTTCGAGCAGCGCGAGCCACGCAGGATCCTCGGGTGCTGCGGACGGTGCCGCGCCCCCTCCTTGCTTCGCTGCGGCGATCCTCGCTGCCAGCTCCGCAGACAGCGCGTCGAGCGCCCCGCGCGTCTCGATCAACTTCTGCTGCAAGCTCAGGAGTTCCGCCTCGTGCTGCTCCACCTTCTTCAGCGCCTCGTCGGCGGCGATCAGGCGCTCCGACGTCCCGGCGACGGCCGATGCGAGCTCCGCGAGTCGAGCTTCCGCCCGCGAGCGCAGCTCCGCGAGATCCGAGCGCAGCTCGAGCACCTGCTGGCGCCGCTCGCTCGCCTCCGAGTCGCGCCGGGCGCTGGCTTCGAGTTCGAAGGCAGCGAGGCGAGCTTGACCGTCGCGAAGAGCCACCGCCGAGCGCTCGGCCGCAGCGGCAGCGCGGGCCTCGACGGCATCGAACTCGCCGTGCGCCCACACCCCGACAGAGATCGCCACCGCGAGGCCGAGGACTCCAAAGGTCAGCGCCGCGCCGGAGCCGCTCGGGGCATGGTGCGTCGCCGTGTGGGTGTGGCCATGGGAATGAATCGTCCCCGCCGCCGGAAAGCCGAGCGGAACAGACGGATGGGGCGCATTGGCGGAGCTAGGGCCGCCCATCGCGCGGTTGCACGCAGCGCACACCACGCGCTCCTTCACGCGCAGCGCGTGCCCCTGATCGAGGTCGGCGACGGGCACCGACTCGTTGCAGACATCACAGAAGTAGATCTCGCTCATACGACCTCCCGAGGCACTCTAGCGCGGGCCCCTGACGGGCGAGCATCCGCGCACGCTCCCTGCCGCTATACTCGGACAAATAGCGCCAGTTTCGACGGGGCGAAGGTACGCAGTTTTGCCCCGCGGTGCGCTCGGTATGCCCCAGATCCCCCGCCCTGAACAAGACGCAGCCTTCGAACGACTGGGGTTGCAGTTTCTCGCGGACATCCTCACGCGCTCCCGCCTGCACCGACCGGACAACGTCGAGGTCTTGTCGGAGCTCGCCACGGTGTTGACGCGGCTGGGTCGCCACGAGGAGGGCCTCGCGCTCGACCGACACCTCGTCGAGCTCGTACCCGACGATGCGACGGCACGCTACAACCTTGCGTGCTCACTCGCGCTGTGTCGTGCGAGCGCAGCGGCGCTCGTCGAGCTCGAGCGCGCCATCGAACTGGGCTACGACGATGCCGAGCACCTGCTGACCGACGACGACCTCGCGAGCTTGCGCAGCGAGCCTCGCTTCAACGCTCTCGTGGCGCGTCTCTCGCGCCCGCGTTGATCAGCGCCCAGCGTCGGCGCCAGAGACGATGCCTTCGCGCGTGCGCTGCGCGATCCAGTCGCGCCAGCGCTTCACGGCCGCGGCGCGCGAGGCTGCGTCCCCGTTTGCGGCGTACCCGAAGTCGATGCGGGTCGCTTCGCGCAGGGTCACGATCGAGAGGCCGCGCACCCACGGAGAGTCGTCTTCGAGCCCGTCGACGAGGACATGGATCTGCTCCCAGTCTCCGAGGCGGATTCCGGCTCGTGCGCGCTCGAAGCGCAGTGCCTTGTCTTCGCCGGACTTCCACTCGACGCGCCGCAGCGGCTCGACGAGTCGGCTGTCTCCCGTCGCGCCGAGCGCGGCGACCGCGCTCGCGGCGACATCCGGTCGCGGGTCGGCGCACAGCTCCAGCAGGTAGGGATAGGCCGGTTCGCCGACACCCGCGAACCACGAGATCTGCTCGACGCGCTCGAGACCGTGAGTCCAAGGCAGGCGCGTGATCTGGTCCTCGATCTGCCGCTGGAGCGTCTTGGAAGGCTTGAGCCACTCCGGCTCGGTCCCCTCCGAACCCGCGTCGGTCGACGCGCAGGCCGCGAGGAGAAGCAACAGCGAGAGCGGGCGATAGACGTGGCGCATGGACGGAGCTCCTGCGGGCGCTCACCAAGGCCCGCGGCATCCGTCTATCGACCGCCACTCCCCGGCGCTTGACGCACCAGAAGGCTCTCCCGGCGGCTCCCCTTTTTCAGGACCGACAGGAGGGCTCCCAAGGCCACGAGGGCGCTCCCGAGGACGAGAGCGCCCCATCCAAGGCCCGGATGGCGTGGACGCGGGGTCGAGCCGACCGCGACGGTCGGGACGACCCTGCCAACCTGCTTCCGTGGCAGGCGATACTCCTCTCCCACGCGAAGTGGGACGGTCCAAAGCCCGAGCAGGCGACCGTTCGCCTCCACCCGCAGAACTTCGAGCTCCTCGAACTCGACTCGCTCGGGCTCGAGCGCCAGGTACGTGCCGCGCTCGAAGGCGGCGCTCGCCACGGGACGTAGGACGAGTTCCACGTGCGTGTCGGCGCGTCGGGACGCACCCGAGGCTCGCACGCTGAGGCCCTCGCCAGGATCGAACGGACCGAGGATGAGCTCGCCGTCTGGCGACCATTCCAAGCTAGGCCGCTCCCGAGCCGCCATCTGCCGTCCGCGAGCGAGGGCGCGCACCAAGGGAAGCCACGCGGAGCCGCGAGCCCAAGCCGGCGAGCCACGTTCCGACGGAAGCGTGGCGAACGTCGCGCACCAGCCCAATCCATGCGGCCGCACGGCGAGCAACGGATGGCCCTCCGAGTCCGAAAGCACTTCGAAGTCGCCGAGTCGCGCACGGAGAGCGAGCGTGCGATCGACGCCGGGGGAAGCTCGCAGCGCTCGCGCCAACTCCGCGGCAAACGGGTCGCCCGCTCCCAACTGCGGCGAAACGCCGCGTGCTCCCGAGCGCCAGCGTCCTTCGTTCGCGGACTGCTCCAGCGCGAGAGCGAGCTCGCCCTCCACCGAGCGCACGCCACACCCGACGTCCGAGCGTTCGAAGACGGAGAGGAACTCGCGGTCGCACTCGGAGCCGCTGGCGAACACCACGGTGCGCACTCGAGCCTCCGCGAGCCGCTCGACGGCGACACCGAGGCGACCGAGAGCACTCGGAAGCGCGCGCTGGTCCCGACCATCCGTCAGCACCAACAGCAGCGCCGGACGGCGGAGTTGCTCGCGCAGCTCGACAAGCTGCTCGAACACCTGCGGCAAGTCGGTCGGGCCGCTCGGACGCGCGAGGTCGAGTAGCCCGCGTGCGAGTTCCCGCTGCCGCGCCGCATCGCTCGCACCTTGCCCGAGGTCCTGCGCTGGACCCAAGCGGTCCGTGAAGAGGTGCAGCGACATCCGATCCGCGCGCCGCAACTTCCCGACGAGCTCGAGCGCCGCATTGCGCACGCTGTCGAACGCTGCACCGTCCATGCTGCCGGAGGCGTCGACCGCGAGCACGACGTCCCGCGGCGCGTCGTCATCCTCGGGCTCCAGCGGCAGCAGCTCCGCACAGTCCGCCTCACTGCGCGCATCGAGCCCCGCGAGCAGCGCCCCACCGCCCGCCGCGATCCAGCCCCCACCCTGCTCGACGAACGGACGCACCGCATCCGATGCCAAGCTCCGCGGATCGACATCGAGTGTCACGAGCAGGTCCGCCTGCGGCGCGAAGGCCCCGCTCTCTCGCAGCGTTTCCACGCGTGCCTCGACGCCCGGCTCCGAGCTCCATCCGCGAGCCAAGTCCTCGGCCGACGTTCGCTCCAAATCGGACGCGAGGATGACCACGTCGAGCGCCGAACGCGCACGGACCTTCGCGGTCGCGACATTGTTCTCCTCGGTCGGGTCCTGCGGCACGCGCAACTCGAACGTGAGTTCGAGCACGTCCTCGGGCATCGCGCCGAGCTCCAGCCGAACGCTCGAAACGCCGTCCGTGAGCGGGAAGCTCCGCTCGCCCGTCGCCAAGCCACGCACGACGATTCTGGCCTGCGCCCCGGCGCTCGACGCCCAACCCACCAGCTCGACTCGCGCGGCCAGCGGAGCCCCGGCCTCGACTTCTCGCGGAACCTCCACGCGCACCAAGCAGGGGTCCGAATCCGCCGCCTCGGGCAACGGCACAAGCTCGACTCTGTTGCGAACGAGCCACGCGCTGGGGTCTGCCCCTGTGTACGTACCGTCGCCGAGCACGCGCACCGTGGCCTGCGAGCGTTCGGCTTGCGCCATGCGCTCGGCCGCTGCGAGCGCGCTCGCCAATGCGGTGCCATCCCGACGCAACGGTGCGCCCGAAAGCCACTCCGGCGCCACGCGGAACTCCGATGGAGAAGCCGGTCCGTACCAGCGCACGACCTCGCGAGCGAACCCGAACAATGCGAGCCGCTCGCCCCGCTCCTCCGCCGCGCGCGCCTCCGCCACTAGCGCTTGCGTCAGCGTCGCTGCGAACTGCGCGCGGCCCCGAGTGACGCTGTCGGAGACATCGACGAGCACGATGCGCAGGCGAGACTCGCTTCCCGCCGAAGACGGGACCTCCGCGAGCGCCCAGCCCGCCCATGCGCACAAGAGCGCGCCGAGAGCGATGAGCGTCGTCGACGCACGAGCCCCGATGCCGCGCCTAGCCGTGATGACTCTCCCCATCCGCACCTGAGGCGAGCGCGTTCACGAGCTTCGTCGAGCGAATCCATCCGCCGCCGATCAGTCGATCGCCGAGATAGAACGCAGCGCCCTGCCCCGGCGTGACCGCGAGCTCCGGAACGTCGAAGACGACCTCGCCCGAGGCGCCCTGCGCGTGGACCGTCGCCCAGACGGGTGTGTGGTGGTAGCGCACTTGCACCTCGACGCGCAGCTGCGCTCCCGGGGCGACATCGACGCCGATCCAGTTCAGCTCGTCGACGGTCATCGCCTGCGCGCAACACTCTTCGCGCGTCCCGAGCACCACGGTTCCGCTCGAAGGGTCGAGCGCGACGACGTACAGCGGATACGCGCCCGCCACGCCGTGGCCGCGGCGCTGGCCGATCGTGAAGTGTTCGGTTCCCTCGTGCGCACCGAGCACGCGACCCGACGTATCGACGATGTTGCCGGCATGCGTCGCGATGCCGCGCTCCTCGAACAGCTTGCGGTAGTCGTTCGAAGGCACGAAGCAGATCTCCTGACTGTCGGCCTTCTTCGCGGTGCGGAGCCCCGCCGCCTCCGCGAGCTCGCGGACGCGGGGTTTCTCGTAGCCACCGAGCGGCAAGCGCGCGCGAGCGAGGTGGCGCTCGGCGACGCTGAACAGCTGGTAGCTCTGGTCCTTCCTGCGATCGACGCCGCGGCGCAGCTCGACCCTGCCGTCGCGCACCTCGATGCGCGCGTAGTGGCCCGTGGCGACGCCTTCGCAGCCGAGCTCGTCCGCAAAGTCGAGCAGCCGCTGGAACTTCAGGTCGCGATTGCAGATGGCGCAGGGGTTCGGAGTGCGTCCCGCCGCGTACTCCGCGAGGAAGTAGCGGATGATCCCGCCGAACTCGCCCTTCAAGTCGACAGCCTGAAATGGAATTCCAAGAGAGGCCGCGACCATGCGGGCGTCCCGAGCGTCGGACACGGAACAGCAGGACTTCTTGTGAGACTCCGCCGCATCGACATGGACCCCGTTGCGCATGAAGAGCCCCACCAGCGGGTGTCCGGCGCGATGCAGGAGGTGCGCCGCGACGGAGCTGTCGACGCCGCCGCTCATCGCGACGACGACGCGCGCGCCAGGGGTGAAGCCGGAGAGGAACTGGGGATCCATGGGGAGTCGAAGGCCCCGCGGGCCCTGTGGGCGCGGGTTTGGTCGCTGGCCGGGATTCTAGTAGCCTCTTTGCCCCTTTCCTCTGGCTCCGGCAGCAAACTGCCGCCTCCCACCCCCACACCCCCGCCCGACGATGACCTTCCTCGCGCTCCTCAACTGGCTTCAGGAAACCGCCCCGGCCGCCGCGGACGCAGCGGCGAGCCCCACGGCCCCGCAGGCGACTTGGGTGGACACGGCGATGCAGTTCCTGCCGATGGTCGCGATCTTCGCGATCTTCTACTTCGTCCTGATCCGCCCCGAGCGCGCGCAGCGCAAGAAGCGCGAGGAGATGCTCGGCGCGATGAAGAAGGGCGACCAAGTCATGACGACCGGCGGCATGTTCGGCACGATCACCGCGCTGAACGAGAAGGACGTGACGCTGGAGATCGCGGACGGCGTGCGCGTGAAGTTCGTGCGCCAGTCGATTCAAGAAGTCCGCAACTAGGCTTAGTCGCGGCGCTGTGCCGGTGGCTTTGCCGCGAGCGCTGGGGACGAGTCCCCGCGCTCGCCGGCCGCCGAGCCGAGTTGTACGTCCGACGCGAGCTCGAAGCGCGCGGGTGGAGCTGCGTGGGCGAGCGCGTCCGCACACGGAGCGGCGAGTTGGACCTCGTCGCCCGCTGTGGCGGCGGGTGGATCTGCGTCGAGGTGAAGTCGGGGAGCGCGGCGGACTTCGCTGGCCCGCATCCTCCCGCTCAGCACTACTCCCACCGCCAGAGAGAGCGGCAGCAGCGCGCCTGCCGCGAGCTGGCGCGGCAGGTCGGCGTCGACGAGATCCCGATCTGGCTCGCCGAGGTGCTGACGGACCCCTCGGGGCGTGGCACGCGCATCCGCTGGTCCAGACCACGGATCGAGCGACGCCCCCCTGCGGAAAAATCGTCCCGAGGACCCTAGACACGCTCGCGGCGGTCAACCCGACGCGCGAGGGCGGTCGATGGAGTCGGACCTAGGGGCCTACAATCCCCGCTGTCCGCGCGCCTCGTCCCCATGATCCGCGTCCTCCGCCACTACCTGCCGCTGCGCAGAGCGCTCCTGCTCTTCAGCGAGACCGTGCTGCTCACCGCGGCGCTGGGAGTGACGATGTCGTGGCACCTCCTGCGCCCCACGGGGATCGTGATCGGACGCGTGACCGCCGACGGCCTCGGCCTCGAAGCCGCGCAGTGGCGCGTGTGGATCTCGGCCTTCTTGGTCGCGGCGCTGAGCCAGATCGCGATCGCCTTCAACGAGCTGTACGACTTCCGCGTCTCCGCCTCGCGCTACGACCGCGCCTCGCGCTTCGTCGGCTCGACCGGCAGCGCCATCGCGCTCTCCGTGCTGGTCGTGATGCTCGCACGCACCTGGGACCTCCAGCGCGTCCTCGACTTTCCCGGCCTGACCACGTCGCAGCTCCTGCGCACGCTCGTCTTCGCGCTGCTGCTGGGCTTCTCGCTCCTGTATCTGTGGCGCCACCTCTTCCATGGCGCCCTACGCCGCTGGAACTTCAACCAGCGCGTCCTGATCCTCGGGGCGGGGCCGCAGGCACGATCTCTCGCCCACGTCATCGGAGACCACCCCGATTCCGGCTTCGAAGTGGTCGGGATGCTGCCCGAACGGAGCGTGTCCAAGGCGGAGCGAGGTCCCGGTAACGACAGCGGATCGAGCGCGCGTGCGAGCCACCGCACGAGCACTCCGCGGGTCACGCTCACCGAAGAAGTCGAGGCGCTCAGCGAGGCGTCCTTGGCGACGCTGCTCCTCGAACCCCTCGAGGAGCGTGCGGCGGAGTCCGCCGCGAAGCCCGAGCCTCGGCGCAACCTGCTCGAGCTCGTGGAGCGGCTCCACGTCGACGTCGTGGTGGTTGCGCTCGAAGACCGCCGCGGCAACCTACCGACCGAAGACCTCTTGCGCTGCCGTCTCGCGGGCACCGAAGTGCGCGAGCGCGAGGCGCTCTACGAGCAGGTCACGGGCAAGCTCGCAGTCGAGGCGATGCGACCGTCGTACCTGATCTTCAACGAAGGCTTCGCTCGCTCCCACCGCTCGGACACCGCCAAGCGCACCGGCGACGTCGTCCTCGCGACGATCGGCATCCTACTCACCTGGCCGCTGATGGCGCTCACGGCAGTGCTCGTGAAGCTCGACTCGAAGGGGCCCGCGCTGTTCAGCCAAGAACGCGTCGGACTGAACGGCGCGCAGTTCACGCTCTACAAGTTCCGCAGCATGCGCACGGATGCGGAGAAGGCCACGGGCCCCGTCTGGGCGACCAAGGACGACCCGCGCATCACGCGCATCGGCCGCTTCATCCGCAAAACGCGCCTCGACGAGCTGCCGCAACTCTTCAACGTGCTCTGGGGTCACATGTCGCTCGTCGGGCCGCGTCCCGAACGCCAAGTCTTCTGCGACGACCTCGCGCGCCAAATTCCCTACTACAACCAGCGCCACATCGTGAAGCCCGGCGTCACGGGCTGGGCGCAAATCAACTATCCGTACGGCAACACCGTGCAGGACGCGCTGCAGAAGCTCCAGTACGACCTGTTCTACATCAAGAACCAGTCGTTGCTGTTCGACCTCTCGATCCTGTTCCAGACGATCAAGACGGTCGTGCTGCGCAAGGGCACGTGAGGCGTCACTCGCCGCGCGCGCGCTGAACGTGGATCGCGAGCAAGGCGACGTCGGGTGGGCGCACGCCCGCGATGCGGGCGGCCTGACCGAGCGTGCGAGGGCGCAGCGAGGCAAGGCGTGAGCGCGCTTCGTTCGCGAGTCCGCGCAGAGCGTCGTAGTCGAAGTCGCGCGGAATCTCGACCTCTTCTTGCCGACGCAAGCGCTCCACCTGCTCGCGCTCCCGCGCGATGTAGCCCGCGTACTTGATCTCGCTCTCCACGGCGGTGCGTTCCTCGAAGGCGAGCCCGAGCGCCGCAAAGGCCTCACAGCCGGCCTCGACGACCTCCAAGGTGACCTCAGGTCGTCGCAGGACCTCGGACCAAGGCTTGTTCGCATGCGCCGACGAACGCGACTGGGCGAGCACCGCCAACGCCTGCGAGACCCGGGCCTCACGCGCACGCAGCCGCTCGAGCGCGGCTCCGTCCGCGAGCCCGAGCTCGTGGGCGAGCGGGACCAAGCGGCGATCCGCGTTGTCCCAGCGCAAGAGGAGGCGATGCTCGGCGCGCGACGTGAACATGCGATAGGGCTCGGTGGGTTGCGCCACCACGAGGTCATCGATCAAGACGCCGATGTAGGCTTGATCGCGACCTAGAACCAGCGGCGCGCGATCGAGCGCCCAGAACGCCGCGTTCGCGCCCGCCACCAGACCTTGCGCCGCCGCTTCTTCGTAGCCGGACGTGCCGTTGATCTGCCCGGCGAGGAAGAGCCCGGGGACAGCGCGAGCAGCGAGTGTCCGATCGAGTTGACTCGGGTTGACGAAGTCGTACTCGACCGCGTACCCCTCGCGAAGGAACACCGCCCGCTCGAGGCCCTCGATCGTGTGCACGAATGCGTGCTGAACCTCCGCAGGCAGCGAGGTCGACACACCGTTGATGTAGATCACATCGGTGTCGAGCCCCTCGGGCTCCAAGAAGATCGGATGGCTCTCCTTGTCGGCGAAGCGCATCACCTTGTCTTCGACGGAGGGGCAGTAGCGCGGCCCGACACCTTGGATGCGGCCCGCGTACATGGGCGCCCGATGGATGTTGGCGCGGATCAGCTCGTGCGTGCGCGAGTTGGTCTGCGTGAGATGGCACAGCACCTGCGTCAGGCGCGGAAACTGGCGCGGGTCGGTCGCGTGCGAGAACGGCTGGGGCCGAGCGTCGCCGTGCTCGGGCTTGGTGCGCTCCCAGTCGATCGAGTCGCGCGCGAGCCGGGGCGGGGTGCCGGTCTTGAGACGACCGAGCGTGAGCCCCAGGCGCACGAGGTCCGCCGAGATGCCCTGCGAAGTCGACTCCCCCACGCGCCCTCCGCTCGACTGGGCCTCGCCCGTGTGCATCACGGCGCGCAGGAAGGTCCCCGTGGTCACGACCACGGCGTCGGCGCGCAGCTCGCGCCCATCGCCGAGCCGCACACCGCTCACGCACGTCGCAGCGGCACCGTCCGAGAGCAACAAGCCCGCCACCGTGCTCTCGATCACCTCGATGCTGCCGTGCGCGCGAATCCGCGCGGTGGCGGCCTCGCGATAGCGATGGCGATCCGACTGGCAGCGAGGGCCCTGCGCCGCGACGCCCTTGGCGGTGCCGAGCATCTTGAATTGAATGCCCGTGGCGTCGGCGAGCTCGCCCATCGCACCGCCGAGTGCGTCGACCTCGCGCACCAGCTGCCCTTTTCCGAGCCCGCCGATGGCGGGATTGCAGCTCATCTCGCCGATGCGGTCCGCCCGCATCGTCACGAGGGTGACCCGCGCGCCCGCCCGGGCTGCCGCGAGCGCCGCCTCGATCCCCGCGTGGCCGCCGCCGATCACGGCGACGTGGGCCTCCGACGAGCTGCGTCGGGGGGCACCGTGCGCATGGGTAGCGGCAGACGACATGGGGCGCAGATTGAACACGAAAAGCGGCTGAGGGGCAGCAGAGGCCGAACGGGAATCGCTTTCCGTGGCTCCCATGGGACCGATGTGGATTCTCGACCCACCCTGCGCCGGCGCTGCTCTGCTGGCCGATTCCCCCCGTGCGATGCTCAACCTCATCTTCCGCCACAGGGCACGAATGTCCGCGATCTACGGACGTGTCGAGCCCGTGGGCCTCGCGGGCGAGCGCTTCGAGAAAGCACCGGCGATTCGGCGCCCCGCGCCCACCTCGCCCGGCCAAGTCGGCCGCAAGGGTGCCCTCACCCTCGCCGTGCCCATGCCGAAGCGGATCCGCCGCAAGGCGAGCTGAAGCCACCGCAGCAGAGGAAACTCGCGCCCTCGGGAGGCTAGGATGCTCCCATGTTGTCCGTGTTGTTGACCGCTGGGCTCACCCTCGGCGCAGCGCTCCCCGCTCCGCAGGGGCAGGTCGGGCGTCAGGCCATCGAAGACCTGCTCGAGCGCGCCCGCGCGGCGCGCGCCGAGTCCCAAAAGCGCCTCGCGGGAGACGTGGAAGCGCTCGCCAAGGAGATCGAGGCGGGCCCCAATCCGCGTGAGCTTGCGGCCAAGGTGGAGCGACTCATCGCGCTCGGCGAAGAGGCGACGCCCCTCTTGGTCCGGCAGATCGACCCCGGCTCGCCGGGCACGGACAAGGAGCGGCTGCGCGCGCTCCAGTTCGCGACCGCGCTCTCGCGGATGGACACGACGGCGGTGACGTCGGAGCTCTTGGAGGTCCTGCGCGGCGGCACACCCGACGGACGACGCAACGCTTTGCGTGCGCTCGCTACGACCCGCGAAGTCGCGCGCGTTCGTCCCGAGATCGAGGCGGTGTTCCGCGCGGCCGACGGCACGACCAAGCAGGCGGCACTCCGCGCGCTGCTCGCCTTCGGAGGCCCTGAAAACGACGTGCTCCTGACGCAGCTGCTCGGCAGCGGCGATGACTCGCTGATCGGCATGGCTCTCGACGGCCTTGCAGACCAGCGCGCCGCGGGCGCGATCGACGCCGTCCGCAAGCTCTTGAACCAACCGGGCTCCGCGCCGCGCCACGCGCAGGCGTTGCTGAAGTACTTCCACGCCGTGCGAGAGAGTGCCGATGCGTCGGACGCCCTCGCGTTCGTCCGCCTTGCGCAGTCGGGCTCGCTGCAGCTCTCCACGCGCGTCGCGATCGTCGATGGGCTCGCACTTCTCGGTCCCTCGCTCAACTTGGAGCTCAAGAAGGCGATGGAGCCCCTCGTCACCTCGAGCGATCGCCAGCTCAAGGAGTCGTCCCAAGTGCTCCTAGCTCGCCTCGGCGACAAGAGCACGCGCAAGGAGCTGCTCAAGGAGTACGACGACCTCGTCTCGAAGAACGAACGCTGGGCCGACGCGTACGTACGGCGCGGCGACATGTACGCACGCCTTGGCGATGACGACGAGGCCATCCGTGACTATCGACAGTCGCTGTCGGTCGGCAAGGACGACCCCACTCTGCCGCAGGACGAGGTGTCGGAGAAGCTCGCTCGGTGCTACGTGCGCAAGGGCAAGCTGAAGGACGCGGCGGACATCCTCAACCGCGCGCCGATCTCGCTCAAGCGGCTCGGCGAGCTCGCAGAGGACCCCGAGTTCGCGCCGCTGCGCAACTCGAAGTTCGCCAAGGACGCGTTCGGGCTCAAGTGAGCCGCGGCGCCGCGCGTTGAAGCTCTCGATCGGCGATCACGACCGCGACAAGGCCGGGCTGCGCTACGTGTACCCCGTCGTGTCGCGACGCGCCCAAGGCGTGTCGATCGGCATCAACCTGAACCCGAACAACGCCTGCAACTGGCGCTGCGTGTACTGTCAGGTGCCGGGGCTTGTGCGCGGCGCGGCGCCCGAGCTCGACCTCGAGTTGCTCGAAGCCGAGCTCGGCTCCCTGCTCGATGGCGCGACGACACGCGAATGGATGGAGCGTCACGTCCCCGAGGGCTCGCGCCGCTTGAACGATGTGGCGCTCTCTGGAAACGGTGAGCCGACGTCCAGCGAGCAACTCGAAGACGCGCTCGGAGTCGTCGAGCGAGTGCTCGCCGCGCGCGGGCTCCTCCGACAGCTCCGCGTCATCCTGATCACCAACGGGTCTCTCGCGCTCCAGCTCCGCGTGCAGTCGGCGCTTCGCAAGCTCGCCGCAATCGGCGGAGAGGCGTGGTTCAAAGTGGACGCAGCTACGAACGAGGCGCGCCGTCGCATGAACGACACGCGCATGGACGAGGAGCGGGCTCTGGAGTCGCTCGTCGCGTGCGCCCAGATCGTTCCGACCTTCGTGCAGACCATGGCGCTCGACTTCCACGGCCCGACGCTCGCAGACGACGAGGAGCACGCCTACGTCCGAATGCTACTCGCGGCGGCCGAGCGGGGCGCCAAGCTGCGCGGCGTCTTGCTGTACGGCTACGCTCGAGCGTCACATCAACCGGAAGCACCCGAGCTGCGCGCGCTTCCGCCCGAGGTGCTCGACGCTCTCGGGCAGCGCATCGCCGCGGCGACCGGACTCTCCGTCCGCGTCGCGCACTGAACTCGGAACCGACTGCTACTGGCGAGCTCCGGCCTGATAGGTGCCGCTGCGCGCCTCGTCGACGCTTCCGTCGGCGTTCCAGTACTTCCACTCGCCGCTCGCGAGGTCGTCGACGTACGCGCCTTCACTCTGCGGTGCGCCGTTCTCGTGGTACGTCTTCCAGACGCCCTGCTTCTTCCCCGCGACGTAGCGGCCCTGCTTGCGCGGGCGTCCATCGGGATGGTTCTCGAGCCACTCTCCGTCGGGGACGCCGACGGCAAAGCTGCCGCGCTGGAGCAAGACTCCGCTCTCGGAGTACGCCACCCACTCGCCTTCGGGACGGTCCGCCTTGTGGGAGCCCTCGGTGCGGAGCGCTCCATTCTTGTGCCAAGCCTTCGCAGGGCCTTCCTTCAGACCGTCGGCCCACTGCGCCTCCTCCGCGGGCGTCCCATCCTCGTACCAGCCCTTCCAGAGGCCTTGGAACTTGCCGGCACGGTACTCGCCCTCGGTCTGCACCTGACCGTTCTTGTGCCACGTCGTGAAGCGACCCTCTTCCTTGCCCGCGACGAAATCGCCCTCGCGAGCCTTTTGACCGCCGTCGTGCCACTCCGTCCAGCGTCCGGTGCGCAGCCCCGCTTCGTAGCTGCCTTCGTCGAGCTTGTCGCCGCTTGGATAGAAGCACACCCAGCGTCCGGTCTCCTTGTCGCCGACAAACTCACCTTCGGTGAAGAGCCGCCCGTTCTGGTGGCGGAAGGCACTCGTGCCGACGCGCTTGCCCGCAGCGAACGAGAGCTCGCCCTTGATCGAACCGTCGGGCCAGTAGAGCTTCCACGGACCGTCCTTCAGACCGTCCTTGTACGCGCCCTCTGCCTGCAGCGGTCCCTCGGCGTACCACTCGCGCCAGGTGCCCTGTCGCAGTCCGTCGACCTCACTGCCCTGCTCGGCCTTCTGCGTCCGGGTCTCGTCGTAGAAGCGAGTCTTCTGCACGGGTCCGCGCGGAGCCGTGCTGGCCACGGGAGCGGGGGCCGGAGCGGGTTCTTCGCCGCAGGCGGCGAGCAACAGCGATGCCGAGAGGAACGCGAGGAGGCGCATGGCGCAATCCTACCCCGCCCCCACAGCCCACTTCACGCCCGTGCCGAAGCTACGGGCACGTATCGTTCCCGACGCCCGGAGTTCCATGGTCGCCGTTGGTTGTGCTGATCACACTGCTCGCGGCACACCACGCATTGCCGCTGTCGTTGGCCGCGGCCGACAGTACGCCGGCTCGCAGTGAGAGCGACGAGCCCGTCACATCGGGCCACAGGAACCCGTTGTCGTACTGGATGCGGTCGACCTCGATGTTCCCGGGTGCAACGAGCACGACTTCGTCGTCCGCGTTGTCGAGCTTGAAGAGGCTCCAGTCCCAGTCGTAGCCCACCGAAATGCCGCCGTTGGTGAGGCTGTCGCCGTTCGCCCCGAGCACGAGGTAGCGACCCGACGGGAGGAACACTCCGTTGCCGCCGTTTTGGATCACGATCGAGTCCGTGCCGTTGTCGCGCAGCGTCCAGCCCTCGATGTTCACGATCGACGTGCTCGCATTGTACAGCTCGATCCACTCCCCGGCGGAGTCCGCGACCGCCGCGGGGTCCTTCATGACCTCGGTGATCACGACCATGCCCGGGCCGGGCGGGCCCGGCAGCGGACAGAACTGAACCTCGAGCGCGGACGAGAGGCCCACGTTGCTCCCGTCGGCGACGAACGGGTCGCGGAACCAGAACTGGTAACAGCGGACGGTGCCCGCCAGCGAGGAGTCGATGGGGATCGGGTAGGTCACGGAGCCCAAGTTGTTCGTCGTGCTCACGCCCATGCGCTTCACCGGCGTGCGCACCCACAGCGTGCCGCCCGCGAAGGGCTTCTGATCCCGGGCGAACCCGTAGAACAGGATCGTCGACTTCAGCGGCATCGCGTTCTGGAGCGTGATCGAGAAGTCGTTGGTGTCGACGCTCGGCGTCCCTGACCAAGCCACCGTCGGCAGCGTCCCGTTGCTCGTGAGCTTCCCCGCTCCGTAGGGCACGGGCGGTGGGCAGTTCCCGATGCCGTTGTCGTTCTCCTCCCACGGCGTCCCGAGGTCACCGGCGGCCCACGCCGACTGCGCGGGAGCAAAGTTGTTGGAGAGTGGCGGGCTGCCCGGGGAGATGCGCTCGGCGCTGACGCCTGCGGTTGCGGCCACGGCGCCGCTCCCCCACGTGAATGTCTCGATCGGTGTGCCCGTCGAGCTCTTCATCGCAAGCGAACCGGAGCCATTGGCGAGCCCGAACTGCTGCCACGGCGCTCCGATTCCGAGGAAGTACCCGCCGTTGCGCGACTGCCGACCGTCGAGGCCGACCACGAAGCGACCGCCCGCAGCGAGCACGATCTGACTCGCGACTCGGAACGACTGCGTGCCCGACGTGAACTCGAGCCCGCCGAGGTTGAGCGTGCTGGCCGAGAAATTGACCAGCTCGAACCACTCTGCATCTGCGTCCGCAAACGCGAGCGGATCGACGAGCACTTCGTTGAACGCAATCTGTCCCGGTCCCGCACGCGTCCCCGGCTGCTCGAAGGTGGCGAACTGAACCACCTCGGGATGCGCCGGGCTGCTCGCGGAGAACTGGCTGCCGCTCGAGCGAAGCACGATGTGACCCGAGATCCCGTTGAAACCGCCCGGATCCCCTCCGAGCGTGGCGTTCTGCGTCTCGCCGTCCGTCGTGCACCACTGCACGCGAGTCGCGCTCGCCGTGCTCCAGTTGTCGACGACGGACTCCGCAGGGTGCCCGTAGGAGTTGTCGTGACCCGCGGAGTGGATCACGAGGCTGGGGCTGAGGTTCGCAACGACCGTGCTCGAGGAGCTCGAAGGCGAGCCGTGGTGCGAGCTGATCGCGACCTCGACCTGCCCGATCCACGCGGACACCGGCCCCTCGACGTTGGGCGTGCTGAGTCCGCCCGAAGTGAGGTCGCCTGCCACGTACAGATCGAAGTCGCCGTAGCGCAGCACCATGCCGAGCGAGTGCGCGTTCTCCTCTCCGCTGACGTTGACGCTGCCCGTGGGGTGCACGCCGTCGCGCGAGACGAAGGTCAACGAGCAGCCGCCTCCGAGGTCGAGCACCTGACCTTGCGTCGCGATGGCCCGCTTGCCGCTGACCGCGTTCAGGTAGCTCGTGACGAATCCGTTGGACGGCCGATTCGTATCTCCGCGATCGAAGGCGGCGACGAGTGGCTTGTAGGGCGAGTTGTGGACCTCGGTGAGGCCGCCAAAGTGGTCCGTGTGCCAGTGCGTCATCACGGAGTAGTCGAGGCCGGTGACGCCGATCGACTGCAGGTAGGGCCGCACGATCGCGGTTCCATCACCCGGATTGCCGCCGTCGATCAAGAGGCGCTGCCCCGACGGGCTCTTCACGAACACGGAGAGCCCTTGGTCCACGTTGATCACGTGGACCTCCAGCTGCTGCGACCACACGGGAGCGCAGACGAGGAACAGAGAGAGCCAGCGGAGTCCAGCCATCGTGAGAGCGGGCGCGGCGGGTGCGCCCCCATCCTTCTGAGCCTACTCGAAGCGCTCGCCCTTCGCGCGGGTACGCAGGCCCTCCCGCGGCGGCCCCCCGCCGCACGTGGAAGGAAATTCCATTTGGGGTGTCGGGAAGAAGTTTCTCGGCTAGCATGAACTTCCATGGGAACCACGCGGCCCCTGCTCGCGATCGGAGCGTTGCTCGGCGTCACCTTCGGCGTCGTTGCCGCGGGCCTCGCCCCTCGCAGCGCCGAGGCCGCGGACGCTGCGCGACCGCAGGGCGCGGAAGTGCCTCGGTTGGAAAGTTCTTCCACGAGTTCCCCGGCCAGCTTTCTCGCGGCGGAGACCTCGTTCGACGAGCGCGGTGAGGCCGCCTCGCCGAACGCGCGCGCCGCACTCCCGCTCTCGCCTCCCCCGGACGGCCTCGAAGACGGCGAGCGATTGCGGCAACCTGCGGGGGACTACAGCTGGAAGTATGCCGGAGCCAGCGAGGAGCGGCTCAAGCGCGCACTCGCATCTCTGGAGCACGATCAGTCCCTCCGCGCCGAGGTGATCGCCCACGGCCGCATCGCGCGCGGGCGCTCGCGCGAGCTCCCTCTGCAGGGCTCCAGCCCGAGCGAGGTCCTCCGCCCGCTGCACCGTGAGGGCGTCCTCCTCGTAGCCTTCGCCGTGCCGTCGGGCGCTGCCGTTGAGGAGAACAACGTCCCTCCGGGAACGACGGCCTTGCGTGTCGTCGAGATCGTGTGCGCGGACGAAATCGCTCTCGCAGAGCAGTCCGTCGAAGTCGACTGGCTGCGGAGCGCGCTCGCGGGGGGCCTCACGCCCCTCGCCGTCAGCAACGCGCGCTAGGAACGCACGCGCCCAGCGAGACGGCTAGTGGTGATGACCGCCGGCGCCGTGGGCGTGGCCGTGTTCGAGTTCCTCCGCGGTGGCGTCGCGCACGCCGCAGATCGTGATCTCGAACTCCAGCGGCACGCCGGCCAGCGGGTGATTTTCGTCGACCGTGACCTGCTTCTCATCCACCGCGAGAATCACCGCGCCGAGCACGCGGCCATCGGGCATGCGCCGGTTCATGCGCATGCCGGGCGCGAGCTCCTGCCCTGCTTGGAACATGCTCCGGTCGAGCTTGCGGATCAGGTCCTCGCGACGCGCTCCATAGCCCTGCTCCGCCGTTAGCGACAGCTGAACGTAGTCGTTCTTCACCTTGCCCTCGAGCCCCTTCTCGACCGAGGGCAGGAGCGTGCCCTTCCCATGGAGGTAGGCGAGCGGCTTGCCGCCTTTGCGGTTGGTGTCGATCACCTGACCGTTGGGGCCCTTGAGCGTGTAGTAGATGCCGACGACTTTTCCGGCTGCGACAGGCTGGGACATGGGAGTGCTTCTTCGAGAGACGGGAACGGAGACGGAAGTGTACGCGCTGAGAAGGAGAAGGCGAGGCGACGCATCAACGAGCGCGCAAGAAAGCACCGAGAGCGCGCACCATGAGCGACGGATCTTCCGCCCCGCAGAGCTCGCGGATCGAGTGCATCGAGAGCTGCGCCGTGCCGACGTCGACCGTGCGCATCCCAAGGCGCGCCGCAGTCAGCGGCCCGATCGTCGTGCCGCAGGCGAGGTTGGAGCGGTGGAAGTACTTCTGCACCGGCACTCCCGCCCGCTCACAGGCGAGCTGGAACTCGGCCTCGCCCTCCGCATCCGTGGCGTAGCGCGTGTTGGTGTTGATCTTGATCACCGGCCCGCGGTTGAGCGCGATCCAGTGCTCCGGCTCGTGCTTTTCGCGGTAGTTGGGGTGCGTGGCGTGCGCCATGTCGATCGACGCGCAGAAGCTCTTCGCGATCGCGCGGTGCAGGTCCTCGCGCGAGGGGCCGACGAGCCGTTCGAGCACGTCGAGGAGCAACGGCCCTTGGGCGCCGCGCGTCGAACTGCTCCCGACCTCCTCGTGATCGAAGAGGCACACGATCGCGACAGGACCGTCCCCCACCGCGTGACCACGCAGGGCCTCGAGAGCGCACCAGGAGGAGCACAGGTTGTCGAGGCGTGGGGCGCAGACCATCTCCTCCGCGACTCCCAGAAAGGACGACGGCGCCACATCGTGGAGCATCAGGTCCCAGCTCAGGATGTCCTCGCTCGCACAGACGAGTTCCTGCGCGAGGAAACGCTGCAAGGCGGCTTCATCCGGCCGACCGAGGCCCCACACGGGAGCCAAGTGGAGCTGAGGGTCGAGGACGAGGCCGCGCGTGTTCACCTCTCGATCGAGGTGGATCGCGAGCTGCGGGACGCGCGCGAGGGGCCGATTGCAGTGAACGAGGCGAGCGGTAGCCGTGCTGTTCGCGGCGCGCACCATGACGCGGCCCGAGATGCCGAGCTCGCGGTCGAGCCAAGAGTTCAGCAGAGCCCCGCCGTAGACCTCGACGCCGAGCTGGCGGAAGCCCGCAGAGCCCGTGTTCGGCCGCGCCTTGATGCGCAGGTTGGGACTGTCGGTGTGCGCGCCGAGCACGCGAAATCCGACGTCGACCGCCGGGCGCGCACCGCAGGACCAAGCGAGCAGAGCTCCACCCCGACGCACGAAGCCGCGGGCAACGCCGCTCTGGAATCTCTCGGTCTCGGACACCTCGCTCCAGCCGGCAGCGAGCAGCGCCTCCGCGCCCTTCGCGACCGCATGAAACGGAGACGGAGATGCATCGATGTACGTACACAGGGAACGGGCCTGAACACGGGGATCCATGGCGCCTATTCAAGGTCCGCGCACGGGCTTCTTCCACCGTTTTCCGCCCTCGCCCCGATGTGCTAGAAACGAGTCATGTTGCTGGTCGTGTTGCCGCTCCTCGCCGCGCTCTGCGCCCAAGATGGGGCCGCGCCGCCGAGCACCGAGCGCGCCGCGCTGGAGGCGGGCTTGGCCCGCGCACGGTCCGAGCTGCGCTGCGCGGCCTTGGACTCGCTCCCTCGGCAGGCGCCCGTCGACGTGCTTCCGCTGCTCCAGAAGAGCCTCTCCGATCCCGACGAGCGCGTCCGCTGCGCGACCCTCCATGCACTGGGCAAGCTGGATAGTCCGCAGGCCCTCGATGCACTCCTCTCCGATGCACCAACTCGGCTCGTCGCGCTGCGTGGCCACCGTCGCGAACGAGTGGCCCTGCTCCGTGCGCTCGGCCAGCACGGCGATCCGCGAGCTCTGCGCGCGCTGACCACCGACGCGCACGCCGACTATGACGTCCACGTGCTCCGCACGCGGATCCTCGCCATCGCTCGCGTGCGTTCGCGCGACTCCATCGACGCGCTCATCGCGCTCGGCAGGGCGCTGCCCTTCGCGGAAGAGCAGCAGGTGATGCTCGAGTGGCGTCTCGCCCTGCGCGTGCTGACGGGGCGCGTCGGCGGTCGCACCGTCGCGGAGTGGAGCCGCTGGTGGGCGGAAGCCCGCGCGACCTTCGCGGTGTCGCACGAGCTGCCCGAGCTGCAGGCGAGCGATCGCTCGCGCTGGCTGGACTTCTGGAGCGACGAAGAGACCCCGTGAGTCGCTCGCTCGGCCTCTGCTCACTCGGTTCCTTCGTGCTCGCGGCGTGCGGAGCGGAGACGAAGCCCTCCGTTCTCCTCATCTCGCTCGACACGACGCGCGCGGACGCACTGGGCGCCTACGGTGCCCAGCCATCCGTCACCCCGAGGATCGACCAGCTCGCGGCCGAAGGCGTCACGTTCGAGTGGGCGAGGACCGTCACCCCGACCACGCTGCCAGCCCACACGTCGATGCTCACGGGTCTGTATCCGCATCGCCACACCGTGCGCGACAACAGCCTCACGGCCGTTCCGCTCGCGGCGACCACGGTTGCGGAACGCGCGAGCGCGGCAGGCCTCGCGACCGCGGCGTTCGTCTCGGCGAAGGTCCTCGATCGCGCGTTTGGCCTCGATCAAGGCTTCGCAACCTACTCGCAGCCTGCTCGGGAACAAGACGTCGTCACCAGCACGGGCTTCAGCGCTCGCTCGGCCGCGGACACGGTCGCGCAAGCAAGCAAGTGGATCCGCGGTATCCCCGTCGATCAACCCTTCTTCGCGTGGGTGCACCTCTTCGATCCGCATCGACCGTGGGTCGCGGGCGAACCGTGGATTTCCAAGGCAAGAGGCAACCCGTATCTCGCGGAGATCGCGGCGACGGACGACGCCGTGGGGCACCTGCTCGACGCGCTGCGCGCGAGCGGACGCTACGAACGCACGACCGTCGTGCTCGTGGGCGACCACGGCGAGGGACTCGGTGAGCACGGCGAGGACAGCCACGCGTACTTCGTGTACGACTCGACACTGCGAGTCCCGCTGATCCTTCGCCGCGCCGACGGAGCGCGGGCGGGCGAGCGCGTCGATTCGACGGTCACCGTCGCTGACATCGGTCCCACGCTATGCGAAGCGCTCGGAGTCGCGAACTTGCCCGACGCGGATGGCACGAGCCTCTTCGCGGTCGCGCCGCCTCCCGGCCGCGGCGTGTACTTCGAGTCCTTTTACGGTTTTCTCCACTACGGCATGGCGCCTCTCGCAGGCTGGGTCGACTCGCGTGGAAAGTACATCCACACATCCGCGCCGGAGCTCTACGAGCCGCTGCGGGCGCCGCGCGAGCCGCGCAATCTCATCGCAGAGCGCGGCGAGCTCGCGCGCTCCCACCTTGCAGCGCTCGCACAGGTCCTCTCGCGGCCCGCGCTGTCGACCGGAGCCTCCGTTCGAGACGATGCCGCGCTGCTGCGCGGCGTACAGGAGCTCGGCTACGCCAGCACTGCGACACTGAGCGGCCCGCTCCCCGACCCGCTCGCTCCCAGCGAGCTTCCGAGCCCACACTCCCGTGCAACCGAGCTGCGCACCTGCGAACAAGCCCAGCTCGCTTTTGAGCTTGGGCGCTTTGCCGACGCAGAGCGCATGCTCGCGGGCGTGCTCCGAGAGAATCCGGGCAACACGTTCGCGCTCGAGTACCTCGCACACGCGCAGATCCGACTCGGCAAGCTCGACCTCGCTCGCGAGTCGTTCGAGAATGCGCTGTCGCGGGGCCCCGAGCGCGCCTCGACGCTGCGCGGGCTCGGCGTGATCCTCCAGCAGCAGGGCGATCGTGCAGGGGCCATCGCCCGTTGGACCCGCGCTGCCGAGCTCGATCCGAGCGACCTCGAGACACTGCGCATGCTGCTTCAAGCCGCTCAAGAATCTGCCGACTCTGCAGCCGAGTCTCGCTGGCGCGAGGCCCTCAAGCGAGCGTCCGCACCGTGATGCGAAACTCGCAGCCATTCCCATGAAGCGTGCCAACGTCGAATCCGTCGCTGCCGTCGACCTCGGGTCGAACAGCTTTCACATGGTGGTGGCGCAGCTCGACCATGACGAGCTGCGTGTGATCGACCGACTCCGCGAGCGGACAGCGCTCGCGGAGGGCCTCGATGACTCCGACCGTCTCAAAGCGAAAGTCGCGGACCGCGCGCTGGAGTGCTTGGAGCGCTTCGGGCAGCGTCTGGCCCACATGCCCGCGGACTCGGTGCGGGTTGTCGGCACGAACACACTGCGGCGCATGCGCGAGTCGCGTGCCTTTCTCTCGAAGGCGCAGGCGGCGCTCGGACATCGCATCGAGATCATCTCCGGGCGCGAAGAGGCGCGCTTGATCTACCTCGGCGTCACGCACGCCCACGTCGATGACTCGCGACGCAGGCTCGTCGTCGACATCGGCGGCGGGAGCACCGAGTGCATTCTCGGGGAAGGCCCGGAGATCTTGGAGAGCGACAGCCTTCAGATGGGCTGCGTCCGCTGGTCGACAAAGTTCTTCCCCAACGGCGAAATCACCAAGGAGCGCATGGATCGCGCGCAGATCGCTGCAGGGCTGGAGCTCCAAGGCATCGCGCGGCGCTATCGCAGCCTCGGCTGGGAGAGCGCCGTCGGATCCTCGGGAACGATCGTCGCGTGCGAAGAGATGGTGCGCGCCGCGGGCTGGTCGATCCGCGGCATCACCGACAAGTCGCTGCGCAAGCTCCGGCGCGCGCTCGTGGACGCGGGCCACGTCGAGCGACTTCAACTGCCCGCGCTCCAGCCCGACCGCGCTCCCGTGCTCGCCGGCGGGGTCGCAGTGCTCTCCGCCATCTTCAAGATCCTCGACATCGAAGTCTTGCAGGCGAGTCCTGGCGCGCTGCGAGAAGGTGTGCTGCATGACCTCCTCGGCCGCATCAAGCACGAGGACATCCGCGAGCCCACGATTCGCTCGTTCGCACGGCGCTACCGCGTGGACCTCGAGCAGGCGGGCCGCGTCGAGCGCACGGCGCTCGCCCTCCTCGCCCAGGTCGCTCCCGTGTGGGAGCTCGAAGACGCGGCATCGACCCGCCTGCTCTCGTGGGCCGCGCGCCTGCACGAGGTCGGCCTAGGGATCTCCTACTCGGGCTACCACCGCCACGGGGCGTACCTCGTCGCCAACG
This sequence comes from uncultured Planctomycetota bacterium, assembly GCA_903928115.1. Lineage (GTDB taxonomy): Bacteria > Planctomycetota > UBA1135 > UBA1135 > F1-120-MAGs118. The sequence goes on from CAIYPP010000109.1 coordinate 76,608, forward strand.
CCGATATGAGCGGCTTTTCGCGCGAGGATCAGGCCCAGCTCGCGGCGCTGATCGGCAACCACCGCCGACGTCCCGATCGAGCTCAGTTCGAGGCGCTCTCGCCCGACCTCGTCGAGTCGACACTGCGGCTCGCCGCTCTCTTGCGGCTCGCAGCGCGACTGCACCGCAGCCGCAGCCCGCGTGCGCTTCCGCCCTTCGACCTCTTCGTCCGCAAGCGCGAGCTGCGGCTCGAGTTCGCCAAGGGCTGGCTCGATGAGCACCCGCTCTCGCGCGCCGACCTGGAAGAGGAGTCCGTGCAGTTGGCCGAGCTCGGCTTCGAGCTCCGCGTCAGCTAGCGCCGTTCCCCCTCGTTCGGGTCCGCCTCCGGAGTCTCCGTCGGCACGAATGGCTCGAGAACCACGGAGGATCCCTTGCGACGAGCGCGGCGCGGCGCGGCTCCGAGGATTCCAGCCGCACGCCTGCGGCGCGCACGACGGAGCTTCGCGTCGATCGCGTGCGCCATGTCGCTGCGCGCTTCGTCGGTCAGCGCCTCACCCTCGGCTCGCTCGACCTCCGGGCTCTCGCAGAGACGCTCGAGGAGCACCTCCTGCGCCGCGCGCCGAGCGGACTTGCCTGGCTTCACGCGGCTGTACCGGCCGTCGGCGCTCAAGCTCCAGGCCTGAGCGTTGTCGAGCAGGTACGGCTCGATCCCCTCCGCGAACACGCGCTGTGCGAGACGCTTCTCGGTCACCGGGAAGCAAGTCTCCACGCGGCGGAACAGGTTGCGCTGCATCCAGTCCGCGCTCGCGCACCAGCAGAGATCGTCCCCACTGGCGTGGAACAGGAAGATGCGACTGTGCTCGAGAAAGCGCCCCACGATCGAGCGGACACGAATGTTCTCGCTGATGCCGGGCACGCCGGGGCGCAGGCAGCATGTCCCCCGCACGATGAGGTCGATCTGCACGCCAGCCTGAGAGGCTCGATAGAGCGCTTGGATGATCTGCGGCTCCGAGAGCGCGTTCATCTTCGCCACGATGCGCGCGGACTTTCCGGCGCGCGCGTTCCGTGCCTCGGCATCGATCATCGCGAGCAAGGTGCGATGCAGCGAGAACGGCGACTGGATGATCCGTCGCAGGCGGGTGACACGCCCTAGCCCGGTGAGCTGCAAGAACAGGCGGTGCACGTCCTCTCCGATCTCTCGATCACAGGTGAGCAGCGAGAGATCCGTGTACCCCCGCGTGGTGCGCACGTGATAGTTGCCCGTGCCGAGGTGGACGTAACGGCGCAGCTTCCGGCCCTCGCGCCGCACGATCATCAACATCTTGGCGTGCGCCTTGTAGCCGACGATCCCGTACACGACGTTCGCGCCCGCCTGCTGCAAGCGCGTCGCGAGCTTGATGTTGTCGGCCTCGTCGAAGCGCGCGCGCAGCTCGATCACCGCCGTGACTTCCTTGCCTGCGCGGGACGCATCGATCAAAGCCTCGACCACCGGAGAGTCGCCCCCCGTTCGATACAGCGTCTGCTTGATCGCCAAGACGGCGGGGTCCGCGGCGGCCTGTCGTACGAGCTCCACCACCGGCGTGAAGGAATCGAAGGGGTGGTGCAGCAGCAGGTCCCCCTTGCGCAGGACCTCGAACAGGTCCGAGCCGCCCTGCTGAACGCGGCGCGGAATGCGCTGAACGAACGGCGGATACTTGAGGTCCGGCCGATCGACGAGGTCCACCATCGCGACGAGGCGATGCATGTTCACCGGACCGTGGACGCGGTACAGGTCGTGCTCCTCGAGCTCGAACTCGCGAAGCAGGAAGCGCGCGGTCTCCTCGGGACACGTGTCGGCGACCTCCAGCCGCACGGCCTCGCCAAAGTTGCGATCGGCGAGCTCGCCCTTCAGCGCGCGCATCAGGTCGTCGGCCTCTTCCTCGTCGACCCACAGGTCGCTGTTGCGCGTCACACGGAACTGATAGCAGCCGTCGACCCGCATCCCGGGGAAAGCCTCGCCGACGTGCGCATGCACGATCGAGGAAAGCAGCACGAAGTCGTGGGCATCGCTCGCGACGCCCTCGGGCAGCCGGATCAGACGCGGCAACGACCGCGGAACCTGCACGATCGCCGTTCCGCTCTCACGACCGTACGCGTCGTCTCCCGAGACGGTCACCACGAAGTTGAGCGACTTGTTGTGGATGCGCGGGAACGGATGCGAGGGGTCGAGACCCACGGGGGTGAGAACCGGCAAGACTTCGTTGGCGAAGTAGCGCGCGATCCATGTCTGCTGGCGCTGGTTCCAATCCGCGCGCTTGCGAATGCGGATCCCCTCGCGTTCCAGCGCGGGCAGCAGCCCATCGTTGAGCAGTCGGTACTGCTCGGCCACGATTGCATGGGCCGCCTCGCCGATCCGCCGCAGGGTCTCGGAGTTGGACATGCCGTCCGGCTCGGAGCGCTGGAGCCCGTGCCGAGCCTGCTGGCGGAGGCCCGCGACGCGGATCTCGAAGAACTCGTCGAGGTTCGTGCTGCAGATCGTGAGGAACCGCAGTCGCTCCAAGAGCGGCGTGAGCGGGTCCTTGGCCTGCTCCAGCACCCGCAGGTTGAAGTCGAGTTGCGACAGCTCCCGGTTGAGGTAGAGCGAGGGATCGCGGAGGTCGCTGGGAACTTGGGGCGCCATGGGGGCTACCCCTCACGATAGGCTCCCGGAGCCGTTCCGCGCGGGCTCGGCCGCGCCAACGAGCGACTTCATCGAAGTTTCACGACCGCCGAGCAGCGCAGACCGTCGCATTGACCCCTCCCGAGGCGTGGTCCATGCTGGGCCCATGGAATTGTGGGTGATCCGACACGCAATCGCAGCCCCCGCGCTCCCAGGGCAGAGCGACGACGAGCGGCCGCTCACCGCGGAGGGCCGCGATGCCTTCCTTCCGCTGGCCGAGGCCCTGAAGGCGCTCCAAGTGCGACCAAGCCTCGTGCTGTCCTCCCCGCTCGTCCGGGCCCACCAGACCGCCGAGCTGCTCGCCCCCGCGCTGGGCTGCCCGCTCCACACGAGCGAACTTCTCGCGGAGCCCCCGAGCGCGGAGCTGCTCGCAGGGCTCGGCGACCGAGACGTCGCCCTCGTCGGCCATGAGCCGTGGGTTTCCCAGCTCGTCGCGTGGTTGGTCTTGGGCCGCAAGGAGCTGGGCGAGCGCTTCCCTTTCGAGCGCGGTGCCGTCGCGCATCTCCACGGACGCCCGAGTCCCGGGGGAATGACGCTGCGTGCCTTCCTCGCACCCGAGCACCTCGGAACCAAGAGGCTCTAGGTGGACCCGCGGCGCTGGCAGGCGCGCGAACGGGCCCGCGAGCTGGCGCGAGCCTCCTTGGCGCGCGGTGACGCACTCGGCTGGTTCGAGGAGCTCTACCGCGAGGCCGAGGGCGAATTCTCGAAGATCCCCTGGGCCGACCCCGAGGGCCACCCGCTGCTCGTCGAGTGGCTCGCAACCGCTCCTCCGCCTCGCCCCGACGCCCGACGCGCCTTGGTGGTCGGCTGCGGCCTCGGCGAGGACTCCGAGTGCCTGCGTCGAGCGGGCTGGGACGTGACCGCCTTCGATGTCTCCCCCACCGCGGTCGAGTGGTGCCGCAAGCTGCACCCCCAAGGCGCCGACTACACCTGCGCCGACCTCTTCGCACCTCCGTCGCCTTGGACCGATGCCTTCGACCTCGTCTTCGAGTGCTACACGCTGCAAGCCCTGCCGCCGCAGCTACGCCCCGAGGCCTGCTCCAGCCTGCGCTCGTTCGTGCGCAGAGGCGGCGGGCTCCTTGTGGTCACCCGGCTGCGCCACGCCGACGAAGACCTCGGCCAACTTCCATGGCCCTTGCTCGCCGAGGAGCTCTCCCTCTTCGCGACGAACGGATTCCAGCGACGCGCTTGGGACATCCTCGACAGTGGGCCGAGCGACCCGCCGGCCCGCCATGTGCGAGCCTTCTTCCAGCGGGACGGACTCTCTTTCGAGCCGCGCTCCCCGTTCGGAGCGCGATGAAGCGCCGGCTTTCTCCTCTCGGCATCTCGGACGCTGCGATCGAGTCGCCTCCCCAGCGACGCATCCATGGGACGCCATCACAAGTCGCCTGCGCATGCGGCGCGTCCGCTGCGCAAGCACCGCGTCGAGCTCGTTCCGTACACGTTGAAGCTCGCCTGCGCGAGCCGTAGCCTCAGCGGCGTCCCACCATGCGAGTGCCCCGACTCGAGCTGTTCTTCCACTCCTCCTCGGCCTGCGGCCGCGAAGCCGTCGCGCATTTGGAGGCCCTGCGCCGCTCGGGACGAGTCGGTGCCGTCGAGCTGATCGCCACCGATCTCGACCGTCAGCCCGAAGCGGGCATGGCGCTCGGCATCCAGTTCACGCCGACGCTCGTGCGCCGCGATCTTCCCTCGCAGCCGCGCGCCTTCGGATCGTTCGCCGAGTCGGAAGCCCTGCTCTCCGCCCTTGAACTCGGCGAGGTGCCCGCATGAGTTCGGTCCAGGGCGAGCGCGACTACGAGCTGACACCCCAACGTGCCGAGTTCCCTCGCGTCGACCCATGGATCGAGCGCGAAAGTGACGCACTCCTCCTGCTCGACGACGCGGGCCGCGTCGCAGCTCTCAATCCCTCCGCTGCGCGGCTCTTGGGGCGCCGGCGCGAGGAGCTCCTCGGCCAAGTGCTGGGCATCCCGCTGCAAGGTGCGAGCGCCGTGGAGCTCGTCGTCCGCCGCGCCGATGGATCGCGGACCACAGTCGAGATGCGTTCTCTGTGCGACGACGGCGGTCGCCGCTGGCTCCGCCTGCGCGACGTGTCCACGCTCGTCAGCACGCGAGACGAGCTGGAGGAAGCTCGCGAGCGAAACTCCCTCGTCGAAGGCTCGTCGAACGACGGCATCTGGGTTTGGGATCTCAAGAGCGACCGGGCGCACTTCTCCGCACGTTGGCGCGAGCTGATCGGTCAACCGACCGAGGGCCTCGATGACTCGATCGCCGAGTGGCTCGACCGGGTGCACCCCGAGGATCGCGAGCGCGTCCAGCAGGAGCTTCGCGCCCACATCGACGGCCGTTCGCCGCGCTTGGAGTGCGAGCACCGACTGCGTCACCACAGCGGCACGTGGCGCTGGATGCTGGCGCGCGGCGCCGTCTCGCGGGCAAGCGATGGAGCTGCCCGCCTCTTCGCGGGTTCGCTCACGGACATCAGCCACCGCAAGGCTGCCGAAGACCAGCTCGCGCACCGCTCGTTCTATGACGCGCTGACCGAGCTCCCCAATCGGGCCCTCTTCCACGACCGGCTGCGCCATGCGCTGCGGCGCGCGTCGCGGCGATCGGACTACGTCTTCGCGGTCCTGTTCCTCGACCTCGATCGCTTCAAGGTCATCAACGACAGTCTCGGCCACTTCGCCGGCGACCGCCTGCTCGTGATGATCGCGCGACGCCTCGAGCTTTCGCTCCGGCCGGGCGACAGCGTGGCGCGGCTCGGCGGGGATGAGTTCGCCATCCTGCTCGATGACATTCGCGATGCCTCGGACGCCGTCAAGGTCGCCGAGCGCGTGCAGACCGAGCTCGCGGCCCCGTTCAACATCGGCGGACAGGAGCTCTTCGTCAGCTCTTCGATCGGCATCGCGACGTCGCTCTCGGGATATCAACGTCCCGAAGACGTGCTGCGCGACGCGGACACCGCGATGTACCGAGCCAAGGGCTCGGGCCGCGCGCGCCACGCGCTGTTCGACACGGCCATGCACGCGCACGCCGTGCAGCAACTCGAGATCGAGCGCGATCTCCGTCGCGCCGTCGAGCGACACGAGATGCGCGTGCACTACCAGCCGATCGTGTCACTCGCCTCCGGCCGTATCAGTGGCTTCGAGGCGCTCGTACGCTGGACCCACCCCGAGCGCGGCCCGATCTCCCCGGCACAGTTCATTCCGATCGCAGAGGAGACCGGACTCATCGTCCCGCTTGGACGCTGGGTCCTGCGGCAGGCGTGCATGGAGCTCGCTGCATGGCAGCGGCGCCTCGGCAATCCGCGCGCATGCACGATGTCGGTCAACCTCTCCAGCAAGCAGCTCAACCAGCCCGACCTCGCGCACCAGATCGCCCAGATCCTCGTCGAGACGGGAATCGCGGGGGAAGAGCTTCAACTCGAGATCACCGAGAGCGCAATCCTCGAGCATCCGGACGCGGCGAAGACGATCCTGCTCAAGCTGAAGGAGCTCGGACTCAAGCTCTCGATCGACGACTTCGGCACAGGCTACTCGTCGCTCGCGTACCTCCAGCGCTTCCCCATCGACTCGCTCAAGATCGACCGCTCGTTCGTGCAGCATGTTGGACGAGGCGCCGAGAACGACGACGCCCGCATCGCGCGCACCATCGTGATGATCGGTCGCAACCTCGGAAAGAGCGTGGTCGCTGAGGGAATCGAAACCGAGGCCCAGCTCGCGCTGATGCGCTCCGTCGAGTGCGACCACGCGCAGGGCTACCTTTTCAGCAAGGCCGTCGACGGCGACCGAGCGCTCGCCCTTCTCACCAGCGGTCCGACCTGGTGACGCCAAAGGGTGACCGGGGCGGCGAACTTACGTCAACGAACCCATTTTCGCCCAAGCAAAGCGGGCCGCCCTCGCAACGAGGGCGGCCCGCGCAGTTTCTATGCCTTCGGCAGGCTACTGGCAGATCTGGAAGCGAACCGCGTTCGTGAGGCTCGTGGTGAACGCATCGGCCGGGTCGCGACTCCAAATCTGAGCGTTGACCTGCTGGCCCACCGTCTGCAGCGCCAAGTCCGTGCCCGAGAGCATCAGCGCCTTGAAGTCGTAGTTGAACGTGCCCGTGCAGTTGTTGCCCGTAGCACTGCCGCCCGTGTTCGCCGCCGCGGTGCGCTTCACCGGGCTCTGCACGCACAGCGTGCCGCCTTGGAACGGCATGTTCGCGTTGGCGTAGCCGTAGAAGACGAGACCTTGCTTGTTATTCAGCAGGTTCGTCGCCGTAATGCGGAAGGTGCCAGCACCGCTCAGCGTCGGTGCTCCCGAGTAGCCGATCGACGGCACGCAGAACTGGCTGTTCATCTTCGCGGTGCAGTAGATCTGCGGAGGCGTTCCGCCCTGGCACTCACAGGTGTCGGGAATCCCGTTGCCGTTCACGTCGGCCGCGCCGGAGGCAATGTCGCACGAGTCCGGACGACCGTTGCCGTTGCAGTCCGGCATGCCGCCGGCGATGTCGCACTCGTCCGGGATGCCGTTGGCGTTGCAGTCGAGAGACGCGCCGCTCTGCAGGTCGCAACCATCGGCGATACCGTTGGAGTTGCAGTCGAGAGCACCGCCCGCCGGATCGATGCGATAGATCTCGCCATCGGAGTAGTCGAGGATGTAGATCTCACCGCTCGCATCTTCCCCGAAGGAGCTGATCGAGCTGATCGTCGGCGTGCCCGCGGGCTCGAGCTCGGTGGTGCGAACCGTGAAGTTGGACACCTGTCCGTTCACGTACCGCAGCGACCAGATCGCGGACGAGCAGTAGTCCGCGTAGAAGTACGTGCCCTGTAGGCCGCACACGTTCGAGCCACGGTAGACGTAGCCGCCGATCGCCGAGCAGTGGCCGCCCGAAGCTTGCGTGTAGTCGCGCAACGGTGCCGTGAGAGCCGCCGAGTTGCAGGTGCAGCCCGTGAGGCCCGTGCAGGCAGTGCCCTCCATGCAACGCCATCCGAAGTTGCGACCGCTCGCGCCCGCCGGCGCGAAGTCGATCTCCTCCACCGCGTTCTGGCCGACGTCACCGATGTACATGTCACCGGTCTGACGGTCGAAGCTGAAGCGGAACGGGTTGCGCAATCCGAGGTGCCAGATCTCGTCGAGCGGCGCGCCGGCGCCCACGTACGGATTGTCCGCGGGGATGTATGGAGACGGAAGGTTGACATCGAGGCGCAGCATCTTGCCGAGCAGAGAACTCGTGTTCTGAGCGTAGCCGCTCGGGTCGTTGGCACTGCCGCCATCGCCCATGCCGATGTAGAGCTTGCCGTCGAGTCCGAACTGGATGCAGCCGCCGTTGTGGTTCGAGAAGGGCTGCGCGACGGTGAGCAGAACCGTCTCGGTGGTCGACGCCACGTCGGGGTTCGTCGGACTGACCTGATAGCGCGCGATCACGGTGGCGCCGGAAGTGACCGCCGTGTAGTTCACATAGAAGAACCCGTTCTGCGCGTAGTTGGGATGGAACGCGAGGCCGAGCAGGCCGCGCTCGCTGCCCGTCGAGATCTTGCCCAAGCCGCCCGTCGCAGCCGAACCCAAGTGCAGGAAGTTTGCCGTCAGCGTGGTGCCATTCTTGATGATTCGAATCTTGCCGCCCTGCTCGACGACAAACTGACGCGCCGTATCCCCCGGAGGAGAGCAGAGGAATACCGGTTGGGAGAACCCGTTCTTGAAGAGGGTGGCTTGGAGCGTCTGTGCGGCGGCGCTGGTCGCAGTGAGCGAGCACGCAAGGACCGCGAGGCCGATGTTCGTAACGAAGTGGCGCATGAAAGGAGCTCTAGGGTGCGGGACGCTGTCGCGCGCGAGGAAATCAGCGCGTATCACTCTTAATGCTCGACGCGGTGGCGCAGTAAGTCAAGCAGAGCCATGGCTCGCGCCGTGAAACCTCCATGATTCCGATCCTTGGAAACCCACGACCGCGCGCGGACGAACTGAACGTTTCTTGCAACGTCGGCGCGGCTCGCGCGCCCGCAGGAGGATGCACGCGGCCGACCATCGGCCCTTGAGTTTGAAAAAGCACCGAGCGGCGCTCCCCACGCGGGAGAGCGCCGCTCGGCTTGTCTTGGCAGCGATCACGCGGACCGCTGCTCTAGGCGATCACGGGCAGAGCGTGATCTCGAGGGCGTCCGACAGGTGCGTCGTCTTCGGAGCCGGCGGGTCGCGGAACCACGCCTGGATGTCGAAGAGACCGCCGGCGGCGACGGGGAACGTCGTCTGGGCGGCGAGCGCAGCGTTGATGTCGAGGCTCATCGAGCCATCGCAAGCGTTCGCGGTGCCGTTCGTGTTCTGAACGGCCGAGCGCTGCGTCGGCGACTTCACGCAGAGGAAGCTCGACGAGGTCGGGCTCCAAGCCGTGGCGCTGCGGGCGGTGCCGTAGAAGAACAGGCCCGTCTTCGCGCCTTCGACGTTCGTCGCGGACACGACCGCCGGACCGGCGTTGCTGGCGCTCGGGATGCCGCTCTGGAGCGACATCGTGGCGTTGCAGCCGTTCGAGGTCGTACCGGCGGTGCAGTAGTTCACGGCCTGAGCCGCGCAGCCACCGCACGAACCGTTGTTGCCGATGCGCATGTAGAAGCCGCCGAAGGGGTTACCCGGCGCGCCACCGAACCAGTAGCAGCCCGTGCCACCGCCCGGAGCCGAGACGCAGCCCGTACCGGCCGAGAGGCCGCCACCGGCGAGGTCGTTGTCGACGTTGATCCAGAACGCGTCGTCGTTCGCGAGGCCCGAGCCGCACGGGTTGCCGTACAGCGGGTCCGCCGAGCACGGCACGTTGTACGTGCACGAGCCGGGGACCGTGGCGAAGGGCTCGCCCGAGAGCAGGATGCCCTGCGTCACGGTGTTGTCCATCTGCCACGACCAGTTGAAGCGGTCGAGGTCGGCGTTGTTGTCATAGACACCATCGCCGTCCGAGAGCATGCAGAAGCCGGTGTTGCCGAGGTCGAAGCCGATCACCCAGCACTGCAGGCCGCCTGTCGACGTGCCACCGGGCATCGTCGCGATCGGCAGCTGGAACACGGTGCCCTGCGACGCCAGCGACGGCGGGATCGGAGCCGGCGGGAAACCGCCGCACTGACCACCGAGCGTGTCGAAGAAACCGACCTTGACGTCGACCGTGCCGGCGGCGGCCGACGTGCAGTAGCCAACTTCGAAGAAGGTGATGTTGTTGTCGACCGTCGCGCCCGTGGGGGCCGTGCCGCCCAGACCGCCGGGGATGCGACCTTCGTCGATGTAGTCCTCGCACACGCCGGTGCCGGTGTAGAAACCACCGCCGGTCCAGGTGCACGTGTTGTCGTAAACGATGTTGGTGACGGCGCGAACCTGAGATTCACGCGCGGGGCTCACCGGCTGGCCGGTGCGCAGGTTGATCACGGGACCGCGCTGGACGGCGCCCGGGATCGGGTAGACGTTGTCCACCTGTTGAGCGAAGCTCGCGCCGCACAGAACGGCTGCCGCAGCTGCGATCAGGGTCGAACGGACCATGTACATGTCTCCTGAGAAGTGAGTGAAGAGAGGGAGAGAACCTCGGCCTCCAAGCCTAGCGCCCCACGCGGGAGACGCCAAACCGGATTCCTAGCAAACCTAGGAGGGAACCCTGTGCGGAGACGTCTCCGCGCAAAGTCTTCCGGTCGCCGCGTGCGCGGAGTCCGGGCCCTCACGTAAGGTCGAAGCTACCACGGGCCCCACGGGTGGGAAGGGGGCATGCAAGGAAAATTCTCGCGCTCGCCGTCTCACAAGATGGTCATTCGCGCTTGCGCCCGCACTGACCGCAGAAACGGGCCTCCGCGAGAAGCCCCGCCCCGCAGCCGCCGCAGTATCCGCCCGTCGGCTTGAGCGCGAGCTCCTTGCCGCAGGCTCCGCAGAACTTGCCGGGAGCGACGGATGCGCCACAGGAGCCGCAGGCAACGCGTCCCGCAGCAGCGACTTCCCCCGCAGGTCGGCCTTGGGCCGCGAGCATCTGCTGAGCGAGCCCGAAGCCGACTCCGAGGCCCGCGCCGCCGAGGAGGCCGCCGCTGCCGCCGTCTCCGCCACCCTTGGCCATCCCCTCCCCAGCCCCGAGCATGGCCTTGCCCGCCGCAAACTTCTGGAACCCCTCGACCCCACCCACGGTCCGCAGGTACGCGGCGTCCGTGTAGAGCTTCTTCAGGTTGGCGGCGTCGCCGTCGGCGATGGCGACGACGAAGTTGCCCATGCGCGGGATGGAGAGGCCGTACGACGAGCAGTGCGTGCCCAACCCGGCCAAGACGTCGGCTTCGATTTCCTCGGTGTACGCGCCCGAGGTCACATCGAGCAGCGGCCACTTGTTCTTCACGACGAGCTCCGCCACGCGGTCGCGCACGACCTTGAGCACCTGCTCGCGCATCCACAGGCCCACCTGCGTCGGCGCGCCGTTGCCCATGCCGACGAATCCGAGGATCAACTTCTCGGGATCGACCACGCGGAACGCGAACTCACCGTGCACCATCGTCTCGACGGGCACCCCGGACTTGGGATCTTCGACGTTGCCGATGCGACCGCCAAACTTCTCGCCGACCTGCTCGGTCATGCTGACGAAGAAAACTTCGGCGATGAACACGCGCCCGCCCGTGAACGAGTCCACGAGCCGCGAGAGGAACGGCAGGTTGGCGCTGTCGAGCGTGTGACGCCCCGGCCCGAGCGTGGCGACCACCTTGCCGTCGCGGAAGAACACGCAGCGCTCATCGGACTCCACCGTGAGCTGCGACTTCATCGGGATCGTGGGATCGGGGTGCTTCCAGACGAGCTGGCGCTTCGCCTCGTCGGGCCGCGCGATCATCAACTCGCCCACGCCACCTCGGAGCCAGTCCATCACACCCATCGCAAACCTCCTCGATTCCGCAAACCACCGAGCAAAAGCAACCGCGCTTTCGCCCGCGCGTAGGCTACGCGAGCGAATCCGAGATCTTCAATGCGAGCGAAGAACTCGCGCCGCTCAGCGCACGCGGACGTTCTTCTCGTAGTAGCCCGTGAGCCGCGCATCGACTGCGCCGCTCTCGTCCCAGAACATCCACGAGCCCTCGCGCAGGTTGTTCACGTACGAGCCCTCCGCCATGAGCGCGCCGTTCTCGTGCCAGTAGCGCCAAGGCCCCTCGTTCTGCCCGACGTGCAGCAGGCCCTCGTACGCCTTGCGGCCATTCGAGTGGTACTGGACCCAGTCCCCCTCGCGCAGCCCGCCGGCGAAGTCCCCTTCGCGGAGCAGAGCACCGCGCTCGTCCCAGTAGCGCCAGCGCCCCGAGCTCTTGCCCTGCTCGTCGTAGCCGCCCTCGATGCGCAGCTGGCCATTCTCGAACCAAGCCTTCATGGGCCCCACTCGGGTGGTCGAGCCTCCCGGGCCGATCCGCTCGCTGCGTTCCGTCGAGAGCTTCCCGTTGGGATGGAACTCGCGCACGCGGACCGTCTCGCCCTCCGCGGCGACGGCGGGCTCTTGAACGCGCGCGACTCCAGCCGGGGCACTCGGCAGCTCGCCCAACGTGTCCATCGGAAGCGAGCGCTCCTCCGGCGCGGACGGCGAGGTCACCACCGTCGCTTGCGACGCGGGCGCGGGACTGGGTTCCGACGCACGCGAGCAGGCGCCCCAGCACAGCGAAGTTGCGAGCACGAGTGTTCGGGTGCGATGCATGCAAAGGCCCTCGGCGGAAGAGCCTAGCCCGCTCCTCGCGGAGTTCGAAGCGCGCACCTTGTGAGAAGCTTCGCGACGCCGCTAGTGTCTCGGCCCCATGTCGTCCCCCGCCACGCCCCAGCAAGCCCTCCCCCTCTCCGCTCCGCGGCCGCTCGACGCCGGTGGGATCCGCCGCGTCGAGACGCTCCGGGCGCACCTTTCGAGCACCGAGGCGCTGGCGCGCGTGTGGCGACCGCAGCTCGATGACCAGCGCCGACCGGGACCTTCCCCGCTCGAACTCGCTCCGCTCGAGCTCGCCGCGGAGACTCCCCCCGATTCGAACCTGCGCGTCGAGCTCGAATGGGATGGTTCCGTCCAGCGCGCGCGGGTCCACTTCGGCGAGGCGGTGAGCGTCTACGGCGGCGGCTCGGCCCCGGGCGGCCTCGCGCGTGCAGGCAAGTCGCTGCGCCTGTGGGCCCGCGCTGGCACCGCAGACGAGCCGCGCTCCGAGGCTCCCCACGTCTTCCCGATCGCGCTCGGCGTGCGCATCGACGGGAGCGCGCTCGCGGTGCTCGGAGACAGCGTCCGGCCCGGACTGCTGCGCTTCGGCCAAGATCATGTCGAGCTCGCCTTCGAGGGCGATGCGTGGGACCTCTGGGTCATCGAGGCCCCGTCGCCGCAAGCGCTTTCCGGTGCGCTCGCCGAGCTGCTCGGACGCATCGACCTGCCGCCGACCTGGAGCTTCGGCAACCAACACACGGTGCTTGAAGCCGCGAGCGCCACGGCGATCGCAGAGCGTGCGTCGAAGCTGCGCTCGCGGCACCTGCCCTACGACGTGCTCGCGCTCGACTCGGCCAGTCTCGACCGAGGCCGCCCCTTCACTTGGTCGAAGGACGGCTTCGAGGATCCCGCGCGGACCCTCGACGAGCTCCACGAGCAGGGCTTCCGCGTTCTCGCGCCGCTGGAGCCCTTCCTGCCCGCCGGCAAGCACTACCCCGCCCACAAGAGCGGCGTCGACGGCGAGCACTTCGTCGTCGATCCGCGCGGACTGCCGCTGCGCGTGCGCGCCGAGCACGGACCGAGCTCCTATCCGGACTTCACGCAGGCCTCCGCGCGAGCGTGGTGGTCGGCGCTGGTCGAGAAGCACGCCGAGTGCGGGGTCGACGGCTACTGGAGCGAGACGAACCTGCCGACGCTGCCGCTCTCGCCGACGGGCACGCTTCCGAGCGACGCCGCGCATCGCGGACTCGGCGCTCCCGCGCACTCACGCGCCCACAACGCGAGCGCGCACCTCTGGTCGCAGGCGACGCGCGATGGACTCGCACAGGCGCGCCCCACGCAGCGCCCGTTCGTGCTCTCCCGCGGCGGCCACGCTGCGAGCGCGCGCCACAGTGCGACGTGGGTCGTCGCACAGCAGGCCAACTGGGAGGAGCTGCGCGGCCTGCTCGCCCGCGTGCTCTCACTGGGGCTCTGCGGACAGCCGCTCGCCGGCGTCGAGATCGGCGCGCGAAGCGGCACGCTCGCGGGCGAGCTCCTCGCACGCTGGCACGAGCTCGCGGCGCTGATGCCGCTCTCGCGCGACGACGGCCGAGAGCCCTTCGGCCACGGGCAGGAGCTCGACCGCGCCATCAAGGCGGCCCTCGAGCGCCGCATGCGCCTCGTGCCCACCTTCGCGAGTCTCGCGGCAGACGCCCACGCGAAGGGCCTGCCGCTCCTTCGACCGATGTTCTTCGCGGACCCGAGCGACCGAGCGCTGCGGGACGTCGACGATCAATTCCTGCTCGGAGACGACATCGTCGCCGCTCCGGTGCTTCAAGCCGGCGCGACTCAGCGCACCGTTCTCTTGCCTTCGAGCCCGAGCGGAGGCTGGTACCTCCTCGAAGGCGGTCGAGACCTGCTGCCGCCCGGCCGCTACACGGTCGAAGCGCCGCTGGGCCGAACGCCGCTGTTCGTTCGCGCGGGCCGCATCGTCGTCACGCGGCCTTCGAAGGCCCACGTGCGCGCCCAGCGCGAAGAAGACCCCGAACTTCACGTGTTCTTCGATCCGCGACAGCGCGCCACCGGCACGCTCCACGAGGACGACGGCGAGACCCGCGCGGATCGCGGCGTCACCACCGAGTTCAGCGCGCGCGTGGCGCGCGGACGCGTCGTGATCGATGCCTTCGCCAACGGACGCGAGGTCGTCGATCGCGCGTGGCACGTGCACGCGCACGGGGTTGCTCTGCAAAAGCCGTGACGCCTAGGCAGCTTCCGCGCTCTCGGTCGGAACCACGGGCAGCATGAGCCAGGCGTCGAAGGGCGGATATTCGTGCAGAGTGAGGCTCGCGCGCACCAGCACGAGCTCCTCGTCCGCCGCGTGCGGAAATGCCGGCGCGAAACCGGGCTTCAGCCCCTGACATCCCTCGGAGCGCGTGCTCGTCCGCTTCGGAAACGTCTCGCGCAGCGCACAGTCGATCGAGCCGCCGATCAGGTTGCCGACCTCGACGAGAGCATCCTTCGTCGCACGCTCCATGTCGCGATCCTTGCGGCGCGACGCCACGACATCGTCCGCCATCATCATAAGGTAGCACGCCATCGAAATCGCCTCGGCGAGCGGCACCAGCAGGGCGCCGTGGCGCTGAACGCCGTCGACCGTCACTCCGAGCCGGAACGCGATGTGCACGCTCTTGGGCGCCGGAAGCTTGTGCGGCGAACGCTCGACCTCCAGCTCGGAGAGGACCAGCGGCCGATCGAGCAGCATCGACAGGTCCTCGGCGATCTTCCCGAAGACGTGCTGACTCACCGCTCGATCGCTCTCGCGCAAGGACTTGTCGAGTGTCGTGCTCATGAAAATCCTCCGTACCTCAGGCTGCGCTGGAGCTCGCGTCCCGCCTCCAGAGCTCGACCGAGACCCAGCCCTGCTGCAGGCGATACACGAGCGCCCCGCAAGCCGGCCCCGGGACCTCGGATCCGACGTCCTTCATGAACGGCACGCTCAGGTCGTAGCGCCCGAGCGGGTCGAGGACGCGGGTCTTCATGTGACCCGTGACCATGTTCGCACACTCCTTCAGCGCGTCGTTGATCTCGTCGACGGCCAAGGTCGTGTCGTCGTCGAGCATCAGAAGACCGCGCGCGATGTCGTGCGCTCCGTCCGCCGTGCAGCGAAACACGACCTGACCGGAGATCGCGCCGCGGAACTCGACCACCGCCTCGCGGTCGAAGGTCGAGCGCGCGCCGCCGCTGGTCGCGGCGCGAGCGTGCGAGTGCTCCGCGAGCGACTCGAAGGTGCAGATCATCGAGGTGAACACCTCGTCGACCGCACGTTCGAGCGCCGTGAGCAGCTCCGCGTCTCCCGGCAGCGTGCCGGGCGAGTTCGCTGCCTCAGCCAAGGTAGGCCTCCAACGCCGAGCGGATCGACTCGGGCGTGAACGGCTTCGTCACGTAGCCATTCGCACCGAGCTCGAGCGCATTCGACATCATCGCTTCGCCACCCTCGGTGGTGACCATGATCATCGGCAGCGTCTCCTTCGAGCGCGTCGCGCGGACGGCCTTCACGAAGTCGACGCCGTTCATCTCGGGCATATTGATGTCCGAGAGGATCAGGTCGATGTCGGGGTCGCTCTGCAGCTTGGCCATGCCCTCGACGCCGTTGCCGGCTTCGAGCACCGTGGCGCAGGGGATCTCCGCCTGACGAAGGACGCGGGTGATGATCTTCCGCATGGTTGCGGAGTCGTCGACGATCAGAACCTTGTTCATGGTCTTTGGGGCTCGGGCTTGGTTTGGGTTGCCCGCCAGAGTCCCCGCGTGCGCATGCGCGCTCCCGCTGGCTCCGGCGTGCCCCTCTCCTCGGAGCGCCGCCGTTCACTTCTGAAACGTCACAGCGAAAATCCGCGGAGAATCCGCCGGATCAGCGAGGAGCGGAAAAAACCTGCAAGCAGAGCGGCCAGCCGCGGAACGACAGGCGCTCCTCGTGCAAGAGTTGCGCGCGATCGAGCGGCAGTTCGAGCGGCGCGCGCGTCGGCAGAGCCAGCTCGTTGCGCCCCGGCAGCACCGACTTCAGGTTGCCGCCGAAGATGTTCACGAGCTCGAACAGCGTCGCTTCCACTTCGCCCTGCGAGAGCTCCTGCAGCGGCTTTCCGAGCAGGCTCGCCGCGAACTCGCTCGCGGTGCGCCGCGGACACGCGAGCACCACGACGCCGCTCCACTCGCCGCGGATCGAAACGCAGAAGCGCTCCTCCTCGTGTTTCACCGAGCTCGCGTCGTGGGCTTCGCTCGCGGCTCGCAGCGGCTCGCCGAGCGCGGAAGACCAGACTTGCTCGAAGAGCGTCGAGATCGCGCGCCCGAGGTCGAGGGAGTGCGGGTTCGCGGCGCGCTGCATCAAGCGGCCTTCACGCGGTAGCACGCGGTGTGCAGGGTGTCGGACGCAAAGCTCTCGTCCACGTTGATCGTCGTCTCGGCCGTCCCGAGGAACAGATAGCCGTCGGGCCGCAGCACGCGCCGCATGTTGCCGAGAATCTGCCGCTTGGTCGGGACGTCGAAGTAGATCATCACGTTGCGCAGCATGATCAAGTCGAAGGGCCCGATCGCGCCGTAGAACTTCTGGGCGAGATTGAACTCCTTCCACGTGATGAGGGAGCGCAGCTTCTCGTCGACCTGCCACTCGAGCCCGCTCTTCTTGAAGTACTTCACGAGCAGCGGCGCCGGCAGGCCGCGGTTGACTTCGAGCTGGCTGTAGATGCCCTCGCGCGCCTTGGCGAGCACCTGCGTCGAGATGTCCGTCGCAAGGAACTCCACGCGCCACCCCGCGAGCTCGGGGAAGTTCTCGCGCAACAGCATCGCCATCGAGTACGGCTCTTGGCCGGACGATGCGGCCGCGCACCAGATCGAGAGCTTGCGTTCCGCACGGCGACGCTCGATGAGCTCAGGGAAGACCTTCTTGCGCAAGTGCTCGAAGGGTGCGACATCGCGGAAGAACGAGGTCTCGTTCGTCGTGAGCGCGTCGACGACGCGCGTGACGAGCGCAGGGTTGCGGCGCGTCCGCAGCTCGGCGATGAGAGCGTGAATCGTTCCCATGCCCTGCTGGAACGCGACCGGCCCGAGCCGCGTCTCGACCAGATATTCCTTTCCAGGCTCGAGGACGATGGCGGCCTCGGCGCGGATGAAGTCGGAGACGAACTTGAACTCTTCGGCGCTGATCCCCATCACGCACCCCTTGCGTAAGCGCCGCGCGACTCGCGCACGCGGCGGTCGATCTCGCCCGCAAGCTCCTTGAGCGGCAGGACGGCATCGGCCAGCCCTGCTCGCACCACGGCGCCGGGCATTCCCCACACGACGCTCGAAGCCTCGTCCTGCGCGAGGACCAAGCCTCCCGCAGCACCGATGACCTCGGCACCGAGCATCCCATCCTGCCCCATCCCGGTCAGCACGAGGCACATCACGTTGCCTCCGAAGACCTCGGCGACGGAGCGGAACAACACATCCACCGCAGGGCGGCAGAAGTTCTCGGGCGGGCCCTGATGGAGCGTCGCGTGCACGCCCGCGGCGCGTCGTTGCAGAGCCATGTGATAGTCGCCGGGCGCAATCAGCACGAGCCCCGCCGCGAGGGCATCGCCCTCGACTGCTTCACGCACGCGCAAGCGGCAGCGCTGGTCAAGGTTGTTCGCGAGGTTCGCCGTGAAGCCTGGGGGCATGTGCTGCACGAGCACGATCGGCACCGGAAAGTCCGCGGGCAGCGCGGGAAGGAGCTCCGTGAGCGCATTGGGCCCCCCCGTCGACACACCGATCGCGAGCACGTCGATCCGCTGCCGCGGCTTGATCCGCGGCGCAGGCGGTGGAGTCGGACGCGCAGCAACTGCGGGCGCTGGTTGAGGAGTCCGAGCGGAGGATGCTGCCGCCGCGCGAGGGGAGCCGCCGCGCACCTTTGCCGCGAGCTCGAGACCGAAGCCTCGCGCAGACACGCAAAGCGCGGCGTCGCTCTCCGGCCTTGTCAACGTGTCGCTCGCACCGGCGGAGAGCGCCTGCTCCAAGGCGGCTCGGCCGTCGAGGCTCGCAGGGGCCAGCGCGATCAGCCTCGCCGCAGGGAACGCCCGACGCAGCTTGCCGAGCGAATCCCGCCACTCTTCCTCGGCCATGCAGAGGTCGAGCACGATGACATCAGGGCGCTCCGTCGCGCACTTGGCGAGCGCAAGGCTCGTCGCACCGACCGCGGCACAGAGTTCGAGGTCGTCCGCACCCGCGAGGCCCTCTTTGAGGACCTTGCGCGCGAGCGCGGAGTCGTCGATCACGGCCACACGGAGACGCCCCATGGATCGCTAGCTCCCCGTGATCCCGAGGAGCTGCAGCTTCTCCTCGACCATCTCAGGGGTGAAGGGCTTCATCAAGTACTCGTTCGCTCCGGCCGCGAGCGCCTTCACGACCTGCTCCATCTCGGTCTCGGTCGTGACCATCATCAACGGCAGGTCGCGCCACTCCGCCGTCGCTCGCACGTTGCGGATGAACTCGTAGCCGTTCATCTCGGGCATGTTCCAGTCCACGAGCGCAATCGCAGGCAGCGGGCCGCCGCGAAGGCGCTCGAGGGCCTCTTTTCCATGCGCGGCCTGCACGACCTCGAAGCCGAGGTTGGTGAGGATGCGCGTCAGGACCGTGCGGATCACGGCCGAGTCATCGATGACGAGTGCACGCACGTTGAAGACCTCTCTGGGGGCGTTCGCGAGTGTGTTTCTCAGGCTTCGGCCGGGACGGCGAGCACGCGCTCGGTGTCGAGCAGGATCAGGAGCTCGCGGTCGAGCTTCGCGACTCGCGAGATCAACTCGCGCGAGACCCCGCGCAGGTTTTCGGGCGGACGCTCCAAGATCGAGTCCTCGACCTCGACGACGTCGCCGATCTCGTCCACGAGCAGCGACACCGCGCCTTCCTCCGTGCGCAGCACGACGTTCATCGAGCGCCCGCCGCCTTCGCGCGCGGGACGCCCGATCCGTCGGCGCAGGTCGATCGCCGTCACGATCTGGCCGCGCAGGTTGATCAGTCCGCGCACGACGTCCGGCGCGAGCGGCACCGGCGTCATCTCCTGATCGCGCAGGACTTCTTGGACCTTGTTCACCTCGACGCCGTACAGCGAGCGATCGAGGTAGAACGTGCAGAACTGTCGGGGCTTGCTCATGTGGGGCTTCCTGCGTTCTCAGTGGGCCTGGGCTTGGCAGTCGTGCTCGAAGCGCCGCACGACGGCGGCGATGTCCAGAAGGTCCGTGACCTTTCCACCGATCACGGCCGTCCCTTGCAGTCCGACGCGCGGAGCGCGCCGCTGCACCTTCAGCTCCTGCTCGACGATGTCGAGGATTCGCTCGACGACGAGCCCGTAGCTGCGCTCGCCGTCGCGGACGGTAGATGGCCACGCGCGTCTCCGTGCGGGCGAGCCGCTCCTGGACCTGGAGCACAACGTCGCCCCTCAA
>CAIYPP010000110.1 GCA_903928115.1 uncultured Planctomycetota bacterium
CGCCCGGCTCGCGGCACTGCGGGCCGCCGCCGGCGAAGAGCCGCGCGTGCTGCTGCTCGCCCACGGGCCGCTCGAGGCGCTGCCCTTCGAGGTGCTGTCGATCCCGGCCCTCGGACGTGGCGCTGCGCTGTCGGTGCTGCCCGGACTGCCCTGCGCAGAGCCGGGGCCGTCGGCCCCGTCGCTCGCCGCGGCGTCGTGGGCCATCGGCGGCGATCCGCTCGACTCCAGCGGTGCGTCCCTGCTCCGCGGCGCACGCGAAGAGCTGCTCGCTCTCGCGGAGGCTGCAGCAAACCCCGCGCTCGCTCTGGGGCGAGACTTCACGCGTGCGCGGCTCTCCGAGCTGTGCCGCAGCGGTCGGCCGCTGCACATCGCGACGCACCTCGACGCGACGTGCGACGAAGCGCGCGCGTTCGGCGCGTCGGCGTTGCGAACGAGCGAGCCGCTCGCGCTGTGCGCCGACGAGCTCGCCGCGTGGAGACCTGCGCTGCCACTCGTCGTGCTCTCGACCTGCTGGAGCGCGAGCGGCGCACGCGTCGACGCCGAAGGCCAGCTCGGAATCTCGCGCGCCTTCCTCGCGGGCGGCACGCGCAACGTGATCGTCACGCAGTGGCCTGTCGAAGATCGCGCAGCGGCCCGTGCGGCGGCGGAGCTGCACGGCGCGCTGCGTGCGGGCGTCGGTCCCGCACGGGCCGCGGCCCGTGCGCGCGAGGCCTTGCGAGCGCAGGGAGCCAGCCCCGCAGAGTGGGCCGCGCTGCGCGCCGTCGGACGAGACTGAGCGTCCCGACCGCGATGTGGGCCCGCCGATGGCGAGCCGAGTGCCGAGCGCGGGAATCGGAAGGAAGTTCCCGAGGTGACTCAAGGGGCCGCGGAGGGGCACCGATAGCGGTCGTGCCCAGGGCGCTCCGCGCGGCCCTAGGGCTCCCAGGAGTCCCACCCCCCATGCTGTCCATCCTCCTCGCCGCAGCCGCGCTCCCCCCGGTCACGGCACCTGCGCTCGACTTCACGCTCTGCGTGGGCACGCGCAGCCTTTCGGCCCACAACACCAGCGTCCACGCGGAGCTGATCGTGCTGCGCGATCCCGCGCGCGGGCACGTGGCCACGTTCGTGATCCAGCCCCAGCGCTCGCTGGAGCTGCGCTTCCCCGCAGGTGCGCTCGAAGGGCTCGAGCTCAGCGTCGCGCTGCGCACTCCGCAAGGCGTGCGGCGCGCGGGCAGCTGGTCGCTCGACGCGCTCCGCGCGAGCGGCGAGTGCGCCGGCTTCGAGCTCGACTCCGAGTCCTTCCAAGCATGGTCGTTCGCGACCCGCACCGCGCCGGGCGTGCCGTTCGTCGGCCCCGCGCTCCCGTCGTCACCTGCGCCGCTGTGCACGCCGCCGACGGCGCCCCACGTCCCCGCGATCACGCCCCACGACGTCAAGCGCGAGGACGCGCCTCCGCGCATCGAGAACAAGCCGCTGCCGCCGGTCTAGCCGCGCAGCGCACGAGTTCGGCTCTTTTTGAGAGTGAGAGACCGAGAGAGACGGAAGGTGGCCAGCGCTCGAAACGCTGGCCATCGGCCGTTTCAGGGGAGCTCGCCGCGCGTCCAGCGCGCGTAGAGCTCGGGCCGACGGTCGCGCTCGACGCACACGCGACGCCGCAGCTCGCGCGCCTCCTCGAGCTCGAGGTCGGCCACGACGAGCAGGTCCTCCGGCCGAGCCTGTGCGAGACACTCGCCGTGGGGCGAGGCGATCAGCGAGTTGCCGGGAAAGTCGAGCACGAGCTCGCGGCGCCCGATGACGTCGCGGCCGGTGCGATTGCACGCGACGACGAAGCATTGATTTTGAACCGCGACGCCCTGAACGAGCGCGCGCCAGTGCGCCGCTCGCGTCGACGGCCACTGCGCGCTGACGCACAGCACCTCGACGCCTGCGTTGAAGAGCGGCCGTGTCAGCTCGGGAAAGCGCAGGTCGTAGCACGTGAGCGTGGCAATGCGCGCGCCGCGCAGCTCGACGACGGTCGGGAGAGAGTCGCCCGCGGTGAAGCTCTCTGTCTCGGCTGTCGGCGTGAACAAGTGGACCTTGTCGTAGCTCGCGAGCTCGACGCCGCGCTCGAACAGGCGTGACCGATTCGCGGGCCGCTCCGGCTGCGCGGCGCCGAAGCCCGAGCCGCAGACCGCGAGGCCCAGCTCGAGGGAGAGCTCGCGAAGGCGCGACCACGCCGCGTCGTCGGCGCCGGTGAGCCCGCGGAGATCTGCGTTCGGACCAGGGAATCCGGAGGGCCACATCTCGGGGAGGACGAGGAGCTCGACTCCACGCTCCGCGGCGAGACGCAGCCCGCGTTCGACGTGCGCGAGGTTGTCGCGCGTGGCGCCGCGTCGGACGTCGAATTGGAGAGCTGCAGCCCGCATGCGCGTGGTTCTAGCGGCGTTCGCGGACGCTTGCCACCGCTCCAGCGCAGGGTCATGCTGCGGCAGTTCCGCATGGAGCTCGAAGTCTCAACGGCCATGCTCGCTGGCCTGCTCGCCCTCGGAGTTGGACGCGTGCTGCTCTCGCTCTTGCCGCCCGGCCGGGTGGGCTCGCACCGCCCGCGCGAGCTCCCGGAGACCCTGATCGCGAGCCTGGCGCTCGGGGGCTGGGCGCTGGTGACGACGCAGAAGCTCGGAGCGACGTGGCTCGGTTCGAGGGACGCGCTCGTGCCCGGCCTCGCCGTCGCGGCGGCGCTCGTCGGCGCGGCGCGACTCGCGACTCGACCGCACGCCTTCGTTCCGCAGCACATCTTGCCCGAGCCGCGGCGCAACCTGCTCGCGTTCCTGTTGCTCGGCGGCGTCGCGCTCGATTCGTTCGGACCTGTCCGCATCGAGCTCACGCTCGAGCGTTGGATCGTTTCGTTCACGGCGCTCGGTGCCGCGTGGACCGTGTTCCGCGCGCTGGAGTGCGCAGGACGGCCCGCGTGGATCGCTGCGCTGTTCACAATTTTTCTCCCGCTCGATGCGGACGAGTCACTGAAGGCGGCAAGTCTCTCGCTGCTCGTCGCGCTGCTCTGCACAGGACTCGTGGGCTGGATCCGGCGTGCCGACGCGCGAGATCGCGCGATCGCGGCCCTCGCCGCGGCCGCCAGCTTCGGCTTCGACGTGCGCATCGCGCTCGCGGGCGGGGCCGCGCTCTTGGTCACCGCGCATCGAAATTCGCGCAAGGAGAGCGTGAAGACGCTGGCGCTCGCGTGCCTCGTCGTCGGGGCACCGGCGTGGCTCGCGCTCGCCGACGCGAGCGCAACGTGGAGCGTGTCCTCGGACGCGACCCCGTTGAAGAGGTGGCTCCCGCTCGCGATGGGTGCGCTCGCGCTCACGCTCGGAGTGGTCTTCGCGCGGCGGAATCGCTCGGCGTCGCCGACGGAGTTCTTCGCACCCGCGGGCAAGGAGCTCGTCGCGCTCGCCATCGTGTGGACGCTTCCGATCGCGCTGGCGGGACTCGCGCAGCTCGTTCCCGCGCTGGGCCACGCGTCGCTCGCGAGCGCCGATGTCGCGGCGCTCGCGAGGGCGCTCGTGCCTGCGGCGGTGATGTTCGCCGCGCTCGCGTGCGTGCAACCGGCGCGGCCATGAGCCTCCCGCCCGATCCGCTGCCGACCGCAGCGCTGGAGCGCGCACTCGCAGCACTGCGTGCCGGAGTTCCGTACAAGCAGGCGCTCGAGGCGCTTCTCTTGGAACTCGACGACGAGTCCGCCGATCGCCTGATGCAGCTCCAGCGCGAGGCGCGCGGAACGTGGATGCTGGCGCTGCGCGTGCCCAGAGACACTCGGCCGGCTCGCGCGCTCGTGCTGGGAAATGCGCTCTCGGGCGTGAGCATCCCGCTCGCTCAGCACGGCTTCGAAGTGACACTGCTCGACCGCTCCGAGCTGCGCCTGCAGTGGGCCGTCGAGCGCAACTCCGCGCTCTCCACAGGACCGCGCACGCGCGCCGCGCTCGCAACGGGAGCGCACGAACTGCCGTTCGCCGACGGTGAGTTCGACCTCGTCTTACAAGAGGACGGCCTGCCGAGCGCCGCGCGCGGGTGGGGCCACGACGTTGCGGAGCTCCGGCGCATCTGCGGCGGCGAGCTCGCGGTGATCGCCGACAACCGCTTCGCGTACAAGCGCTCGAGCGGCCGACGCGGCGTGTTCGACATCCCTGGGCCGCTCGCGTTCCTGAGGCGCGCCGCTTGGAGCGACGAGCGGACGCTGGCGGGGCAGCGGCGGCTCGCGAGCGCCCCCGGATTCGCGCCGCCCCGCGCGTTCGCGCTGTATCCGCATGCGAGCGAGTACACGTTCGTCGTCGGCCTCGACGGGAAGGGCCCAACGCTGGAGCTCGGTCCGAAAGAGCGCGCCAACAGGCTCAAGCTCGGCGCTCATGCGCTCGGGTTATTCCCCTGGTTCGCGCCATCGTTCGCGGTGCTCTCGGCTCGGAACGAGGTCGCGGCGACTCCCCCACGTTGGCAGCGGTTGCTCACGGCGCTCGAAGCGCGCACGGGCGAGTCGGGTGCGGAGCTCGAGCACGTCGTCGCGACGCGCGGCAACTCCGCGCTGCTCTTGACGCGCGGGACGCGTGGCGGAGACGAAGGCGCTTGGTGCGTGCACATCGGCTTGAGCGCTGCGCAGAGGCGTCAGCTCGCGACCCACGGACGCACGCTGCGCGAGCTCGCGAAGTCACATCCCGCTTGCCCCGTGCCGCAGGCGCTCGCCGAGGGCGAGTTCGAAGGAATGTTCGCGACCGTGGAGCGCCGCGCGCGGGGCCTGACCGCGCCGCAGCTCACGGGCGACCTCGCCGCGACGCGCCGCACCCTCGACGGACTCGTCGATGCGCTCGCGGGGCTGGTCTGCGTGCGCGACCACGTGCTCGACGACGCGGGCTTCGAAGCGCTCCTCGGAAGTCGCTTCGATGTGGTTACGGCGCACGCCGGCGCGGCCGACACCGTGGAAGAGCTCGGGCGGATGCGCGAGCGCGCTCGGCGAGCGCTCGTCGGAGCCCGCTTCCCGCTCGTCGTGCACCACGCCGACCTGCGCAGCAAGCACGTGCAGGTCGAGCGCGACGGGCGCCTGGTCGCCCTCCTCGACTGGGGCTCCGCCGAGGCGGCCGACTTGCCCTATTTCGACCTGCTCCACTACGTCCTGCACGAGCGCAAGCAAGCGGACGGTCTCACCGCGCGCGAGATGTGGCGCCTCGCGCTGGAGCCCGAGAGGCTGCGCGACTGGGAGCGGGCCGCGCTCGAGCGCTACGCCGACCGTCTGGGCCTCGGCGCAGACTTCTGCGGCGCGCTCGCGGCGCTCTATCCCGTGGTGGTCGCGGCGATGGCCGAGCGCCACTGGGACTACAGTCGCCCGCGCTGGCTGCGGCGGCAGTTCGGGATCGGGGTCGAGCGCCCCTAGACGCACCGCACGCTCCCGGCGCCTGAAGCCTGCGAAGTCGAGGCCCGCGGACGGCCCCCCCCCGGCGAGTGCCCCCAGCGAGTGCTCTCGGCGCGAAAATTGTTCCGCCACCCGCTAGGTTCGAGCATGTCCGGGGCCTAATCTCCCAAGGGACGCGGGAGTGCAAGCTCTCTTCAACTTGCCGCCCCAAGCCGCTTCCCGGTGGCTTGGAGCGGGTCGGAGCCCGAAGTTGTGCCGCAAAAACGATGACAAGCGCGTCACGGGATTGCGGTTGCAACTTCTTAGGTTACCTTGAATTTTCTTCGCACCCCGCGGCGCTCCAGCAACCGCGGCCAACGAGCTCGGCCGTCCGAACTCCGCGCGCCGCGCTCCTCGCAATCCAAGAGCAGATCACCATGAACTCCTTCTTCCACGAAAAACTCCTCCTCGCCGCAGCCGCGCTCGCTGTCGCGCCGCTCGCACTCGCCGATGAACCCGAAGCGCTGCCCGTGTGCAGCTACGGCGGCCCCTACAGCGCCGAGTGCGCGGGCGCGTCGACGTCGGTGCCGCTCGACGGCTCTGCGTCCTTCGATCCGGATGGCACGCCGCTCACCTTCCAGTGGATCGAAGAGTGCCCCTTCGGCTTCGTCGACGATCCGACGGTTTCGCAGCCGAACTTCGTGATCGACATGACTGGCCAGTGCCAGCGCCAGTGCTTCGTCGCGCTGCGCGTGTTCTCGGGCGGCCAAGGCAACGCGCAGAACGGCTCGTGCAGCGGCTTCGTCACCGTGAGCGACACCACCGCGCCGGTGCTCGCGCTGCCGATCAACGTGATCGGCCCGTGGGGCCTCGACACGAGCGTCGGTTCGCTCGGCGCCGCGACCGCGACGGACGTGTGCGACCCCGCGCCGGCGCTCTCTTTCGCCGACACCGTGATCCCCTCGCAGGGCCCCGGCCACGAGCAGACCATCGTCCGCCGCTGGACCGCGCTCGACCGCTGCGGCTTCTCGTCGTCGCTCGACCAGACGATCACGCTGACGAGCCCCGACACCTCGGTCGATGCGAGCTTCAACGTCGACCTCAACATCGCGGCCTGCCCCGACGTGCTCGTGCGCGCGGCGCAGGGTCCGACCCTGACGCTGACGCTGCTCGGTCGCGCCAACCTCTACATGAACGGCGTCAACCGCACGACGGTCAAGCTCAGCCGTCAGGCCGACCCGACGAACTTCGTCGTGCCGACGAACCCGTTCCTGTTCTCCGCCTCGCAGATCGGCGTGTTCGCGGCCACCAACTTCGGTGACTGCAACCCGCCGGGCAACGACGGCCGCGCCGACCTGCGCTTCCAGTTCAACTATGCGCAGGTCAGCGCCACGCTCGGCCTCGCGAGCCTGCCCGCGGGCACGGCGGTGCCGATCCAGATGTTCGGCCTGCGCACGAACGGCACGCAGTGGATCGCCTACGGCGAGATCGTCGTCCAGTAGCCGCACCCCACGCTCTCCGAGCGCGCGCGGGGCTCCTCGGCCAAGGCTGAGGGGCCCCGCGCCGTTGTGGAGCAGGAGCCGCGTGTTCCTACACTCTTGGCCCCCATGACCCGCACGCCCTCCGCGCGCGAGCGAACGCTGCGCTCGGACCTGCGCCACAGCTGGATCGACGGCGTGCTGTACAGCTCGATGGTCGGCGTCGGAGAGACGTACCTGCCGGCCTTCGTGCTCGCCGCGGGCCATGGCGAGCTCGCGTCTGGCCTCGTCGCCACGATCCCGATGCTGAGCGGCGCGCTGCTCCAGCTCGTGACCCCTCACGCGGTCGCAAGGATGGGCTCGTACCGGCGCTGGATCGTGCTGTGCGCGAGCGTGCAGGCGCTCGCATTCCTGCCGTTCGTCGTGGGAGCGCTGCTCGGTCACATGTCCGTCGCCGCGATCTTCCTCGTCGCCGCGCTGTACTGGGCGACGGGCTTGGCGGGAGCGCCGGCGTGGAACACTTGGATCACCACGTTGGTGCCGCGCGGAATCTGGGCGCGCTACTTCGCGCTGCGCACGCGCGCGATGCACGCGGCCACGCTCGCGGGCCTGGTCGTCGGCGGGTTCGTGCTGCAAGGGCTCGAGCTGGGTGACGACACGCGGCCCTTCGCGATCCTGTTCGCCCTCGCGGGCATCGCGCGCTGGTTCAGCGCGCGCCACTTGGCGGCACATTCCGAGCCCGAGACTCCGCACACGCTGCCCACCCCGTGGCGCGCCGTACTGCGCTCGCCGGGACTGCGCAGTGCGCGTGCGCTCATCGTGTACCTGCTCTGCCTGCAGGTCGCGGTCCAAGTCGCCGCACCGTTCTACTCGCCCTACATGCTGGGCGAGCTCGAGATGCCCTACGCCGAGTACATGACGCTCGTCGCAAGCGCGTTCTTGGCCAAGATGATCGTGCTGCCGATCTTGGGGCGGCGCGCGAAGGAGATCGGGCCACGGCGCCTCGCGTGGTTTGGCGCTGTCGGCATCGTGTTCACGTCGCTGCCTTGGTATGCGACGACCTCGTTCTGGCCGCTCTTGGCGACCCAGCTCATCGCGGGCGTCTTTTGGGCGGCGTTCGAGCTCGCGTCGCTCTTGCTCCTCTTCGAGCACATCCCCGAGCGCGAGCGCACGAGCGCGATCACCCTCTTCAACCTCGGCAACTCCGCGGCGTTCGCCTTCGGCTCGCTGGCGGGCGGCGCGCTGCTCGGCCGCCTCGGCGCGGACCGCGAGGCGTACACGACCCTGTTCCTCGTCACCGCGCTGCTGCGGGCCGCGACCCTGCTGCTCCTGCGGCGCGTCGGAGACGGCCCGTTCGCGACGCCCCCCAGCGGACTGCAGGTCGGAGCGAGCGCGGTGCGCCCGTCGCTGGGCTCGATCGACGCCGAAGTGGTGCCCGCCGATGCACCGCCCGAAACCTAGGCGCGGAAAGCGCTGGGGGCGCGGGCTATAAGTTGGTTCGGCGGCGTGCTGTCCGGCCGCGAAGGAGTTGCCATGGAAGTCCTGCTCACGTGGCTCGGATGCGGTCTGGCAGCGCTGGCGTCGTTCACGGTCCTCGCCAGCCTCAGGCGACCGTTTCTCGGCGCCGTGGTCGCCGCGGCGGCCGTGCTCGCAACCCTGCGGCTGCAGGGACTCGACGGAATCGCCTTCCAAGGGCTCGGCTACGCGCTGGTCGGCGTCACCCTCATCTACGCGCTGCGGCCCCTGCGCCGTGCGCTCGTCACGCGGCCGCTGTTCCCACTCGTGAAGTCGATCCTGCCGAAGATGAGCGAGACCGAGAAGGCCGCGCTCGACGCTGGGACGATCGGCTGGGACGGAGAGCTCTTCAGCGGCGCGCCCCGCATGCGCGAGCTTCTGAATGCGAAGCTGCGCGACCTCGACGAACGCGAGCGGGCGTTCCTGCGCGAGAAGCTCGACCCGCTGTGCGCGCGGCTCGACGACGACGAGGTGACGCGCGCTGGGAACCTCTCGCCGGAGATCTGGAGCGAGATCCGCGCATCGGGCCTGATGGGGATGATCATCCCTCGCAGCTACGGCGGCCTCGAGTTCTCGGCTCGCATGCAGTCGACCGTCGTCGCGCGACTGAGCTCGCGCTGCGTCACGGCGGCGGTGACGGTGATGGTGCCGAACTCGCTCGGCCCCGCGGAGCTGCTGCTGCACTACGGGACGGAGGAACAAAAAGAGCACTGGTTGCCGCGCCTCGCACGGGGAGAAGAGATCCCGTGCTTCGCACTCACCGAGCCGTGGGCCGGCTCCGACGCGGCGTCGATGCGCAGCGAGGGGGTGGTGTGCCGCGGGACGTTCGAAGGACGCTCGGTGCTCGGCATGCGGCTCACTTGGGAGAAGCGCTACATCACGCTCGCGCCGATCGCGACGGTGCTCGGACTCGCATTCAAGCTGCGCGACCCGGAGCGCTTGCTCGGCGGCGAGGTCGAGCTCGGCATCACCTGCGCGCTGATCCCCGTTTCCACGCCGGGCGTGATCACGGGCGAGCGGCACGATCCGCTCGGGATTCCGTTCATGAACGGTCCCACGCGCGGACGCGACGTGTTCGTTCCGCTCGAGTTCATCATCGGCGGGCCGAAGATGGCGGGGCGCGGCTGGGTGATGCTGATGCAGTGTCTCGCGGCGGGCCGAGGCGTCTCGCTCCCCGCGCTGTCCGCCGGCGCCGCGCAGCTCGCGGTGCGCGTGACGAGCGCGCACGCGAGCGTGCGAGAACAGTTCTCGCTGCCCATCGGACGCTTCGAGGGCGTCGAAGCCAAGCTCGGACGGATCGGCGGCCTCGCCTACACGATCGACGCAGCACGCGTGCTCACGCTCGGCGCCCTCGATGCGGGTGAGAAGCCCGCCGTCGTGACCGCCATCATGAAGGCCTACACCACCGAAGCGATGCGAAGCATCGTCAACGATGCGATGGACGTCGTCGGTGGCAACGGGATCTGCCGCGGCCCGAGCAACACGCTGGCGCACGCGTACCAGTCGCTGCCCATCGGCATCACGGTCGAGGGCGCCAACATCCTGACGCGCTCGATGATCATCTTCGGCCAAGGTGCGATCCGCTGTCACCCGTGGGTGCAGCGCGAGCTCGCCGCTGCCGAACGCGGCGACCTCGCCGAGTTCGACGAAGCGTTCTGGGGGCACGTCGGGCACGTCTTCACGAATGCGTCACGCGCCTGGCTGCTCGGCCTGAGCGGCGGAACGCTTACGAACGGTGGCATGCGCGGCGTCGCAGGACCGTACGCCCGCGCTCTCGTGCGCTACAGCGCCGCGTTTGCGTTCACCGCGGATGTCGCGATGGGAACGCTCGGAGCGTCCCTCAAGCGCAAAGAGAACCTGAGCGGTCGGCTCGCGGACGCGTTGGCTTGGCTGTACTTGGGCTCGGCAGTGCTGAAGCGCTTCCACGACGCCGGACAGCCGCCGGCGCAGCGCGACGCCTTCCGCTACGCGATGGAGAACGCGCTCTACGAAGTCGAGCACGCGCTCGACGGTCTCTTGGACAACTTGCCCCAACGCACCGTGGCGCTCGCTCTGCGGCCGGTGCTCTTCCCGCTCGGCGCGCGACGACGTCCGCCGAGCGATCGACGCTGCAGCGCCGTCGCTCGCGGACTCCTCGACGACGGTGAGCTGCGGCGTGTGCTCGGCGAGCTCGTCTACGAGCCTGCGCGCGACGAAGCGGGGCTCGGCGCGCTCGAATCCGCCCTCGGGGCCGTGGTCACGGCGCGCGCGGCGCGCGAGCGAATCAAGGACGCGCAGCGCCGAGGCGCGTTGCCGCGGAACACCGGCGATGTCGTCCAGACCGCGCTGGAACAGGGCGTGATCTCGAACTCCGACGCCGACATCCTCCGCGCCGCGGAGCGTGCGCGCGATCGAGCGATTCAAGTCGACGCCTTCCCGCGCGCTACGCTGGAGCGATGAGCACCAAGTATCCGGTGACGCAGGCGATCCGCGCTCTGCGAGCGGCGAACGTCGCCTTCGAGGCGCACGAGTACGCCTACGTCGAAAAGGGCGGAACCTCGGCGTCGTCCGCGGCACTCGGAGTTCCGGAGCACGCCGTGATCAAGACGCTCGTGCTCGAAGACGACGCACGCGAGCCGCTCGTCGTGCTCATGCATGGCGACAAGCAAGTCTCGACGCGCAACCTCGCCCGTCAGATCGGCGCGCGCAGCGTGCAGCCCTGCAGGCCCGAGGTCGCGGATCGACACTCGGGCTATCAAGTCGGCGGGACGAGCCCGTTCGGCACCAAGCGCGCGATGAAGGTCTACATGGAGCGCACGATCCTCGAGCTGCCGCGGATCTGGATCAACGGCGGGCGCCGCGGCTTCCTCGTCTCGCTCGATCCGAAAGAAGCCGCGCGCGTGCTGCAGCCGGTGCTCGTCGACGTGGCGACGGATGCCTGACTCCGCCGACGCAAGCTCTTAGACTGTGGCGCGATGCCCCCCCACCGCGCAGCAGCTCTCGCTCTCACGCTCTCCACGCTCGCCTGCTCGCGCGAGGCGAACCCACCGGCCGCGACCGTCGGCAGCATCGTGTTCGCCGAAGTTGGAGAGCGCGCGGGGCTCACGCTGGTGCAGGTGAGCGGCGATGCGCGGCGCTGGTACATCCCTGAGAGCAATGGCACGGGCGCTGCGTGGCTCGACTACGACGGCGACGGCGACATGGATCTGTTCCTCGGCAATGGGCAGCCGGTGCGCTATCTCGACAACGGGGCCAAGCTCGAGGTCGTACGCTCCGCGCGCTGCGCGCTCTACCGCAACGACGGCGACTTGCGCTTCACCGACGTCAGCGAAGCCGCCGGATGCGCTCGCAAGGATTGGGTGCAGGCCATCGCGACCGCGGACGTCGACAACGACGGCGATACGGACCTCTACCTCGGCTGCCTTGGCCCCGACGTGCTCCTTCGCAACGACGGCGGAACGTTCGTCGACGCGACGGCGGAGAGCGGGATTCGCAACGACCTCTGGGGCGCGGGCGCGGCGTTCGCGGATGTCGACAACGACGGCTGGCTCGACCTGTACGTCGCGAACTACTGCCTCTTTGACTTCGAGAACCCGCCGAACAAGGGCGTGCGCAACGTGATCAAGGAGATCGAGGTCGCGTGGGGCCCGGAGGAAGAGAACAAGAAGGGCTTCAACCCCGGTGCACCCGACGTGCTCTTTCTGGGCATCGGCGGCGGCAAGTTCCGCGAGGCGACGGCAGAGCGCGGGCTTGTGCTGCCGAAGGCGCTGTGCTCGTACGCGGCGGTGTTCAGCGACATCGACTCCGACGGGGATCAAGACCTCTTGGTCGGCAACGACATGCAGCCCTCCAACCTGTTCGTGAACGACGGACGAGGCTACTTCCGCGAAGAGGGTGCGGCGCGCGGGTTCGCACTCGGTGCCGATGGGCGCGCGACGAGCGCGATGGGGCTCGTGCCCGAAGACGTCGACTTCGACGGCGACTTCGACGTCGTGCGCACGAACTTCGACTTCGAGCCCAATTCCCTGCACGTGAACGACGGCACGGGTCACTTCGCGGATCGTGCGCGGCCGCTCGGCCTCGCGGCGGGCTCCGTCGACAAGCTCGGCTGGGGCGCGGGCTTCCTCGATGCGGAGTGCGACGGGGACCTCGACCTCCTGATCGCCAATGGGCACGTCTATCCGCAGGCCAAGGAGGTCGGCATGAGCGGCTGGAAGATGGAAACCCAGCTCTACGAAGCGGTCCGAGGCAGCAGCGGCAGCGTGGTGTGGCTCGACGCGACCGTGCGCATCGGCGGCGGACTGGAAGGACTGCACTCGGCGCGCGGGCTCGCGCTCGGCGACCCGGATGACGACGGGGATGTCGACGCACTCGTGACCGACCTCGACGAGCGGCCGCGCCTCTTGGAGAACCGCTCCGTGCGCGGCGGTCACTGGCTCGCCGTGCGCCTGCGCGGAACGCGCTCGAATCGAGATGGAATCGGCGCAAAGGTCCGCGTGAGCGCGGGCGGCCGGACTTGGACGCGGGAGCTGCGCCTCAGCTCGGGCCTGTACTCCTCGCATGACCCGCGGCTCCACTTTGGCCTCGGACCTGTCTCGAAGATCGACTCGCTCGAGGTCGAGTGGCCCAGCGGAGCGCGCTCGGCGGTGGCGGGTCCGGCGCTCGACAGTATCCTCGTCGTGCCCGAGGAGCCCTGAACCGCATGAAAGTCGCGCTCGTCTTTCCCCCGCAGGGACACTTCACTCAGCCCTACCTGAGCCTGCCGTCACTCGCGGCGTACCTGCGCGCTCACGACGTCGGACAGGTCGAGATGTTCGACGAGAGCATCCTCGCGTACGACCACTTCCTCTCGAAGGAGCGGCTGCAGCGCTCGCTCTCGCGGATCCGCGCGCGCGAGCGCATGGCCGAGCTCGACGCGAAGGACGAGCTCCTCTTCTCCGACATGGAGCAGTATCAGGTGCTCTCGGAGATCGATCTGATCGGCGCGAGCGTCGCCGAGAGCATCGAGGAAGCCAAGCGCGTGCTCCGCACCAAGGAGTTGTTCTACGACTACGAGCGCTACCTCTGGGCCGGACGCACGCTCGAGCAGGGCTTGCGCATCATCTCGACGGAGTTCGCGCCCAGCCGGCTGACGGCGCACGGATTCGTGATGCGCTACTCGGTCGAGCGCAGCTCGGAGATCCTCGCGGGCACGGCGGACGAGAAGGAAAACCCCTTCATCGAGTACTTCCGCGAGCACACCCTGCCGCGCCTGCGCGCGCTCGACCCCGACCTCGTCGGCATCTCGCTCACGTTCCCGAGCCAAGCGATCCCCGCGTTCACGCTCGCGCGGATGATCAAGGAGTGGAAGCCTTCGGTCCACATCACCGTCGGCGGCGGACTGCTCGCGTACGTCGCGGAGAAGCTCAGCAAGCGCCCCGAGGTGTGGGGCGTGATCGACAGCTTCATCATGCTCGAAGGCGAAGGCCCGCTGCTGGCCCTGTGCCGCGAGATCGAGAGCGGACGGCGCGACCTCGCGTCGATCCCCAACATGATCTGGTGCGGGCCCGATGGCGAGGTGCGGCACAACACCCACCGTGATCCGCTCGACATCAAGACGCTTCCCACGCCGGACTTCGATGGGATGCCGCTGGAGAAGTACTTCTCGCCCGAGCTCGTGCTGCCGCTCGCGATCACGCGCGGTTGCTACTGGGGCAAGTGCGTGTTCTGCACGCTCTACACGGTGATCGGGCCGGGATACCGCGGGCGCGCGATCGACCAGACCGTCGAGGACATGCGCAAGCTCTCGGAGAAGTACAAGACCAAGCACTTCTACCTCGCGATCGAGGACCTGCCGCCCAACATGGCCGCGCGCCTGCCGCAGGCGATTCTGGACGCGGGGCTCGACGTCGACTGGTGGTGCGATGCGCGCCTCGAACACGAGGCGTTCACACAGGAAGTCTGCGACGCGATGGCCAAGGCGGGCTGCAAGCGCATCGCCTTTGGCTACGAGAGTTCGTCCCGGCGCGTGCTCGCGCGCATGTGCAAGGGCATCGACCCCGACAAGTCGATCGAGCTCGTCCGGCGTGTCCGCAAGTCGGGCATCTCCGTGACCCTCTACGTGATGATCGGCTTCCCCACCGAGACACGCGACGAGGCGCGCGAGACGCTGCAGACCATCCTCGCCAACCGCGACGCGATCCAAGAGGTGAGCGTGCGTGTCTTCTACCTCGACGAGTCGAGCGAGATCTTCAAGCGCCGCGAGGAGTTCGACATCGTCGAGATCTACCCCGACGCGGCCGCGGACCTTCAGGTCTACTACGACTTCAAGTGCTCGAGCGGCATGAGCCGCCGCGAGGCGCGCGACACGTATCTGGAGTTCACGCGCGCGCTGCGCTCACACTTCCCCGTGTTCCAGAACACGAACATGCTCTACCACGAGCTGAAGAGCCACTACTTCCTCTACCTCGCGCGCGCGGGGAGCTGGGAGAAGCTCTGCGCCGACGTGCTCGAACGTCCGCGCGGCGCAGCGGCGGGCGCGAAGCGACCGCTTCGACGCCGCGAGCTCGCACGACTCCCGCTGCGCTACGACCGCGCGCAGATCGACCAGCGGCTCTCCTCGATCGACTCGGCGACACTGCGCCCCCGCTACCAGTCCGACCTCATCGAGGACGAAGACCGCGCCCGCTTCGACCGCGAGCTGCCGCGCGAGCAACCGAGCGATGCGACGCTCGTGTATGACCCCGCGACGGGGGAAGTGCAGTGCTTCTCCGCGGCGGCGGCTCTGCTCCTCGAGCGCTGCGACGGCACGCGCACGGTCGAGCAGGTGATCGAGATCGTTCCCCACGAAGTGCGCAGCGAGGCGCTGCGCTGCGTCGAGGACATGCACAAGGCCCGGCTCTTCGAGCAGGAGAACGCCCGATGAAGGAACAGCGCAAGGACGAAGAGTCGAAGGACAACGCGGCCGCGACGCCGGAAGCCAAGACCCCGCCGCCCACGGAGTCGAAAAAGCCCGCGGGCTTGAACTATGTGTTCAAGATCGCGCCCGCGGACCCGAAGAACTCGTTCGACTTCGAGGACGTCGCGGACAAGTGAGCGGCGCGCTCACGGATCCTGCATCCACAGGATCGAGTGCGCGAGCCCGTGGGACCGCACCTTCGCGCCGTCATCGAAGTCCCGCATCGGCTCGTCGTCGATTCCAAAGCCATTGTGCGCGACGAGCAGGCCGTTGACGCGCATGCCGTGTGCCTCGGCGGCGTCCCAGCGGAACGCGAACAGCGCGCCCTGCGGACCGGACGCGAAGGCCAGCGGCCGCCGCGTGCGAGTCCAGACGTCGTACAGCAGCGCAGAGAGCCAACCATCGTCGAGCGCCGCGTTCCCGATGCGCCGCGTGCGGCTGAAGTTCATCTGGCCGTCGATGCCCGGCGGATCCGTGTGGAAGAGGTGAAGCTGGCCCGACGCATCGAACGAGACGATCGGGCGCGTCGAGCAGCGCGCGCCCGCCTCGCCGCGCACCCAGCGCGTGTCGACATGCGCAAGCTGATCGCCCTCGATGTGGAAATTGGACACGCGCAGGCAGAGTGACGTGCCCTTCGCGTTCGTCGCCGTGCTCGCGATCACGAGGTCGCCGCTCTTCGGGTCCACACCGAGCCCCACGGGGACGACGGAGGTGAGCGCCAGGGGAATCCCCGCACCCACCTCGAGTCGGTCTGCGCCGGAGAGCCAGAACGCCTCGAGTGCGCCCTCGCTCGAGCGCGTGACGAACAAGATGCGATCCCCCACGCGCGCGACGGACAGCTCACGGTCGGGCAAACCCGCGATCTCCGCACGTTCCTTGACCTCGAGCTCGTCGAAGAGATTCGCGCCCCAGCCACCGACGCGACGCGTGAGCAAGAGCCCGCGCCCCCAAGCGTCGACGAGCAGCGGATCTTCGGTCGTGGCAGAGTCGGGCACGCTGCGCGGCTCACCCCACGCCTCG
The DNA here is from genome assembly GCA_903928115.1 of uncultured Planctomycetota bacterium. Taxonomy (GTDB): domain Bacteria; phylum Planctomycetota; class UBA1135; order UBA1135; genus F1-120-MAGs118. Next base: position 16,262 of record CAIYPP010000110.1, read on the forward strand.
CCGCCCTTGTACTCGCGCAGGGCCACGCGCGCCTGCGTCGCGTCGAGCGTCGCGAGCCACGCGCGCTCACCGACATATGCCAGCGCAGGCGCCGCACCGATCAGCACTCCGCCGAGATCCCGTCGCTCTCCGCACGAAGTCGAGCCACCGTAGTTCACATCCGCCGTCACCGGCGTTTCCGAGAAGACTCCGTCGTGATTCCAGTCGATCCGCGTGGCGTCCGCGCCGTCGGGCTGCAACGCGAAGCGATAGGGCGCCGAGGAGAGAAACCGCAGAGACTCCGCGGCAAACGGAAGCCGCTCGCTCAACGCGCGTTCGCGTAGCTCGAGCGCCGCGAACCGCCCATCCGAGAGTCGGACGGCATTCGCGCTCCCGCCGAGCGAGTAGTTGTACGCGTAGTTCATCAGCGACGAATACAGCGGGCACCACGCCGGCGTGCTGTCGCCCGTGTGGGAGAGCGAGAGCTGGTGCCCAAACTCGTGCGCGAAGACCGCGAAGCCGTCCCCGCAGCCCCCCATGTCGCCCGTCTGCTGCGCCTGCCCGCCGCCGCCGCGCGTCACCTGCATCCAGTGCAGGATCCCGCGCTCCGCCGCAGGGAAGTTGAGCGCTGCGCACGCCCCCCAGTCGCCCCCAGCTTGGCGCTCGGGCAGCACGGTCGCGTCCATGCGCCACCAAAACTGCACGCCGATCGCGTCGTAGATGCGCGCCACCGACAGGAGCTCTCGCTCGAGCTTCGTGCGGTCGACACCCTCGTAGGGAGCAACCGCGCAGATCACGTCCGGCCGCGTCGGGTCGAGCTTCGCGTTGCCGCCGTCGATCCCGCGCGGAAGCCCCTCGCTTTCCCACACGTCGAGCAACCCGTCGCCGTCGCCGTCGCGCAGGCGCGGGTCACTCGGCTCGATGCGGAGCTCGAGGAACGCACCGGGCTTGCTGCAGCGAAAGCCGCGCAGGGTGTCGGCCTTCCCATCGCCGTCGAAGTCGCCGCGGGCAGAGAGCGCGTACGGAGCATCGAGTTGATACGGAGGCGGCTCCAGCGTCGGCGCGTCGTTCGGTTCTTCGGCTGCGCGTCGTTCCAGCTCTTCCGCGAGCGCGGCTCCGAACGACTCGGCGCCCTTCCAATGGCTCGTCTTCCAGCCCTGCACCGTCCGCGCCACGAGCCACGCGCCGCCGATCCGCACGCACGCATCCGCGCGCCCGTCTGCGTCCGCATCGTGCGCGACGAGCGCGTCCGCGCGCACATCGCACGTCGCCCACGTGCGCGTCAGCGCGTCCTGTAGCGCGAAGAACAGCATGTCACGAGCTTACTTCGCGGCGCTCGCCGAGCGGAATCCCTGCCTCGCGGGAGAGGACGAGCTGGGCCATCAGGTAGAGCTCCATCGCGAACGGAAGGTAGCCCAGATAGCCGAGGATCGGCATCTCGAACACCTTCCAGAACCCGACGTAGGGCACGTGGTAGATCCACTTGGGGTAGCTGTGGATGTTCCACATCTCCCAGAAACAGCCGCACAGAAGCCCGCCGAGCCACAGCGACGTCCAAGTGCGCCAGTCGCCGCGCACGAGCTCGTCCGTGAACGCACGACGCCCGAGCGCGAGGCAAAGGGGCTCCAGCAGGAACACGGGCCCCATCCACACGAAGGGAAAGCACTGCCGCGGCCAGAGGAGCGTCGCCGCCGTGAGCGCGACGCCGAGAAACGCCAAGCCCCAGCGATAGCTCGCGCTGTCGCCTGCGCGCGGAAACTTGGGCCCCCGTCCGAAGCGCTCGACGAAGCGGAAGCTGCGCACGAGCTCCGCGCTCTCGAAAACGGCGGGCACGACCGTCGAAAACGAGAGCGACGCGTACAGGAAGTACTCCAGGTCGCTGAAGCGCTCGGCGCCGAGGTATTCCCAGTTGCGCAGACGCTCGTTGAAGGCCTCGAAGAGCCACCAGCTCGGCACCGACAGCGGAAACAGCAGCACGAACGTGCGCGGCGCACGCGTGAGCAGCGAGGTGCCCGTGCGCACTTGGACGAGCCCGTCGACCGCGAGCACGTAGCCGAGCCAGAGCGGGAAGAAGAGCACGTGCGTGCTCTCGCAAATCCAGTTGAGCGGCCAAAAGAGCGCGACGAGCGCGCCGCCGACGCCCAGCGTTCTCCAGCCGCTCGCTCGCGTCGCAGATTTCATGGGGCTCGAGCTTGGCGTCGCGCGCGCCGACACGCCAGTCGGCGCCTTGGGCAGCTCGGGCTCAGGCCGCGCGCGAGCCCGCATCGACGAACCACGTGCCGCGCAGCGCGCAGCGCGCCGGCAACGCGTCGCCGAGTTCGCCCGCGAGCGCTGCGCGCAGCGCCGGCGCTCGGTCGCGCCCCGTCGCGAGCACCAGCAGCTCGCCCGAGCTCTCGAGCACCGGTGGCGTCACCGTGATGCGGTGGTGTGGCTTGGCCGCGGTCTCGACCGCCACCACCCGCCGCTCGCGCTCGCGCAGCGCCGGCGAGTTGGGGAATAGACCGGCGAGGTGCCCATCGAGCCCGAGCTCCAAGAGCGCGACGTCGAAGCGCTCGGGCAGCCGCTCTTCGTATTCGCGCGCGACCTCTTCGTGGTCGGGTCGCTCGGCTTCGATGCGGAACGCGCCCTCCGCGCGGATGCGGATGTCGCTGAACAGGAGGTCCGCCGCCGCGTACCAGTTCGACGCGGGGTGCCGCTCGGGCACGCAGCGCTCGTCGGTGAACCAGAACTCGATCTTCTCCCACGGCAGCGCGAGCTCGCGCAGGTCGCGGTACACCCACGGTGTCTGGGGACCGCCCGAGAGAGCCAAGGTCGCGACCCCGCGCTGCTTCACCGCGGCCTGCAGTCGCTCCGCAATGCGCAGCGCCACCATGCGTCCAAGCTGTCCGGGATGAACGAGCACCAGTTCCGGTCGAGCGAGCTCCATGGCGAGTTCCTCCGCCCAAAACCTACCGCACTCGACGCGCACATGCGCGGGGCGCGCGGCAGCCTCGGCCACCGCGCGCCCCATTCGGCCTCACTCGACCGCGCAAGAACTTCTCAGGCGAGCCCCGCGAGCTTGCGCAGGACGTACTGCAGGATTCCGCCGTGGAGCACGTACTGGCGTTCCTGCGGCGTGTCGATGCGCGTGATCGCCTTGAACGCGATCACCTTGCCGTCCTCGCGGCTCGCACGCACCTCGACCTCGCGGCCGCCGGTGAAGCCGTTGGCGAGCCCCGCCGCGATCCCGAGGATGTCGAACGTCTCGCGACCCGTGAGGCCGAGCGACTCCGCCGTCTCGCCCGCGCGGAACTGCAGCGGCACGATGCCCATGCCGACCAAGTTCGAGCGGTGGATGCGCTCGTAGCTCTCCGCGATCACCGCGCGGATGCCCTGCAGCGCCGGCCCCTTCGCCGCCCAGTCGCGCGACGAGCCCGAGCCGTACTCCTTGCCCGCGAGCACGATCGTCGGGACCTTGCGCGCGCGGTACTGCGCCGACGCGTCGTAGATCGACATCTGCTGCCCCTCGGGGAAGAGCATCGTCTCGCCGCCCTCGACGTTGGCGAGCAGCTTGTTCTTCAAGCGCACGTTCGCAAACGTGCCGCGCACCATGACGTCGTCGTGGCCGCGACGCGCGCCGTACTGGTTGAAGTCCGCGGGCTTCACACCGCGCTCTTGCAGCCACTTTCCAGCGGGGCTCGACGCCTTGATGTTGCCCGCCGGCGAGATGTGGTCGGTGGTGATGCTGTCGCCGAGCAGCGCGAGCACGCGAGCGCCCGAGATGTCGACGAACGGCGCGGGCTTCTTGCCCATGCCATCGAAGTACGGCGCGCGCTTGATGTAGGTCGAAGCGCCGTCCCACGTGTACGTCGCGCCCTTGGGCACTTCGAGCGCGCGCCACTCCGGCTGGCCCTCGAACACCGAGCTGTAGCTCTTGGCGAACATCTCCGCGCGCACGCTCTTTGCGACAGCGGCCGCGATCTCGGCCTGCGTCGGCCAGATGTCCGCGAGGAACACGGGCTTGCCGTCCTTTCCGTGGCCGACCGGCTCCGTCGCCGGATCGAAGTCGACACGGCCCGCGATCGCATAGGCGACGACGAGCGGCGGAGAGGCGAGGTAGTTGGCGCGGATCTGCGCGTGGACGCGGCCCTCGAAGTTGCGGTTGCCCGAGAGCACGCCCGCGACGCACAGGCCGCCCGCGTCGATCGCCTTCGAGACTGCGTCGGGCAACGGACCCGAGTTGCCGATGCACGTCGTGCAGCCGTAGCCGACGGTGTGGAAGCCGAGCTGCTCGAGGTACGGGGTCAGGCCCGCGTGGTTCAGGTAGTCGGTGACGACCTTTGAGCCCGGCGCGAGGCTCGTCTTGCAGTAGGCCGCGCGCTGGAGGCCCTTCTCGACGGCCTTCTTCGCGACGAGGCCCGCCGCGACGAGCACGTTCGGGTTGGAGGTGTTCGTGCAGCTCGTGATCGCCGCGAGGACGACCGAGCCGTGCGTCAGGGTCGCCTTGCGGCCGTCGAGCTCGACCTCGACCTTCGGCGCCGCGACCGCCGTCGCCGTGCCGCCGCCCGCGTCGCCGGGCTTCGTACCCTTCGCGCCGACGAGCAGGCTTGGCAGCTCCTTCTCGAAGCCGCTCTTCAAGTTCTTCAGGCTCACGCGATCCTGCGGGCGCTTGGGACCCGCCATCGCGGGCTCGATCGTCGCGAGGTCGAGCTCGAGCACGTCGGTGTAGTCCGCCACCGGCGTCGTCGCGTCGTGGAACACGCCCTGCGCCTTGGCGTAGGCCTCGACGAGCTTCACCTGATGCGCGCTGCGCCCCGTGAACGCGAGGTAGTCGAGCGTCGTCTGGTCGATCGGGAAGATGCCGCAGGTCGCGCCGTACTCCGGCGCCATGTTGGCGATCGTCGAGCGGTCGGCGAGCGGCAGCGTGGCCAAGCCGGGCCCGAAGAACTCGACGAACTTGCCGACGACGTTGCGCTTGCGCAGCAGCTCGGTCACGCGCAGGACGAGGTCGGTCGCCGTCGCGCCCTCGGGCAGCTTGCCCGTGAGCTTCATACCGATCACCTGCGGCACGAGCATCGACACCGGCTGGCCGAGCATCGCCGCTTCGGCCTCGATGCCGCCGACGCCCCAGCCGAGCACGCCGAGGCCGTTGACCATCGTCGTGTGCGAGTCCGTGCCGACGAGCGTGTCGAAGTAGGCCCAGCCGTTCTCGGCCATCACGACGCGCGCGAGGTACTCGACGTTGACTTGGTGCACGATGCCCGTCGCGGGCGGCACGACCTTGAAGTTGTCGAAGGCCTGCTGGCCCCAGCGCAGGAAGAGGTAGCGCTCGCGGTTGCGCTCGAACTCGAGCGCGCTGTTCTTCGCAAGCGCGTCGCCCGCCCCGAAGTAGTCCACCTGCACGGAGTGGTCGATGACGAGCTCGAGCGGCACGCCGGGGTTGATCTTCCGCGGGTCGCCGCCGAGCGCGACCATCGCGTCGCGCATCGAGGCCAAGTCGACGACCACCGGCACGCCGGTGAAGTCCTGCAGGAGCACGCGCGAGGGGTTGAACGCGATCTCGCTGTCCGGCTCGGCCTTCGGGTTCCAGCCGAGGATGCCGTGGATCGTGGCCTCGGTGATCTCGCTGCCGTCCTCCTTGCGCAGCAGGTTCTCGAGCAGGATGCGCAGCGAGAACGGGAGCCGGGCGAGCTTGTGGCCCTGCTTCTCCAGCGCCGAGAGCGAGGCGATCTGGTAGGTCTGGCCGTCGACGGAAAGCTGAGTCTTGGTGCGGAACGAGTCCTTCACGAGCGCCTCCAAAGCGGGTTTGCGGGGCAGGGAGTGTAGGGCCGCGGAGGGGCTTGTCCATCGGCGCGAGCCGCGCCGAGTCCACCGCTTGAACCCGCGCGCGCTGCGGACGATGCTCGCCCCATGTCCGGGCCTGCCCGCTCCCCTGCCCAAGCCGCTGCGGCCCACGCGCACGATCCCCGTGCCGCCGCCAGCATCCCGCGCCGTGCCGCCGCGTTCCTCTTGGACGCGCTGATCGTCTCGGTCGCGGCTTGGTTGCTCGATCTGGCCTTCCTGCGCGCCGGCTGGGCGTGGCCCAGCGAGGCCTGGCCTTGGCACCTGAGATCGCTCGTAACCGTCAGCGCACCGGCGTGGCTCTACGGCGCCCTGTTCGAAGCCTCGCCCGGCGCCGCCACGCTCGGCAAGCGCGCCCTCGGCCTGCGCGTCGTCGACACCTACGGCAGCCGCATCTCGCCCGCCCGGGCCTGCGCACGCGCCTTCCTCAAGCTCGCACCCCTGCTCGTTGCCCAAGCCGCCCTCGCCTACCCGATCCCCGTGACCGTCTCCGGCACCGCCCCGCTGCCCCGCCTGCTCGTCGGCGCCTACGCCCTCGGCGGCCTCTACGTCGGGATCGCGATGATGAGCCTCAAGAAGCAGAGCGTGCACGACTGGGCCACCTCCGCCTGCGTGGTCCGCCGCCCGCTCACCTGAACGGGCGCGCCTTGCCCCTTGGCAAGGCCCCCACCGAGCCGCTATCTTCTCCGCCCTTCGCGTGGGGGCTTAGCTCAGTTGGTAGAGCGTCGCGTTCGCAATGCGAAGGTCGAGGGTTCGACTCCCTTAGCCTCCACCACCGCCCACGCCCGGGCCCGGCTCACGCTGGGCCCGTGTTCGTTCTAGGACCGCTCTCCCTCCGGCCGTCCGGAGCCGGACGCGAGGCCGGCCCCGAGGCTGCCTACCGACCCAGCTTCCGAACGAGCGTCGTCAGCACCATCGAGAGCAGGATGGCAGCGCAGAACCAGTAGATGCCGGCCTCGGCCTTGACCTGCATCTTGTTGGCGACGATCAGAATCGCAACGGCGAAGACGTCGAGCATCGACCAGCGGCCGAGGGACTCCATCCACGCGAGCGACTTCTCGCGCAGGGCGGCGGACGAGGGCGCCACCCAGAGCCATCCGAGCAGCACGAGCTTCGCGATCGGGGTCACGAAGGAGAACAGGAACACGATGACGGCGAGGACCGGGCTTTGGTCGTCCCACAGGCCTTTCACGCCGCCCCAGACCGTGTAGGGCACCTTGCCGAAGATCAGGCGGTCGACGGTGATGACGGGCTCGGTGAGTCCGAAGGCCAGAGTCACCGCGCAAGCGAGGAAGAGCGCGAGGACGAGAGCGCTTCGCGTGGTCGATCCGACCGCCCGCTTCGCCGCGGCGTCTCCGAGTTCCGGCGCGCTCACCGCCGCCCTCCCCACTTGCGGCGCCGCGCCCCGCTGGCGAGCTCCGCCGGAAGCTCGCGCAGACCCTTTCGGATCACGTCGAGGAGCTCGGGCCCGAACATATGCACCTGCCACGCGAGCACGCCCTCGACGGCGACCAATGCGGCCTCGTCTCCCGGCTTGCGCTGCGCGAGCCGCGCCAAGACGTGTCGGTTGCACACGAGCGCCGAGTCGATGCCCAACCCCTCGGCGCGCTTGCGGCGCCACTCCTTCAGCCGTTCGTGCAGCTCGTACTCGAGCTCGTCGAAGCGCGGCTCGCCGTCCTTCGGCGCCGGCGCGGGCGGTCGCAGGATCGGGCCATTCTCCCGCGCCCGTCGCTGGGCTCGATCGACCGCGCCCCACAGCCGCCGCGATTGCTTGGGCGAGACGGTGGGGATGTTCGCGAGCGCCGACTCGCTCGCCGGGCCGACGCGCGCGATGTCGACAAGCGAGTCGTTGCCGAGCACCTTGAAGGGCGGCAAGTCGAGCTCTTCCGCGACGCGCTGGCGCTCGGCGAAGAGCTCGCGCAGTCGGCTCTGCGCGTCACCGTCGAGCGTGCGCGCGCCCTTGAGCTTGACGTAGTCGTCGGGGTTGAAGACCTGCGGCGACGGCACGAGTCGCTCGAGCCGCGCGCACTCGCCCTCGAGGATCATCAGCCGCGAGCGCGCCTCGAGTTCCGGCCGCTGCGCGTCCATCAGCTGCACGAGAAAGCGCGTGTCGAGCCGGGCGTAGCGCACCTGACGCTCCGACAGCGGTCGAGCGCTCCAGTCGGAGCGCTGCATCGACTTGTCGAGCTCGATTCCAAAGCGCGCGCGCAGCACTGCCGCGAGGCCGGGGCTCTCGACACCGAGCGCCGCCTCCGCGATGCGCGTGTCGAACAGGTTGCGGAACTCAAAGCCCCACTCGCGCTTCAGGATCAGGATGTCGAACTCGCCGTCGTGGAAGATCTTGGTCTTCGCAGGGTCCGCGAGCACCGCACCGAAGGGCCGCAGATCCAGCCCCGCGAGCGGGTCGAGCAGGTAGTCGCGCTCGCCGATGCTCACCTGCACCAAGCACACCTTCTCGCGGAAGTTGAAGAACGAGTCCGCCTCGGTGTCGACCGCGATGTAGCTCGCCCTCGCGCAGTCCTCGAGCACGGACTCCAGCCCGCGGGCGTCGGTCACGAGGGTCGGCGGCGGCAGCTGGTTCAGATCCATGGGGGGCCGGCGGAGCGTAGCCCGCCCCGCGCAGACCGCAACCTTGGGGGGGGGCGTCTCGTCGTGACTGGGCCCTCCGACGCGGACGCCGAGATCGGGTGGCCCATGCTCGGGGGCCGCCGAAAAGCCGCGAGGCCCGTCGCAGGGGGCTGCGACAGGCCTCGGGGTGGGGGAAGTGGCGAGGACGACGGGACTCGAACCCGCAACCACCGGCGTGACAGGCCGGTACTCTAACCGATTGAGCTACGTCCCCGCCTTCAGGGGCGGAGAAGATAGCGGCTCCGGCGGGGCCTCGTCTAGCCCCTTTTTCTGCCGAGCGCCCTACCCGCCGAGTCGCACGGCCGCGATGGCGTCGTTGCGGTTCATGCGCCAGATCGGATAGAGGCCCGCGAGGACGGCCACGACGATCGCCCCCGCCCAGCCGAGCGGCAGAAACACGCCGGGCCCGACCGGCGGCAAGGGGAGCCCGGAGATCACGGTCAGGGCTTGGACGATGACGGGGATCACCGCGGCCCCGAGCGCCGCGCCGAGCCCCCCACCGACCACGCCGACGACCAGCGACTCCAAGAGCACGCTGCCGGCGACCTGCGCGCGGCTCATGCCGAGCGCCTTCAAGACGCCGAGCTCTTTCCCTCGCTCCAAGGCCGACAGGAGCTGCCCGTTGAGCACGCCCAAGCCCGCGAGGGCCAGCGTCAACGCGAGGATGATGTCGAAGAGCAGGAAGTCGCGCGCGATGTCCGTCGAGTGCCATCCGTACAGGTACTCGCCGGTCTTCACCGTCACGCCGCGCTCCGGCAGCGCCAGCGCCGAGCGCACGAGGGCCTCGGCCGCGTCGGGATCCGTGCCGGACTTGAAGCGCACCGAAAAGTTGCCGACAGCCTCGGTCTCGAGGCAGAAGTGCTCCTTCATCCAGCGGTCGGCGACCACTCCGTACAGGCGCTCGTCGGGATCGGGGAAGTAGCCGTAGGCGTCGCTGATGGCGACCACGGGGAAGCTCTCGACGCGTCCGCCGGGAGCCTCCATGTGCACCAAGTCCCCCACCTCGTAGTCGCGGTGCTTCGCGAGTCGCCGCGAGAGGATGATGCCGCGCTGCTCGCGCAGGGCGCCGATCAGGCGCGGATCCTCCGCGCACGGGCCATAGGCCGCGAGCTCCGACTCGCGTACGCCGACCACGAGGAACGGCTCATAGTGGCGCGCGACGTTGGGCTCGACGCCGAGCACCTCGGGATGCGCGTGCAGCGCCGCCGCGAGCTCCTCGAAGGGCCGCGGAGGCATCTCGCGCACGTAGACGCGGTCGCGGAAGGCCTCCGAGCTCCACAGGTCGATCTCCGCCTCGAGGCTGCGCGTCATGCCGTGCAGCCCCACGAATCCCGCGGTCACGAGCGCGAGGCCCGCGACGCCACCTGCGATCCGCGCAGGGCCCTGCTGCATCGTGCGCGCGGCGAGCTGTCCGACCAACGGCCAGCGCGCTTCGAACGGCCGCGCGAGGCGTGCGCACACGAACGCGAGCAGCGCCGGCGCGACGAGCGGCACCGCGATGAAGAGCGAGAGCACACCGAGCCCGAGCAAGATCACCTTGACGAGCTCGCCCTCGCCTTCGCCGATGACGGGCACCACGAAGAAGTAGATCGCGGGCATCACGAGCGCGAGGAGCGCTGCCGAGAGCCACTGGAAGCTGCGGGCGCCGCGGGAGTGCCGCGCGCGCGTGTCTTCCCCGCGCAGCGCCGCCACCGCGTCGGTGTCGCGCGCACGCGCGAGCGGGTAGATCGAGCCGACGAGCGCGATCGCAACGCCCGCGACCACCAGCGGTCCGACCACGTCCCACGGCACCTCGAAGAGCTCGGCCATCTTGTGGCGCGGAATGCCGACGCCGATGCCGACGGTCGTCACCTGCTTGCGCAGCAGGAACCACGCCAAGCCGACGCCACCAGCGAGGCCGAAGACGCCACCGGCGCCCGAGACGAGCACCGCCTCGGTGAAGAACACGCGCGCAATCTGCGCCCGCGACGTGCCGAGCGCGTGCAGCACGCCGACCTCGCGCACGCGCTCGACGACGCTCATCGAGAGTGTGTGGAAGATCACGTACAGGCCGAGCACGAGTGCGAGCAGGCCCGCGAAGCGCACCCCGTTGCGGAACGCGCGCTCGTCCGCGGCCTGACCGATGATCACGCTCCGCTTCAGGTCGTAGCTCCACGCCTCGCCGAGGTTCGCTTGCAGCGTCTCCAAGTTCACCTTCGGATCGCGCCGCACCCAAAAGCGCTTCTGCACGCGACCGTCGGCGAACATCGGCTCGGCCACCTCGACGTCCGCGACGACGACCTGACCGCTGGCGCGGCGACCGATGCCGTCGCGCGCGAGGATCCCGACGACCTCGAAGCCCACGATCGGCGGCTGCGCAGCGACGAGCTCGCGCTGCACGAGCTCTCCACCGACGCACTCTTCCGCAGGCACGACGCGCGGCGGCGACACGCCGATGCGCGAGCCCGGCGCGAGGCCGAGCTCGTTGGCGAGGTTCTCGCCGACGAGCAACTCCGCGCGCCCGGCCTCGAGGTCGCGCCCCGCGAGCAAGGTGTACTTGCCGAGCTCCCGCGCGCGCGCGGGCTCGAGGCCGATGAAGTACGCGCCGCGCGGCTCGCCGCCGTCGAGCCAGAGACTCGCCTGCGACTGGAACACCGCCGACACGTCCGTCACGCCGATGACGTGCTGCAGCTCCTCGCGCGGGTTCTTCACCCCTTGGCTCGGGCTGACCTGAATCTCCGCTTGCCAGTCGGGATCGTCGGAGTGCGCGCGCAAGATCAGCGTGTTGTGATCGAGCGTGAAGATCCCGACCACCGTGGCGATGCCGACCGCGATGCCGAGGATCGAGAACAGCGTGCGGCCGGGCCTCTGGAGAAGGCTCTGGCGCGCGAGGATCGCGGCGAGTCCCATGGTGTGCGCGTCGGGCGGTGGTACGAGGAACGAAGGAGGTCCGAGCGTAGCGCCGCCGAGGCTGCGTGTATCGCGCCGTCCCGCTACGCAAGGCGAGCGCGACGCTCGTACGTCGTCAGCGCCCGCGCGCCTTCGCAAAGAGCTCGGCGAAGATCTCCGCGTCCGCATCGCCCTCGCAGCGGCCGACCTCGCGGCCCTCCTTGTCGAAGGCGAGCGTCAGCGGAATCGGTCCGGGCAGGTCGAGGCGCTCGTTGATGCGATCGAGGTTGGGCTCGCTCCAGACGACGACGGGAAAACCCCAGCCGCGCGCGCGCGCGAACTTCGCCGTGCGCTCGAGCGCCGCGTCGCGGTCGACCTTCGGCACCTGAAGGTCGTAGCTCACGAGCAGCACCTCGACCTCCCTATTTTCCTTCGTGTGGGCGACCTTCACGAGGTCGGGCAGCTCCTCGATGCAGGAGCTTCACCACATCGCCCAGAAGTTCAAAACGAGCGGCCGGCCCCGGCGCGCCGCGAGGGCGCGCTCGAGACCGGCCAGATCGACGGGCTCCACAGAGACCGACGCAGCGCTCGCCGCATCCTCGCCGCGGGCGTCTCCCGCGGATTCACCGCAGGCGGAGAGCGCCGCGCACAGCGCGAGGATCGGGAGCAGGTTCTTCATGAGTCGAGCGCGAGGGATCGAGTGGCTCGCTCCGCACGGGAGCTAGCGCTTCTTCTTCTTGATCCCTCAGCCATAGGAGCGCGTCTCGGTGACTTTGACGTCCTTGCCCGAGAGCAGCGCGTCCGCGGCGTCGCGCACGTACACGACCGCGTTCTCGCCCTTCTCCTCGCCCGGATCGTCGTCGAGCGCACCCGCGTAGCGCAGCACGCCCTTGGCGTCGATCACGTAGCAGTGCGGCGTCGAGCGCGCTTGGAAGAGATCCGAGAGCACGTTGCCGTGGTCCGCGTAGATCTTGTGCGTGTACCCGACGTCACCCGCCTTCTTCTTCAGGTTGACGTAGTACTTCGAGAAATCCTTCTCGTCCTTGGGCGGCTCCTCGCCGAGCTCGCCTTGGTTCGAGGCGATGCCGACGATCACGACGTCCTTGCCCTTGTAGTACTCCTCGAGCTTCTTCACGACCGGGTCGGCGTGCTTCTCGGCCGGGCAGCGGTCCGACCAGAAGTGCACGATCACGACCTTGCCGCGCAGCTCCTTGAACGTGAGTGACTTGCCGTCGAGGTCGCGCATCGCGAGCGACTCCGACACCGTGGAGCCGAGCTTGAGCACCTCGGCCTTCGGCGCCTCGACCGGCGGCTTCTCGTCCTTCTTCTCCTGCTTCTCCTGCGCCATGGCGACCGGGAGCCCGGCGAGGGCGCCGGCGGCGAGCCATGCGATCCAAGACTGCTTCATAGGGGATGTCCTCCGAGGGGGTCGTTTCCTTGAACCCAAGGATAGGGCCGGGGGATCGGTCCGAAACGGTCCGAACCTCAAATATGCAGACTCGCGAGCCGCTCGTGGACGCTCTCGACCGTCAAATTCGGCCCGCGGAGGCCGTGGGCGACGTCCAGCGCGCCATCGACGAGGAACAGCACCCGGTCGGCGAAGGTCGCGTCGCGCGGGTTGTGGGTGACGAGCACGACGGTGCGCCCGTCCTCGTCGCAGACCTGCCGCAGGATGCGCATGACCTCCAAGCCCGCCTTCTGCGACAGGTTGCCCGTCGGCTCGTCGCACAGAAGAAGCGGCTGCCCGCCCGCGAGGGCGCGCACGATCGAGGTGCGCTGCATCTCGCCGCCGGAGAGCTGGTGCGGGAAGGACGACTCCTTGCCCGCGAGGCCGAGGCGCGCGAGCAGCGCCTTCAGCTCGGCCTCGCGCGCCGACGGGTGCGCGCCTTGGATCGCGAGCGGCAGCCCGACGTTCTCGAGCACGCTCAGGTTCGGCAGGAGGTTGAAGAACTGGAACACGTAGCCGACCTGCTCGCGCCGCAGGAGCGTGCGCTCGGAGTCGGCGAGCTCCTTCATGTTGCGTCCGGCGAGCTCGACCACCCCGCCATCGGCCGCGTCGAGACCCGAGAGGATGTGGAGCAGGGTCGACTTGCCCGACCCGCTCGGCCCCATGATGCACACGAACTCGCCCGGCTCGACGTCGAACGTGACGCCCTTCAGGACGGGCGTGGCGCCCTCGCGCTGGTCGAAGAACTTGTACAGGTCGCGCACGCGCAGGATCGGGGCCATGGCTCCATCGGACCATCCCTCTCCGACGCGCACAACGCAGGGCCGTGCAAAAGGCGCGCTACGCGCTGCTCCCCATACACACAGGCCTCGCGGAGTCCTAGAAGCCCGCCATGAGCACCACATCCCAAGCCCTCTTGCGCGAGTGCGGCGCCTGCGGCCGCGTGAACCGCGTCCCCTACGCGCGCTTGGGCGAGCAAGGCCGCTGCGGCGCCTGCGCCAGCGCCCTGATGCCCGTGAGCGAGCCGCTCGACGTCGACGAAGCGAGCTTCTCCGCGATCGTGAACTCCACGCCGCTGCCCGTGCTGGTCGACTTCTGGGCCGCTTGGTGCGGTCCCTGCCGCGCCGCCGCCCCGCAGGTCCACCACGTCGCCACGAACCTGGCGGGCCGCGCCCTCGTCCTCAAGGTCGACGTCGACGCGCACCCCGAGCTCGCCGCGCGCTTTGGCGTGCAGGGCATCCCGCACTTCGTCGTCCTCCAACACGGCCGCCCCGTGCGCCAGCACTCCGGCCTCGCCGACGCCCGCACCCTCGCCAGCTGGCTCACGTAGCGAAGCCTGCGCTGTCCGCTAGCCCAGCGCCTTGGCGCGGCGCCACGCGGCCATCATCTCGTCGAGCGTGCAGGCCGTGAACGGGCGGCCGAGGTCGGCTTCCATGGTGCGGAATCTCGACTCGAAGCGCCGCAGCGCGGCGCGGGTGGCGCGCTCGGGGTCGAGGCGCAGGTAGTTGCCAAGGAAGGCTCCGGCCATGAGCACGTCTCCGAGCTCGGACTCGAGGCGCTCGCGCTGCGCGTCGCTCGGCTTGCCCTCGCGCTCGGCGAGCAGACCCGCGGCCTCGATCTCGCGTGCGAGCTCGTCGACCTCTTCGCGCAGCTTCGCGAGCGCGCCCTGCACGTCGTCCCAGCGGAAGCCCGCGCTCAGTGCCTTCGAGCCCATGCGCTGCGCGCGCTGGAGCGCGGGGAGAGCGACGGGAATCCCAGCGAGCGCGCTCGTGTCCGCCTTCTTGTCCGCGCGCTCCTTGCGCTTGATCGCGTCCCAGTTGGCCAGCGCCTCGCTCGCATTCGAAGCGACCACATCGCCGAACACGTGCGGGTGCCGACGCTCGAGCTTCTCACTCACCGCGAGCGCGACAGTCGCAAGGTCGAAGCGCCCGTCCTGCTCGGCGATGCGCGCGAGAAGCACGAGCCCCATGAGCACGTCTCCGGCCTCCTCGACCGCGTGGTCGAGGTCGCCCTGCTCCACGGCCTCCGCTAGCTCGTGCACTTCCTCGATCAAGTGCGGCACGGTGCTCGCGAGCGTCTGCTCGCGATCCCACGGACAGCCGTCGGGCGCGCGCAGGCGATCGACGATCGCGACCAGCTTGCGCAGAGCATCGGCGCGCGGCTCGCCGATGGGTGCGGGGACTTCGAGGGGTCGGGGCGCGGGCTTCGCTTCGCTCATTCGCCCAGCATGACCTGCCACGCCGCCCGGAGGGAAGCGGCGGCACCGCCGTCCTGAAGCGGCGCCGCGAGCAGCGCGAGCCCCACGGCGACCTTGAGCGGGTCGAGTCGCGGCAGCGAGGACACGCGGCGCAGCGAGCGCAGCCATAGGCGCGCCACGAAGAGCAAGAGCGCGCAGCCCGCGAGCAGTCCGCCGAGGACGAACTCCGGCGCGAGGGCGAGGGCGCGCGTCGTGGCCGCGACCACGAGCCAGAGCGCGAGCGAGCTGACGAGGCCGAGCCGCAGCGCCGCCGCGCGCCGGGCCTGCGGCGAGGAGAGCGCGGGGTCGACGCGGCGACCGAGGCGCAGGATCCACGTGACGACGAGGCCCGCGGCCATGCCCCACACCGCGTGCTCCGCGACCCAGTCCGCGAAGCCGAAGTCCGGCCGCGCTCCCGCAGCTTCCAGCGCGATCCACGTCCCCGCCGCGAGGGCGGCTGCCGAGACGCCGCCGGCGAGCAGTGCGGTGGGCCAGACGCTGCCGGGGCCGTCGTCGGGGTACGGCGAGACGAGCGCGAGGTCGGCGGAAGAGGTCATCGAGGCGCGGGAGGCTAGCCCTGCGCGCCGACGCGCTCCACAGGACTTTTGCAACTTCCTAGGTGCACCAGTGAGGCTCCTCCAAGACGCCGGGGAGCCGTCCCCCAACGGCTCCCCGGCTCGCCAGCCCTCGCGGGTCGGCGTCGTGGCTGCGCCCTCGCGAACGCAGCCCCATCTCAGGAGTTCTGACGGCCTCTCACGCCGCCAACGCATTCGACGACGGCGCATGCGATTCCTTCCGAATCCCGCGCTTCTCTCGCGCAGTTGCCCCGCTCTTACACTTCGCGCAGGCAGCTTCGCGCGCGTCCCACTTCTCGGACCCCCACCCCCGCTCAGGCCCCGCTCCGAGGCCCCCGCTCGCCACGCATGCGGGCGAGGCCCCGTCCGTCGCGCCGGAGCTTTGCTTCCGACCCTCCAGAGCCCGATCATCCCCCCACGATGCGCTTGGGACTGATCGGAGCCGGGAAGATCGGGCAGCTGCGCGCGCGGACACTCCGCGAGCACCGCAGCGTGGAGCTCGTCGCCGTCTTCGACCTGAACGCCGAGCTCGCCCGCAAGGCGGCCCAAGGGAGCGGAGCGCGGGTCGCTCGCTCGCTCGACGAGCTCTTCGATGCGCCGCTCGACGCGGTCGTGATCTCGACCCCGGTCCACGTCCACGAGGAGGCTTGCTTGCGCGCGTTCGAGCGCGGGCTGCACGTCTTGCTCGAAAAGCCGAGCGCCAACACGGCGGCGGGCGCGCGGCGGCTCGTCGACGCCTCGCTGCGGGCTCGCCGCGCCTTCGGCGTCGGCTTCAACCTGCGCTACTACCCCGCGTTCCGCGCCGTGCGCGAAGCGCTCTCGGAAGGTCGGCTCGGAACGCTCGACCATCTGCGCGTGTACGGCGGCCACGAGGGGCTGCCGAAGTTCGCGCACGAGTGGGAATACAAGGCGCCGATCTCGGGCGGCGGCGCGATGTGGGACGTCGGCATCCACATGAGCGACCTCGCGCGCCACTACATGGGCGAGATCACCGAGGTCTACGGCGTCGCGAGCGAGAACGTCTGGAAGGTCGCGGGCTCGGAGGACAACGCGCTCGCGCTGCTGCGCTCGCCGCAAGGCGTCGCAGCCTCGTACCACGCGACGTGGAGCGAGTGGAAGGGCTACGGCATCTTCGTCGAGGCCTACGGCGACAAGGGCATGGCCCGCGCGGCCTACGCGCCGATGGAGAACCTGTTCATCGTGCAGGAGCGCCCTGGCGCGCCGCGCACGACGACGAAGCGGCGTTACCCGTGGATTCAGGCGCGCGAGAAGCTCTTCTCGTGGCAGACCACGGCGCTGCAGTCGTTCCGCGAAGAACTCGACGACTTCCTGCTCCTGTGCGAGGGCCGACGCGACCTCGTGATCGCCGATGGCTACGCGGGTCTGCGCGCGTGCGAGGTTGCCGAGGCGGTGCGCGAGTGCACGCGCACGGGCAATCGCGTGGAGCTCCCGGCGCTTGGACCGATGCCCGCATGAGTGCGAGCGCTTCCCCGCAGGTGGTCCCCGGTCGCATGAGCGTCGTGGTGACGATCGTGGAAGGCGGCGAGGTGCTGCGCGGCTTCTTGCGCGCCCTTGCGGCGCAGGTCGACGTACCCGAGCTCGAGATCCTCGCGCCCTACGACGACTCGCGACCCGACATCGGCGCGCTCTCCGCGGAGTTTCCGCACGTCACGTTCTTCTCGATCGGACAGCCGACGACGACACACCCGCGCGACTCCGCCGGCGGCCAGCACGAGCTCTTCGACCGTCGCCGTGCGGCCGGACTGCAGCGCGCGAGCGGTGAGCTCGTGTCCATCCTCGAAGACCGCGCGCCGCCGCGCCCGAACTGGTGCGCGACCATGGTGCGCCTGCATCGCACGACGAACCACGCCGCGATCGGCGGCGCGATCGAAGCGGCCGCGCAAGACCCGCTCAACTGGGCCTTCCACGCCTGCGACTTCAGCCGCTACGCGCCGCCTTTCGAGGCCGGAACGCGCGCATGGATCAGCGACGTCAACGTCTGCTACAAGCGCCGCGCGGTCGAGCTCACCCGCGATCTGTGGCACACGCGCTTTCACGAGCCCGAGGTGCACTGGCGCCTGATCGAACGCGGCGAGACGCTCTACCTCACACCCGAGGCCGTGGTCGACTATCGCACGCGCTACCCGAGCTTGCTCGGTGTCTTGCCGGAGCGCTTCGGCTGGGCGCGACTGTTCGGCTACGTGCGCGCCCGCAACGTGTCGAGCATCGAGCGCCTCAAGTTCATCGCCGCGGGGCCGCTGATTCCTTTCGTGCTCTTCGCGCGCCACGCGCGGGCCCAGCACCGCCGCGGCTGCGGCGCGAAGTTCTGGCGCTCGGCGCCGTGGATGTTCCCGATGCTCTGCGCGTGGACGGCGGGCGAAGTCTGGGGCTACGTGACGAAGCGCGGATGAGTACGCACCAAGAGTTCGACGCACTCGTCGTGGGCTCCGGCGCCGCAGGCGGCTGGGCGGCCAAGGAGCTGTGCGAGCGCGGACTGCGCACCCTGCTCCTCGAAGCGGGGCGCACGCTCGATCCGGCGCGCGACTTTCCGCCGCCTCCCGCGAAGGACACCTCGAAGCTGCAGATCTGGACGCGCGGCCGCGCGTTCCTCGACGGGCAGGGCATGCAAGCCCGCTGCATGTCGTTCAGCCGCATGACGCGGCACCTGTTCGTGAACGACCGCGAAAATCCGTACACGACGGAGCCCGGCGCGCCCTTCAACTGGTATCGCGGGCGACAGGTCGGTGGCCGCATGCACCTGTGGGGCCGCAACGCGCTGCGCATCGGCGACAGCGAGCTTCACCCGAGCGACGGCGCAAGCGGCGGCTGGCCGATCTCCTACGCGGACCTCGCGCCGTGGTACGAGAAAATCGAGCGCTTCCTCGGCGTCCACGGCAGCGCCGCGGGTATTCCGAGCATTCCCGATGGCGTCTACGACCGCCCGCTGCCGCTGACGCGCATCGAGTCGGGCATCTTGGAGCGCCTCGCGAGCGAGTGGCGCGAGCGCCCCGCGACCACGTGCCGCATCGTGCGCCACACGACGGATCGCATCACGCTGCCGGTGCGCGCGGCGCTCGCGACCGAGCATCTCACGCTGCGCAGCGACGCCGTGGTCTCGCGCGTGCTGGTGAACGCGCAGGGGCGCGCGATCGGCGTCGAGTACTTCGATCGCACGAGCGGCGAGCGCCACGAAGCGCGCGCGCAGCTCGTCGTCCTCGCAGCTTCGACGATCGAGTCGTTGCGCATCCTGCTGAACTCCAAGTCGAACGAGCACCCCACGGGTCTCGGAAACTCGTCGGGCCTGCTCGGTCGCGCGCTCACCGACCACGTGATGGTCTTCAACGCGGGCCCCGCGCCCGTCGAAGGCGCGCCGCGCACGGACCCGTACGACTTCGGCTCGCAGTCGGGCCTCTACATTCCGAGCTTCCGCAACGCGAACGGACGCTCGGATGCGCCGTTCCGCCGCGGCTATTCGATCCTCGGCTCGGTCGGCCGCATCGAGCCCGGCTGGTTCTTCATGGCGGTCGGAGAGATGCTCCCCGACCCCCAAAACCGCGTGACGCTCGATCCCAAGCGCGTCGATCGCTGGGGCATTCCTGTCGCGCGCGTGCGCTGCGTGCACGGCGCGAATGAGAGCGCCATGGTGCGCGACATGCACGCGACCCTGCTCGAATTGGCGCGAACGTGCGGGCTCGAAGTCGATCACCTGCGCCGCGAGAGCGCGTTCGCCAAGCTCGTCCACGATGTGACGCGCCGCATGGTCTACACGCGCGACGGCGCCCTGCTTCCCGGCTCAGCGATTCACGAAGCGGGCGGGGCCCCGATGGGCGACGCGCCCAAAGACTCGGTGCTCGACGCGCACAACCGCGTATGGGACTGCCCCAACGTGCTCGTCACGGACTCGGCGTGCTTCCCGACGTCGCCGTTCCAGAACCCGGGGCTCACGATCATGGCGCTCTCCGCGCGCGCAGTGAACGCCGCCGTCGATCGCTCAGCGTGAGCCGAGCGTGCGCTCGGCGAGCGCCGTCGAGTACTCGAGCGGCCGACAACGCGCCGCGAGCCGCGCGGGGTGCAGCATTCCGGCTTGAATTCCGAGCAGATTCGCACAGCGAGCCGCGAAGCGAAGCGCTCCCCACGGCAGAGAGAGCACGAGCGGCGCAGGCCGGACATCGCGAGCGATACGACGCATGTAGTCGCGACGCGTGGTGCGCGCGGCGTCGATCACGTTGAGCGTGGTGGAGCCGCTCGGCAGCTCCGCGGCGCGCACGAACGCCTCGGCGCACGTTTCGACGGCGACGAGCGGCAGCCGCGCGGAGCCCGCGAGCGCGATCCACACGCGGCCGAGAAGCACGCCCCCGAGGTGATAGAACCACTCGCGGCCCGGTCCGTGCACCAAGCCCGGCCGCAGGATCCGCGCATCGAAGCCGCTCGCGCGCACGAGCCGCTCCTGCTCCAGCTTCGCAGCGACGTACGGACCTCGCGCGGCGACATCCGACTCCAGCGGCGCCAGCTCGTCGAGCACGTCGGCGCAGCGCCGATGGTCGTACACCGCGAGCGAGCTCGCCAGCACCATTCGCCGCACGCCGGCCGTTCGCATCGCATCGACCAGCGCGCGTGTCGCGTCGATCGTGTCGCGCTGCTGCTCCGCCGCGTCGTTGCGCATCGACGCTGCGCAGTGAATCACGCAGTCATGGCCCGCGAGCCTCTCCGCAAGCCCCTCCGCGCGACAAAGGTCGGCGTGCACGACCGCGACATCGCTCCCGAAGTCCCCCGCGGCGCTCCGCGTCATCGCAGTGACCGCGTGCCCGCGCGCGCGCGCGGACTCGACGACCGCGCGACCCAAGAAGCCCGAGGCGCCGGTGACGAGGATCCGCATGGCCGCCACTACAACGCGCCCGTGGCGCGGACTCCAGAGGCGTGCCGCAGCACGAAGTTGTTGCAGTACTCCGGCCGGTTCCAGAACGCACCGTCGCCGCGCCGCTGATGCCGCGCGACCTCGAACTCTGCGATCGGCCGCAACCGTCCGCGTTCGACGAACGAGCCGCCGTAGCCGCGCTCGCGGAGCCAGCCGAGCACCTGCGCGACCCCTCCGGCCCCAAGGTGGCGCTCTTCGCACCCCAAGACGATCAACGGACGGTGCTTCGCCAGCGTGGCCTCGGCTCCGCGCAAGAGCGCAGGCTCGTGCCCTTCGACGTCGAGCTTGAGCGCCGCCACGCGACCCGCGACGTCCCGCAGGTGTCGATCGAGCGTCGTCACTTTCACGTTCACGGCCTCGCAGGCGCGCTCGCGCGAGATCTCGGACTCCAGCGAGGCGCCCTGCGTGAAGCCATCCTTCGGAACGAAGAGCTCGCGCTCTCCCTCAACGTCGGACAGCGCCGCGCGCTCGACGCGCACGTTGCCGAGCCGTGCAGCGCGGCACGCGCGCTCCAAGTAGGCGGCCAACTCGGGCTGCGGCTCGAACGCGTACACCGCTCCCGGCTGCGCGGCCCGCGCGAGCGAGTAGAGAAAGCTGCCCTTGTGCGCGCCCGCGTCCACGACGATGTCACCGGGCTCGATCGCGGCGCACAGCGCGCCCAGCTCGACGCGATGGTCGCGCCAGCGGGCCTTCCACGCGCGAAACAGAAACCGCGGAAGCACGCGCTCACTCCGCGTACGGCAGCGGATCGCGCAGCCCCGCCTCCGCGAAGCCCGCGAGCCGCAGCTTGCACGCATCGCAGCGGCCGCAGGAGAGCACGCGTCCATCGCGCACGAGCGGGTCGTAGCAAGTGTGCGTGAGAGCGAAGTCGACGCCGAGCGCGCGGCCGCGCGCCACGATCTGCGCTTTGCCGAGCTCGAGCAGCGGCGCATGGACGCGGTAGGAAACGCCGCGCTCCGTGCCCGCGGCCGTGGCGAGAGCCGCGAGCGCCTCAAACGCGCGCAGGAACTCCGGCCGACAATCCGGGTAGCCCGAATAGTCGATCGCGTTCACGCCGACGAACAGGTCGCTCGCCCCGCGGGCCTCCGCGAGCCCGAGTGCGAGCGAAAGGAACACCGTGTTGCGCGCAGGGACGTAGGTGACCGGGACGTCCTTCCCGATCGCGTCGCCGGAGCGGTCCTTGGGCACGGCGATGTCGGCGGTGAGCGCGGAGCCGCCGATCTGGTCGAGTCCGACCGAGAGCACCACGTGCTCGGCCGCACCGAGCGCCGCCGCGACACGCCGCGCGGCGTCGAGCTCGCAGGCATGGCGCTGGCCGTAGCGCACGGTCAGGGCGAGGGGCGCGAAGCCCCGCTCCCGCGCCTCGGCGAGCACGACGGCCGAGTCCATGCCGCCGGAGAGGAGGCAGACGGCACGCGGTCGGAGGTCGTGGTAGGTCACGGCGACAGCCTAGCAGCGGGCCCGCGACCGCTCGAAGTGGCGTCCCGATGGGCTAGAGATGCGGCGCTCGGGAAGGCACCCGGGCCGCGACGCTCCGCGCCCGCGCCCGCTATGCTCTTCGCCCGCGATTTCGCGACTCCCTCACTCTGGCCCCGACGTCCCCCAATGTCCGCCACCACCCAGGCCCACCTCCTCGACGCGCTCCGCAAGGTCCAAGACCCCGACCTGCATCAGGACATCGTCAGCCTCGGCTTCGTCAAGAAGGCCGAGATTCAGGACGGAGTCGTGTCCGTCACGATCAACCTGACCACTCCGGCGTGCCCGGTGAAGGACCAGATGAAGGCGCAGGCGGAGGGCCTCCTCAAGGCGCTCCCGGGCGTGCGCGAGGTCAAGGTCGAGATGACCGCCGAAGTGCGCTCGCAGCAGGGCGGCGCACCGCGCGTGCTCGCTCCCGAAGTGCGCCACATCCTCGCCGTGTCCTCCGGCAAGGGCGGCGTCGGCAAGAGCACCGTGGCGGTGAACCTCGCGGTCGCGCTCGCGCAGACCGGGGCGAAGGTCGGCCTCCTCGACTGCGACATCTACGGCCCCGACGTGCCGATGATGATGGGCCTCTCGGGCGCCCCCGACCAAGTCGGTCGCAAGCTGCTCCCCAAGGAGCGCCACGGCATCAAGACCATGTCGATCGGCTACCTGCTCGACGACGAGAAGCCCGCGATCTGGCGCGGCCCGATGGTGCACAAGCTCATCGAGCAGTTCTTGGGCGACGTCGAGTGGGGCCAGCTCGATTACCTGCTCGTCGACATGCCTCCGGGCACGGGAGACGCTCAGCTCTCGCTGGCCCAGATCGTGCCGCTCTCCGGCGCCGTGATCGTGACCACGCCGCAGGCCGTGTCGACCTTCGACGTCGGCAAGGCGATCGCGATGTTCCGTCAGGTGAATGTCGAGATCTTGGGCCTCGTCGAGAACATGTCGGGCTTCGTGGTCGAAGGCCGCGTCGAGGGCGCGAACGCGGGAACCAAGGTCGCATTCGACGTCGGCGCGAGCACGCAGACCGTGACCACCAACGAGGACGGCCGTTTCCACGCGGTGTTCAACCTCTTCGGCGCGGGCGGCGGCGACATGCTGTGCAAGAAGCACGGCTTCCCGCTGCTCGGTCGCGTCCCGCTGAACCCGGTCGTGCGCGTCGGCGGCGACGCCGGTGACCCGGTGACGATCGCGCACCCCACGTCGCCCGTCGCGGGTGCGTTCCGCGACGTCGCCGGTCGCGTGGCGCAGCGCCTCGCGATCAAGTCGATGCAGGCCCTTCCGATCCTGCAGTAACTGCCAGCGTCGAAGAGCGGCGAGGCCCCGCGTCGAGCGCGTGCTCGCCGCGGGGCCTCGTGCACTTGCGCCCGACGCCTCAGGGACAGAACGTCGCGCGCAGCGCGTCGGTCGTGTTGCTGAAGCCCGGCGCCACCGAGGGGTCTCGATACCAGAACTGGAAGCTCCAAGCGGAGCCCGCAGTGATCTGGCTCGTGGGCGTCGGCGGCGCGCCGAAGTTCACGCTGTAGCTCACCGCACCACTCGCGTCGGTGTTGACGATTCCGAAGCGCACGATGCCGCCGGTGATGCACAGGAAGCCGTTGCGGAACGGCGTACCCGCACTGGAGCTCGGCGCGTAGAAGAAGATCCCGCTCGTGCTGGGCGTCGCGGAGCTCGCGGTGAGCGTGAAGCTGTTCGCTGCGACCGAGGTCGAGCCGCTCCAGCCGATGTGCGCGCTCGCGCCCGTCGAGTTCGTCGCCGCCGTGCAGTAGACCGTCGGGGTCGGGCACGGAGGGGCACCGAGGGTTCCGTCCGCGTTGAGTCGCTGCGCGTAGATGTCGCCGTTCGGGTCGCTGCGATTGTCGTCCCAGGTGTAGCAGACCGACCCCGAGGGTGTGAGCACGACCTCGAGGTCGTCCTTCGCCGCGGTCGTGGGCGCCTGCGAGCTCACGACGACGTTCGCAGCCGACCACTGCGGAACGCCGCTGGCGTTCACGCGTTGCGCCATGATGCGCGCATCGGGAATGGGCGTGTTGGGGTTGTCGAACCACGCACAGATCGCGTCATCGCCGAGCGCAACGATGCGCTGGAACGACTCGTTCTTGCTGTCGAGCGGCTCCAAGACGACGCCGTTGTCGGTCCATGAGCGCACGCCCGCCGCGCTGATGCGCTGCGCACCCACGCCCCACTGCGACTGAGACGTGTTGCGGCGGTTGAAGCACACGACGACGTCGCCCGAGGGCTGCACGACGTCGATCGCGGGCTCGAGCTTCATCACGCCCGCCTCCAGCGAAACCGCGACGCCATTGTGCGGAAAGACCTCGGCTCCAGCCGAGGTGATCTTCTGCACGAAGGACTGGAAGACGTTGCCCGGAGCGTAGTGCCACGCGAACACCGCGCCGCCCTGCCCGTCGGCTCGCACGACCGGCCAGTACGCGATCGGGACCGCGGAGGCGTCGAACACGCTGATCGGGGTGCCGCTGTTCCACTGCGCAGCTCCAGCGCTGTTGAACTTCTGCGCCTTGATGTGGCGCGGGCTCGTGAAGCTCGCGGTGTTGCGCAGGAACGACACGATGTAGGCGCCCCCCGGTGCGGGAACCACGTCGGCGAAGCCGGGTCGCTCGTTCGTCAGTCCGCTGATCCCGAAGCCGTCCATCGGGAAGCGCGGCGTGCCCGCCGCGTCGAGCACCTGCACGCGGATCGAGCCCGTGCCGGAGGAAGGCATGCGGCCCCAGACGAAGGCCGTCGAGCCGTCGTCGAGCACGGCGCAGCGCGGCGAGGGCTCAAACTCGCCGTTGGTCGAGAGGGTTACGCCATGGGCGCCCCAAACGAAGTTTCCGCTCGGCGAGATGCGGTAGGCGTAGACGTCGAGGTCCGTTCCCGCGCGAGCATCCGTGAAGACGAGCACGACGTCGCCGTTCGCAGCGACGTCGAGGTCCCAGTCGACGAGCGACGTGCTCTGGGGCTGGCTCGAGACGAGCAATCCGTTCGCGGGGAACTGGGGCACGCCCGCCGCATCGAGCAGCTGGACGTAGACCGTGTAGGCGCCGCTGCGTCCGTCGAACCAGCCGTACCACGTGCGCCCGTCGGAGGTGACGCCGAGCTTGGGCACGGCCTGATCGTTGGCTGCAACGCCGATCGGCGTGTTGAGCGCCGGGTTCGACGTCCATTGGGCCGAAGCCATGCCCGCGAGACCAAGGAAGGCGGCACACGGAAGGAAGGGATGACGCAGCGTTCTCATGCGCCCCATCCTAAGCCGCGCAGCCGATTTCTGCGGAGTGCGCCTCAAAAGGAGCGGGGCCGACCTCCGCAGGGGAGATCGGCCCCGTGTTGGGATCTGGACTCCGAGACTTGGCTCAGGGGCAGATCGTGAAGGACACCGCGTTCGTGAGACCCGTAGTGAACGCGTCGTTCGGATCGCGGTAGTAGTACTGGCAGGCGACGAACTGACCCGCGGTGAGCTGCGCATCCGCACCCGAGCGGATCCGTGCGTTCATGTCGTAGATCATCGTGCCGGTGCAGTCATCGCCCGTCGCAGATCCACCCGTGTTCTGGAGCGCAGTGCGGCGCAGCGGTGCTTCGACGCACATCGTTCCGCCTTGGAACGGAGTGTTCTTCGTGTTGTAGCCGTAGTAGAGGAGGCCCGACTTCTGGTTCAGAACCTGCGAAGCCGTGACTTGGAAGCCGACGGGACCCGTGAGGCTCGGAATGCCGCTGAAGTCGATCGCCGGCAGGCACAGCTCGCTGTTGACCTTCGCGGCACAGTAGGTCTGCACAT
This sequence comes from uncultured Planctomycetota bacterium, assembly GCA_903928115.1. Lineage (GTDB taxonomy): Bacteria > Planctomycetota > UBA1135 > UBA1135 > F1-120-MAGs118. The sequence goes on from CAIYPP010000110.1 coordinate 41,969, forward strand.
TGCCTTGGCAGCCCACGGGCCCGAGCGTGCTGATGCACACATCGTCGAGCGCGGCTTCTGTGACCGAGTTGTTCGGATTGTCGGACACGCTGAAGCGGATGCGCGTCGTCGCAGTCGGCGTCACGAACGAGCTGAGTTCGATCGTGTCGTTGCGCCAGCCGCCTTGGAGCGCCGTGAAGTTGCGCAGCTGCACCCAGTTCGTGCCCGCCGCATTCGTGGCCACCTCGACCTTGAAGAAATCGGCGTCGTTGTCGTCGTTGTAGAACCAGTACGCATAGGTGAGCTGTGCGATGCCCGTCGAGAGGTCGATCGCCGGCGAGGTCAGCACGGTCGGACCGCCGTCGACGTCCGCCTCCCCCACGCTCGTGCTGCCGGCCGTGCCCTGAGCCGTGAAGTAGCAGTTGGTGCCCGTACCGCCCGGGTTGTCGGTGCTGGGCTGCGCCTGAACACCGTTCTGCGTCGTGCCGATCGGGACGCCGCGGACCCACGCGCCGGCGGTGAGCGAGGTGTTGGCCACCGTCCACGCATTCGCGTTGGTATCGAAGTTGTCGCAGAACACTTGGTTGAACGCGCCGATCGAGAAGGTCAGCACGCCGCCGGTCGGAGCGTTGAGCGGGAACGCGATCGAGTTACCGAGGGCATCCGTGCCGCGCACGTAATAGGAGACGACCTTCGGCGCAACTTGCCCAGGGATCGAGCCCGAGAACACATTGCCGCCGGCGGGCGACATCGTCACGGCCGTGTACGTCGCGGCGTTGCCGACCTTGTAGAAGAGCTGTGCGCCCGCGACCGTCGAGCCGTAGTTCGACACCATCGTCGCGTTCACGACGTAGGGCCCGTACTGGTTCGTGGTGCTCGGGAGCTGCGTGACGTTCGTGATGTTGATCGGGATCAACGTGACGCCCGGGAAGCCCTGCTCGCGGAAGCCCGAGTCGATGTCGTTGAAGTGCGGCGTACCGTTCTGAATGTTGCCGTCGTTGTCGTCGAGCGTGAGCCACTGCGTCTCGATCACGCTCTTGATCTGCGTCTGGTTGTAGCTGTTCATGTAGCCGAGGAAGATCGCGTTCGCGATCGCTCCACCGCCCGCCACGCCGTTCGACGTCTTGAGGTTGCGGCGCACCTTCCACGCGGCGCCCATCAGCGGCTCGCCATCGGTGTGGACCGCGCCGTAGCACGCGCTGCAGCAATCGCCGCAGAACTGACGCGTGTTGAGGCCGGTGCGGACCGGATTGCCATTGATGAAGCCCTCGCCGACGAGCGGCGTGTCCCAGATGTACATGGCCCAGATATCCGCCGTGGCTTCGCCCGTGCCGTCCGAGCCGTTGCCCGTGCCGTAGATCACGTTGAGCCAGTGGCCGTCCTCGTGCGCGACCACCGTGGAGAAGGCCGTGTTCACGCAGCCGCCGCCGGCCTGATAGAAGTTGATCGACGAGCCGTTGAAGAACGCGTTGCAGGTCGAGGCGATGTTCGCGTTCGCGGTGTGAACGAAGTCGGCCTTGTTGTCGAGCGGGTTGATCGAGCGGACCCAGTCGCGCTGGACGTTGATCGACTGGAAGATGTTCGCCTGCGCGGTCTCGAGCGCGCCCGAGCTGGGGTTGAGCACGACGCTGGCGCCGGTGCCCACGGGCACCGTCGTCGTGAGCGCGTAGGCGCCGCCCCCGCTCTGCTGAACGTTGTTGTAGGTGCCGACGTAGTTGAACGTGCACGACAGCGGCAGGAGCGCTCCAACGAAGTTGAAGTCGCCGTTCGCGTTCGTGAACACCGTGCCGGCCGAGCTCTGGACTCGGGCGTACTTCAGGACCTGCTGCGTCTCGGGGTTCGTCGAAGTGTCGGGCGCGGAGCCCGGCGTGGCCATCGTGTAGACGCGGCCGCCGACGTCGAGGTAGTGGATCGCGTCGTCGCGGCGCAGGACCTCGCCGTTCTTTGCGTCGAGGTAGTAGATCGTGCCCACGGGCTCCATGTCCGCCGGCAGGTAGAGCACGCTGACGCGGTAGGCCAGCGCGCCTCGGCGCGTCTCGGCGTCTTCGAGCTGCGCGACGACGAGCTTCGGCTCCTCGGAGACCGAGCCGACGACGCCATGGTCGAGCTGGAATTGGGCGACGCCGCGCAGCGCCGCTTCGTCGGCGGTGTAGCGGGGCGTTACATCGAGCCCGGCGATGCCCGGCAGCGCGCGGGTCTGGACCGAGAGCAGGCGACCTTCGGCGCTGAAGAGCACGTTGACGAAGCCGCCGTCGA
>CAIYPP010000111.1 GCA_903928115.1 uncultured Planctomycetota bacterium
CCGACGGCGTCGATCTCGTCGAGGAAGATGATGCAGGGCGAGTTCTCCTTCGCCTGCTTGAAGAGGTCGCGCACGCGGCTCGCGCCGACGCCGACGAACATCTCGACGAAGTCCGAGCCGGAGATCGAGAAGAACGGCACCTCGGCCTCGCCGGCGATCGCCTTGGCGAGCAGCGTCTTGCCGCAGCCCGGAGGGCCGACGAGCAGCACGCCGCGCGGGATGCGCCCGCCGATGCGCGTGAAGCGCGACGGGTTCTTCAAGAACTCGACCACCTCGCGCACCTCGTCCTTGGCCTCGCGGGCGCCGGCGACGTCGTCGAAGGTGATGTTGGTGCGGTTTTCCTTGGTGTAGAGCTGGGCGCGCGAGCGACCGAAGCCCATCACGCCGCCGGCACCCGACTGGGCGCGCATCTGGCGCATGAACAGCATGATCACGACGAAGCCGAGGATCCACGGCGCCCAGAACAGCAGGAACTGCTGCATGACGCCCGCGCCCTGCGCGTAGCTCGTGCCGCCGCGCTCGGAGATGTCGAAGTCGCGCGCTTCGTAGGCAACGTTGACGCTACGCAGGCGCTCGACCAAGGCCGCGAGGCTCGGACCTTCGGGCTGGAACTCGACGCGCAGGTCGAGCGTCGAAGAGCCCTCGGCGGGCTGGGGGAAGCGCTCGTCGAGCTTGCGCGAGAGCACGCGCACGTAGAGCTCCTCGCCGCTCTCGAACACGGCCGGCGCGTCGGGCAGCGCGCGCTCGTCCTTCACGACGCGCTTGAGCGTGCGCAGCTTGCGGACCTGCTCGGGCTGGTACTCGCCCGTCGTGAGGGCCGCCTCCAGCTCGGCCGAGGTGATCTTGCGGACCTCGGGCGCCGCCTTGAGCTGCTGGTAGCGCGAGGCGAGCTCGCCGTCGCGATCGAGCCCCGCCACGGCGGCCTCGTAGGGCCGTGCGCCGGCGCGCATGCGCCCCGCGACGTGGGTGGGGTTGATCTCCAAGGTGTCGATGTCCCCCCGATACAGGTGGTACTCGAGCTGGTCCTTGGTCAGGTTCAGCGTGTTGGCGGCATTGTGGCGGCCCAGAGTGATCAGGATCGCCACCAGCACCGTGAGGAACAGGAGGAAGGCGCCGAATGAACGGCTCTTCTTCTGCTTCTCCCCGTTGTCATTCTTCTCAGCCATCGTGCTCCACTATCGGCGCGGTCCGAGCCCCCCTTGATGCATGGAAGGGTGGAGGGTTCCCGAACCTCGCGCGGCGCATCCTAATCCAGCCTCGGGGGCTCCTTGAGGGGCCAAAGTCGGCCCGGGGCCACTTTTTGTGCCCGCTCCGGCCCTCAGGGGGCGTCCCAGGCGAGGTCGGCGAAGAGGTCGATCACCACCCGGTCGGAGATGTTCCGCAGGGCCCGCAGGCGCGCCTCGGCTTCTCCGTTGCCCTCGTCGAGGTTGTAGCCCCGCTCGTCTTGGACGGTGACGACGCGCAGGACCTCGGGCTCGGTCGCACCCAGCGGGGTGTGCACGAGCCGCGCCTCGACCGAGATCAGGACGCCGGTCTCGAGGAGTCGGTTTTCGGTGTCGCGGATGCCGTTGCGGCGGCGGAAGTCCAGAATGCGGCCCTCGATCCTGAATTCGGCGCGCTCGGGGTGGACGAGCGGGGCGCGCACGATGCGCTGGACGCTCTCGGAGAGCGGCGGGTGCAGGTCGCGGTCGAGGTCGCGCTCCTTGGAGAGGTTTTCGAAGAAGGCCACTCCGACCGTGGCTCCGACGGGCGGCGTGTAGCCCGCGCGGTAGCCGCAGGCGGCGGCGAGGAGCGCGACGGCCGTCGCTGCGGCGAGTAGGGAGCGGCGGATCACGGCTTCTTCTCCGCAGCTTCCGCCTCGGAACGCGACTCGGAGGCCCGCGCACGCTCGAGCGCCTCGCTCAGCTCCTCTTCGTCCTGAGAGAAGGCCTTGTCGCTCGGACGCCGATCGCCGGGGAGCGCCGGAACGTCGGGAATCGAGGCCAAGAGTGCTTCGGCCTGCTCGAACAGCGCGGCGGAGCCCGACTCGCGCGCGACCGCCCGCGCACGCAGAGCGTGGACGCGCGCGCCGTAGGGCTGGTCGATCGTCTGATAGAAGCGCGCGATGCCGAAGTCCGACTCGACCAAGCGCGCGAGGCAGTCGGCGAGGTCGAGCCGCACGTCGGCCTCGAGCTCGTGTCCCGCGTGCTGCTCGAGCCACGTCTCCAGCTCGCGCCGCGCGCGCAGGAGGTCCTTGCGGTCGTACTCGGGGCTCTCGATCCAGTCGAGCCGCAGGTGGGGGATGCGCGCTTGGCTCTGGACGGCGAGCGGGCTGTCGACGTGGGAGACGACGAGCTCTTCGTGGCGCTGGATGGCGAGGCCCCACTCCTCCTCGGCCTCGTAGGCGCGGCCAAGCTCGTAGAAGGCCTCGTCGCAGCGCCGCTCAGAAGGGTAGTTCAGAACGACGAACTCGAGCAGCGTGACGCCGTCGTCGAAGTCCCGCCACAGCCACCAGCCGCCATCGGAGCGCACGAGTCGAATGCCCTCTTCGACGAGCAGCGCGCTCGCCTCGCTGCGGCCGTGGTGGCGCGGAAAGGCGGTCTCGAGCTCCTCGAGCTCTTTCTGAGCCTTGAGCGGCGCGTCGCCGGCGACGTAGAGGCGCGCGCGGGCCAGCGCGACCTCGACTGCGAGCTGGCGCGGCAGGTACTTGAGCTCGAGGTCGTCGAAGTCGTCGGGATCGGCGCCCGGCTGGGCGAGCTCCTCGATGCGCCGCGCCGCGCAGCGCTCGAACTCGCGCTCGACTTCGTCGCGCACCTCGACCGACAGGCCGGGTACCTCGCGCGCGGCGACCACGCGCTCGTAGGCCTCGCGGCTGCGGCCCGCGGCGAGGTCCGCGCGCGCGGTCTCCAGAGCGGCGGGCACGAGCAGCGGGTCGCTGATGTGGTACTCCGACCAGATCGGCGTGGTCGAGCAGCCTCCGAGTGCGAGCGCGAGCGCGAGCGCGAGCAGGGCGTGCGGGAGGCGGCTCATGGGCGTGCAGCGTTGCGGTTGGAGGCGGACAGGAAGCGACGATAGCTCGCGGGACGGCTCTCGAGCTGAACTTCGAGGAAGCGCGCTACGAAGTCGCGCACACGCTCGAGGGCCTCGTGCGGGAGCTCGTTGGCCCGTGTGCGCCCCGCGAGGATCGCAGCGGCCTGCTCGAGCACGGCCGCGGGCAGCGTTCCCACTCTGCGCCCTGCCGCGCGGGCGGCGATGGCGCAGGCGGTGCACAGCCGACCGCCGGAGCTCGCGGAGAATGCGACGCGCGCATCGGCGGGCGAGCCCTGCTCGAGCGGCGGCGCAACGCCCCCGCAGGACGCGCAGGCCGAGAGCGCCGGCGCGAGGCCGAGATTGTGGAGGAACGCGAGCTCGAACTCAACCAGCGCGGCCTGCGGTCCGACGCCCGCCGCGAGCGAGTCGAGCGTGCGTTCCAGCGCGTCGAAGAGCGCCGGATCCGCGCTGCCCTCGTGCGAGCCGAGCGCCGCGAGTTCGAGCGCCGTGGTCGCCGCACGGAAGGCCTCGAGGTCGCGCGGAATCGCCGCGCGGCGCGTCTCGATCGAGGCTGCGACCAAGACGCCGAGCTCGCGGCCCGCCGTCGCGCTCCACTCGAGCTCGAGCGTGTCGAACAGGTCGAGCGCCGCGTAGTAGCGCGAGCTCGGGCGATACGCGCCCTTGGCGAGAACGTGCACGCGCCCGCTCGCGCGCGTCAGGGCGTGGCAGACGAGTGAGGACTCTCCGTACGGGAAGCGCCGCAGGAGCAGCGCGCGGTCGGAGTGCGCGCCCACGTGCTTAGGCCACTCCGCTGCCGGCGAGCTTGCGCACGCGCACCTTGAGCACGCGCCGGTCGCTGGCGTCGACGACGCGGAACTCGAAGCCGTTGTTCTCGAAGCTCTCTCCGCGCTGGGGGAAGCGGCCGAGCTGGGCCAAGACGAAGCCGCCGAGCGTCTCGAAGTCGGCCTCCTCGGGCAGTTCGAGATCGAGCTCGGCATTCGCCTCGCTCACGTGCAGTCCCGCGTCGAGCTCGAACGCGCCGTCGGCGAGGCGGCGCACCTTCGCGGGCGCGTCCTCGTCGTATTCGTCGGGGATTTCGCCCAAGAGCTCGCTCACGATGTCGCCGATCGAGATCAGGCCCGCCGTACCGCCGTACTCGTCGACCACGACCGCGAGCTCGGTGCGCTGGCGGCGCATCTCCGCCACGAGCCCGCGCACCTTGGTGGTCTCGGGCACGAGCATCGGAGTGTGGAGCAGCGCGCGGAAGTCGGCGCCCTCGAGCGGGCCGCTCGCAATCGCCTGCACAATGTCGCGCGCGGTCAGGGTTCCGATGACGCGGTCGACGCTGCCTTGGTAGACGGGGATGCGGCTGTGGCCAGATTCCGCGAGCAGCTTCGCCGCCGCGGGCAGACCCTCGTCGATGTCCGCGGCGACCATGCGCGTGCGCGGCGTCATCAGCGCCGCCGCGTCGATGTCGCGCAGCTCCATCACGCTGCCGATCATCTCGCGCTCGGTCTCGTCGAGGTGCCCCGAGCGATCGGCATCCTCGATCACTTCGCGCAGCCCCGCGACGATCTTGCGCGTCGACTCGGGGTCGTCGTGGACGCCGAAGAGCCGCAAGAGGCCGCGGCGCACCGCCTCGAGGCCGAAGGTCAGCCACTCGACGGGGAGCTGCAGCAGCCGGAAGGGGCGCAGCGTCGCACGCACGAGCGGGTCGCCGACGCGCAGCGCCAAGCTGCGGGGCAGGGCGTCGGTCGCAAACCACAGGATCGGCACGCAGGTCGCCGTCCCGAACGCGAGCGAGCGCCAAGGGTGGCCGTCTTCGGCGTAGACGAGGCGCACCACGCTCGCAGAGAAGAACAACGCACAGGTGAGCTCGAGGATGGCGGCGCTGGTCGTCAGGCGGTCGGAGCGGGCGAGCAGGCGCTCGAGGGCCGTTCGACGCTCGCCGGTCGGCACACCTTCGAGGACCCGCTCGGGGGTCGACTGCGCCAGCGAGCGGCGCAGGATGGCGAAGGCCAGCGCGAGGGCGAGGGCGAGCGCGCTGACCCCGAGGCCGAAGAGGTCGAGTTCCAGCGCGGGCGGCGGGGCCACGAACGCCTCGGAGGGCGCGGCAGGGCAAGGCGAAGCGGCGAGTGGCGGCATGGCATGGCCCGGTCGGGCCGGAGCATCGGGAGTATAGGCGTTCGGCGCTCCGAGGCTGTCTTCCCGAGGAGTCAGGGTTGTTACGAATTCGGAGCGTTCGGGCGGGCCGCAGCCGGGGACGCGACCCCTAGGCGACCGCTGCTTCTTGCCTAAAGCTATTTAAGACAGGTACTTAAAACGTTGGCACGCGGCCGGAGGGGGGCTTGGCACGCAAGCTGCCCTCGGGGTCGAACATGGAGACCTACCCGATGACCCTGTCCCCAGCGGGGGCGCTCGCGCAGCCCGCGGGGTGTGTGACGCTGGCTCGGCTCCTCCCCCGCGCGGACGCCGAGGACTCCGACCAAGTCGAGACCGCCCTGATGGCGCAGTTCCAGACCCAGCGCAGCGAGGCGGCCTTCACCGCCCTCTACGAGCGCTCGCGGGCCGGGGTGCTCGACTGGCTCCGCTGGCGCATCCGCCAGCACGGCGTCCGCCTCGACCCGCAGGCCCTCCTGCAGGACACCTACGTCAACGTGTTTCGCTACGCGGGCAGCTTCCGCGCCGGCGAGCGGGGCGGCTTCCGCGCCTGGGTGCGCACGATCGCGGCCAACGTGGTTCGGCGCGCGCTGTCCAAGCTCGGACGGCCTTGGGTGAGCACCGACTCGGACTCCGCTCCGGAGCTGCTCGACCCGCGGCAGGGACCGCTCGCGTGTGCGTCGGCGGGGGAGGAGACGCGCGAGCTCGCAGCGGCGTGGAGCCTGTTCCTCGCCCACTACGTGCGCGCCTTCGCGACGCTGCGCGCGCGCGACCGGCGGGCCTTGGAGTTGGTCGAGGTCGAGGGCCAGAGCTACGCGGAGGCCGCAGCGCAGCTCGGCGTGAGTGGCTCGAACATGAAGATGATCATGCTCCGCGCGCGGCAGAGGCTCGTCGCGGCGCTGCGGCGCTCGCTCGGACTCGAAGACGACGCCGTGCAGGCCTGTCGGCGCAGTGCGTAGCATGGGGGGCCGCGGTGCGCGTCGAGCGCACCGAGCCCCACGATGAACCAACGCCCCGTCGACCTGCTGATCCGCGGTGCGAGCGAGCTCGCCACGCCGCTCGGAAGCACCGCGCGCGTCGGGCGCGAGCTCGGCGCGCTCCGCATCGTTCCGCGCGGCGCGGTCGCCGTCGACGCCGGTCGCATCGTCGCCGCGGGGCCCGAGGAGGAGCTCGCGCGCGACCATGCGCCGCGCGCCACGCTCGACGCCGAGGGCGGCACGCTCGTGCCCGGCTTCGTCGACGCGCACACGCATCCGATCTTCGCGACGACGCGCGAGGACGAGTTCGAGCTGCGCACGCGGGGCGCGACGTACGCGGAGATCGCGGCGGCGGGCGGCGGGATCCTCTCGACGACGCGCGGCGTGCGCGCCGCGTCGCGCGAGGAGCTCGAAGGGCGCCTCGTGCGCCACCTCGATCGCTTCTTGGAGCTCGGCACGACCACCGTCGAGGCGAAGACGGGCTACGGACTGTCGCTGGAGGCGGAGCTGAAGTGCTTGGAGGTGCTCGCCTCCGTGCGCGCGCGCCACGCGGTCGACCTCGTGCCCACGTTCCTCGGCGCCCACGACTTTCCCGAGGAGTATCGCGCCGACAAGCAGGCCTACGTCGACTTGCTCGTGCGCGAGATGCTGCCGCGAGTCGCGCGCGATCGCCTCGCGGAGTACTGCGACGTCTTCACCGAGGGCATCGCGTTTTCGCTCGAGCAATCGCGGCGCATCTTGGGCACCGCGCGCGAGCTCGGGCTCGGACTGCGCCTGCACGTCGACCAACTGACGCCGCTCGGCGGAGCCGAGCTCGCAGCCGAGCTCGGCGCGGCGAGCGCGGACCACCTCGAACACGTGAGCGAGCGCGGCATCGAGGCGCTTGCCGCGCGCGGAGTGGTCGCGGTGCTCTGCCCCGTCGTGCCGCTGTTCCTGCGCCAAGAGCGCGAGGCGCCGGGGCGGCGCATGGTCGACGCGGGCGTTCCGATCGCGATCTCGACGGACTTCAATCCGGGTTCGTGCTACCTGCAGAGCATGAGCGAGGTGATCTCGTGGGCCGCGCTCCGCTACCGCCTGAGCGCGGCCGAGTGCCTGACGGCGGCGACGCTCAACGCCGCGTGCTCGCTCGGACGCGGTGCGCAGACGGGCTCGCTCGAGCCCGGCAAGCGCGCGGACGTGCTCGTGCTCGACGTTCCCAACCACCGCCACCTCGCCTACGAGCTCGGCCGCAACCCCGTGCGCCACGTCGTGCGCGGCGGGCGCGTGGCGTTCTCGCGCGCGGTCGTTCGCTAGACTCTTTGCCCCCAAAGTCCCGCCATTTCGTCGAAGGAGCCTGCTGCGATGGGTCTGGTCGAGTGCGTGCCGAATTTCAGTGAAGGTCGTCGTCCCGAGGTGCTCGCGCCGATCCTCGCGGAGATCCGCGCCGTCGCGGGCGTCAAGCTGATCGACCAGAGCAGCGACGCGAGCCACAACCGCTCGGTGGTCACGTTCGTGGGGCAAGGCGCCGCCGCTGCGGAGGCCGCGTTCCGCGCGATCGCCAAGGCGCGCGAAGTGATCGATCTCACGAAGCACCAAGGCGAGCACCCGCGCATCGGCGCGACGGACGTCGTGCCGTTCGTGCCGCTCGAGGGCTCGACGATGGAGGAGTGCGTCGCGCTCGCGCACGCGCTCGGCGCGCGCGTCGGCCGCGAGCTCGCGATCCCGGTGTATTTCTACGAGTCGGCTGCGCGCACGCCCGCGCGCCGCAACCTGCCCGACGTGCGCAACATCGGCTTCGAGAAGCTGCGCGAGGCGGTGGCGAGCGATCCGACGCGCGTCCCCGACGAGGGGCCGAAGGCGGCGCTGCACCCGACCGCGGGCGCGACCGTGATCGGTGCGCGGCAGTTCCTGATCGCGTTCAACATCAACCTCGCGAGCGAGGACCTCGCGCTCGCCAAGTCGATCGCCAAGGCGATCCGCGAGAAGGACGGCGGGCTCAAGGGCATCAAGGCCATGGGCTTTGCGATCGACGCGCCGAAGTGCGCGCAGGTCTCGATGAATGTGTGCGACTTCCGCTCGACGGGCCTCGAGCGCGTCTACTCCGAGGTCGAGAAGCTCGCGCGCGCCGCGGGCGTCGAGATCTTGGATAGCGAGCTCGTCGGGCTCGCGCCGCGCGCGGCGCTGCCGGCGGGCACGGCCGAGCGCATCCGCCTGCGCGGCTTCGACCCGAAGAAGCAAGTCATCGAGGAGCTGCTCTGAATCCCGCGGGGAGCGCCATGGCAGCGAGGGCTTGGATCGCACTGGTGGCCGCGCTCGTCCCTGCGGCGCGCGCGCAGAGTTCCGGCGATGTGCCGACCCCTGCGGCGCTCGACGCCGCGGCGTGGATCGAGCACGACGCGTGCATTCGGAGCGAGCGACAGCAGCGCTTCTTGTCCCACTACGTCTCCGCGACTCCGGAGGCGCGCGCCAAAGCCGCGGCTGCGCTCGAGGCCGCGCGGCCCGTCGGCGCCTCGCCGAACTGGGCGCCGGGACTCGAAGCGCTGCGGCGCGTCGAGACCGAGCTCTCGACCGGCGCCCAAGTCGAGCGCGTCGATCTGGATCTGCTCGCGGGTGCGCTCGATCTCTCGGTTGCGCCGGGGCTCTTTCACTCGGCGCACGAGGGGCTCGGAGATCCGCTCGTCGTGCACGTGCGCCGCGTGCAGCCGGTCGAAGCGCGAGCGGACTTCTGGCTCGAGCTGCGCTGGCTTGGCAGCGACGGGAGCGAGCTCCCTGCGCGTCGCGAGCCGATCGCGGCGAGCGCCGTCACCGAGCGCGGCTTCGACATGTACGTGCGCGCTCCGCTCTCCGGCCCCGCTCCGTGGCGGCTGTACGGAGTGGCGACGCGGCCCGATCGGCCCGAGGAGGGCTTCGCGCTCGCGGAAGTGCGTGTCGACGCGGTGCTCGATGCGCGCAAGCGCCTCGAAGCGGCCCTCGCTCGCGGGATCGAGGATCAACCGGGCTACGAGCGCGCGGCCGTGCTCGCGCGGCGGCTCGCCGCGACGGGGCGCCGTGGGAGCGCGGCTCTCTCGGGGACGGAGCTCCTCACGACGCTCGAGAACTGGCCGAAGACAGGTGCTCCGACGCAGGTTCCCGTGCCGCTCGAGCTCGGCTGGCGCGACGCGCGGCAGGTCGAGCACTGGGTCTGGACCTACGGACCGGCGGGCGAGCCCACCCGCGCGCTCGCGATCCTCGCGCCGGAGTCGGAGTCCGCGGACAACGTTTTCGCAGGGCCGCTGGGGCAGCTGTGGCGCGAGTACGCGGAGCGCACGCGCACGCAGCTCTTCGCGCTGCACCTGCCGCCGCAGCCCGCGCAGGTGCGCGAGCTGCTCGCGCGCCTCGGCGCGTGGATCGAGGGGCGCCCGCTGTTCGCGCTGGCGCGCGGCGAGGCGACGGCGCGGCTGGAGCTTGGATTTCTCGGTGCGGAGCGACCGCAGCTCGCCGGTGTCGCGCTGTGTGGCCCGCTGGTCGCGCGCGCGGATCCTGCGCGCTACGGGGACACGCCGCAGCTCGTGGTCGGCCCAGAGGCGAAGGCGGCGACGAGCGCGAGCCGCGTCGGCGTCGACGCCAGCGGCGTCGTGATCCTCGATGACCTGCTCCTGCCGGGTGCCGTCGAGAGCTGGCAGTCCACGCTCGAAGCGCGCGAGTCGAAGTGAAGTCGCTCACCGCTCTCGCGGCGCTGCTCGTCGCCCTCGCGCTCGGCTTCGTGCTGCGCGCGGAGCCGGGCGCCGGTGATCGTCGCGCGGTCGACGGCGTGTGGGGCGTGCTCGGCAGCTCCGAGAGCGACTACCGCATGCGGCTCGTCGAGCTCTCGCTCGCGACCGAGCACGCACCGAGCCGCGACCGCTTCCTATCCGCGCGGGGCGCAGACGAGGTTCCGTGGCCGCCGCTGCTGCACTCCGCGCTCGCCGTCGGCTTCGCACACACCTTGGAGCGAGATCCGGCGGCGATCGAGCTCCGCGGATTCACCGAGGCGCAGCTTGAGCGCGCTCGGGAACTTATCGGACCTTTCCTTGCGCTGCTCGCGATCCTCGCGCTCGTCGCCGCGGGCCGTCTCGTCGCGGAGGGCTCGGCTGGGAAACTGTGCGGGCTCGTCGCTGCATTCCTCTACGCCGTGCATCCACTCGCGGTCCCGCGAGAAGCCGCGGGTGAGCTCCATGCCCATTCGCTCATCGTGCTGTTCGCCGGGGTGGCGGTGGCGGGGCTCGCCGTCGCGCTGCGCGGCGCCGAGAAGATCGATGTGATGGTCGGCGCGCTCGTGGGCGGCGTGTGCGCCGCGCTGGGGCAGCTCTCGGGACCCGAGGCATGGCCGGTGTCGGTCGCGATCGCGGGCGCGTTCGTGGTCCGTGCTGCGCGAGCGCCGCGCGAACGCAAGCGCGATGCGTGGCGCGTCGTGTTGGCATACGCGGCGAGCGCTTTCGCGGTCTTCTCGATTCCCCGGGAGGACGGCGCATCGTGGCGCGTGCTTCCCGATCCGAGCTCGGGCGGGCTGATGGATGCGGCGCCTGCGACCATGCTCGTCACGCTCGCGCTCGTCGCCGTTGGCGTCTTGCTCGCGTGGCGCGCGCGCAGCGAGCCGCTCACGCTCGTGCTCCTCAGTTCGACGGCGCTCTCACTCGCCTGCGCGCTCTTCGATCGCCGATTCTTCGCTCCGCTGTGCGCGGCATCCGTGCTGCTCATCGCCCGCGGAGTGGCGGCGCGACAGATCTCGGCGGCGCGGCTCACGGCTCTTGCGCTGGCCATGCTCGCGCTCTCCGCCGTGCCGAGCCTGCTCGGACGGAGGCACGACTCGACGCCGAGCGAAGCGCTCCGCGCGGCGCTGCGCTGGCTGCGCGAGCGCTCGTCGTCGCCGGGGGCGTTCAATCATCCGGAAGCGGAGCAGTCGTGGCGAGTTGCTGCGCCCGCGCCGCTCGCGGGATCCGTGGCTCTTATCGCGCGCAGAGGCTTGGTCTCCGCCGCCTTCGACGGTGCGGGCGCGACGGTGTTCGAGCCGGACCTGCTCGCTGCGCGCACGCCAACGGAGCTCGCGGCCGCGCTTGCGCGGCAGGACGCGCCCTATCTCCTCTTGAGCCCCGTCGCGCTCGCGGAACTCTCGGCCGCCGAGTCGCAGACTTCGTTCGTCGCGAAGCTCGCGCTCGATCCGACGCTGCCGCTCGACGGTGCGCTCGAGGCGGTCTACGTCTCCGCGAGCTGGTGCACGGCCGCAGGCGCGCCGGAATCCGAGGGGGAGCGTGTCGGTCCTGCTGTCGCGATCTATCGAAGGCTGGGGTCCGGAGCCTCGACCGTGCCGCGGCCCGCGGAAGCGACCGTGCGCTGAAATCTGCGCGGCGGCGCTAGACTGCTGCACGCGATGGCGAGATTCTTGGGTTGGTTGACCGCGTTCTGGATGCTCGCGCTCGTTGCGCGCGGCCAAGGCGAGCCGGCGTGTGCGCCGTGCAAGGATCGGGGGATGGTGGCGTGCAAGCTGTGCGCCTCGAAGCCCTGCGTGAGCCAGCGTGGCTACCTGCACTGCTCCGTCGAGATCGGCTGCGGTGACTGCGGCGGTGTGCGCTGGCGGGAGTGCACGCAGTGCGAGAAGGCACCCGAGAAGGACCTTGGCGCGCTGCGGGCGGAACTCGAGCGCTGGCGGCACACGCGCGACCCGATCGACGAGCACATGGCGCGGCGCGACATCCTGCACCTCGACTCGAAGCACTATCGCCTCGCGTTCGACTTGACGCGCAGTCCTTTCAAGGCGGCGTCCAATCCGCACGACGCCGCGCATGCGACGCTCGACTTGCTCGAGCGCTCGTGGGACGAGTTCGTGGCCGACAGTGGCGCAGGCCCGCAAGAGCTCACGGGCATTGCTTCCGTGTACCTGTGGAGCGGGGAGAAGGATCAGGAAAAGGCCTCCTCGAAGTGGACGCTGGAGAAGTCCACGTCGGTCGCGAAGCTGATGGGTGCAGAGCCGGTGCTGTCGCTGTGCTTCGGAAAGGGGCGTCTGCGCGACGAGCGCGACCTCGAGCGCGAGTTCGCTCACCAGCTCGCGCACCTCTGGCTCTCCAACGTGCACAAGTCCATTTGGCTCGGCGGCAAGAAGGCTGGCTGGCTCGACGAGGGGTACGCGCACTTCTGCGAGCAGCGCCGCTCGGGTTCGATCGAGGTGTGGTGCGCTCTCTCGGCGAAGGCTCAGGAGGACCTCGGGAAGTGGCGCTTCGAGAGCGAGGTCCTCGCGCGGAGTGCCGATGGCGCGACGGTCGAGCTCGCGTCGCTCTCGGGTCTCGACACGGTCGCGCTCGCGCCGGCGCAGCGGCTCTTTGCATGGAGCTACGTCGACTACATCGTTCCCCCGCATCCTGCGCGCCTCGCGCAGCTCGCGCGCGTCCTGCAGTCGGACAAGCCGACCTCCGAAGCGATCCAGACGGCCCTCGGCGTGTCGCTGACCGACTTTCAGCTCGCGTGGAGCACGTGGATGAAGGCGACCTACTCGGTGCGCAAGCGCTGAGCGCGGCGGAAGCGACATGAGCCGAAAGCCGCTCCTCTACACCTTCGGAAACCACGTGCACTTCGCGGGGCACCAGTGGATGCGTGGCGAAGAGGTCGTCGCGGCTTCGATCCGCGACATGCTCGCGCTCGCGGACGGCTTGAAGCTCCGCGGCAACCTCGACTGCGATGCGGCGGGGCTCGAGCGCCTCGCCTTCGAGTGGCCCGAGGTCTTCGCGGAGCTGCGCGAGGCGGTTCAGGCGGGGCGCATCGAACTCGTGTCGACGAGCTACGGGCAGCCTTGCGGCCTTTTTCACGGTGGAGAGAGCAACGTGCGTCAGCGCGTGCAGGGCGCGCGCGTCGTGCGGCGCTTGCTTGGCTCGTGGCCGCGAGCGCACTGGAGTGCGGAGCTCGATTTCTTCCCGCAGTTGCCCCAGATCCTCGCGGGCATCGGCGTCGAGAGCGCGAGCTTGTCGTACCAGTGGTCGCGGAACACGCCGGAGCTTCCCGAGGAGCCGAGCGCGATCGTGCTGTGGGAAGGCCTCGACGGGACGCGGCTTCTCGCGCTCCCGAACAATGAGCTCTCCCTGCAACAGTGGAGCGAGGAGCTGCAGGGCGTCTTGACGCGGCGGCTCGCGCGGGAGTCGGATCTCGTCGCAGTGCGGCAGTGGTTCGAGCTGCAGCCGCTCTCGACCGGCCTGTGTTCTTCCGAGTCGGTCGCTGCGGCGCTCGCGAAGTTTCTGTCCGACGATCGGCACGAGCTGCGAGCGTGCACGCTCTCGGAAATGATGGCGCAGCTGCGCGGTTCGGCGAAGGAGCTGCCGATCGTGCGCTATACGCTCGACGACGCGTGGCACGGGACGACCACGGCCAAGAACGGAGACTACGTGACGCGCTACAGCCGCACGGCGGAAGAGCAGGTGCTCGCCGCGGAGCGTGTAGCGAGTCTGGCGGGGCTGTTCGGGCCGCCCTACGCGGGGCTGCGCGTGTACCCGCACTGGGAGCTCGACGAGTGCTGGCGCGACTTGCTCACGGCGCAGCACCACGAGGTCCACTCGGGCGAGGGCGAGTGCGGCGCGTACGGCGAGCGCTTGTTCGAGCGTGCGATCGCCGCGGGCGGCGAGGTCTTTGCGCGCACGTTGGAGCACATCGGTCGGCGCGTCGCCGCGCCCGAGGGCAGCACGATCCTCTTCAACACGCTCGGCTGGACGCGCGACATCGCGCACGACAACGGCGTCGCGCGCGCCGTACCGCCCTACGGATATGCCGTCGTCGATCCCTACGACGAGCTCGAGGAGCCGCCGCTCGGGCGCATCTCGATGCACGAGGATGAGCGCGAGCTGGTGCTCTCGCGCGGCAGCTTCGAGGTCCGCATCGATCGCGAGAGCGGCCTCGTTCGTCAGGTGCACTCCCGCGACTGGCCCGACGGCGTGTTCGCCGAGGGCAAGGGCTTTGGCGGAATCGAGATGCGGCGCAACCGCGCGCTGGAGCGCTTCGCGACGGTCAACGTGTCCTCCGCGCCGGACGGCCAAGAATTCGCGGAGTTCGTGTTCCTGCGCGAAGGCCGCGGCGGCAGTCGCGTGCGCATCACGTACTCGATGTCGATGGTGCACGACTCCCTGTGGGTGCGACTGCAGGGCGAGAACATCGCGCAGCCGGACCCGGGCCTGAACAATGCGCTCGCGCTCTCGATCGCGCCGCGCTTCGCGCCGGCTCGCATCCACCACGATCACCCCTACGGAACGAGCGAGGTGCACGCCGACCGCACTCGGCTGCGCAAGTATCCGACGGGAGATCCTTACGGCTCTCCGCAGGTGTTCGAGGAGGTTCGTGCGCCCTTCACATCGACGAGCTTCGTCGACTTGATCGAGGAAGGCGAGCGCGGCCGCGGGCTGCTCGTCGTGCACGACGGCTGCCAGCAGTTCTTGCGCGAGTCGCGCGGTGTGCGTGCGCTCTTGCACGCCAGCGATCCTTGGGATGGAGCACACTACGACAATGTGTTCGACGCGGAGTTGTGGCTTTTTCCGCACGGCGGACTTCGACCGAGCGAGCGCGCTCGGCTCGCGATGGAGTGCAACCTCGGCTCGCCGCGCTTCGATCCCTTCGCTACGGCGGGCGGTGGGGGCGACCTGCCGAAGTCGCTCGGTGCGCTCGCGATAGAGTCCGATCACGTGCTCTGCACGGCGCTGTACCGCGAGTCGCAGCGTGCAGCGGCGGGGCTGGAGAGTGCCTTTGCGGCCGATGTCGCCGATCCTTTCGTGATCCGGCTCGTCGAGTACGACGGACGCGCGGGCGAGGCGCTGCTCAAGCTGCCCGGACCGGTCGCGCGCGCGGCCAAGACGGACCTGCTCGGGCGCGTGCTCGAGCCGCTCGTCGCGCGCGCGACGCCGGCGCCCTACGGTCCCTCGGAACTGCCGTGGAGCGTGCTGCGCGTAGCGCTGCGGCCTCACGAGATCGCGACCCTGCGCATCGATCTGGAGTTCGGTCGCGAGGTTCCGCTCGACTTGCGCTCGCAGCGCGCGAGCTGGGTGGCGTCGCGCCGCCGACCTCGCTGAGAGCTGGCTAGCGTGCGCCCTTGGGCACACGCACGACGAGTGCGACGCTTCCCACGATCAGGATCGCTCCGCCGATCGTCCAGCGCGTGAGGGTCTCGCCGAACAGCCAGCCGAGCGCGAGCGCGATCACGGGCGTCACGTAGGCAATCAGGCTGAGCGAGCTCGCAGCCACGTGGCGCATCAGCCAGAAATAGAGCCCGAACGTGAGCACGGTGCCCGCGAGGGCGAGGTAGATGACCGAGATGAGAGCCCGCGGCGTCCATGTCACATCGAGGGGCTCCTCCGCCGCGAAAGCGAGCCCGCAGAGAAGTAGCGCGCCGAACGCCATCGCGTTGCGGTTGAGCGCGAGCGAGCTCACGCCCTTGCCGTGCAGCTTGACGAGCGTGTTGCCGACGGTGGAGACGATGGGGGAGAGGAGCAGGAAGAGTGCTGCGGGGATGGCGTCCGGCCCGAAGCTCGCGATGTCCGTGAGGAACAGGAGCGCGAGTCCGACGAGGCCCGTAGCGAAGCCGAGCCAGTGCGCGGCGCGCAGTCGCTCGCTCTCGATCGCGAAGTGGCCCGCGAGCGCGGACAGCATCGGAAAGATGCCCCAGAGGAGCGCGACGAGGCCCGAGGGAAGCCGGGTCTCCGTGTGGTAGACGATCGCGTAGGACGACGCGAAGTTCAGCGTGCCCAGCGTGAGCCACAGCCAAGTGGGCGGGTTTGCGCCGCCTTCTCGCGCGCGGAGGACGTGCGTCACGAGCGCCATCGCGGCTGCTGCGAGCACGAAGCGAGCCGCAGCGGACGTGAACGGCGGCAGATCTTCGAGTCCGCCGCGGATCACGACCCACGTGCTGCCCCAGATGGCGCAGAGGAGTGCGATGAGCAGCACCGTCGTGAGCGGCGTGGGGGACGAGCTGCGCTGGGACATCGGGCCCGCCTAGCGGGGCGACGAGTATCCACGACGCCGTGAGCGGGCGCCACGCTCGCGAGCTCGTTCTCTTGCGACGCGCGCAGGTGCACGGAGTCGCCGCGGCTCGCCGCGCTCGAAGAATCGGTCCCCTGCGGCACCGTGCCACAGGGGACCCTCCACTCGGGAGCTCCTCCACAACGTCGCCGCTGTGGGTTCGAAGCTCCCCCGTCGATGTCAGCGGATGCGCCAGTGCCCCGGGACCCACTCGCGCACTTCGCGCAGCTCGTAGCGGCCGGGATCCGTCACCACGGTCCAGTAGCCGGGCTGGACCAACACCCAAACCGGCCGACCGAAGAAGTCCGTGCGCCAGTCGTGCCGCGCCGGGACCCATTCCTGCCGCGTGCAGCCAGGGATCCAAACGCGTTCGCAGCGCGTGACGTACTGGCCCGGCACCCACTCGCGCGCGCCGCAGTGACGCACCTCGACTCTGCGCGGCGCGTAGCCATCGGCGAGCTCACGGCGCTTGTCGGCGTGGCCGAGTTCCGCGAGGGGGACGAGCAAGAGCGCGAGGGTTCCGATTCGTGTGGCCAAGGTCTTCATGGTGGGCATGGCTCCTCGATCTGCGGCCGTGGCCGGAAGGGCCGCGCCTGCGTCCGACACAGTGCGAAGCGCGTGCCAAGCAAGTTCTGCCGAGCTGGGGGCCCGCCGACTGCCCCGGGAGCCCTTTCCCTAGGGCTGTCGAGCGCGCGGACTGTCCACGCGCGTGGTCACTGGGCGATACTGCAAGAGACATGATCCTCCCGCACGCTCTGCTGGCCCTTGTGCTCGCCTTCGGACAAGACCCCGCACCCGCTCCCGCGACGGGGGAGTTGGGCTGGCGGCGTGTCACGGTCGAAGCCGCGCAGGAGGCTGCGAAGTCGGAGAAGCGTGCGCTCGTGCTCGGCTTCTACGATTCGAGCAGCGAGGCAGGGCGGGCCTTCGACGCGAAGGTGTTGCAGGACGCGGTCTTCGTGCGCTGGCTCGAAGCGCGCACGGTGGCGCTTCGTCTGGACCTCGCGAGTCAGCCCGTGCTCGCTCGCGCGCTCTCGATCGAAGGGCCGGGCACCGTGGTGGTCTGCACTTCGGCCCTGGAGGAAGTCGAGCGCTGGAGCAGCGAAATCGAGCCGCGCGCGCTGATGACGGCGATGCAGCCGATGCTCAAGCACGTCGACTTCATGGCCCCGGCGCGCACGCGCGTCAAAGAGAACCCCAAGAGCGCGATGGCGCGAGCCCTGCTCGGCGACACGTACATCGACTGCCTGATGCACGACCGCGCGATCGAGCACTACCTCTGGGCGTGGGACCATGGCGCAAGCGAACCTGAGTTCGCGCAGATGCGTCGCGAGGTGACGATCTACAAGCTCGGTCAGATGGCAAACCGCCTGAAGCCGGTGCGAAAGGAACTGGTGACGCGGCGCGATGCGGCGACCGCGCGTCTGCTCGCACCTCAGGAGGGAGATGTGCGACTCGAGCTCGCGCGCGACGTGGCGGCGCTGAACTCCGCGCTGATCGCGCCGGAGCGACAGCTCGAGACGTGGAGCGCGCTGCGCACGCAGGACAAGGTCGATCCGAGCGTGCTCCGCGCGAGCTTCCCCGACATGCTCGCGCAGTACCTGTTCCGTGAGCGGCGCTTCGAGGAGTTCCTCGCGGGTCGCGGGGATGTGCTGGCGGACTTCGACGCGCGCTACGTGGCGCTGACGAAGGATCTCGCAGTGCAGGCTGCTGCCGCGACGCCGCAGGTCGGAACCACGGAACCCAAGCAGGGCATCGATCCGCTCGAAGTGCGTCGAACCTCGCTGCTCGCGTCGGCAAGCATGCACGTCGAGGCACTCGCGTCCCTCGCGCGCACCAAGGACGCGGGCGCGCTGGCCTCGCTGGTGCTCGGATTCGACCGACGCGCCGCGGCTTTTGCGACGTTGGCGGGTGCGGCAGCGCGCGGGAACGCTCCAGAGCTGCACGAAGAGCTCGTCGCGCGTGCCCGCAAGGAACTGACGAACGCGACGGAGCTCGCCCAGTTCGAGAGTCAGCTCGCTGGCGCGAAGTCGCGCTCCCGCTAGCGCGGCAGCGGCTGCAACACGAGGTCGTCGATCGGATCGAGCTCCCGTGCCCGATTCATGGCGGTGTCGGCGGCCTCGGCCTCGCCGAGGGCTTCACGCGCGAGGGAGAGTCCGTGCCACGCCGTGGTCGAGTTCGGATAGCGGGTGGTCAAGAGCTCGAACACGGTGCGGGCTGCATTGTGCTGACCTAGCTGCGAGAGTTGCCGCCCCAGACGCAACGCTTCCGCGGGTGCCGAGGCGCAGAGTCGCTCGGCCTGCGTGCGAAAATCGGCGGGTCCGATCGTGCCATCGAGCAAGAGCCGGTCCGCGACGAGCTCTCCGTCTTCGTCCGCGTAGGCGAGTCCGACGGACACGAGTGCCGCCGCAGGAGCGACCGCCTCGGCGCGCAGCATGGCGCTCTTCAGCTCCTTCAGCGCATCGAGCTGCGCCGTGCCGCAGCGCCAGCGTGCGAAGAGCGCGGGGTGCAGGTTCGTGTCCGCCGATTGCATCAGCAGCTTGAACGTGCGCTCCGCCGGGTCGGTGAGCTCGCCGAACAGTCGCCGGGGCGCAGCGAACTCGAGGCGCATGTTCATGTCCGTGTTGACCGCGCTGCTGCCGGCCGTGGCAGCGAAGCGCGCGAGCCCGTGCTCGTCGAGCCAAAGGCGCGCGAGCACGACGGAACGCACGTCGCGCGTCCCGAAGTGGCGCTCCAAGTCCTCTGCGATTTCCGGCGTCGCATCGACGAGCCTCTGGGCACGGTCGAGAGTCGCGGCGTCAGGGAAGATGTCGATCTCGCTGGCGAGGATCAGCGTGTCGTAGTGGCCAAGTCGCAGGAACGCGCAGCGGGGGAAGACGCGTTGGATCGTGTGCACGACGAGCGCATAGTCCTCGGCGTCAAAGGAGTAGGTCTGGAGCCACTGCGCGAGCATCCCGCCGCGCGCCAGCTTACGCTGTGCCGTGCGGTAGTACTCCTCGGTGAAGAGGTTCGCGACGCCGGCGATCCATGGGTTCGAGGGCTCGCTGACGATCAGGTCCCAGCCGCCGGGGTGGCCTTGAAGGAAGCTGCGGCCGTCGTCGACGACGACCTTCACGTTGGGGCGCTCGAGCGGCTTGTGGTTCACACGCTCAAACCAACGCGTGGCCTCGATCACTCCGCGCTCGATCTCGCACACCGTGACCTGCGCGCTCGGCATGCACGCCGCAGCGCCCGCGGTGGTTCCCGAGCCCATCCCGATCACGAGCACGTTGCGCGCGTTCGGGCGTAGAAACTGCGGAATCCACGTGATTCCGAGCTGGGTCGGCATGTCCTCGCCCGTCGAGGCGTCGACCTTGCCGTTGGCGCGCAGGTTGAAGAAGTCCTCGGACTTTTCGCCCGCGCCGAGCTGGAGCTTGTCGCCTTGCAGCACGAGCACGTTGCAGTTCGCGCCCTCCTCGAAGAACACCGGCCGCATCGTGCTGCGCAGATCTTCGGGAGACGTCGGACCGTACATGTAGCTTCCGACGTTCGTGTCGAGCGGATCGGGACGGCGCCAGTCCGACAGCAGGATGCTCGCGAGCACGATCGACGTGGCGACCGCGAACGTGCGCAGTCGGAAGAGCACGAGCGGCAGGAGCGCATACGCCAAGAGCGCCGCACGGAAGGTCCAGAAGCTGCCGAGAGCTGGAAGAACGACGAGTGCCGCGAGCGCGGCTCCCGCGATCGAGCCCGCCGTGTTCCACGCGTAGAGCGCGCCCACCGCGTGACCGGCACGCGCCGCGCCTTGGCGCGTGAGCTGCACGAGCGCGGGGAACAGGAGGCCCATGCCGAGCGTCGGCAAGAGCTGGAGTGTCGCCGCGACGAGCGCGCACAAGACAGCGTTGAAGCCGCCATCGCCCCGCGCGTCGCGGAGATGTCCGACGGCGCGGGCGAGCTCGGGCTCGAGGGCAAGTCCCGCGAGCGTCGAGAGCACGATGAGTCCTGCCGACAGGCTCACCAGTCCTTCGAGCCGCGGCCGGTCGGCGAAGCTCGTGCGGTACCACAAGCTCCCGAGTCCGATGCCGAGGATGAAGATGGCGAGCGTCGCGCTGAACGCATACGTCGTTCCGCCGAGGAGGAGCGCGAGCTCGCGGGCCCACAGCATCTGCAAGGTGATGGACGCCACTCCGCTCGCGAGCGCAGCGAGGTGCAGTGCGCGCGGCTCGACAGGCTCGCACTCGCCAGCGATCGGCTCGGATGTCGGCGCGGGTTGGTGCGCGACGTTGCGTGCGAGCGCGAGCGCCGCGACTCCCACGGCACAGTTCAAGGCGGCCGCCGCGGCATTCGTCCACGTCAGCCCGAGCTGCTCCAGCAGGAAAAATCCTGCGAGCCATGCTCCTGCCGCTGCGCCGAGAGCGTTGAACGCGTAGAGCCAAGCAGCGCTTGCGCCCACCGACAGTCCTTGCGCCGCGAACTGCCGCGTGAGCAACGGAAGCGTGGCGCCCATGAGCACGCAGGGCGGCCCGATGACGAGGAAGGTCAGCGCGAATCGCAGCGCCGAGAGCGCCAGCGGCGAGTCGGAGAGCTGATAGGCGAGCGGCGCCGCGGATTCGAGCAGCCAGCCGAACTCCAGCGGCACGAGCAGCGCCAAGCCCGCGATCCCGAGCTCGCACCAGCCGTACAGAGCGAGCGGGCGCTGCGCGCGATCCGCGAGCTTTCCGCCCAGCCATGCCCCGAGCCCCAGTCCGCACAGGAAGGTCGCCACGACGCTCGCCATGGCGAAGGACGAGCTGCCCCAAGCGTGACCGAGGCGCTTGAACCACACGGTCTCGTACACGAGGCCCGTGAAGCCCGAGAGCACGAACAAGAGGGCCGCGGCCCACAGCGCTCGTCGAGGTGCGCCCATCGCTCGCTAGCGTGCTCCGAACACGGCTTCGGCGGCCGCGACGCCGTCTCCCGACGCCTTGTAGCCCTCGGTTTCGAGGCACGCGCGCAGCGCGGCGAGCAGCGTGAGCACGTTGCGCCGCGTTGCGCCGTGCCCCATCAGCCCGACGCGCCACAGCTTGCCCTTGAACACGCCGAGCCCGCCTCCGATCTCGATGTCGAAGTCGCGCAGGAGTCGAGTGCGGATCCGTGCGTCGTCGATGCCTTCCGGGATGCTGACCGCGAGCAGCTCCGGCAGGCGCTCACCTTGCGGAACGAGCAGCTTCAGGCCCAACGCCTCGAAACCCGCGCACGCGGCCTTCGACACGAGCGCGGTGCGCTCGAAGCGCTTCGCGAGCCCTTCTTCGTGCACGAGCCGCAGCGCTTCGTGCACGCCGTACAACAGGTTCGACGAGATGGTGTGGTGATAGGCGTGGGCGCCGTCCCAGTAGTCGAGGAGCAGCCCGAGGTCGAGGTAGAAGCTCTGCACCTTGCGCTGGCGCGACCGCACGCGCTCGACCGCGCGCGGCGAGAAGGTCACCGGAGACATGCCGCTTGCGCAGGAGAGACCCTTCTGCGTGCACGACCACGCGCCGTCGAGCCCGTTCGCGTCCGCATCGACCGGAATGCAGCCCAGCGAAGTGACCGTGTCGGCCACGAAGAGCGCGCCATGCTCGCGCGCGAGGTCGCGCCACGGAGCGAGCTCTTGGCGTACGCCCGTCGAGGTTTCTGCGTGGACGACCGCGACCAGCGCCGGCTTCTTCGCGCCGAGGGCCGCGCGCGCCTTCGCGACGTCGCTCGCGCGACCCCACTCGCCGTCGACGCGCACGACCTCGGCGCCGCAACGACCTGCGATCTCCGCGACGCGCGCGCCGAAGTAGCCGTGCACCGGCACGAGCACGACTTCGCCCGGCTCGATCAGGTTGGCGAGTACCGCCTCCATCCCCGCGGTCCCGGTCCCCGAGATCAGGAACGTGGCTGGATTTTGCGTGCCGAAGACGTCGCGCAGCGCGCCGCGCAGCTCGTCCATGCACGCGAAGAGCCGCGGGTCGAGGTGTCCGAGAGTCGGTGCGGCGAGCGCGCGAGAAACGGAGGGCGCGACGTCGGACGGGCCCGGGCCGAGGAGCGTGCGTGCGGGCGGCTGAAAGTGGGGAATCATTTCGCGATCAGCTTCTCGAGGGTGCGCTTCATGTACAGGGGGTTGATGGCGCCCGACATGCCGTCGAGGAACTTCCCGTTGGAGTCCGCGAACAGGACGAACGGCAGCATGTAGGCGTCTTCGAGGTGTCCTGCGAGCACCTCGACCTCGTGTTCCGCGTCATCGCAGTCGGACGCGAGGGCGACGAAGTGCTTCTGGAGCAGGGGAGCGATCTCCGGATGCGGCACGGCGCCCTGCACGAGGGCGCGGCATTGGCCTCAGGCCTCTCGGCCGAACTCGATAAAGACGTGCTTGCCCGACGCCTTGGCGGTCGCGAGCGCGTCCTGCCAGCGCGTGTGCCAGTCGAGCGTTCCCTTGTCGTTGAAGTGCGGGTGGGGGCGCGGAGTGCTCATGGCGAGGATCCTAACGGCGTCGGCCGCTTCCCGCTCGCATCCGATCCGCTACCATCGCGGCGCGGCCGCGCGATCCGGCCCGAGCCCCCTCGAGCGAGAGCATCCCCGATGACCGACCAGACCCAACCGCCCCAGCCCTCTGGCGAGCGCCGCAAGGCCGCGCGCCGCAGCGACGACATCCTGCTGGAGGTCGCCCTCGACACGCGCTCGATCGCGGGTCGCGCGGAGCAGATCTCGGCCGACGGCGTGTTCTTCTTCGCTCACGATCCGCTGCGTGTGACAATCAAGCTCGTGCAGGACGGACACGAGCAGTCCTACCCCGGCCGACTGGTGCGCGTCGAGCGACTGAGCGAGCACACCACGGGCTTCGCGGTCGAGTTCGAGCGCTCCTGAGCGGTGCCTCGAAACGTCGCGCGGGGCGCCCTGCACTCAACAGGACGCCCCGCGCTGTGTTTCGCGACGACGGCTCCGTCGCTCAGGTCAGGTTGAGCAACCAGCCCGGTAGGACCCCCGTCGCGAGGACGAGGGCCGCGCACACGATCGACGCGAGCGTCGCTGCGCCGCTCGCGGGCCGAGGCTCGCCGACCACGGTGTTCGCATCCGGGGACTGCATGTACATCGCGATGATCACGCGCAAGTAGTACCCGAGCGCGACCACCGAGAGCAGCACGCCCACGATCGCGAACGCGGTGAGCTCCGAACGCACCGCGACCGAGAACACGAGGTACTTTCCGAGGAATCCGCCCGTGGCGGGGATGCCGCCGAGCGAGAGCATGAAGAGCGTGAGCGCTGCAGCGACGTAGGGACGCCGCTGCGCGAGGCCCTTCAGCGAGTCGAGCGTGGTCGGGCTGCCATCGCGCTCGAGCAGCGCGAGCAAGCCGAACGCACCTGCCGCCGTCGCGACGTAGGCCGCCATGTAGACGAGGCTCGCCTGCACGGCGGCGTCGCGCGCCGGAACGTCCTTGATCGAGCCCGCGACCGCGAGCAGCAGCGTGCCCGCGTGAGCGATGCCCGAGTAAGCCAGCATGCGCTTCACGTCCTGCTGCGCGAGCGCGCCGAAGTTTCCGGCGGCCATCGTCAGAATCGCGATCAGCGCGACGGTGCTCGCCGTCGACACGGGCAGCAGGACGAGCGCGCTCATCAGGAACGCGAAGCCCGCAGCCTTGGTGCCCGTCGCCATCAGCGCGGTCACCGGCGTCGGCGCGCCTTCGTACACGTCCGGCACCCACAGGTGGAACGGGAAGACGCTGACCTTGAAGAAGACGCTCGCGGCGATCAGAGCGACGCCGACGAGGCCCATCGGAGTGGCGAGCGCGGCGCGAGCGCTCTCGCTCGAGAGCATGTCGAGCGAGAGGCTGCCCGTCGCGCTGTAGACCAGCGCCGAGCCGTAGAGGAAGAAGCCTGCCGCGAACGCGCCGAGCAGGAAGTACTTGAGCCCGGCCTCGACGGAGCGTGCGCGGTCGCGGCGGAACGCGGCCAGCGCGTACAGCGGGATCGAGAGCAGCTCGAGACCGATGAAGAACACGATCAGGTCGCGCGCACCGGCCATCAGCATCATGCCGATCGGGGCCGCGAGCATCAGGACGTCGTGCTCGTTTTTGAACGGCGCGTCTTCTTCGTAGTAGCGCACGCTGTAGAGCCATGCGAAGAGCGTGCTCAGCACGAACAGCACGCCCCACACCGCGGTGGTCGGGGTCGATGCGAAGGTGCCCGCGAGTACCGTGCCCGGCGTCTTGCCGCCGAGCAGGAGATTCGCGTGGAGCACGCCGGAGACCACGAGCGACGCCACGACGAGCAGCGAGCGCACCGCGCGGCCGAGCGGGAACACACCCGCGAGCAACACGAGCAGCAGACCGATGGTCAGCGCCATCAGCGGCGCGAGCGCGCGCAGCGCCTCGCCGTCGAACATCTTGAGCAGATCTTGCGCGTTCATCGCGTCGCGACTCCTTCCGTGACGGGCGCGAGCGGCTCGACGGCCGCCGTGCGCGCTTGCTTGGCGTCTGCAACGCTCCGATGGATCGTCGCGAGGCTCGGCTCGATCTTGTGCATGAAGTCGTTCGGACGCACGCCCAGCCAGACCGCGAGCACCACGAGCGGGATCATCAAGCCGATCTCGCGCGCGTTGATGTCGCTCAAGTGCTGGTTCTCCGGGTTCGTGCAGGCGCCGAAGAGCATCTTGCGCGTCGCCATCAGCAGGTACACCGCGCCGAAGATCACCCCGGTGAGGCCGATCACGGACCACAGCGGGCTCGCCTCGAACGCGCCGAGGAGGATCAGGTATTCGCCGACGAAGCCGTTGAGGCCCGGGAGACCGACGCTCGAGAGCACCGTGAACACCCAGAACATCGCGAAGACCGGCATCACCGTGGCGACGCCGCCGAAGGCGTCGAGCGCGCGCGAGTGGCGCCGCTCGTAGATCATGCCGACGAGGAGGAACAGGAGTCCCGTCGAGATGCCGTGGTTCACCATCTGCAGCATCCCGCCGTTCAGGCCCGCGGGCGTGAGCGCGAACAGGCCGAGCACGACGTAGCCCAAGTGGCTCACCGACGAGCAGGCGATGAGCCGCTTCACATCGGTCTGCGCCCATGCGAGCAGCGCTCCGTAGAGGATGCCGATCGCGCCGAGTGCCATCATCCACGGTGCGGCGACCACCGCGGCATCCGGCAGCATCTGGATGCAGAAGCGCAGGAGGCCGTAGGTGCCCATCTTGAGGAGCACGCCAGCGAGCACGACCGAACCCGAGGTCGGGGCCTGCGTGTGCGCGTCCGGCAGCCACGTGTGGAACGGGAGGATCGGCACCTTGATGCCGAAGGCGAGCGCGAAGGCCGCGAAGTACCACAGCTGCTTCTCGGTCGAAGCGTCGCCGAGCTGCGCGATCAGCGCGCTGAGGTCGCTCGTGCCGCGGTCGAAGAGGATCGCGATGATCGCGATCATCATCAGGAGCGAACCCGCGAGCGTGTACAGGAAGAACTTGATCGTCGCGTACAGCCGGCGCTCACCGCCCCAGATACCGACCAAGAAGTAGAGCGGGATCAGGCTCACTTCCCAGAAGAAGTAGAACAGCACGAGGTCCGTGGCGAGGAACGTGCCGAGCATGCCCGTCTGCATGACGAGCATCCACACCATGAACTCCTTGACGCGCTTCTCGACGTGGCCCCACGTCGAGAGGATCACGACGGGCATCAGCACCGCGGTGAGGGCCACCATCAGGAGCGAGACGCCGTCCATACCGAGGCTGAAGTGCACCGCCGTCGGCGCCGCGTAGGCGGACGGCAGCGAGAACCACGGCACGCTGAACGAGTACGGCGTCGCATCGCCGCCCGGCACTCCGTAGCCCATGAAGAGCTTCACGCCAAGCACGGCGACGGCGAGCGTGGTGGCGAGCGCGATGCCGCGCTGGAGCCCCTCGGACGCGCGCGGCGTGCAGAGCACGAGCAGTGCGCCGACGAGCGGGAGGAAGGTGAGTAGGACGAGTTCCATGGCTTGAGTGCTCCTCCTAGCTCCACATCCACAGCGCCGAGATCACGAGCGCGCCAGCGCCCATCCAGAGCGCGTAGCTCGCGAGGCTGCCGCTGACGGTCTTGCGAGACCACTCTGCAATGTCGCGCGCGGTCGAGCCGGCGCCGTTGACGAGCCCGTCGATCGCGAACTGGTCGATCACGACCGCGATCAAGAAGCTCAGCATGCGCAGCGGCAGCACGATCACCTTGGCGTAGCCCGAGTCGATCGTCCAAGCATCGCCGAGGTACGCCGCGAGCGAGGGACGCTTGCCCGCGAAGTACTCGTCTTGAGACGTGCCGTTCTTGTAGGCGTGGAAGCCCGTGTGCGCGAAGGCGAGCGCCACCGCCGAGCCGAGGCCCAGCAGGATCCACTCCGCCGCATGGCTCAGGTGGTGCGAGCCGTGCGCGGCCTCGAGGATCTTGTTGCCCGGCGCCGTCACGGGCGCGAGCCACTCTGCGAGCAGGTGCGGAGCGTGCAGCACCGCGGGCAAGCCGAGCGCGCCGCCGACGATGCTCAGCACCGCGAGCACCATCAACGGGGCCGTCATCACGATCGGGCTCTCGTGCGGATGCACGTGGTGATGGTCGAAGCGCTCCTCACCGAAGAACGTCAGAGCCACCATGCGCCACGTGTAGTACGCCGTCAGCGCCGCGGTGATCACGCCGACCGCCCAGAGGCCGTAGTACAGGCCGCCCGAGGCGAAGGCGTGCGCGAGGATCTCGTCCTTCGAGAAGAAGCCCGACAGGAGCGGCAGGCCGGAGAGTGCTGCTGCGCCCGCGACGAACGTCAGGAACGTCTGCGGCATGTGCTTGCGCAGACCGCCCATCTTGTGCATGTCCTGCTCCTCGTGCATGCCGTGGATCACGGAGCCTGCACCGA
Organism: uncultured Planctomycetota bacterium; assembly: GCA_903928115.1. GTDB lineage: Bacteria > Planctomycetota > UBA1135 > UBA1135 > F1-120-MAGs118. Next base: position 26,955 of record CAIYPP010000111.1, read on the forward strand.
GGAAGAGCAGCGCCTTGAAGAAGGCGTGCGTGACGACGTGGAACAGCGCGGCGGCCCACGCGCCCGTGCCGAGCGCGAGGAACATGTAGCCGAGCTGGCTCACCGTCGAATATGCGAGCACCTTCTTGATGTCGCGCTGGACGAGTGCCGTCGAGCCGCCGATCAGCGCGGTGAGCGCACCGACGCAGGCGATCACGTACAGCACCCAGCCCGAGGCCGCGAACAGGGGGTTCAGGCGCACGATCAGGTAGATGCCGCTCGTCACCATGGTCGCGGCGTGGATCAGCGCGCTCACGGGCGTCGGACCGGCCATGGCGTCGGGCAGCCACGTGAAGAGGGGGAACTGCGCGGACTTGCCGCAGCAACCGCCGAAGAGGAACAGCGCGGCGAGCGACATCTGCAGGGACTGCTCGCTGGTGAAGCTCTGCGCCGAGCCGATCTTCTGCACCACGTCCGCCATGTCGAGCGTGCCGAACAGGCGCACCAAGAGGAACGAGCCGATGAGGAAGCACGCATCGCCGATGCGGTTCATCACGAAGGCCTTCTGTGCGGCCTCCGCCGGCCAGCCCTTCTCGTACCAGAAGCCGATCAGGAGGAACGAGCAGAGGCCGACGCCCTCCCAACCGATGAACACCCCGAGCAGCGAGCTCGACAGCACCAGCATCAGCATCGCGAACACGAACAGGTTCAGGTACGCAAAGAACTTCGCGTAGCCCGCATCACCCTTCATGTAGCCCGAAGCGTAGATGTGGATCAGGAGGCCCACGCCGGTGACGACGAGCGTCATCGTCGACGACAGGGGGTCCAAGAGCAGTCCGAGGTCGACTTCGAAGAGCGGGGACTGCGGGTTGCCGATCGTGATCCAGTGGTGGACCGTGCTCGCGAGTGCGCGCGCGGCGGGCTCGAGCTCGCGCAGCGCGAGGAAGCCGCGCACGGAGAGCACGAAGGCTCCGGCCATGGCCGCACAGGCGATCCACGGTGCGAGCGTTCCGGGCGCGCTCGTCTGCGGATCGCTCTTGCGGGCGCGCAGGGTGGCAAGGTGCAGGGCTCCGGCGATCGCGCTGCCGAGGAGGGGCAGCAGCGGGATCCACCAGAGCCACGCGTGGGACTCGTGGCTCTGCATTCGACTAACCCTTCATCTCCGCCGCGGCGTCGGTCTCGGCGGACTGCTTGAGACGGTAGAGCGCGATGATCAGCGCGAGGCCGACCGCGGCCTCGGCCGCGGCGACGGTGATCACGAAGATGGCGAAGATCGGCCCTTGGAGGCCGTCCTTGCCTTCGAGCGCGTGCTGGCGACCCGCCGCGAGGAACGCGAGGTTCGCGGCGTTGAGCATGAGCTCGACGCACATCAGCACGACGATGACGTTGCGCCGGACCATGAAGCCCAGCACGCCGAGCGCGAAGAGCCCGGCCGAGAGGTACAGGAGATGCTCGGTCGGGACGTTCATTGCGCACCCTCCCCGCTGCCGTGCTCACCCGCGCGCTGGCGCTTGGCGAGCACGATCACGGCCACCATGGTGGCGAGGAGCAGCACCGAAACCGCTTGGAACGGCAGGCTGTAGCGGCCGAAGAGCTCGAGCGCGATGCCGCGCAGCGAGTCGAGCGCCGGGGCGTCCGCCGCGGGCTCCGCGAGCGCCTTGAGCGACGCGCGCTGCGCCGCGACGAGGCCGATGAGCGCGAGCGCCATCGCGATCGCCGCCGCGAGCCGCGCGCGGCCGCTCTGCAGCGGCGCGAACGAGAGCTCGAAGCGCGAGCCCATCGCGCCTAGGTTCAGCAGCATGATCACGAACAGGAAGAGCACGAGGATCGCGCCCGCGTAGACGAGGATCTGCGCCGCAGCGAGGAACTGGAACCCCGCGAGCAGGTAGATCACGGCCAGCGCGAAGAACGTTCCGAGCAGCGAGATGACGCTGCCCATCGGGCTCTTGGCGAGGATCACGCCCGCCGCGCCGAGGAGCGCCACGACCGCGAGGACATAGAAGAGGATCGCGCTCACGGCTTGCTCCGCCAGCGGTTGTTGAGCTTGTAGATGTAGTCGATGCGCCGCTGCAGCGCGCTCTTGGGGCGCTTGAGCTTCTCCATGTCGTACACGAGTCCCGCGCGCGTGTAGTCCGCGAGCTCGAGCTCGTTCGACATGAAAATCGCGTCCTTCGGGCAGGCCTCTTCGCAGAAGCCGCACAGGATGCAGCGCAGCATGTCGATCTCGAACTTCTTCGGCTCGCGCTCGATCGTGCGATCGGTCTCGCCGCCGTCGATCGTGATCGCGTAGGCCGGGCAGGCGATCTCGCACATGCCGCACGAGACGCAGGCGATGTTGCCGTCGTCTTTGACCACGAGGCGCGGCTGGCCGCGCGTGACCTCGTCGGTCGGCAGCGGCTCCTCCGGGTACTGGCGCGTGATCGGCTTCTCGAAGAACTTGCGGAACGTGAGCGACAGGCCGCGCAGCACCTCGGGTAGGTACAGCCGCTCGGCGAGCGTCAGCTCCTTGCGTTGAACGACGACCATCTCAGCTTCCCTTCGTGGTGAAGGCGACCCACGCGCCGACGACGAGCAGGTTCACGAGCGCGATCGGGAGCGCGACCTTCCAGCCGAGCCGCATCAACTGGTCGAAGCGGAAGCGGGGCAGGGTCCAGCGCACCCAGATGAACAGGAACAAGAAGAAGCCCGCCTTCACGAGGAAGGCGAGGATGCCGAGGAACCACGGCGCCTCGGGCCAGAACGGCACCGAAGGACCGCCGAAGAAGAGCGTGGTGTTGAGGCACGCCATCACGGTCATCGCGCAGTACTCGCCCAAGAAGAACAGGGCGAAGCGCATGGCCGAGTATTCGGTGTGGAAGCCGCCGACGAGCTCCGGCTCGCACTCGGCAAAGTCGAAGGGGTGGCGGTTGGTCTCGGCGAAGCTCGCGATCGTGAAGAGGACGAAGGCGAGGAAGCCGAACGGCGTGAACACGTTCCACAGGCCCGCTTCGCGCTGCGCGTCGACGATCGTGTTGAGATCGAGCGAGCCCGAGAGCGCGACGACGACGAGGATCGAGAGGATCAGCGTGAGCTCGTAGCTGATCATCTGCGCGCTCGCGCGCAGGCCGCCGAGCAGCGAGTACTTCGAGTTCGAGGCCCAGCCACCCAAGATCGCGCCGTACACCGAGAGGCCACCGAGCGCGAGCATGTACATGATCCCGAGGTCGATCTGCGCGATCGAGAAGGGGATCACTTGGTCGGCGATCACGACCGTGCCGATCGGGATCACCGCGATCGTCATCATCGCGGGGATCGCGGCCAGCGCAGGCGCGAGTCGGAACAGGAACTTGTTCGCGCCCTCGGGGATCAGCTCTTCCTTGAAGATGAATTTGATGCCGTCGGCGAGGGGCTGCAGCAGGCCGAACGGTCCGACGCGGTTGGGGCCGTGGCGGTACTGCATCCACGCCGAGACCTTGCGCTCGGCGAGCGACATCAACGCCGCGGTGCCGACGAGACCGCCGAAAATGATCGCGATCTTCGCGATCCACAGCACGACCTCGGGCACGTCTTTGATGTTGAAGCCGTCCATGGCTCAGCTCCCGACCGGCGTCGCCGCCAGCTTGCGCGCGAGCTGCGCGAGGTTCGCATCGAGGCGCCGCACGCCCGCGGGCGGCGGCACGGCGACGTTGAGCACGCCGCGGTGACCATCGACGTTGACCCAGTGGCCCGACTTCTCGACGTGCGTCGGCACGGGGAACACCACGTCGAGCGCGGGGATGTCGCTCGTCTCGACGTCGTACGCCACGAGGCGCAGCTTCGTCGGGAGCTTGGCGAGGCCCTCATGCCCGAGGATTTCGAGCACGCGCTCGCCTGCGAGCACAGCCGCGGGGGCCTTGGCGAGGGCCGCGAGCGCCGCCGCGGGCTCGATCGGCGCGAAGCCGAGCTCGGTGAGGCCGCGCCGGTTGGGGCACGGATCGCCGGTGTGCAGCAGGTCGTCTTTGAGGTTGTTCGCCGCAGGCGAGACGAAGTGCGGCGTCGCCTTGAGCGCGCGCGCGAGCTCGAGCGCTGTCGTCGCTTCCTCTTGGGTCGCGAAGGGCGACACGACGAGCAGCGCACCGGGGTGCGCCGCGAGCATGTCGGCCGCGAGTGCGGTCGCCGCGGACTCGTCCGCGAGCTCGAGGCCGTTGTAGCCGCGCACGGCCGCGCCGCGCAGTCGGCCGCCGAGCACCGCGCCCTCGGGCGCGAGCGGACGCGTGATCGGCGCCATCGCGTGGCGCCCGGTGTCGCACATCCACCACTGGTTGACCGCCGCGTTGTAGCGCGGCCGCAGGCGCTTCACTTCCTTCGCACGCAGGGCCTCGACCGAGATCGAGCAGCCGCGCGAGCACTCGCCGCAGGTCGAGAGCGTCTTGGAGAGGTTCCAGACGCGCGCTTGGAAGCGGAACTTCTTGCTCGTGAGCGCGCCGACCGGGCAGATGTCCGCGAGGTTGCCCTGGTAGTTGCCCTCGAGCGGCTTGTCCATGAAGGTGTTGATCACCGAGCGCGAGCCCAAGCCCTCGACGGTGAGTTGTGGCTTCTTCGTCACGTCGCTGAAGAAACGCACGCAGCGCGAGCAGAGGATGCAGCGCTCCTCGTCGAGCACGATCACGTCGCCGAGCGACTTGCGCTTCTCGAGCTTGCGGCGCGGCTCGCTCGAGCGGCCCTTGCCCTGACCTTCGTTGAACGAATAGTCCTGCAGGTCGCACTCGCCCGCCTTGTCGCAGATCGGGCAGTCGAGCGGGTGGTTCTTCAGCAGGAACTCGAGGCACTCGCGGCGCGTGTCGTGGGCCTTCGGCGTGTCGGTCGAGACCACCATGCCTTCGGACACGGGCGTGCGGCAGGCCGCGACGACGCGCGACGGCTGGCCGGGCGCCGCGGCGACTTCGACCTGACAGATGCGGCAGGAGCCCACCGGCGTGAGGCCCGGGTGGTAGCAGTACATCGGAACGTCGCCGCCGTGGTCGTGGCAGGCGCGGATGAGCGGCTGCTTCGGATCGGCTTCGACCTCGCGGCCGTTGATTTGGATCTTGGTCACGCGTGCGCCTCGTGGAGTTCAGGGGCGTGCTGGGTGTCTTGGCGGAGCGGATCGCGGCCGAGCCGGATGCACTCCTCGAACTCGTGCCGGAAGTGCTTCACGGCCGCGAGCGTCGGGATCGCGGCGGCGTCGGCGAGCGCGCAGATGGTCTTCGCCGGAGCCATGCCGTTGGAGAGCGACACGAGCAGGTCGAGGTCGGCCATCGAGCCCTTGCCGTGCGCGATACGGCGGAAGATCTGGTGCAGCCACTGGGTGCCTTCGCGGCACTGGCTGCACTGACCGCAGCTCTCGTGGTCGTAGAAGCGCGCGGTGACGTCCATGACCTGCGGGATCGACGCGGTCTCGTCGAGGATGATCATCGCGGCGGTGCCGAACATCGAGCCCGCGGCCTTGACCGAGTCGTGATCCATCACGACGTCGGCCATCGAGGCGGGGAGCAGGCCCGTCGACGAGCCGCCCGGGAAGAAGGCCTTGAGCTTGCGGCCCTTCCACACGCCGCCCGCGACTTCGTCGATGATCTGCCGCGCGGTGAGGCCGAACGGCAGCTCGTACACGCCGGGCTTGTTGACGTGGCCCGAGATGCCGAGCAGGAAGTTGCCCGTGCTCTTCGGCACGCCCATCGACTTGAACCACTCGGCCCCGTTTTTGACGATGAACGGTGCGTTGAAGATGCTCTCGACGTTGTTGACCGTCGTGGGCGACTTCCACAGGCCGGAGCCCGCGGGGAAGGGCGGCTTGGGGCGCGGGTGGCCGCGCTTGCCTTCCAGCGACTCCATCAGGCCGGTCTCTTCGCCGCAGATGTAGGCGCCCGCGCCCTTGTGCATCCAGATGTCGCACGAGAAGTCCGTGCCGAGGATGTTCTTGCCGATGAGGCCCGCTGCGCGCGCCTCGTCGATCGCCGCTTGCAGGCGGTTGTAGGAGAGGCGGTACTCGCCGCGCACGTAGATGTAGGCCGCCTTGGCGCGCATCGCAAAGCACGCGATCAGGCAGCCCTCGATCAGGCCGTGGGGGTCCTTTTCCATCAGCACGCGGTCTTTGCACGTGCCGGGCTCGGACTCGTCCGCGTTCACCGCGAGGTAGCGCGGGCGCGGGTCCTTGGTGATGTCGGGCATGAAGCTCCACTTCATGCCGGTGGGGAAGCCCGCGCCGCCGCGGCCGCGCAGACCGGAGTCCTTCATGACGCCGATCACTTGCTCGGGCGTCCACGGCTTCTTGAGCACGTCCTCGATGGCTGCGTAGCCCCCCTGCGCGCGGTAGGTGCGCAGCGTGTGCGACTCGGGCAGCCCGACGCGAGAGAGCAGGTACTTCGGGAAGTCCTTCACTTGCAGCTCCTCAGGATCTGCTCGGCCTTCGCGCGGTCGAGGTCTTCGTGGTACACACCGTCCAAGTCGAACATCGGGGCGTTCGCGCAGGCGCCTTGGCACTCGACGCGCACCACGCTGAACTTGCCGTCCGGCGACGTGCCGCCGACGGGCGAGCCCGTGACGTGGCACACGTGCGCGAGCAGTTCTTCCGCGCCGCGCAGCGTGCACGAGATGTTGTGGCACACGCTGACCAAGTGCTTGCCGCGCGGGGTCAGCCGGAACATCGGATAGAAGGTCGCGACGCCGAACACCTCGACGGGCTCGAGCCCGAAGAACGCGGCCACGTCCTCGATCGTCTGCGGGCTCAGCCAGCCGCCGAGCTCTTCTTGGCAGCGGTGCAGCGCGGGGATCAGACCCGCGCGGCGCTCGGGGTAGTGCGTGACGAGCTCGGTGAACTCGTCGTGAAGCTTCTGCGGGAGTGCCATCAGCGATCCACCTCGCCCATGACGAAGTCCATGGAACCGATCAGCGAGACCATGTCGGAGAACAGCCGGCCCTTGGCGAGCATCGGCAGCGCCTGAATGTTCATCAGGCCCGGCGCGCGGATGTGGCAGCGCAGGGGCTTGGACGTGCCGTCGCTCGCGACGAAGAAGCCGAGCTCGCCCTTCGACGACTCGATGCCGCGGTAGCTCTGGCCCTTTTGGAGTCGCAGGTCGGTCACGACCTTGAACTGGAAGATCAGCTCTTCCATCGACTTGTGCACGAGGTCTTTCGGCGGCAGCACGAAGCGCCGGTCCTCGACGAGCACGTCGCCCTTCACCGTCTTCAGGCGGTCGAGCGCCTGACGCACGATGCGGCAGCTCTGGCGCATCTCTTCCATGCGGACGAGGTAGCGGTCGTAGCAGTCGCCGGTCGCGCCCGTGGGCACGTCGAAGTCGTAGCTCTCGTAGCCGCAGTAGGGCTGCGTGCGGCGCAGGTCCCACTCGACGCCCGAGCCGCGCAGCACGGGTCCGGTGAGCGACATCGCGAGCGCGTCGGCGCGCGAGATCACGCCGATGCCGCGGTTGCGGTCGTTCCAGATGCGGTTGCGCGTGAGCAGCGCGTCCATGTCGCCGAGTCCCTTCTCGAACTCGACCAAGAACTCCTCGACCAAACGCTCGACCCGCTCGTCGACGTCCGCGTACACCCCGCCGATTCGGACGTAGGTGTTGTTCATGCGATGCCCGGTGTAGGCATCGACGATCTCGTACAGCTTCTCGCGCTCCTTGAACGCGTAGAAGAAGATCGTCACGGCGCCGAGGTCGATCGACTGCGTGCCGAGGTAGATCAGGTGACCCATGATGCGCGAGAGCTCCATCAGGAGCACGCGGATCACCTGCGCGCGCGGCGGGGCCTCGATGCCGGCGAGCTTCTCGAGCGCGAGCGCGTAGCCGATGTTGTTCATCAACGGCTGCACGTAGTCGAGGCGGTCGGTGTGCGGGAAGAACTTGTGCCAGCCGAGCGACTCGGCACTCTTCTCCTTGCCGCGGTGCAGGTAGCCGACCACGGGATCGCACTCGACGATGCGCTCGCCGTCGAGCGTGACGACGAGGCGCAGCACGCCGTGCGTCGCCGGGTGCTGCGGGCCCATGTTGAGCGTGAGCAGCTCGCCGTGCAGCGGGTCATCGCCCGCGGGCGGCGCCGGCACGTACTCGAACACTTGCTTCGTGAGCGTCATTGGGCGCCCTCCGTCCATTGCTCGCGGCGCGCGCGATCCCACTCGCGGTACAGCTTGTCCGGCTCGATGCCGTGGTGGGGGAACTCCTTGCGGAGCGGGTAGTGGTCGTAGCCGTCGGGCATCAGCAGGCGGCGGAGGTCGGGGTGGCCTTCGAAGCGCACGCCGAACATGTCGAAGCACTCGCGCTCCATGTAGTTCGCGCCCGGCCACAGGTCGGTGCAGGTCGGCGCGTTCTCGCCCGGCAGCACGCAGCGCACGCGCACGCGGTCGTTGTGCTCGAAGGAGAGCAGCTGGTGGTGCAGCGCGAAGCGCGGCTCCGAGGGGTAGTGGTCGATGCACGTCACGAAGGAGCACATCTCGAAGCCCGCGCGGTCGCGCAGCGCGCGCAGCACGTCCTTGAGTTGCGCGAGCTCAACCTCGACCACGGGGCCGTCGGGCGACTGCGAGACGCAGTGGGGGAGGGAGCCGAGCGCGGCGACGAAGCGCGGCGCACTCGCGGTGGCGTTGGCGTCGCTCACGGCTTGACCTCCGTCTTGCGCGGCAGGGGATCGCCGATCGCGAGGCGCGACTTGGGGTCGTGGGCGTGCTTGTCCCACGCGCCCTTCGGCAGGCCTTGGTTGGGCTGGAACACGAGCTTGCCCGTGCCCTCCTCGGGGCGCGGCGCGGTGGCCGGGCCGATCAGGCGGCCGAGCGGATCCTCGCGCTCGATCTTCTTTTGCAGCTTGAGCACCGCATCGATCACGGCGTCGGGGCGCGGCGGACAGCCGGGCACGTACACGTCGACGGGCATGATCGAGTCGATGCCCTGCACGACCGAGTAGCTGTCGTACATGCCGCCCGAGCTCGAGCACACGCCCATCGCGACGACCCACTTCGGGTCGGGCATCTGGTCGTAGATCGTGCGCGCGGCCTGCGCCATCTTCCACGTCAGCGTTCCGGCGACGATCAAGAGGTCGCACTGGCGCGGAGTGAAGCGCGCGGCCTCGGCACCGAAGCGCGCGAGGTCGAACTTGGGTCCGAGCAGGCCCATCAGCTCGATGCCGCAGCACGAGAGGCCGAGCGGCATCGGCCACAGGCTGTTCTTGCGGCTCCAGTTGATCAGGAAGTCTGCGCGCGTCGCGAAGAATCCCGAGCCCTGCTGTTCGTTGCTCTCCGGTCCGACCGGCTTCAGCGATCCCATTCGAGACCTCCCTTGCGCCACACGTAGGCGAGTCCGACGGCGAGCACGCCGACGAACGCGAGCACTTCGAAGAACATCACCGGTCCCAGGCCCTCCGCGGCGAACTCCTTCACCGTCGCGGCCCAAGGAATGAGAAAGATCGACTCGACGTCGAAGAGGATGAACAGCACCGCGATCAGGTAGAAGTGGATCGAGAGGCGCACGCGCGCGCTGCCCTTGGGATCCATGCCCGACTCGTAGGCGTCGGCCTTGCCGATCGCGCGGCGCTTCTTGCCGAGCAGGTCGGAGATGATCAGGTTCACGATCGCGAATCCCACGACGACCAGCGCGAGGATCAGGATCGGGGCGTAGTTTCGGAGCATCGTGGGGACGCGGGAGCGCGGCCAAGGGGCTGGCTCGGTCTCTCGCGGGGTGCACCCCGTCCGCAGCGCGCGCAGCCATGGGGGTGGCTCCGACGACGCGGAACGAGGCGGGGGATGGCGGTCAGACGGGGACGAGAACCGCCTCCGGCGGGCCGCGCGGGCCCTGCGGGGACGATTCTTGGGGGCCGAGAGCATAGCGACGGCGGGGGGGCGAAGGGAACCGCGAAGCCCACCCTTCGCGCGAGCGCGCGGCCGCTCAGTCCACGCGCACGAACTCGCCGCCCGAAACGTCGGCCAAGGCCTCGAGCGTGCCGTTGCCGCCACCGCCGAGCTGGACGCAGTGGAAGCGGATGCAGGTTGCCTCGCCGCTCTGCCACCAAAAGGGCCGCACCCAGCCGGCTCCCTCGGCGGTCGCGCCGTCGCAGAGCACGATCACCGTGTCCTCTTCGAGCTTCGAGAGGTCGATTTTTCCGTCCAAATCGACCCTGAGGCAGGCCTCGACGCCCAGCTTCAGGTGCGTGCCCCCATCCGGGCGCTGGTAGCCGGCCCAGCGCTGGGCCAGCTCGATGTTCGCCGCGGTGGCCGGCTGGAGCGCGTCCTTCCAGACGCGCGGCTCGCTGTCGAAGAGGACCAGCCGGAAGCGTGCCGCGGGCCCGAGCTCGCGCAGGAACGCCGCGAGCTGCTCGAGTGCCTGACCGTAGCGGGTGAGGTTCTCCCCGACGCTGGCGTTCATCGAGCCCGAGCGGTCGATCAGGAACGTGACGCGGTCGGTCGACGGTCGCAGACCGTAGAAGCTCGCCTTCGAACTTTGGGCCTCGGCCTGTCCGCCCTCGCCCGAAAGCGAGCCCGAGCTCTTCGCGCGCCACCACAAGGACCAGCGCTCGGCGTGCGGGCCGATGTTGCGCCCCGAGCGCCGCCGCAGCTCCGCCACCAGCTCGCCTTCGACGCGCTTCGAGCCTCCGCCCGCCTCGCGCCGGGCGACCCACAGCCCGAGGCTCTCGATCAACGGCGGCACCGCGAGCGCGTCGTCGAGCCGAAGGAGGAGCGGCAGCGAGCGCACCGCCGCGCGCCAATCCGCGGACATCAGCTCCGGCTGCACGTACGCGACGAGCGCCTCGCCCGCCCGTCCGCCGAGCTCGCGCAGCGCCTGAAAATGCGCGCGGATGAGCGCCGGCGGGAGCCAGCCGCCGCTGCGCCGCTCGCGCGCGAGCTGCGTCAAGAGGAACAGATGCACGCCGTCGTCGGGCCAGCCGAGGAGCGCTCGCACGGCTCGCTCGCGCACTTCGAGGTCGGAGTCCTCCGCGCAGTAGAGCAGCGCCGAGAGCGTCTCGCGCTCGTAGCGTCGCTCCAGACACTCCAGCGCTTTCAGCCGCCGCGTACGGCCCGTGCGCGAGGTCTCCGCGAGCACCGCGCGCGAGAGCCAGCGCTGGGTCGAGCCGTCGCGCGACAAGTCGAGCGCGCGTCCGAGCGACTCGAACGCGGCGCGTCCGATTCGCGCCCGCAGCTCAGGCGTCTGGAGGTTCGTCGTCGGACCGTCGCCGGGGTCGAGTGCCGCAAGGTCGAGCAGCAGCGCGAACACCGTCGTGCGCTGCTCGGGGCGCACCACCTGCACCATGCGCAGGTCATCGAGGTGCCGCTCGGCGGTCGCGACGTCGTCGGCGGAGAGCGCGATCGTCGGCCGCGAAGCGCGCGCTTGCCACGCCTGCGACCGCGCCAAGACGTCCTCGGAGTCCGACTGGGCGCCCGCGAGGCCCGCGATCAGGCACAGGGCGAGCGCGCCGAGGTAGCTCGAGATCGCGGGGAGGCGTCGCACGGCTCCTGTGCTAGCACCCCGCGCGGCCCGCGGCTACTGCGTGCTCGCTCAACGCGCGAGCTCACGCTCGTTCCTCAACGTGCGAGCTCACGCTCGACGAAGCGCACGGGCTTTTCGAGGCGCGGGTCGTGGTGCCAGCCTTCGAGCTGCACCTTGGCGGTCGCCGCCGGCAGCTCCAGCACCGCGGACTCGTCGACGGGCAGGTACGTCTCTGTCGTGAGCGTCAGCGTCTCCGTGGCGAGCTCCTTGCCGTCGGCCGCGAGCGCGCGCGCGCGGAACTCGAGCTCGCGCCCGATCAGTCCGGGCACGCGGTGGCCCGCAAGGTTGTGGATCGCGAGCTTCACGGCGCTCGACTCCGCAGAGAGCTCGTACTCGAAGCCGAGCGCGAGGAAGGCGGGATCGCGCGGACTTTGGAGCGCATGGCTGCGCACCTCGCGCCGCGCCTCGCCCTCACCGACCTCCGCGACGGTCGCCATGTGGCAGCTGACGCACGTCGCGCCCGACTCCGCCGCCTTCGACTCCTCGAAGTCGCGCGCGAGCCCGATCACGGGTCCGACGGTGGTGCGGTGACACGCGGCGCACAGCGCGTTCGAGCCCGCGCCGACGAAGCTCGCGCCCTTGCGCGTCGCGTGCTTGTCGGTCGGCGCGCCCGTCGGTCCGAGCAGGGCGCCATCGTGCGCCATGTGGCAGCTCTCGCAGGACACGCCGAAGTGACGCTCGTCCTTGCGCGCTGCGGGCTTGCCCGCGAGCAGCGCGTCGTCCGCGCCGTGGAGACGCTCGGGTGCGTGGCAGCCGTGGCAGCTCTCCGCTTTCTTCCGGCCCTCGAGGTCCTCTTGGTACGGCTCGTTCTCCCACGCGAGCGCATGGGTGGTCGAGGCCCACTCCTCCAAGTGCCGCGCATGGCATTCCCCGCACTTCACCTCGCTCGCGCGCGCGAGCACCGCGGGCCGTCCGTCGGGCACCGGCGCGGGCGTGCGCAGCGGCCAAGGCGCGCGGCCCTGCGTCGCCGCCGCCCCGAGGACGAGCAGCGCGGACAGGGCCGCGAAGAACGTCGACGTGCGGATGCGCTGCGCGGAGCCCATGGCGCCGCACAGGATAGCTACACGCCCAGCGTCGCCCGCAGGAGCCAGCCGTTCTTTTCGTGCTGCTGCAGCATCGCGGTCAAGAGGTCCGCGGTGTCGATGTCGCCGAGCTCTTCCGCGAGGCCGCGCGTGGCGCGCAGGCCTTCGGCGAAGGTGTCGAAGCGCGCGACGAGCAGCTCGACGTGCTCGAGGTCGCGCGTCACCTCGCAGGGGTACTCCGCGAGGCGCGAGGCGCGCGCTGCGTGGCGCACCGTGCCGTAGGCGGCGCCGCCGAGGATCACCGCACGCTCCGCGAGCTCGTCGTTCCAGCCCGCGATCTGCCCCGCGAACGCCTCGAACAGCGGGTGCAGGGACGCGAACTGCGGGCCCTTGACGTTCCAGTGCGCCACCTTCACCTGCGAATGCAGGTCCGTGCCGTCCGCGAGACGGTCGTTGAGCTCCGCGACCACGCGCTCGCGGGTGGCGTCGTTCAGGTTGCTCGGCGTCGACGTGCGCACGGCGCTCGGACGCGGGCTCGGCTTCAGGGTGCTGCGGTTCATGAGAGGGTCTCCTTCGCTTCGGGGTGATCGGCTCCGCCCGCGCTGCGGGCACGCGCGGCGGCGCGTGCGGTCGCGGCGGCTGCGATCACGGCAGCGATGCGCACGGCTTCATGGACGTGCTCCTCTTCGAGCCCGTTCTGGCGCACGAGCTTCTCGTGCGCTTGGACACAGGTCTCGCAGTCGTTGTAGGCGCTGACCGCGAGCACGTAGAGTTCCATGTTGGTCCGCGGACCGGCCGTCTGCGCGAGTCGATTCATGCGCAGGCGCGGACTGCGCTGTGCGTAGGACTCGACGCCCACCCTGTGGCGAAAGCGGTAGTACACGTTGTTCATCGCCGCGAGTGCCGCGGCCGCCTCGGCGTCGTCGAGGGCCGTCTCGCTCGCCCGACCACGGGCCGCTGCGCGGAGCGCGCCCGCGAGCTCGCTGTCGAGCGTCGCGAGCGCGACCGCGTAGGCGGTGCCCCAGCGCTGGTCCGCGTCGAGCGGCGCGCCTTCCGCCAAGACCGCCGAGAGATTCAGGCGGATGTCCTTGGCCGAGTCGGGCAGCGCCGCGCGCAGGGCTTCCAGGGCTTCCATGGCGCTCTAGACCTTCAGGGTGGCCTGACCGGGCTTCCAGTTGCACGGGCAGAGCTCGTCGGTCTGCAGCGCGTCGAGCGTGCGCAGCACCTCGTCGACGTTGCGGCCGACCGAGAGGTCGTGCACCGATGCGTAGCGGATCACGCCCTGCGGATCGACGAGGAACGTCGCGCGCAGCGGAATGCCTTCCTGCTTGTGGAGGATGCCGAGCGCGCCGCACAGCTCGCGCTTCAAGTCGGCGAGCATCGGGTAGGGCAGGTTGCGCAGGTCGGCGTGGTTCTGGCGCCACGCGAGGTGCACGTACTGCGAGTCGCACGAGAGTCCGAGCACCTGCGCGTCGCGCTCGCGGAACTCCGCGTTGCGGCGGCCGAACTCCGCGATCTCCGTCGGACACACGAACGTGAAGTCGAGCGGCCACGCGAACAAGACGAGCCACTTGCCGGGGTAGCTCGCCTGAGTGATCTCGGCGAACTCCTTGCCCTTCTCCAGCGACACGGCGGCCTGCAGACGGAACTCCGGTACACGATCTCCGATGGTCAGCATGAGATTTCAGTCTCCTTGAGTGGGGTTGGGGTTGGAACGGTCGGGGACGCGCAGCGCGCCGCGCATCACGACTTGGAATTCGCGCACGTCGAAGCCCGCGAGCGCGGGGACGCCGCGCACGAGGAGCGCCTCCCACGGCACGTCGACGATCGCGCCGGTGGCCTCGTCGACGAAGTGGTGGTGTCGCTCGAGCTTGGGGTCGTACACGACACGGCCCTCTTCGAGGACGAGCTCGCGCAGGAGGCCGCGCGCGACGAAGAGCTTCAGCGTGGCATAGACCGTCGCGCGCGAGATCGCGGGCACGCGGCCGCGGACGGCGGCGAGCACGGCCTCGGCGCTGGGGTGCTCCTCGGTGGCGAGCACGACCTCGGCGACCGCGAGGCGCTGGGCCGTCGGCGGGATGCCGCGCTCGGTGAGGCGTGCGCGCAGCGCAGGAAGCGCTAGGGCCGCAGGCGAGCCGCGCAGGGGGCGCGGAGGATGGGGCGGTCGGGTCATGGGGCTGGATTTAGTCCAGATCTGGACTTCATCAAGCGGGGACGTTCGAAAAACGGCCCCGGCAGACCCCCTCGATGGCGCAGGCCGCGGGGAAGTGCGCCCCACGGGCGGGAAAGACCTTCCGTTCCGACCCAAGGAATGGGCCCGCGCGGCCGAAGAGACGGGCCGCACCCCCATGCCGATCCTCTCCAACCTCCGTGTCGATGGCACGCTCGTCCTGCGCGTCGTCGGTCGCTTCGACTACCGCGCCCGCGAGCAGTTCCTCGAGTCCTACGAGCACTGCGACAGCGAACCTTGCGGCTTCGAGGTCGACCTGCGCGACGCGGAGTACCTCGACAGCTCGGCGCTCGGGCTCTTGCTCACGCTGCGCGACTTCGCGGCGGCGAAGGGCGCGCGGGTGACGCTCTGCAACGCTCGTCCGCTCGTCGCGCGCACGCTCGCGGCGGCGGAGTTCGGTCAGTGGTTCACGGTCGCGTGAGGACGCACATGTCGAGCGCGAAGTTCGGCGGAAAGGGTCCGCGCTGGCGCCACGAGCTCGTGCTCTCGGGCCCTTCGTTGCGCGACGGCGATCCTGTCGCGGAGTGCGAGCGAGCGCTCGCCCAAGCCGGTTGGTCGCGCGAGGCCATCGATCCGCTCGCGTTGCTGATCGCGGAGCTTTGGCACAACGCGTTGGAGCATGGGGTCCTCGGCCTCGACTCCGCGCTCAAGGAGCGACCGGGCGGCTACAGCGAGTACTACGTGCTGCGCGAACAGCTCTTGCGCGGCGTGACAGAGGGCCGCGTGCGCATCCTGCTCGAGCAGGTTCTCGTGCACGGCGAGCCGGCGCTCGCGATCGAAATCGAGGACAGCGGGGCGGGCTTCGACGCTGTCGAGCCGCGTGCGCCGCTCCCCGCGGGGAAGTCCGCGCGCAAGTCAGGCCGCGGTCTGCACCTCGTGCGCGAGCTCTGCGAGTCGCTGGAGTTCTCTGGCCGCGGCAACGTGGCTCGCGCCACGTGTCGCTGGGAAGGCCCGCTCGCGGGCTAGGTAGCTCGAGGCGGAGCCTCGACGAGCGGCAGTTCCTCGATTCCGCGCCACGCGCGGAGCGAAGGTCCGACGAGCGAGACGACGAGCTGAAGCGAGTAGCCGCCGTGCGCGAGGTCGCGCGGCGAGGGGGACGCCGGCGCGTCGACGTGCGAGTGCCACGCTCCGACCACTGTGCTGCCCGAGGCGAGCGCATCGCGCTCCGCGGCGAGCACGTCGAGCGGCTCGATCTCGAACGCCGAGAGCGAGAGCGCCGCATTTCGCAGCGCGAGCACTCGCTCGACTTTCGTGAGCTTCCGTTCGCGGCGTCCGATCAGCAGGCCGCAGGCCTCGCGCGGCGCCGCCGCACGCGCGTGCCCGAGGAGCGCCGTGCGAAGCTCCGGCGAGAGCTCGAGCGCTTCGACTGTCACAGCTTCCAGAGTGCGGCGCTGCGCGGGCACTCGACGCGCGCGAAGCCCCGCTGACCGAGGCTGCGCGCGAGCGGGATGCGCTGGTCGTTCTCGCCGTGGACTAGGAACAGCGCCTTGCACAGGGGCGCGAGCGGCGTGAGCGTCGCGAGCAAGCCGTCGCGGTCCGCGTGTGCCGAGAAGCCGTTCATCACCGTCACGCGCGCACGCACCGCGTGCAACATGCCGAGGATGTTGACCTCTCTCGCGCCGTCGACGAGCCGACGCCCGAGCGTGCCCTGCGCTTGATAGCCCACGACCGCGATCTCGGTGTCGGGGCTCGCGATGCTCCACGCGAGGTGGTGCAGGATTCGCCCAGACTCCATCATGCCCGACGCGGAGATGATCACCGCGGGGCCCTTCGCCATGTTGAGCGCCTTGCTGTCGTCGACGGTCTGAGTGAAGTGCACCTTGAGGCGGTGCTCGCCCGACTCTGCCTTGCGCAGCCGCGCGAGGGCATCGTCGTCGAAACACTCGCGGTGCTTGTAGACGATCTCCGTCGCGCGCTTGGCGAGCGGACTGTCGACGTAGACCGGGATGTCGGCGATCTTCTTGATCTCGAAGATGCGCGAGAGCGCGTAGAGGATGTGCTGCGTGCGGCCGACCGCGAAGGCGGGAATCAAGAGCTTGCCGCGGCGGCGCTTGTGCAGCCGCTCGACGGCGAGCGAGAGCTGCGCTTCGGTGTCGTCGACGGGGGGATGGCAGCGATCGCCGTAGGTGCTCTCGCAGATGAGCACGTCGGCGGGAGCGAGCGGCACCGGATCGCGCAGGATCGGCTGCGGTCGCCCGTAGTCGCCGGAGAACACGAGCCGCGTCGTACGGCCGCGCTCGCGCGCTTCGCACTCGACCCACGAGGCACCGAGGATGTGTCCCGCATCGTGCAGGCGCACGCGGAGGTTCGGACCGATCGAGAACCAGTCGCCCCAATGGTGGGGGACGAAGAGCGGCAGCGTGTCGCGCACGTCTTCTTCGAGGTACAGCGGCAGGACCTCGCGCGTCGGCGGGTTGGAGACCTCGAGCGCCGGCGCATCGTCGTGGGTGTGGAAGTGCGCGAGTCCGGCGCGTGTGCGCCGCCGCTCGCTGCGATGCTCGCTGCGGTGCTCGTGTCGGGCGCGCACCTTGTCCATCACGCGGCGCTTGTTCAGGAACTCCGCATCCTTCAGCTGGATGTTCGCGCTGTCGAGCAGCATCGGCTCGGCGAGGTCGACCGTGGCGCCCGTGGAGTGGATCGGCCCTTGGAAGCCCCCGCGGACGAGCATCGGCAAGCGCCCGGAGTGGTCGATGTGCGCGTGGGAGAGCACCACCGCGTCGATCGAGCGCGGCTCGAAGCGGAACGTGGAGTTGCGCTTGTACGTGTCGGTGCGGTGACCTTGGAAGAGCCCGCACTCGAGCAGGATCTGCTTGCCGCCCGCGCGCAGGATGTGGCAGCTGCCCGTCGTTCCGTCGGTCGCGCCGTGAAATTCGAGTTCCATCGGGTGTCACTCCTCGGCCGCGGGGTCGCTCGGGCCGCTCAAGATCGCCGACATGCGCGCGAGGGCGCGGTGCAGGAGCACCCGAATGGCCCCCTCGCTCTTGTTCATTTGTTGCGCGATCTCCGCGCGCGAGAGCCCGACCAAGTGCGCGAGCGTGATCACCTCGCGGTACTCCTCGGGCAGCTCTTCGAACGCGCGCTCGATGCGCTCGACTTCCTCGCGTCGCACGGCCGCGCGGCTCGGCGAGGAGAAGCGCCCATAGCAGTCGAGCAGCGCGCCTTCGTCGAAGCTGCTGCCGCCGCCTGCCGCCGCACCGAGCGCGACCTCGCGCTGTGCGTCGCGCTTCTGCGCGAGATAGAAGTCGCGTCGGTTGAGGATCTTCCGCAGCGCGGTGGTGTACAGCCACTGCTTGAAGGCCGCCTCGCTCGGAAACTGAAAGCGATCGATGTGCTCGATCACCTCGCGGCACACCGACTGCACGATGTCGGCGCTCGACTCGCGAGCTCGGACCATCGGACCCGCGCGCAGCCGCACGAAGGCGTGCAGCTCCGGCAGGTAGCGGACGATCAGCGCGTCGACGGCCGCCCGATCTCCCTGCGCGGCGCGCTCTGCGAGGCGCCCGAGGTCTTGCGCGGAGCCATCCATGGAATGCGAGCGAGCATACCAGCCAGCGCGGACCCGCTACGATCTCGCGCCTTGCTGTCCCTCTCGCGATGAACTTCACCCACACCTCGACGGCCGCTGCGCTGCTCGGCGTCCTCGCCTGCGAGTGGGCGGTACGTCGCCGCGGGGAGCGAGCGACCCGACTCAGAGCATCGAGCCCGCGCCGGTGTTGGCCAAGTGGGACGATACTCCAGCCCAGATCGTGCCGTTCATCGCGCAGAGGTCGGCGAGTACGAGACCGGTGATTCACATGGCTCGTGGCCGCAAGAAGGCGGTCGCCGAAGCGGACCAGCCCGAACGCGGAAGCCGTGAGCCCCCAGCTCGGTCCGACCGCCAGCAAGAGTGAGTTTCAGCGTTGCATCGCTTCGCGCTCGCGGGGTGGCATGAGGTAGCCGCGGAAGCAGAGCTCGTCGACAAGCGGCAGCACGAGCAGGCGAAGTCCGTGGCTGGGATCCACGGCAAATGGCTACACACTCGCGACTTCGATGGGCAGCTCGATCACGGTGCGCAGTCTTTGGATGGGCAGCGTTCCTGCGCTCACCAGCCCCGCGCGGCGCAGCGCACGCAGAGGCTCGAGCGGTCCCGCGAGCGGGAACTGGCGTTCAGGCCGCAGGATCGTCGGGGAGAGCGGTTATCGAAGCGCGTCGCAGGTCCACAGGCTCGGCTCGATTCGAAGTGTTGCTGCGGCCAAGCATGCGGTATCGCCGCTCCCTAGCGGAAGCAGCTCGCGGGAGCTCTTCGAAGCGCATCTTGCGGGGCGCGAGCACGGCGGGGGCGAGACGGGCTAGCCCAGATCGAACCAGAGCGTTGAAAAGGTCAGGCGGAGCGTGTGTCCAGGGACGCACGCGCGGACAACCCCGCGGCGTTCTGGGTCGAGAGCGGGCCGGATTGGACAAGCGCTCGACAAGAGTTGCTGAAATCCGGAGGAGGTGCGGAACTTCGCACCCCACGGATTCGTCCGCACCGCTAGCCTGAATCGTTAGCGAGGGGCCCCGAGCCCCTGCGTGTCGCCACCGAAAGGAGCTCTCCCCGTGAAGCACCGTTTCTATCGCTGCGTCGCCGCATCCTGTCTCCTTGCGCCCGCTTCGTTGGCCTTGCAGGGGACGCCGACGTCGTTCGGTCCGCAGTCGCGTCCGGCGCCGCCGCCCGAGTACACGCCCAACGGACCGTTCGAGAGTGTGCTCGACGACTCTGTGCCGCTGCCGATCCCTCAGGTGGTCGAGGCGGGCGAGCAGGGGGACCGCGTGGTGGCGCCAGCCTCGGGCGATCCGTACTTCCTCGGCTTCGCGGGTGGGCTCCATTATCCGCCGGCGGGTGAACGCACGGATCCATTCCTCGAAGCGGAGCTCGCGCGAGCGCACGCGGACGGGAGGCCCGCGGAGCTCTCGTGGGGCTTCGTGATGTTTGGAAAGCGCATCACGGAGGCGCGGCTCGACCGTCTGCGCGCACTCGGCGTGCGCGTGATCGAGTTTC
The DNA here is from genome assembly GCA_903928115.1 of uncultured Planctomycetota bacterium. Taxonomy (GTDB): domain Bacteria; phylum Planctomycetota; class UBA1135; order UBA1135; genus F1-120-MAGs118. The sequence continues at coordinate 46,671 of CAIYPP010000111.1, forward strand.
ACCCGCACTACACGATGAAGGTCGCGCTCTCGCGCGAGGCGCTCGCTCAGGTGGCCGCGCTCGACTTCGTGCGCTGGGTGGGCGCGGCGCGTCCGGCGCAGAAGCTGCACCCGGTGCTCGCGAAGCAGGTCGAGGCGGCGGCACCGGGCGATGTGCTCGACGTGTACGTCTCGGTGTTCGACTCCGATCTCTGCGCGGCGAGCGAGGAGATCGCGCTCGCACGCGCGACGAGCGTCGACCCCGACGGGACGATCCGCGAGGTCGAGGGCGCGAAGCCGAGCGTGAAGTGGATGTCGCACGGCTGGCAAGAGAAGCGCTTGGTGGAGCTCGGCCTCGACGTGCACGAGTACGCCGACCGTATCCGTGCGTTCCGCGCGCGCATGCCGCGCGCATCGCTCGAGGCGCTGCTCGCGAGCGACTTCGTGCAGTTCGTGGAGGCGGACCTGCCGGCGACTACGATGGCGCTCGCGCTGCCGCACGACGAGTCCACGACGATGATCTCGACGGATCGCACGCGCGCCGCCTACGACGGTGGAACGAGCAGCACCGTGATCGCGGGCTTCGCGGACTCGGGGCTCGAGACCGCGCACTCCGACCTGAACATCTGGGGTTGGGGCTGGGACCTCGCCAACACGACGGGCCCTTGGAACGACGAAAATACGCATGGAACGCACGTCGCGGGCTCGTTCCTCGGCCGAGGCGTGGGAAGCGCCAGCAAGAAGGGCAATGCTCCCGGTCTTGCGTCGTGGGGTGGCACGAGCCGCTTCTACAACGTGCGCATTTTCGGAGCCTCGGGCTCGGGGCCTGTGTCTCTGCCCACCGTGATGGGCAACTTCTCGAACCCCATCAACGACGGCGTTTCCGTCACGCCGCGACCGGACGTGTGCAATCACTCTTGGGGCGGTGGCAACGGCGGAGCGCTCGGCAGCGAGGCGGATTGCCGCACGATCGACGATCAGGTGCACAACCAGTGGCAGGTACACGTCTTCGCGGCGGGCAACAACGGAAACAACACGGCGGGCTCGCTGGGCGTGCAAGCGAGCGCCAAGAATGCGCTCACGGTTGGCAACGTGCTGGATTATCGCGATGCGATCGGCGACCCGGGCACGCTGTGGACCAACTCGAGCACCGGACCGACGGGCGACGGTCGCTGGAAACCGAACGTCACGGCGCCCGGACGCTGGATCAGCTCCGCAGACGCGACGACCACCTCGGGCTACTCGAACAAGTCGGGAACTTCGATGGCGGCTCCGCACGTCGCGGGCTTGGTCGCGCAGATCCTCGATCACTACGGGTCGCTGCGTTCGTGGCCCGAACCGGTGATGGCGCTGCTCATGGCCTCGGCCACGACGAAGGACAACGCCGCTCTGATCGCGCCGAGCGACACGCACCTCGACAACTACGGCGCGGGCCGAGTGCAGGCTTGGCGCGCGCACTATCCCTCGAGCAACACGGCGTGGTACGTCTGGAACTACGACGTCACGAATGCCGCGCTCAACGCGGACTTCACGGTCAATGCGGGCGCGACGCGTCTCGTCGTGTGTGCGATGTACAGCGAGCCAGCCGCCTCGGCGGGTGCTTCTCGAGCGCTCGTGAATGACTACGACTTGTACATCGACTCTCCGCCGATCGACACCACGGCGAACAACACGGGCGAGTACTTCGCGCATCAGTCCACGCTCAACAACTGTGAGATCCGCACCATCAACACGCCGCCCGCCGGCACTTGGCGCTGGAAGCTCTACAACCAGTCCGTGACTGGTCGCGTGTACACCGGCATCGCGGTCCAGGTGATTTACGGCGACACCACGCCGGACGGCACGCTCAATGTCACGGCGCTCGACTCGTTCGTGAAGCCCAACGAAAACGTCACGATCACGGCGACTGCGACGAACCCGGCCAATGGCTCGGTGGGCTCGGCCGTGTTCTTCGACTCGACGTCGGTCGGCGACTCGCTTCAATCGTCGAGCACGACACTCGACGACGGCGTCGTGACCGACCTCATGAGCAACCAACACTCCGGGCGCGACGTGCTCGTCGGTGACCTGATCTCGGGTGACACCAAGTCCGCGACTTGGGTGACGCGCTGGGCGACCGAAGGTTCGAAGACTTGGACCGTCGACGCACGCTCGGACAACTGGGTCGACAAGTCCGACTCGGTGGCCATCGTGGTCGATGGAACTGCGCCGAGCGCTCCCGGCGCGATCAGTTCGGTGAGCCACCCCGTCAACACGTGGGTCAGTTCCTCGAGCGCCACCTTCACATGGATCGCGTCGACGGACGCGCTCTCGGGGATCGATGGCTACGGCGAGGCCTACGGCTCGGCTGCGATCAGCGCCGCGTCGATCGCGAATCTCAAGGACATGGAGGGCGTCACGACCTTCACGCGCACGATTCCGGACGGTACGTGGTACTGGGGTCTCAAGGCCGTCGACAACTCCGGTAACTGGGGCACGGCGGCGGCGAACTACGGGCCGATCAAGATCGACACCGCGCCGCCGACGCAGCCCGGCGTGATCAGCTCCTCGACGCACAGCGCGGGCGTGCAGTCGTGCGCCACGAACGTCACGCTCAACTGGTCGGCTTCGGGTGATTTCTCGTCGGGCGTCGACCGCTACGTGTACGTCATCAACACGCTGCCGGCTTGGGATCCTACGACGGGCACGGTGCTCGCCGCGGGTTCCACCAGCGCGAGCTTCGTGCTCGGATCTTCGGCCTCGCCGCGCTACTTCCACCTGCGTGCTCAGGACGCTGCGGGCAACTGGGGTGCGACGCGCACCTTCGGTCCGCTGCTCGTCAACGCGAGCTCGGTCTCGACCTATTGCACGGCCAAGACAAACTCCCTCGGCTGCGTTCCGGTGATCGGCACGAACTCGGCTCAGCCTTCGAAGAGCTTGGGTCTGCTCACGGTGACGTGCTCGAACGTGCTCAATCAGAAGAACGGCTTGCTCTTCTGGGCCATGAGCACCAGCGCAACGCCGTTCCAAGGTGGCTTCAAGTGCGTGGGCAACCCCACGAACCGTACGGCGTCGATCAGCTCCGGCGGTCCGTTGAGCGGAAACTCCTGCACGGGCAGCTATGCCTTCACCTTCTCCACGGCATACATGAACTCTGTCGGGCTGAATCCGGGCGACACGGTGTTCGCGCAGTGGTGGATGCGCGATCCGGCGAGTCCGAGCACCACGGGACTGTCGAACGGCGTGCGCTTCACGGTTTGTCAGTGACACGCACTCCTCGAACGTGAAGTTCGCCGCGGCGGCGCAGCTGGATCTGCGCTGCCGCGGCGGTGGCACGGGGGGCGTTCTGGGGCTAGAGTCCTGAATCCACGGAGACGTCCCCGCATGAACCGTATCGCCCGCTCGCTGATCCTCGCTGCTCCGATCGCCCTCGCCGCGTGTGTTGAACAGGAGGACACTTCGCTCCTCTTCCAGGCGCGGTCTTCGACAGTTTCATCGGGGGCGAGCACGCCGATCCTCGTGCGTGAGCGGCGGCTGGCGTTCCTCGCGGACGAACTGACTACGGGCCTGGGCGGGACCGACATGAACGAGGACGGCGACAAGCTGGATCGCATCGCGGTGCTCGTCGACATGGTCGACGGCACCGAGGTGCGGCTCGACGTCGCCGCGAGCGAGCTCGCGCTGGCGGGCTCGAGCTTGTACCTCGTCGTCGACGAGGTGGAGGACAATGAAGACTGGAACGGTGACACCGACCAGCTCGACCTCGTGCTCTTGCGCACTCCGACGGGCTCGCCGTCGCCTGACACCGTGGCGTTCTTCGACGACCTGCGCCGAACGAGTCGCGGTCCACGCATCGCGGTGACCGACAATGAGAAGCTCTTCTACTGCGAGTCGCCGGGCGCGACGCCCCTCGCAGCCGGTGAGACGGCGCTCGCGATGGTCTCGCTGACGGGTGGCGCGCCGAATCCTGCCATGCGCCTCATGAACGACGACGCGGCGAACAATCTGTCGCCCGAGCTCGCGGGCAGCGACGGAAACGTGGTCTTTCTCGGGCTGGACGAGAGCGACGAGGGGCGCGACCTCAACGGCGATGGAGACACCACCGACGACCACGTGCTCGCGCTCGTGAACGCAAGCGTTTCGACGCCCAAGGTGAAGTCGACGGGCAAGGCGATGGCCGACCACGACGCGCCGGCGCGCGCGGCGGCCGCGAGCGGCGGCGAGACCGTGGTGGCGTTTCTGGTCGACGAGGCCGCGCAGGGGGGTGGTTCGCTCAACAACTACAGCGGCGCCTTCGCCAACTGGCGGCCGGCGCACTGCACCGCCAACGACACGGACACGACCGACGAGGTGCTGCACTTCCTCTGGCTCAACTCGTTCTTCGCGGGCACGACGCAGCCGGTGAACACCGCCTTCGCGGGCGAGGAGCGCGTGCTGGTCACGACCAACGGCACGGCCACGTTCGTCGCCTCGATCGTGCCCGAGTCCGACGACGGCAACTGCGCGACCGTCGGCCTGAACAATGATGGAGACACCACGGACGACGTCTTGCGCTGGGTGCGCGCCGAGAACCCGCTCGGATCGTCGGGCGTCTTCACCGCCGCGATCGGGCTGGTCGCGCTCGAGGACGTTCCCGGTGGTACGCACGGCGCGACAGACTTTGCTGGACGCTGGATCGTTGTGATCGACGAGGAGGCCGACGGCCGCTCGTGGGACGGCGAGGTCTCGAACGCGACCAACAACGTCGAGCACTTGGTCGGCTGGCTCGACCCGACGGACGGCAACGCGGCGCTGTGGCGCACGGACCATTCGCCCAGCGCGGGATTCCAGTGCGGCGGAGCGAGCTGGATGGGCGAGCTCGAGGACCGCACGCGAGTTCCGATCGGCTTCGAGGAGAGCGTGTTCGGCGCGCCGATCAACGGTCGCGATACGGACCTGCTCGACAGCGTGCCCGTGTTCTCGCGCTTCGATCCCAACGACGCCGACGACTTCGACTTTCCCGGTCCGGCGGTGGCGGTCGACGCGGACAACGCGGGCATCGCGATCTCGAACAACATCGCGTACTACCGCGTCGACGAGGCTGCCGACAACTTTGACTGGAACAAGGACGGCGACAAGCTCGACCGCGTGCTCTTCCGCACGACCGTCTCGACCTTGGGCGACAACTACTACCTCTCGCCGATTGCCGACATTCCCACACCGGCCGTGGTCGCGGATTCCTACAACGTCGCGGGCGCGTTCCTCGGCGAAGAGTCTTCGGCGCGCGTCGACCTGAACGGCGACGGCGATCAGAACGACTTCGTCGTGCGCTGGATGCGCGTCGGCCCCTGAGCGTCGCGCACTAGCCGCGCGGCGGCGGGGCCTGCATACCGACCAAGAAAGGCGCGGCCAGCGCCTCGGAAGCCTCTTCGTTCATGCTGCGCGGCAGTACGCGATGCAGCAGGGTCCTGCGCGCTGCGAGTGCTTCCTTCTGGGCCGTCTTCCCGTTGGCGTCGACGTGCGAGATGCGCTCGACCCCGCCGCGGGAGAGCGCGAGCACGATGCGCTCCACCGCGGCGTCGCGGAAGCGGTCGAGGAAGCCGCGCTTCAAGTCCACGGCGCCGCGCGGGTGGATGCGCTCGACGCCGGCGCGCCACGCGCTGCGCTCGGAGACGAGCAACAGGTGGTTGAAGATCAGCTTGTTCGTGCCCATCGAGAGCGCCTTGCGCGGTACGGTGGCGCTGACGAGCTGGTCGAGCGGCAGCAGCTCCGGAAGCGCCTTGAGCTGCGAGACGACGTTCCAGCGCTCGTCGGGGACGAAGCGGTCCGCGCTCATCTCCCAGTAGAGGTGGCCGAGCCCTTGGGTGCGTGCGACGCGCGCGAGGTGGTAGGGGACGAAGTGGTTGTGGGCGATGGTGTCGGCGGCGAGGTGCGCGAGATAGCCGCAGACGAACGCGCGTTCGAAGTCGGTTCGCGCGAGAGTCTGCATTTCGCCGACGATGCCCCAACGGTGGCAGTGGCTATAGGGCCCCCCGGCGCCTTTCATGTTGATGATGTCGGCCGCGATGTGGCCGTACTGCCATGCGGCGCGATGCTCGGTGATCAGCGCGGCGGTGGACTTCGGTAGCCGCTCGCGGCGGCGAAACACGCGGTGCTCGAACTCCAAGTGGTTGCCCGGCCCCCAGCCTTGGACCAGAACGAGGCTCAGGAGGAGGGTCGTGAGCCAGAGCGCAAGGACAAACATCTCGGAGCGTCTTCTAGGACATGCTCCGCCCAGATTCGCGAGCGGAAGTCTCAGTCGCGCCAGGCACGGACCACGCGGCCGTCATCGAATTCGACATAGGCGGCGTGGGAAGTCTCTGTCCGTGGACGGTTGTCGATGATCAGGACCTTCGCGCCGCCGGCACTCTCGCGCTCCTTGTAGCCCCACGTCCACATCTCGCGGTCGGAGCCGAGGTCGATCTTTTGCATCGGCTGGCCGAGCAGCGCGATGACGAAGCGGCGGCCGCAGCCCTTCTCGATCTGGTCGAGCGTGGTCGTGCCGATGACGATGTTCTCCGAGGCCATCTCGCTCGTGCGGCAGGCGACTGCGACGAGCGGGAGGGCGAGCAGGCAGGCCCGGAGGCCGAGTTGAGCGGTGCGTTGCATGGCGTGCGTCACAGGCTCGGAAGATAGCGTGCTCCGACCGCTTGGGCGACGTTCGCCCTTGCAAGTGCGCGTCCCGCGCGGAATTCTCGCGACATGACGCGGGTCGTGGGCAGGGATCTGGCGCGGCCCGACGGTCCGGCGAAGGTCAGCGGGCGCGCCCGCTACATCGCCGACCTCGAGGTCCCCGGGGCATGGGTCGGCGGCGCTTTGCGCTCGCCCGTGGCTCGCGGGCGCCTCTTGGGGATCGAGCGCGATCCCCGCTTCGACTTCTCGCGCGTGGTCATCGCCGGCCCGCACGACACGGGCGAGAACGTGATCGCGATGATCGTCCACGACCAGCCGGTCCTCGCGAGCGAGTCGATCGAGCACCATGGCGAGCCGCTGTTGCTCGTGGCGGCTCCCGACGAGGAGACGCTGCAGGCGGCGCTGGCCGCGCTGCGGCCGCGCGTCGAGCCTTTGCCGCCTGTGTTCGATCCGCGCGAATCGACGCGCGTGTTCAAGGAGCTCCGCATCGAGAAGGGGAGCGCGGCCGCAGTGCTCGCCACTGCGGCGCGAGTCTTCGAGGGCGAGTACGAGACGGGCACTCAGGAGCAGATGTACATCGAGCCGCAGGGCGTGATCGCGTTCCCGCCCGACGGCGAGGGCGTGATCGCGGTCCACGGCTCGATGCAGTGCCCGTACTACGTCCAGAAGGCGCTCGCGCGAGCACTCGCTCTTCCAGCCGAAAAAGTGCGCGTCGTGCAGGAAGCGACGGGCGGCGGCTTCGGCGGGAAGGAAGACTATCCGTCGATCCTTGCGACGCACGCGGCGGTGCTTGCCCGCAAGGCCGGTCGCGCGGTCAAGATGATCTACGACCGCCACGAGGATCTCGCAGTCACGCCCAAGCGCCACCCCAGCCGCGTGAAGATTCGCTCCGCGGTCGACGCCGACGGAGGTCTGCTCGCGCTCGACATCGACGTGCTGCTCGACGGCGGCGCCTACACGACGCTCTCGCCGGTCGTGCTCTCGCGCGGCTGCATCCATGCCGCAGGGCCGTATCGCTGCGAGCACGTCACGATCCGCGGCCGCGCGGTGGCGACGAATCATGTGCCCTACGGTGCGTTCCGCGGGTTCGGCGCACCGCAGACCTGCTTTGCGATCGAGCGCCACATGGACGCGATCGCGGCGGCGCTCCAGATCCATCCCTATGAGCTGCGCCGTCGCAATGCGCTGCGAATCGGCGACACGACGGCGACGGGGCAGGTGCTCAAGGAGAGCGTCGGCGCGCAGGCCGTGCTCGAGCGCATCGCGGCCTCGACGTCGATCGCGCATCATGCGTGGCGGGCTCCGCGCGAGGGACGCGTGCGGCGCGGCCTCGGGATGAGCTTTTTCTTCCACGGCGCGGGCTTCACCGGTGCAGGCGAGTCGATGCTCAAGGCTCGCATCGCCGTCGAGCTCACGGTCGACGGGTGCGCGCGCGTGCGCAGCGCCTCGACGGAGTTCGGTCAGGGGACGGAGACGCTCTTCCGTGCGATCGCAGCCGAGGCGCTCGGCTGCGAGGCCGCGGACGTCGAGATCGCGCAGCCGGACACGCACGCGGTGCCGAACTCGGGGCCGACGGTGGCCTCGCGCACCTGCATGATCGTCGGCGGCCTGCTTGCACGGGTGTGTCGCGAGCTCGCGACGCGCTGCGAGGGATCCGGCACGTTCCGCGAGCGCGCTGCGGCGTTCGTGCGCCGCGGCGGGGACGCGCGCATCGAGGCGGAGTACACGACGCCCGCCGGTCTGGTCTGGGACGATGCGCACTACCGCGGCGACGCCTATCCGGCCTACGGCTGGGCCGCCGACGTTGCGGAGGTCGAGGTCGACCTCGACACGTTCGAGGTGCGCGTGCCGCGCTTTTGGAGCGCGGTGGACTGTGGCACGGCGATCCAGCCCCAGATGGTTGTCGGGCAGTTCGAGGGCGGCTCGCTTCAGGCGGTTGGCTTCGCGCAGCTCGAGGTCGTGACGACCCGCGACGGCCGTTTCCTGCAGGATCGCATGGCGACGTGCGTGATTCCGACGGCGCTCGATGCGCCGCGATTTCAGACCGACCTCGTCGAGGTGCCGTTTTCCGGCGGCCCCTTCGGCGCGAAGGGCGTGGGAGAGATGCCGATGGACGGAGGCGCGCCGGCGGTGCTCTCGGCGATCGAGGACGCGCTGGGCCTGCACATCGAGCGGCTGCCCGCGACGCCGGAACACTTGATGGCGCGCTGGCTGGAGCTGCACCCGGAGGAACGGCTGTGAAGTTGCACGTGAAGGTGAACGGCGTCGCGCGCGTGGTCGAGGTCGAGCCGCTGCGGCGTCTGCTCGACGTCTTGCGCGTCGACTTGGGGCTCACGGGCACGAAGGAAGGCTGTGGCGAGGGCGAGTGCGGCGCTTGCACGGTGCTCGTCGACGGTGTCGCAGTGAACTCGTGCCTCGTTCCTGTGGCGCAGGCCGATGGGTGCGAGGTCGTGACCGTGGAGGGCGCGGGCTTCGAGCGTGTTCGCGAGGAGTTCCTCAAGGAGGGCGCGGCGCAGTGCGGCATCTGCACGCCGGGGATGATCGTGATGACGCGCGCTTGGGCGGAGCGCTGCCGCGCCGAGGGGAGCGAGCCTTCGCTCGATGCGGCCCGCACGGCGCTCGCCGGGAATCTCTGCCGGTGCACGGGGTACGGCGCGATCGTGCGCGCCGCGCTCGCCTGCGCGAAGGGGCGCGCTTGAGCGTCGACTACGTCTGCGCGCGGTCGCTCGAGGAGGCGCTGAACGCGCTCGCGCTCGACGGTACTCCTGCGCACGTTCTCGCCGGCGGAACGGATCTGATGGTGGAGCTGCGCACCGGTCGTACGAAGCCTGCACGCGTCGTCGATGTGTGGAAGCTCGCGGAGCTCCGGGGCGTTCGCGAGGAGGCGGGTGGGCTGCGGCTCGGCGCGCTCACCACGTGCGCGGAGCTCGCGCGCGATCCTTGCGTCGCGAAGGCCGCGTCAGCGCTCGTCGCGGTTGCGCGCGACGTCGGAGCAGAGCAGATTCAGGCGCGTGCCACGCTCGGAGGGAACCTCGGCACTGCGTCACCGGCGGGGGACCTGTGCGTGGTGCTCGTTGCGCTGGGCGCGCGCGTGCGGCTCCGCTCGCTCCGCGGCGTGCGCGAGCTGGACGCCGAGGCGTTCCTGTGCGGTTATCGCAGCACGCTGCGCGAGCGGGATGAGTTGATCGAGTCGATCCTCATCCCAGCGCGCCCGGCTGGGGAGCGCCAGCTGTGGCGGAAGCTCGGCACTCGTCGCGCGCAGTCGATTTCGAAGGTCGCACTCGCGGTGTGCATGGCGTTCGATGGCGGGCGCGTGAGCGCGGTGCGCGCTGCCGCAGGTGCCGTCGGTCCGCGCATCTTGCGCCTTGCTAAGTTGGAGCAAGAGTTGATGGGCGCGCGCGTCGACGCGGCGCTCGCGCGCGGGGCAGGAGCCGCCTCGGCGCGGCTCGACGTCGCGCCCATCGACGACGTTCGTTCGACGGGCGACTATCGCAGGCACGCGCTGGCGCGGATGCTCGCGACTGCGATTCGAGAACTCTCTGAGGGGCCCGTATGCCGTTCCTGATTCTGCTCGCCGCCTTGCTCGGCGCCGCCGTTTGCCTGCAGAGTACGGTCAACGGGCAGCTCTCGCTGCGTCTCGGGCTGCCGCTGACGCTGATGATCAACTCCGGAGTCGTCTTCGCCGGTTCGACGTGCTGGTACCTGATTTCTCGCGCGACGGGCACGCTGGCGGAGCGCAGTGCGGCGCCGTGGCACCTGTTCACCGGGGGCCTCTTCGGACTGATCATCATCTCCTGCGCGGCCGTGGCATTTCCCAAGCTGGGCGCGGGCGTGACCACCGCCATCGCGGTGGCCAGTCAGGTACTTGTGGCACTGCTCCTCGATCGCTTGGGAGCGAGCGGTCAGCGGATGCCGCTGTCGACCGAGCGCGTGGTCGGGCTCGCACTGGTCGCGATCGGCGTCTGGCTCGTGGTCGCACCACCGCGTACGCGCTGATTTCGGCGGCCCAGCGCGCTCGCTACACTCGCCAGCGACAACGTGCGCGCCTGCTCCCTCACGCTCTCTCTCGCGGCTCTAGCTGGCTGCAGCGATCCCGACGAGCTCGGCTCGTATCGGCTCGCGCGAGCGCTCGAGGGCGCGCGCCGCCTCGAGTTGGTGGTGCCGGCGTCGCTGGACACGATCCGACTCGAAGCGCTGGCGCGGGAACCCTCCCTCGCGCGCCGCTACGAGGTCGAGTTCGAGCGCGGCGGTGAGCTCGACGACAGCGCCGCGCGCATCGTGTTCGCCGATGGCAGTTCACCTCTCATCGGCGCGATGGCGCAGCTGCACGGGCTCGTGTTCGAGCCGGGCACGGGCGCGCTTTGGTTTCAAGGACGGCGCTACCACGGGCCTCGCGAAGGTTTGATGCTCACGGTCGAGGATCCGCGCCGCGCAGGTTGGCCTCTGACGGCGTACGTCGCCAGCGATGCGGCGGTCGCAGCTTCGCTCGCGAGCGAGCTCCTACCCAACTGGAAGCCGGGGTTCCGCACGTGGCGCGGCGGTCGCATCGAGCGCGAGGGCGTGTGGACCGACCACGGCGGACTCGTGAGCGGCAGTGCGAGCGCCGCGCTCGCGCAGCTCGACACGTGGGCCGAGGTCACGCTCGTCGGTCCGGGGTGCGAGGTCATCGCTCACGGTGTCATCGATCCGCTGGCGCAGGCGCGCTGGGTCGAGCGGTTGACGACGGTCCATGCGAGCACGGTCGCGCTGGTCGGTCCTCCCAAGGAGCGCGTGCGCGTTCACCTCTGGCCGGACGGCGAGAGCATGGCGGTCGCGACGGCGGCGGGCACACTGGGCGCGACGTGCGCCGGAGAGCTCGACGTCCACGGCGTCGTCGCGCCGGATGCGCTCGATGATCGTGGCGCGCAGTTCGCGCGCGCCTTGGCGCTTTCGGCCCTGGGCGTGCCTCGCGAAGCGTGGCTCGCGGATGCACTCGGCGCTGCGCTCGCGGACACATGGTGCGGTGTCGTCCGACTGCGCGACTGGCGCGAGCACTTGCGCGCGCGCGGGCTCGCAGTCGGCTTCGAACAGGCACTGCAGCCGGTCGAAGAGTTCGCCTCACCGCACGTCCGCGAGGCGCTGCGCGCGTCCCTGCTCCGTGAGCTGATCGACCTCAAGCGGCCGGAACTCGTGCTCGCGCTGTGGCGCGAAGGCAGCGGCGTCGAGCTTCCTTGGGGCAGCCTGCGCGCGCGCTGGGGCGCCGAGCCGGTCGCACGTGAGATGCGCTCGGGGCGCCGCGAGCGGGCGCTCGCCGCGCCGTTTCTCGGAGGGGCGCACCTCGTTGCGCCGCGCGACGGCGACGGCCGAGGCTGGCGCTCTCTAGGGGGCCGCGGCGCGCAGGCCGGGCTCGCGGACATGCGAGTCCACGGGGCGAGCGTCGTGGTCCTCGATCCCGTCGCCTACGCTCAGCCGCGGACGACGTGGTGGCCGCTCGACGCGCGCTCGCGGCCCTTCGACGCGTCGGTCTGCGACGAGGCCCTGATCTCGACGGCTCGACGCGCCCGCGAGCTCGGGCTCGGCGTCGTACTCGCGCCACAGCTCCTCGATGCAGCGACGTCGGGGCTCGCAGCGGCCTCGATGACGCTGGATGCGCAGGCCTCCGAGCTCTTCTTCGAGCGACTGACGGCACTCACGGTGCACTACGCGCTCGTCGCCGAGCTGTGCGATGCGGACGTTCTGTGCGTCGGCGGCGGTCTGCAGCAAGCGACCGACAGCTTGCGCGACGACATCGAGCAGGGCTGGGTACCGCCCGACTATCTGCTCCGCAACACCGCGCGCTGGCGCACGCTCCTCGAGCGCGTGCGGGAGGCGTACGGCGGTGCGCTCACCTATTCGGCGGGCGATCTCGCGGAGGCACAGCAGCTGGACTTCTGGGACGAGCTCGACTTCGTCGGAGTCGAGCTGTACCGACCGCTGCGCACTCTCTCGACCGTCGCCGCGCCGTTGGACGATGGCGAGTGTCTCGAGCGCTGTCGAGCGCACCTGCGCGAGCTGCGTGGCTTCGCGGCGTCATTGGGCAAGCCGTGGATCGTGACCGAGTTCGGTCTCCCTCCGACGACGCTCGCCAGCGTCGATCCTGCGGTGGGGCTCGGCTCTTACGACGTTCAGGAGACGGCGCGACTCTACGTCGCCTTCGCCGCAGCGCTCGCGGAGGCCCGCGCGGCGTCCGGCGGGCCGAGCGGCGTGTTTCTCTGGTGTTGGACCGCGGACCCCGAGCACGGCAACGGCGTCGATCGCAGCTTCACGCTGCAGAATCGGCCCGCGCTCGAGGTACTCGACTCGATCTTCGCGGCGCGGTGAGCGTGGCGCGCTCCCGCACATCGGGTGCGTCGAGCGACGCGCAGGCCGCGCGTCCTCTGCACGCAGTTCCGCTCACCGAGCTCGACGGAGTCGGTCCGGCGCGCGCTCAGCGACTCGCGCAGCTCGGGGTGAACAACGTGCTCGAACTCCTTTGCGTGCTTCCGCGGCGGCTGGAACGCTGGCCCGGCTCGACTTCGCTCGCGCAGGCTCGCGCGCTCGCGGGCGGAGCGGAACGGCGCGACGAGGAGACGCTCGAAGAGAGCGCGGAGGAGGAGCGCGACGCCGCGCTGCCGTCCGCGCTCGTGCGCGTCCGCGGCCGAGTCTCCAAGCTGCGTTTCTCTCGCTTCGGGCGCCGCTCGCTCCTGCGCGCGACGCTGAGCGATTCGAGCGAGTTGCTCGACTGTCTGTTCTTCAATCAGCCTTGGCTGCGTGAGCGCTTCGCTCTCGGAGACGAGCTCGAACTCGTCGGACGACCCGTGTGGGCCAAAGGTCCTGCACTGGTGGTGCGCAAGCTCGGGACTTCCGTCGCTCCGCTCCCTCCCGAGGGCACCCTGTCGCCGGTCTATCCCGCGACGGACGGGCTGTCGCAGGACATGCTGCGCGCGCTGTGCGCACGCGCGCTCGAGCAGTTCGGCGCGCAGGTACGCGAGCTCGTCGATCCGGGGCTGCTCGCGCAGCATGAGCTTCTCGCGCTTCCCGTCGCGGTGCGCGAGCTCCATGCTCCGACGGACGAGCGGAACTACGAGCGTGCTCGTCGACGGCTCGGGCTCGAGCCGTTGATCGCGCTCCGCGCGAGCATCGAGGCCCGGCGGCGTGCGCGTGCGCAGCGCGAGGCGCTGGTCGTTCGGGTGGAAGACGAGGCCGAGCGCGAGGTGCGCGCGCTGTTCCCCTTCGAGCTCACGCGCGGACAGCTTGCGGTCACGGCGGACCTACGCAGCGACCTCGCACGCGGTATTCCGATGCGTCGCTTGATCCAAGGTGACGTGGGCTCGGGAAAGACCGTGCTCGGCGCATACGCCTGTCTGCTCACTCATCGAGCGGGAGCTCAGTCGGCCTTTCTCGCACCGACGGAACTCCTCGCCGAGCAGCATCTCCGCGGACTTGCGCCGCTCCTTGCGCGCGGCGGACTGCGTTCCGCGCTGTTGACGGGGTCGCTCGGTGCGCGCGCACGGCGGGCCGTTCTCGAGTCTGTGGCGAGCGGTGACACAGACGTTCTGTTCGGCACCCACGCGCTGCTCGGCGAGCACGTCCACTTCGCGCGTCTGGGCCTCGCGGTGGTCGACGAGCAGCATCGCTTCGGCGTTGCGCAGCGCGAGCGCCTGTTTGACAAGGGCCGCGACGTGCACGGCCTTCTGATGACGGCGACGCCGATTCCGCGCACTCTCGCGCTCACGGTCTATGGCGATCTCGACGTCTCGATCCTGCGCGAGAAGCCGCCGGGTCGCTCCCCGATTGCGACGCGCCGCGTGCTCGCGCCACGCGAGCTCGTCGACGAGCTCGAGCCGCGCTTGGAGCGCGGTGAACGCGTCTACTGGGTGGTCCCACGCATCGAGTCCGGTGAGGAGGACTCCATCGGCGCTTGCGAGCGGCACGAGCGCATCGCGCGTGGCCGCTGGTCGCGCTTTGGCGTCGAGCTGGTGCACGGGCGACTCGACTCGGAGGAGCGTGCCCTTCGCTTGGAGCGCTTCCGCACGGGCGCGGCGCGGGTCCTCGTTGCGACGACGGTGATCGAGGTCGGGGTGGACGTGCCCGAGGCGACGGCGATCGTCGTCGAGTCCGCGGAACGACTCGGCCTCGCGCAGCTGCACCAGCTTCGCGGGCGTGTCGGGCGGGGCCCGCTCCCGAGCTCCTGCTACTTGATGGGCAAGCGTTCCGCCGCCGAGCGGCTCTCGCTGCTCGAGCGCACCAACGACGGCTTCGAGATCGCCGAGGCCGACCTCGCCCAGCGCGGCATGGGGGACCTGCTCGGCCTGCGGCAGGCGGGCGAGAACCGCGAGGGCATCGTGAGCGACGAGGTCGACACGAGCCTGTTCGAGCTAGCCCAGCTCTTGTGCGCGAGCGATCCGAGCCTCTTTGAGCGCTACGGCGACCGCCGCCCGCTCTCCTGAGGGCCGAGCGAGCGGGCGATGCTTCGGGGCGACTTCGTCGGCGCCCTCGGGAAAGTCGGATCCTCTCGAATGAGTTTCCGTCGAAGCGATCGAGGCCATCACCGCTGCTCCCGAGTTTGCGTTGGCCGTTCCGTGCCTGGGACACGTACCCGCAAGACGCGCGGACCTGTTCCTCTGGGGTGACGCGCGTCACGGGGCCACCCGTGCGCTTCTGCATTACACCGTTCGCGTCGCGGTACGACACGGGCGGCTTCGCGCGCTAGGCCCCATGGCGAAGCTGCGATCCGCGAGCGTTCCTGAACTTCGTCCTTGCGAGCTCGGTGGAGGCAGAGCCCGTGGGGAGCGCTCGCGAGCGCCTGCGGGGTTTCCTTGGCCCCACTCCGCGAGATGTCTCGTGGGATATTCGACGTCGAGCAGGTCGGTACGCCTCTGCGCCCCACGGCTAGCACCCCGACGCCCGCACCCTTCCGTGGCCAGGGGGGAGTGAAACAGCGGCCGAGCCGCCAAATCGCGTACAGTCTCGGCCCTTCGCCGACGTCGGCACCCACCATGCTCCGTCCCACTCGATCTGCGCTCTCGTTCGTCTCGTCGTTCGCCTTCGCTCTCGTGCTCACCTCGCCGTGGGCGCAAGCTCAGGTGGTGCTGCCCGGCAGTGCGCCGGGCGCAAAGCCGCAGGCGGAGCCGAAGAAGAAGGAGCGCAAGAGCGACGATCCGCGCGTGCTGCCGGACACGCCGCGGGGATTCGACGGGCGCAAGCTCGAGCGCGATCTCGAGCTGCCTGCGGAGCGCCCGACGACCCGGCCCGTGCCGAGCACGGGAGCGGATCCTGATCCTGCGCCCGAGCTCGTGCCGATTCCCGCACCGACGCCGACTCCGGCGTTGCCGCCGGATGCGAACGCTGCGACGTACGTGCTCGCAGAGGTCGCCAAGCTGCGCGACGTCGGCAGTCCGACGGTCGAATCGGCGGCCTTGAGCTTGTTGCGCATGGGCGAGGTCGGGCGCGCGGCTGCGCTCGGCGCGCTGGAGAGCGAGCACGCGCCGACGTGCGTCGCAGGGCTGCGCATGTTGCTCAGGAGTCCCGCCAACGGAGACGCGGAGCGCGCCCTCGCGCGTATCGAGGGCAAGCTGCCGACAGGCGCGACCAGCGCAGCGGTCGATGCGCTGTGCGAGCTCGATCCCGTGCGCGCGAGCCCCGAGCGGCTGGCGGGGCTCCTGATGCATCGCCAGACTCCCGTGCGTGTCGCGGCTCAGCGGCACCTCGCGAAGCTCGGCGCCGCGCTGCCGCTCGCGGCGCTCGAAAAGCCGCTCGCGCACAAGGAACCCGACACGCGTCTGCGCGCCGTGCAATTGGTCGATGGCTGCGCCGATCCGCGCGCGGTCGCGGTGCTGCTCGAGAAACTCGGTGACCCCAACGGGTCTGTGGCGCGTCGTGCGCTCGACTCGATCGCGCAGCGCAGCGCAGAGGGACTCGATGCCGAGCTCGTCCAGCGCGCGTTCGCCGAGCGCGGCATTCTGCGTCGCGGCGCCTACGCGTTGCTCGCGCTCTGCGAACGCGAAGATCGCCGCATCGAGGCGACGCTGAACGAAGCGCACGCGCCTCTCTTGCTCGAGGGACTCGGCTCGAAGGACCCGTTCGTGGCGGGTGCGAGCGCCTGCGCGCTGGCGGGCATCGGCTTCCGCAGCTCCGAGAAGCTCGACACCGCATGGCTCGACCTCGACGTGCCGCACCGTCTCGTGCGCGCGATTTCCGCCGAGGATTTTTCGCCGGACTTCAGCTCGCTCGTGCCGACGGCCGTACGCCGCCTGCACCTGATCACGGGCCAGAACTTCGGCTCCGACGGTCCGCGCTGGATCGAGTGGTGGAGCGCGAGCGCGCGGGGTTTCCGCGCCTACCGCGCGGCGATGAGCGTGCGGATCGAAGACGCGAGCTCGCTCGAGCTGCACGTGAAGGACGAATTCGCCAAGGAGGGTGCGGAGCTGCGGCTCGTCGGGGCCGCCCGCGCGGCGGAGCTCGATGCCCAAGGCCAGCTCGGTCCTGCGACGCTGATCGTCACGGAAGCGCAGGCGCGCGGCCTGTGGGACGTGCTGCAGCGCGGGCGCGTGTTCTCCGCCGAGCGGCTGCCCGGAGGTCGTGGCAGCTCGTTCGAGGCGGGGCGTTCCTTCACGGTCGAGTGCGCAGGGCGCGCGAAGAGCTTCCGCTTCGCGGGCGCAGGCGGTGAGCCGTGGTTCACGGCGGTACTCGACACCGCTCGCGCGCTCGCGGAGCGCAACCGTTGGCAGCTGTTCCCCGAGCCTGGCGTCGCTCTCGAGCGGCTCGCACTCTGGAAGGTCGAAGCTCCGGTGTGGGAAGCGCTCGCGGACGATCCGGCGCGTTCGCGCGCCCTGTGGCAGCGCGTGCGTCAGCGGGCCGCGAAGCTGCCGCTCGCCGAGCGCGATGCTGCCGTCGCCGAGCTCGTCCGCATCGAGGCGCGGTCGCCGAGCGCTTCCTTGGAGGACTTTGCGACGTTGTTGAGCTTGCTGCGCGAGGAACGATTCTTCGGCGCGCGCGCCCGCTCGCTGCTCGACCTCGCGATGGCGTCGGCCTCAGCGGGGCAGCCGCAGTTGCCTGCGAGCGCCGCAGTGGAACTCGTCGATGTGTGGGTCGCTGGGCTGGGTGCCGCAGCGCCCGAGGAATTGGCGCGCGTGTTCGCGCGTGCGGGCCGTGACTTCACGCTCGCGCGTGCAGCCGACGAGCGCCCCTTCGTCCGAGCCGTCGCGGCGGCGGCGCTCGTGCGCGAGCCTGAGGCGCGCGAGCTCGTCGCGCTGCGGAACCTTCTCGACGACGCGGAGCCGCGCGTGCAGGCGGCTGCGCTTCTCGCACTCGGCGAGGCGCGCGTGCGCGCTGCGACCGCGGACGTTCAGGCGCGTGTTCGCAGCGCGAGCGTGGACGTGCGCTGCGCCGCGCTGCGCGCGCTCGGACGGCTCGGCGGCGACGCCGCGCTCGGAACTCTGCTCGCGGCGCTCTCCGATGCCGAGTCGAAGGTGCGCGTCGCTGCGGCCGAAGGCATGACGTCGCTCGAAGATCCCGGCACCGTGCCGCTGCTCGTTTCGCTGCTCGCCAAGGGACCCGAAGACGTGACGTACGAACCCGCGCGGCGAGGGCTGCTCGCGCAGGGCGAGCGCGCCTGGAACGAGCTCTTGCGGCTCGTGCGCTCGCCGGCTTCCAAGTCGCGCCGCGAGGCCGCGCTCTTGCTCTCGGAGCAGCTCGTCCCGCAGGTCGTCTCGCCGCTCCTGACGCTCCTCTCCGAGGAGCCGACGGATGCGCGCGTCGCCGAGGAACTCGCGGTGCTCTCGTGCGTCGACTATCGCTCGCAGTCGAACGCCTCCGCGGCGTGGTGGGCGTGGTGGGAGGACGTGGTGCGCGACGATCCACAGGCTTGGCTGTGCGCAGCGTCAGGGCGCCTCGGCATCACGCCGTGCGAGCCGGCGGACGTGCGCTCGGGGACGGCCGTCGGGCTCTCGTTCCTCGATACGTGTGCGCGGCGCGAGGAAACGTGGCTGTGCGAGCGTGCGCGGCGCGAGCTCTCGCGGCTCGCAGGTCGCGACGTCGGCGCGCTTCCGCCGCGCGGTCGCCAGCGCGACCTGTGGCTCTCGACGCTGCGCGAGCAGCTCGAGGCGCGCACCAAGGGCTGAGCATGGGGCGTCGCCGTCGCAACGACCGCGGGCGCTGGATCCACCGTGTCTTCTGGCTCGGTGTGCTCGCCTTCGCGGCGTGGTTCTCGGTCGAGCGTGTCGCGCGTCCGGTGATGACCTCGGTGGGGTATCGGCGGGTCGAGGGGTATTCCGAGCTGATTCGCGCGGCGGCAGGGGAGTTCGGGCTCGACCCCAACCTGCTCGCGGGGGTGGCGCTCGCCGAGTCCAGCGGTCGGCCGGACGCCGTCTCGTCGGCCGGGGCGCTCGGAATGTTCCAGTTGATGCTTCCCACGGCGCGGGAGCGTGCAGCGCTGCTCGGACTGTCGGAACCCGAGCGCGAGGACCTGCTCGCCGACCCCGCGCTCAACGCCCGGCTCGCGGCGCACTACCTGCACTGGCTGTCGCGACGCTACGACGGGAACTTCGAGGCGGTGATGGTCGCGTACAACACCGGCCCCGGGCGCCTCGACAGTTGGATTCGCGAGTACGGCTCCTATCATTCGTGGCGCACGGCCCGCTGGGGCGAGAGTCCGGTACTCGGCTACGCCCTGAAGGTGCTCGCCTACCGCGACGAATTCGCCGCGCGCGGCGCGCTCGTGCCGCGCGTCGAGCCCGGCCCGCCTGTGCTCGCGATTCCGGTCTCCCCTGTGCAGGACAATCCCGCGGCGCCGACGGCGCCCATGGAAGAGAATGCAGCTCCGCCAACGTCTGACTCCCTGCCTCAACGTCATCCGTAGTCTCGTCCTCGTGCTGCTCGTCCTGAGCGGCGGGGCCGTTCCGAGCGCGGTCCTCGCCGCTCCGCTCGCGCTCGCTCAGGCAGAGAGCGCTGCGCCCAAGCCCACGCCGGAGCGCTTCGAGACGCCGCGCGAGACCGTCGAGGCCCTCCTCGCGATCTACGACTACGAGCGCACCCACCAGACGCGCTTCCTCGAGGACGCGTCTCAGGCGTTCCAAGCGCGCGAGGGCCTCACGGGCGGCGAGCGCGCGAGAGAGTACGCGCGCCAGCTCGGCCGCACGTTCGACCACATCACGTTGCTCGACCCCGAGCGGATCGAGCGCGAGCTCATCACGATCGACGCAACGCACGCGGAGTGGACGGTCGCGAGCGAAGTCGACCCGGAGTTCGTGGTCACGCTCGGCTTCGTGAAGACGGACGAGCACGGTTGGGTGATCGACACGCGAACGTCGGCCAACATCTACGAGTGGTACACGCGTGCGGCGGACTTGCCGCGCATCGAGGCGATCGGCGACAAGCCGCTCTCGACCGAGGAGTTCGTGCGCAGCATCGTGCCTGCGCGCCTCAAGGGCGGCGGACTCCTGCTCGAGCCGTGGCAGTGGATCGGCCTGCTCGTCCTGTTCCTGATCGCGTTCTTCTTCGAACGCATCCTGACGATCTCGGTGCGGCCACTCGTGCGCAAGCTCTCGCGCTTCGAGGGACAGACCTTGCCGCAGGACATGCTCCTGCGCTTCGAGCGCCCGTTCGGCTGGCTCTTGCTCGCATGGCTGTGGCTCGCGGGCGTGCAGCTGCTCGACCTGCCTGTGAACGTCTATGCGCCGCTGCGCATGGGCGTGCAGATGTTCACGACCGTCATGACGGTCTGGACGGCGTATCACCTCGCGGACATCGCCTGCTGGCCGCTGCAGGTGAAGGCCGACCGCAGCGAGAACAAGTTCGACGACATGCTCGTGCCGCTCCTGCGGCGCACGCTCAAGATCGTGATCGTGCTGATCGGCGCGGTGGTGTTCGTCTCGGACATCACGGGCGACCTGTGGCACATCTTGGCCGGTCTCTCGATCGGCTCTCTGGCGATCGGCTTCGCGGCCAAGGACTCGGTCGAGAACCTGTTCGGCACGTTCACGGTGCTGCTCGACGGTCCATTCAAGATCGGCGATCTCGTCAAGATGGGCGACATCGAGGGCACGGTCGAGGAGGTCGGCTTCCGCTCGACGCGCATCCGCACGCCCGAGGACAGCCTCGTCACCGTGCCCAACTCGCGCTTCATCTCGAGCCACGTCGACTGCCTCGGCGCGCGGCGCGAGCGGCGCGTCAAGTTCAACCTCGGCCTCACCTACGACACGCCCGCGCAGTCGATCGAGGCCTTCTGCGAGGGCGTGCGCGAGCTCGTGCGCGCGCACCCCTACACCGCGAAGGACAGCTACCACGTGTGGTTCTCGAACTTTGGCGCGAGCTCGCTCGACGTCGAGGTGATCTGCTTCATCGAGACCACCGAGTTCCCGACCTTCGTTCGCGAGCGCCACCGCCTGTTCCTCGACATCCTGCGCCTCGCCCAGCGCCTCGGCGTCGGCTTCGCCTTCCCGACCACCACGGTCTGGATGGGCAGGGCCGAGGACTTGGCGCAGCCCGGCGCCGGCCCCGCGGATCGGCGCGCCGCGATCGATCAGGGCCGCGCCTGCGCGCGCGAGGTCGCGCGCGAGAGCGTGGGGGGGCTCACCGGCAAGCCGGAGCCCGTCCAGTTCGTGGCCGACGACCCCGACGCGATCCCCCGCTAGGCTAGAGCCCCATGAAGTTCCTCCTCGTTGCCGCCCTCGTCGCCTGCCCGACCTTGGCCGTTTTCGCTCTCGCCCCGAGCGCCCCCGCCGCTCTCCAGGAAGGCGGGAAGGGCCGCGGTGAGAAGCACGAGGAGCACGGCCCGCTCGAAGAGCGCATGCACGCCATGGAGGACGCGGTCCGCGCGCTGCGCCGTTCGCTGCGCGATCCGGCGAAGTCGGCCGACTCTCTCGCGAGCCTCGGCAAGCTCCAGACGGACCTGATCGCGGCGAAGTCCGAGACGCCGCGCATGGCGGCCAAGGTTCCCGACGCCGAGCGCGCGAAGTTCGTGGCCGACTACCGGCGCGAGATGATCCACATGCTCGAGCTCTCGATCGCGGTGGAGAAGGCCGTGCTCGACGGGAAGCAGGAGTCGGCGCTCGCGGCGTTCGAGGAGCTCCGCGGCCTCGAAGACCCTGCCCACGCTCGCTTCACGGAAGAAGAGCACTAGGGGTCATACCGTCCCGTCTGCGGTCGGCCCGCGCCAACGCGCGCGGCCGCGATCCGTAGCCCCGTCCCCCGGATCCGCCGCCGCGGCCCCCCCCTGCACGCCCATGAGCCAGTCCGACTCCCACGCCCCGACCGCTCTCGCCCGCGAGGGTGCCTTCGTCCCCGCGCTCACCGGCGCCCTGCACGAGGTCATCATCGGCCAAGAGGAGCTGATCCACGGCCTCCTGCTCGGCCTTCTGACGGGCGGCCACGTGCTGCTCGAAGGCGTCCCGGGGCTCGCGAAGTCGCTGGCGGTCTCAAGCCTTGCGGGCGCGGTCCACGGCACGTTCAGCCGCATCCAGTTCACGCCCGACCTGCTGCCCTCCGACCTCGTCGGCACCGAGATCTACAACGCGCGCGAGGGCACGTTCTCCGTCCGCAAGGGCCCGCTGTTCGCGAACTTCGTCCTCGCCGACGAAGTGAACCGCGCGCCGGCCAAGGTGCAGTCCGCGCTGCTCGAGTCGATGCAGGAGCACCAAGTCTCGATCGGCGGGACGAGCTTCAAGCTGCCCGCGCCGTTCCTCGTGCTCGCGACGCAGAACCCCCTCGAGCAGGAGGGGACGTACCCGCTGCCGGAGGCACAGCTCGACCGCTTCGCCTTGAAGCTCGTGGTGCGCTACCCCTCGAAGGAGGAGGAGCTGCGCGTGCTCGAGCGCATGGCCAAGACGGCGAGTGCGCCGAAGGTCCGCGCGGTAGCGAGCTTGGAGCAGATCCTCGCGGCGCGCGGAGCGATCGACGCGGTCGCGCTCGATCCGCGGCTGCGCGAGTACATCGTGGGCCTCGTGCACGCGACGCGCGAGCCGGGTGCCGTCGGCCTGCGCGAGCTCGTCGGCCGCATCCGCTACGGCGCGAGCCCGCGCGCCACGATCTGGCTCGCGCTCATGGCGCGCGCCAACGCCTTCCTCGACGGCCGCGACTTCGTCACGCCCGCGGACATCAAGCGAATCGCGACGGACGTGCTGCGTCACCGCGTCGTGCCGACCTACGAAGCGGAGGCCGAGGGCCTCACGAGCGACAAGCTCGTCGCGCGCGTGCTCGAGACCGTGGCGGTGCCCTGAGCGGAGCGACCGTGGTCGACGAGCGCGCCACAGCGAGCGACTTGCTCGCACCCGAGCTGATGGCGCGGGTGAGCCAAATCCAGATTCGCACGCACCGCATGGTGAACGACGTGCTCTCGGGCGCGTATCGCTCGACCTTTCGCGGCTCGGGCGTGGAGTTCGAAGAGGTTCGTCCGTATCAGCCCGGCGACGACGTGCGCACGATCGACTGGCTGCGCACGGCGAAGTCGGGCGAACCCTACGTGAAGAACTACGTCGAGGAGCGCGAGCTCACGCTCGGATTCCTCGTCGACACGAGCCTGTCGATGGACTTTGGCTCGCGGCGTTGGACGAAGCGGGAGGTCGCGGCGGCGCTCTGCGCGCTGCTCTCGTTCGTCGCGCAGCGCGCCCAAGACCGGGTCAGCCTCACGCTGTTCGGTGCGCAGCCGTCGCTGCACCTGCCTGCGCGCAAGGGCGCGGGTGCGGTCGCGCGTGTGGTGCGCGAGGTGATCGCAGCCGAGCCGACGCGTGGCGGAACCGACTTCGTCGCGGCGCTCGAGCACCAAGAGCGCCTCATGCGGCGGCGCGCGATGTTGCTCGTCATCAGCGACTTCGAGGGCTTCGACGAGCGCGCGGCCGAAAAGCTCGGACGCCTCGCGCGACGTCACGACGTCGTCGCTGCGCGGGTCGTCGACCCGCTGGAACGCGAGGTGCCGGCCGCGGGCCGCATCTGGCTGCGCGAGCTGGAATCCGATCGCCTCGTCGAGGTCGACACGCGCTCCGGCGAGGTGCGCGCGGCGTGGAAGCGCGAGCACGAGCTGCGCACCGCAGCGCTCGCGGAGAAGCTGACCCGCGCCGGGGTCGACTTGTTGGAACTCACGACCGACGGAAACCTCAGCGTCGCGCTCGCGGACCCTCTCGCGAAGTACTTTCAATTGCGCCGCAGACGGCAAGCGAGGCCCGCGTGATCGCAGGGCTCGCTGTGCTCTCGCTCGCGGCGCTGTCTCAGGGCACTCCCGCGGCTCGCTGGGAACTGGGCGGCGACTCTGCGGCCGTGGGGGAGGCATTGAGCGCGACTCTCGTCGTCGAGCACGGCGCCGATCAGCGCGCCACGCTCGCTGCGGACTGGCTCGCAGCCGACTACTCGTGGCTGGAACTGGAGCCCGCGCGTCTCGACGCTGCGTCGAGTGCGACCCAGACGCGCTGGCGTGTGCGATTCGCGTCGCTGGAGGCCGGCGAGCGAGAGTTGCCGCGTCCGCAGGTTGAGCTCGTGGAACTCGATGGAACGAAGTCGAACGTGGCGGCGGCGCTGGCGCGTGCTCGATTCGCCCCCGCGCTCTTCGAGGGCGAAGACGCCCCGCGTGCACCCCGTGACTTCCGCTCGGCGGACGCTGACGCATCGTCGGCCGACTGGCCTTGGCTGCTCGCGGGAGGTCTCGCGATCGCCGCACTTGCGGGGATGCTCGGCTGGAAGCTGCGCGGGCGCGCGCAACCGGTTTCGCAGGAACCGAGCGCGGAGGCGCGGCTCGCACAGCTCGGGGCGCGCAAGCTGGACGACGCGTCGGAGGTCCGCGAGCTCTACTACGAACTGACCGCACTCGTGCGAAGCGAGGTCGATCGACGCGCGGGTGAATCACGCTCCGCCTGTACGGATGAGGAGTGGGTCGGCCGCGTCGCGGGCACGCTGGAGGCCGAGACCGCGCGAGCGCTCGGCGAGCTCGTCGCGAACGCGCGCGCAGCGAAGTACGGTGGCGCGCGCCCGACCGAGTGGGCCGTGCGCGAAGACCTCGCGCGTGCGGAGAAGGTTCTGCGCGCGTCGCAGCCTCCGCAGAGGAGCGCCGCATGACGCTCGCCCTATTCCTTGCGCAGGCCGTCGCTTCCTCAGAGGGAACGAAGAGCGCTGCGGAGGCGCGCTTCCACCTGTTCGGCGAGCTCTATCTCGCCGACCCGTGGTTCTTGGCGCTCGTTCCGCCCGCGCTCCTCCTGCTCGCGTGGGGACGCTCACGCCGCGGCGTCGAGCCCGGACGCGTTCCCGTGTTGCCGGTCGAGGCACCGCCGCGCTCGTGGGCGCAGCGTCTCGCTTGGATTCCGCCTTTCTTGCAGGCGATTGCGATCGTCTTGGTCTGCGTCGCGCTCGCGCGTCCGGTGCGGGGCAACTCGGTGCGCCAGACCCTGTCCGAAGGTATCGACATCGCGCTCGTCGTCGACCGTTCCGGCTCGATGAAGTACGACGACCTCGAAGCAGGCAAGTCGCGCCTCGACGTCGCGAAGGAGGTCGTCGGCGCGTTTGCGCAGCGCCGCATGACGGACCGCGTGGGAGCATCGGACAGCTGCGCGTTGCTCACGTTCGCGCAATACCCGATGTTGCTCTGCCCGTTCACACTCGACTACGGCGCCTTCGAGGGCTTCCTCGAGACCGTGCAGTACGTGCGCAACGAAGTCGAAGACGGCACCGCGATCGGACGCGGGCTCGCGAAGGCGGTCTCTGTTCTGGCAGAGACGGACGCAAAGTCCAAGGTCGTCGTGTTGCTGACCGACGGCGAAAACAACGTTCCGGATATTCTGCCGCTCAAGGCCGCGGAGCTCGCGCGTGAGAAGGGGATCGTGGTCTACACGGTGCTCGCGGGCCGCTACGCGTTTCAAGAGGACGTCTTCGGCCGCGTGTACCGCACCGAACGCGAGCTCGACGCGACCGAGCTCGAGCAGATCGCGGAGATGACGGGCGGACGCTTCTTCCGCGCGAAGGACCGAGACTCGCTGGAGCGCACGTATGCGGAGATCGAGACCCTCGAGCGCACGGAGCGCCGCGAGGAGCGCTACACGGAGACCTTCGACCTCTACTTCGAGCTCTTGCTCGCAGGTCTGATGGCTTACCTGCTCGCTTGGGGGAGCCATGCGACGTGGGCGCGGAGGTTGCCGTGAGTGCTGCGCCGCTGATGTTCCTCGGCTTCGACCTGCTGCGTCCGGCCCAGCTCGGCTGGCTGGTCGTCGCGCTTGCTCTCGGCGGACTCGGTGTGTACGCGCTGCGTCGCCGCCGCGAGGCCCGCGAGCTCCTCGTCGCGGCGCGCCACAAGGATCGATTCCTGCCGGGGTTCTCGCGCTCGATCGCTGCGGCGCGCGTCGTGCTCGCGACCGCTGCGGCGCTGTTCCTCGCACTCGCTGTCGCCGGCCCCGTGCGTGGATACACCGAGAAGAGCGTGGCGCGTCGCGGCCTCGACCTCGTGGTCTGCATCGATACGTCGCGCAGCATGCTCGTGCGCGACGTTCGCCCCGATCGACTCACGCGCGCAAGGCGCGAGGTTGCGGGCCTGATCGAGCGCATGCACGGCGATCGCATCGCGCTCGTCGCATTCGCGGGCGAATCGCGCGACATCTCGCCGCTCACGCACGATCGCACGACGCTGCGCGCGCTGCTCGAGCGCGTCGACACAGCGGAGAACACGAAAGGCGGCACGGACCTCGGCGCGGCGCTCGGACACGCGCTGCAGCTCTTCGACGGTCGCAGCGGCGCCCACGAGGCGATCGTGGTCGTGACCGATGGCGAAGACCTCGAGGGCAAGGGACTGGAGCAGGCAAAGCTTGCGGCGGAGCGCGGAATTCGCGTCTACGTCGTCGGAATGGCGACCGAGGCGGGCGGCAAGATCCCGCAGGCCGACGCCAGCGGTCGCGAGTCGTTCGTGAAGGACGAAGACGGCCGCGAGGTCGTGTCGAGCCTGAGCGACGCGACGCTGCGCGAGATCGCGAAGGCCGCTGGGGGGGAGTACCTCGCGGCGACGCAGTCCGCGGTTCCGCTCGAAGAGCTGTACCTGCAGCGCATCAACCGGCTCGAAGGTCGCGAGCTCGAAGGCGGCATCGAGTACGTTCCGCACGACCGCTACCAGTGGTTCGGCGCCGTGGCGCTGGCTGCGATGGTGCTCGAAGGTGCGTTGCGCGAGCGCCGCAAGCCGCGGGGAGGTCGAGCGTGATCGCTGCGTGGCTCTTGCTGCTCCTGCAAGCCCCGACTCAGGTGCCTGCTGTGCCCGCTGCCTCGGCGGATGCTGCGCCGAAGGTGGTTCCCTACGTCGGATCGTTGCGCGAAGGGCGCTTGGAGGTCGCGAGGCTCTCCAAGCGCGACGAGCACGCCGCCGCGCGCGAGGTCGCGCAGTCTCTGCTCGCGAAGCCCGACTTCGATCTCGCACCCGAGCTCGAGCGCGCCGAGGCACTGTACGCGATCGGGCTCGCGCACGGACGTGCGGGGGAGCTCCCTGAGGCGGTCGAGCACTTCCACCGTGCGCGCGGCGTCGCGGGCTCCGGCGAGCTCGGCCGCGCCGCGGCGTACAACTCTGGCACGTTCCTGTTGCAGGGGGCCGAGTCGCTGCGACAGCAGATCCCCGAGCTGCGCGAGAAGCTCGGCCTTCCGCCGCTCGAGCCCGATCCGGCCGCGAACTCGGGCGGCGCATCGCAAGCGACGGATGCGCTCGCCGTCGCCCGCCAGGCGTACTTGGTTGCAAGGTCGGAGCTCGCCGACGCGCTGCGCTCGGAGCGTCTTGCGGAGGATGTCCGCGCGAACTTGGAGCTGTGCGTGCGCCGCCTGCGGGAGCTCGATGCCATCGAGCGCCAGCGCGAGGAACAGAAGCAGGAACAACAGGACGAGCAGCAAAAGCAAGAGAACGACGAGCAGCAGTCGAAGGGCTCGCAGGATCCAAAGGACTCCGAGCAGAAGCAGGATCCCAAGGAGAAGCCTGCGAACGACGAGCAGCAGCCGGAACCGAAGCCCGAGCCTTCCAAGGAGGAAGAGCAGAAGCAGGGCGAGAAGCCGGAGGAGAGCGAGCCGAAGCCCGAGGAGTCGAAGGAGTCGCAGGCCAAGCCGGACGCGGCACAGGAGCCGCCGCAGCTCTCGGCGGAGGAGATGCAGCGGCTGCTCCAGCAGCTGCAGCAGATCGACGAGAAGGCCAAGCAGGTCGAGGCGATGCTCCGCGAGCGCCGCCGTCAGCCCGTGAAGAGGGACTGGTGAGATGAATCCGTGGTTCCGTCGCGCGCTCGTCGCGCTCTATATCTGTGCGTCGGTGTTCGTGCTCGCGCTCGGCGCGCTTGCTCAAGGCTCTGGGCAGGGTGGCGCTGCACTGCGCGCGTACCTCACGAGTGGCGTCGTGCGCCTTGGCGATCGCGTCGCGCTCGTCGTCACCGTGGAGAACGCCCGCGCGAGCGAGCTCGGCGCACTGCCGCAGGTGAAGGGGCTGGGCATCGGGCCCGCGCCGGCGCCCGCCGAGCAGCGTTCGATCACGATCTTTGGCGCGCGACGTCAGGAGAGCGTCACGCGCACGTGGACGATCCCTCTGCGGCCTGCGGAGGTCGGCTTGTTCGCGATCCCCGGCGTGGAGGTCACGGTCGACGGAACCGTGATGCGCACGAATGAGCTCTCGCTCAACGTCGTCCGCGACCTGAGGGGCGAAGATCTCGGCTATCTGGAGGTCCGCCCGAGCTCGCCCAAGGTCGTCGTCGGCCAGCCCTTCACGATCGAGGTTCTGTGCGGCTTCGACACGGCGATCACGGCGACTACGGACTACGCCAACCTGTCGCTCGCGTGGCTCGGCAGCCTGCCCGGATTGCTCGAGAATCCTGCGCCCGCGCTGGACGCCGCCAAGCCGCGCGTGCAGATCGTCTTGAACGACCGCGAGATGGTCGAGGTCGAGCGCCTCGACAACCGCAAGCTGCGCGGTCGCGAGTTCGTTCAGCTGCGGCTCCTGCGCTCGTTCACGCCGACGCGCGAAGGTCGCATCGAGCTCCCCGCATCGCACTTCGAGTTCGGACGCACGGTGGCAAGTCAGGACTTCTTCCGTACGCGCCGCGAGAAGGGCGAGACGTACTTCGCGCGCGCCAACGATGTCGCGATCGACGTCGTGCCGCTCCCCGAGGAGGGGCGTCCGCTCGATTTCTCCGGTGCCATCGGCAACTTGCAGGTGCGTGCGGATGCGACGCCGCGCGACGTCGACGCAGGCGAGTCGATCAAGTTCAAGGTCGAGTGGACCGGCGCGGGCAATCTGGAGTTCTTCACCGCCCCCGATCCGGCGCGTGTCGACGCCTTTCGCGAGTTCCGTGTGTACGGAAAAAATGAGGAGCGTTCGGTCGATCGCCGCACGGTCACGTACGACCTCGCGCCGGTGTCGAGCAGCGTGCGCGAGATTCCGCCGCTCGCGCTCTCGGTCTTCGATCCCGTGGCGAATCGCTACACCGTGCTCGCGACGGAGGCGATTCCGGTGCGCGTGCGCGCGCTCGAAGGCGCGGTGGGGCTGGGGACCGAAGACAGCGCCGAGCGCTTCCGCTCCGACATCCTCGATCTAGCGCCCCGTGGAGAGCCGAGCGTGGCGATGCGTCCGCTCGGCTCGGCTTGGATTCTGGCCGTTCTCGCCGTCGTTCCTGCGGCTTGGCTCGGGCTGCGCACGGCCGTTCGCCGACGCGGCGACCCCGCAGCGCCCGCGGCGAGGGCGCGTCGCAGGGCGCGCAGGGAGCTCGTCCGAGGGCTCGGACAGGCGTCCGACGCGCGCGCGCAGCTCGAGCTCGTGTATCGGTTTCTCGCGGCGCGCACGGCGCGGACTCCGGAGTCGTGGATCGGAGTGAGCGTCGGAGTCGCGTCGCTCGATCAGCTCCTTCGTGAGCTCGAGCGCGAGACTTGGGGCGCGAAGAACGTGGCACTGCCGCGCGAGCGGATTCTGGCCGCAGCCGACGAGGCGCTCGGAGGTGGACTGTGAGCCTGCGCACGATTTCGATCTTGTTCGCGCTGCTCTTCGGTTTCGTCCGTGGAGAAGACGCGTGGGCCCAATCCGACACGGGGGAACGTGCCGCGGCGCTGTATCGCGAGGGTCGCTACGAGCTGGCTCAGGA
The DNA here is from genome assembly GCA_903928115.1 of uncultured Planctomycetota bacterium. Lineage (GTDB taxonomy): Bacteria > Planctomycetota > UBA1135 > UBA1135 > F1-120-MAGs118. Next base: position 76,333 of record CAIYPP010000111.1, read on the forward strand.
ACTTTGGCGCGCGGAGCTCGACGCTGCGGCGGAGCAGGGTACGGAGCCCGTGGACACGCTCTACAACCTCGGCAACGCAGCCTTCCGCGTGCGCAAGCCTCTCGAGGCCGCCGCTTGGTACACCGCGGCGATCCGCCTGCAGCCGCGCAACGAGGCCGCCTGGCACAACCTCGAGTTCGTTCGTCGCGAGGCCGGGCTGGAGCCTGCGGATCGCGGCGACCTCACCGCGACAGGGCTGCGCTTTGCGTCGTCGCTCACGCTTCCGGAGAGCGAGCGCGCGGTTCTCGCGCTCGCGGGGCTGCTCGCACTCGTGCTCGCGTGGGAGGCACTCCGCGGCGGCGCGGCGCCGCGCGCGCTCGCTTGGGTTCTAGCGGGCGGCCTCGCACTCGCGCTGGTGCCGTGGGCGTGGCAGCTGCAACATGCGGAGCGAGACATGCTCTTCATCGTCCAACCTGAGGGCGCGGCACTGCTCTCCGAGCCGCGCGACGGTGCGACACTCGTCTCGCGCGCTCCCGCGGCAACGGAAGTGGAACGGACGGACTCGCTCCCGGGTTGGTTGCGCGTGCGGATGGCCGACGGCGCTTCGGGCTGGATCGCCGCGCCGAGCGCGCTGGCGTTGCAGCGTCCGTGGCGGTGAGCGCGGGGACCGCTCCTCGTCCATGAAGCTCCTCGTGCTCACCGGCGCGGGCGTGTCGGCCGACTCCGGACTGGCGACGTTCCGTGGCTCTCAGGGACTTTGGGAGGGACACCGCGTCGAAGACGTCGCGAGCCCCGAGGGGTGGCGGCGCGATCCGTCGCTCGTGTGGCGCTTCTACCAGATGAGGCGAGCGGCACTCTCGACGGTGCAGCCCAACGCCGCACACTTGGCTCTCGCCGCACTCGAAGCGCGCTGCCGCCAGCGCGGTGCCGAGTTCCGCCTTGTGACGCAGAACGTCGACGACCTTCACGAGCGCGCGGGGTCGAAGCCGCTGCACATGCACGGGGAGCTCGCGTGGCTGCGCTGCGAGCGCTGCGGGACGCGGGTGCGCGATCTGGAGCACCTCGACGCGGAGTGCTTCGTTCCGTGCGCATCGTGCCGAGCGCCACGCCTTCGGCCGGACATCGTTTGGTTCGGCGAGATGGTGCCCAGCGCGGAGGAGTGCCTGCGGCTGGCCGCGGCGTGCACGCACTTCCTCGCCATCGGAACGAGCGGTGCCGTCTATCCGGCCGCGGGCCTGATCGACGTCGCGCGCCGCGCGGGCGCCCGCGTCTTGGTTCAGAGCCTCGACGAGCCCTCGAACTTGGCGGGCGTCGACGAGTTTCACCCCGGACGCGCCGTGGAGGTCGTTCCGGTCCTCTGCCGCGCCCTCGCGCAACTCCTCCCTTGAGCCGGCGGGCGCCTTCGCCGATGCTCGCGCCCATGCGCGTCGCATGGCTGGCGCTGCCGCTCGTCTTGGCGAGCTGCGCAGAGGATGTTCCGGGCACCTCCATGTCGGGAGGAGTGCTGCTCGTCGCCATCGACAGCCTGCGCGCGGACCATCTCTCGTGCTACGGGTACGACCGCGAGACGACCCCCGCGCTCGACGCGCTCGCGGCGCAGGGTGTGCGCTTCGAGAACGCGTTCACGGCGGCTCCTGCGATCTTGCAGTCGAACGTAGGGCTGCTCTCCGGCTGCGATCCGCGCATCGCGCTGCGCGTCTTGCCGCCCGAAGTCGAGGGTGCGACGCTGACCTACTGGAGCCTTCCGCGCGCGGCGCCTCATCTCGCACAGGAGCTCCTCAGCCAAGGCTTCTCAACGGCGGCGTTCGTCGACCATCCGCAGCTCGGTCCCGCGCTCGGCTTGGCGCGCGGTTTCGAGGAGTTTCAGGGGTGCGGGCGGGAGGAGTCGAGCTCGGGCGAGCGCATCGCGCCGGAGGCCCTCGCCGAGCGCTTCGCGCGCTGGATCGACGAGCGCGCGGCGAACGAGCGCTGGTTCGCGTATGTGCACTTCGGCGGCCTCGAGGGCTTTGGTTGGGACCGCGTGTCGCAGTGGGAGCAACGCTTCGTGCCGCGCGCCAACGCGGACGGCGTACTCCCCGTCGGCGACGGCGACCACGTCTTTCACGCGCTGCCGCGCTCGCGCTGGTCCGGCGGCACGCGCACTCTGGGCGAGCTCGAAGCGAGCTACGACGGCGGGGTGGCGCGCATCGACGCCGCGGTGGCGGCGTGCGTGGAGAGCCTGCGCAAGAGCGGACGCTTGGGCGACACGACGATCGTCGTCTGCGGCACGCGCGGTCTCTCGCTCGGCGAGTCCGGTCTGATCGGGGACACGGGAACTCTCAGCGACGCGGACCTCCGCGTTCCGTTCATCGTCCGACCCGCGGCTGGGCGGCGCTTTCAGGCGGGGCTCGCCTCCGATGCGGTGGCCAGTCTGATCGACGTCGCTCCCACGATTTGCTCGCTCAGCGGGCTCACGGTTCCGGCGGAGATGCAGGGGGTCTCGCTGGTCTCGGCGCTCTCGGATGCGGCGGCGCGGCCGCGCGAGCTTGCCTTCGCGGGTTCGGCGTTCTTCGAGGGCTGGTGCGCGCTGGGGGAGACGTTCTGCTACGAGGAAAGCCGTCCGTGGCGCGCGCAGAGTGAGCTGCTCGTGCGCACTTGGTACGGGGGCGCGGTCCCCGCCGAGCCGATGCTGCGGCAAGTGCTGCACTTGCGCGATGCGGACCGCTCCGTCGGACACGCGCGCAGCGCAGCGCTCGACGACGCCCGCGTGCGGGAAGCGCGCCAGAAGTTCGAGGCTTGGAGCGCGCAGGTCGAGGCGCGCCGGGCGGAGCTCCATCCCAACGACTGGGACCTCGCGCGGGAGAAGTGAGCGCGGCGCTCAGAGCGCGTGCCGCACGATCGCGCTCCAGCGCTCCGCATCGAAGAGCGGGGCGCGCGTGAGCAAGTCGAGCTCGCGTCGCAGCTTGTCCAACTCGGGGTTCTCGAGCGCGATCGTTGGGTCACTGAGGGAGTCCAGATAGCCCTTGGGGACCGCGCGGTAGTAGTGCCCGACGCGCCAGCCGCGCGTGGCATTGGCCGCGTTCTTTTCTGGCTCGACGAACGCGCCGTCGACGTAGATCGGCAGCCGCGCGAGGAGGGCGTCGGAGAGCCCCACGGGATCGACCAAGTGCACGCTCGGACCGCTCCAGTACCCGAGATATCCGATGCCCTCCGCGAGCGAGACGCGCGTGCCGCGCTCGCGGAACTGCGCGGCGAGCGGGTGGCCCTTCTGCACGTGCAGCTTGCCCTCGGTCGTGAGGTTGGGGCTGAAGAGACCGGCGACGGCGTACCAATACCCGCGCTCGTCGGCGATGCCGGTCGCGGCGATGAACTCGGGGCTGCGCTTGCCCTGCGCGTAGTCGAGCGGGGCGCGCAGCGGCGAGCGGGGCGTGAAGCCGACGAGGGCGAGCACGGCGAGCGCTCCGAGCGCGCAGGCCCGCACGTCGAGCCGCGCCGTCGCGAGCACCCACGCTGCGACGAGCAGCGGCGCGGTGAGGAAGCGGCCGCTCATGAAGTCTCCGCCGACGCGCGTGACGTAGAAGAGGTGCAGCAGGATGCCGAGCGTCGCGGCGAGGAGCGTTCGCTCGCGCTTCCACACGGCGACCGCACAGGCTGCGGCGATCGTGAGCAGGGTCAACGGGTCGAGCGCGAGCGAGTTCGCGAGGTAGCTCATGCCCTGAGCGCTCAGCTCCGACTGCGGCAGGCCGCTCGAGAGCTTTGAGATCGCGGAGTTGGGGATCAGCGCGCCGTAGTAGACGAGCGAGAAGAGCTCCCACGCGACGAGCGGCGCGAAGCCGAGCGCGAGCTGCCGCAGCGCCCGAGCGGAGCGCTCGTGCCAGAGATGCGCGGCGAGCACGGGCGCCAAGAGCGCGAGGGCATCGAGACGCGTGAGCGCGACGGCCGCGCTCCACAGGCCGAGCTTCAGGGATCGGCCGCGGTCGGGCTCCGGCGAGGTCCACGTCCAGAGGGCACCGAGGAGCGTCACGTGCAGCAGCGGGTTTTCGAGGCCCGAGGTGGAGAAGTCGACGAACGCCTTCGAGCCGCACAGCACGGTGAGCGCGAGCGCCGCGCCGGCGATGTCGCGCGTGACCTTGAGCGCGAAGCCGAGGCCGACGAGCGCCGTGCACAGGAGGGAGAGAGCGAGGCTCGTGAAATATGGCTCGTGCGTTACCGAGTAAGCCAGCGAGACGAGCGCCATCCACAAGGGATTCGTGTACGCCTGTACGCGCTCGGAGGTGTTCCAGCGCAGTCCGTAGCCCTCGACCCAGTTGTCGACCACGCGGAACGTGATGTACGCGTCGTCGCAGACCCACGCACACTTGAGCGCCAGCAGCACGAGGCCGCCGACGAGCGCCAAGAGCAGCAGCGTGTCGAGGCGCGAGCGGCCGGGCTCGGCAGCCGTCGTGCGAGCGGGGGCGGTGCGGTCGGCGGCCATGCTCACCTTGTAGCGACGCGCCCGCGGCCGGGCGAGCGCACGTTCGCGCGCAAGAGCCGCCAGCCCTGTGGCGAGTCGTGGAGCAGCACGCCGGACGTCAAGTCGACGCGCAGTCGGAAGGAGACGTGCGGCTCGATCCCCAGCGCGTGCGCGACCAGGTTGCGCACGACGTTGTAGTGGCAGGCGATCGCGAGCGGGCCGCCGTGGCGCGCGAGCGCGGCCTCCAGCACGGGCCACGAGCGCGCGAGCACGTCCTCGTCGGTCTCCCCGCCGTGCGCGCGGTAGTTCCACGGGTCGTCGTAGATCGCCGCGAGCTCGGCCTCGTGCTCGGCGAGGAGGTCCTTCATCGGCCTCCCTTGGAAGCGGCCGCGGAAGATCTCGACGAGTCCGGCGGTGGTCTCCAGCGGCGCGCCGCTCTCGGCTGAGAGCAGCTCGCCGAGCGTGCGCGCACGCTGCAGCGTCGATGCGACCACCGCCTTGAAGGGGAATCCGCGGAAGCGCGCCGCGAGCGCGATGCTGTCGGTGTGTCCCGCCTGCGACAGCGGCACGTCCATCCCGCCATAGGCGACGCCTTGGAACTCCTCGGCCACTTCGCCGTGGCGGAAGATCCAAACCTCGTGTCCCGTTCCGAAGCCCGGGTGCGCGCGGCGCGGTCGGTCGTGCTGGGCGGGGGAGCGACTCATGGGGGCAGGGTAGCGGCTGCGGGGCGCGTGCTCTTGCCGTATCCGCCGAGCGCCGATAATCTCCCGCGCACGTTAGATTTCAACCTGCGAGCCCCGCGATGCCCAAGCTGACCTATCTCCCGACCGGCGCCTCCTTCGACGTTCCCGCTGGCACCCGCTACATCGACCTGTGCCAGAAGGAAGACCTGCCCCAGCCGTTTGGCTGCACGGTCGGGAGCTGCGGGACCTGCTGCCTCGTGGTGGAGAAGGGCCTCGAGGGCTGTGACGCGATGAGCGAGGACGAGCGCGACACCGTCGGCATGTGCACGGACCAGAAGAGCGCGCGCCTCGGCTGCCAGCTCGTGATCCGCGGCGACCTCGCAGTTCGGCCGATCGAATAGCGCGCGTCGGCGTGCCAAGCTGCCCGCGCGCGGGGGAGCCGCGCGAAGGAGTGATCCCGCCATGACACGCGTTGGAGTCGTTCTCTCCGGTTGCGGCCACCTCGACGGCAGCGAGATCCACGAGGCCGTCCTCTCGCTGTACTTCCTCGATCGCGCAGGCGCGCACGTCGTCTGCTTCGCGCCGGACGTTCCGCAGCGCGACGTTGTGGACCATGCGAGCGGCAAGCCGACCGGCGAGACGCGGAACGTGCTGCGGGAAGCGGCGCGGATTGCTCGCGGCAAGATCCAGCCGCTGTCGAAGGCTCATGCACACGACCTCGACGCGCTCTTCCTGCCGGGCGGCTTCGGCGCGGCGAAGAACCTCTCCGACTTCGCGCTCGTCGGCGCGGACGCCACGGCCCATTCGGAGCTCGTGCGGCTCGTGCGCGAATTGCACGCCGCGCACAAGCCGATCGGGGCCGTCTGCATCGCGCCGGCGGTGCTCGCAGCCTGCTTCCGCGGTACAGGCGTTCATCCGCTGCTCACGGTCGGGGCGAAGGGCGGCGCGAGCGACGCGCTCGGTGCGATGGAGTCGCGTCCTCAGGCTTGCACGGTCGAGCACTGCGTCGTCGACGAAGTGAACCGCATCGTCACCGCGCCGGCCTACATGTACGACGCGCGCATCTCGCAGGTCGCGCTCGGCATCGAGCAGGCCGTCGCGGCGCTCATGCGTCTCGCGGTGCGCCCGGCTTCGGCGGTGCGCTCTTAGCTCCGCCCTTCGAGCCGCCGCCGGCGGACGTCCACGAGATCCAGCCCGGCAGCCACTGGTCGGCGCCCATGCGCGTGCCCGCGTTGCCGAGGAAGCATGCGATCGCGGCGATCGCGACGAGCGTGATGTACTCGCGTTCGCTCGCCGGGCCGACCATCAGGGCGTTGCCCATGAGCAGCACGACGCCGAAGCAGGCGGGGCGCACGGCCGCGCCGATGAAGAGCGCCGCGCCGCCGAGCAGCGTGCCGCAGGCGATCAGCCACGCGAAGAGCTCGGGGAAGCGGTAGACGAGCTTGTTGGCGAAGGTCGCGTACCACTGCGGCGCCGTGACGACGCGCGCCGCGGTCTCCTCGACGATCCACGGGCCGATGCCGAGCGCCCACAGCTCGCGCGACTCGTGCAGCAACAACGCGCCGAGCCCCAAGCGGAGGAGCACGAGCGCGAAGGGAACCGGTGCGGAGCCTGCTGCCATGAGGCCGGAATGATTCCACATTCCGCGCCGCGGCTCCATAATCCGCCACAACCATGACGCTCCGCATCCAACTGTGGTCCGGCCCGCGCAACGTGTCGACGGCGCTCCTGTACTCCTTTGCTCAGCGCGCGGACACACGCGTGGTCGACGAGCCGCTCTACGCGCACTACTTGCGGGTGAGCGGCGCGGTGCACCCCGGCCGTGACGAGGTGCTCGCTGCGCAGGACTCGGACGGAGCGCGCGTCGTCCGCGACGTCGTGCTGGCGCCCTGTGATCGGCCCATCTTGTTCATCAAGCAGATGGCGCATCACTTGGTCGACCTCGATCGCGCCTTTCTGGCCGAGACGCGCAACGTGATCCTCACCCGCGATCCGCGCGAGATGCTGCCGAGCCTCGTGAATCAGGTGCCCGAGCCGATCCTGCGCGACACCGCGTACGCGATGCAGACCGAGCTCCTGCGGCAGCTGCGCGCGAAGGGCGCGGATGTCGTCGTGCTCGACTCGCGCGAGCTGCTGATCGACCCGCGCGGAGTGCTGGCCCAGCTCTGCGCGCGGCTGCGGATCCCGTTCGACGAGGCGATGCTCTCTTGGAAGCAGGGACCGCGGCCGGAGGACGGCGTGTGGGCGCCGCACTGGTATCACAACGTGCATCGCTCGACGGGCTTCGAGACGTACGCGCCGAAGTCGTCGCCGTTCCCCGCGCGCTTGGAGCCTCTCTACGCCGAGTGCAAGCCGCACTACGACGAGCTCTCGGCGCACGCGCTGCGCGCGCGGACTCGGCTGCCGGATCCGCGCAACGAGCACATCTGGGTCCACGTCGGCGGCAAGCTCGTGCCGCGTGCCGAGGCGAAGGTCAGCGTGTTCGACAGCTCCGTGCAGGGAGGCGACGCGTGCTGGGAAGGACTGCGCGTCTATGACGGGCGCGTGTTCAAGCTCGACGCGCACTTGGAGCGTCTGGAGAACTCGGCCAAGGCGCTCGCGTTCGAGTCGTGTCCGTCGCGCGACGCGATTCGGCGCGCGCTCTTCGAGACGCTGGAGCGCAACGGAATGCGCGATCAGGCGCACGTGCGGCTCACGCTGACGCGGGGCGAGAAGATCACGAGCGGCATGAGCCCGCGCAACAATGTCTTCGGTCCGTGCCTGATCGTGCTCGCCGAGTGGAAGAAGCCGGTGTTTGGCTCGCGGATGCTCGAGCTCGTGACCTCGTCGTGGCGCCGCAATCCGCCGATGTGCGTGGACTCCAAGATCCATCACAACAACCTGATCAACAACATCCTCGCCAAGATCGAGGCGGACAACGCCGGCGTCGACGACGCGATCATGCTCGACATCGAGGGCTACGTCAGCGAGACGAACGCGACCAACCTGTTCCTCGTGCGCAAGGGCGAAGTGCAGACTCCGTTCGCGGATCACTGCCTGCCGGGAGTGACGCGCGGGACGGTGCTCGAGTTGTGCGCCGCGAACGGGATTCCGTGCCGCGAACGCCGTCTCTCGTTGACCGAGTTCTACGCCGCGGACGAGGTGTTCACGACGGGCACCATGGGAGAGCTCGCGCCGGTTTCGTTCCTCGACCGTCGCCGCGTCGGCGATGGCGCGGTCGGCCCGATGACGCGCCGCTTGCAGGCGCTCTTCACCGAGCTCACACGCCGCGAGGGAACGCCGCTACCGTTCTGAGCGCGCGAGCTCGCGCAGCAGCCGCTCGACGTCGAAGCTCTCGAAGTAGGCGACGCCGCGGGAAGCGAGGCGCTTGGCATGCTCGCCGTCGGTGACCTCGTAGACGCAGATCGGTGCCGCAGCTCGGACCGAACCCGGCGGTAGCTTCCGGTCATCGCAGAACAGCACCTCGGGCTCGAGCCGCCGCAGCTCAGCACTCTCCACTTGGTCCCAGTGGGTCAGGACCGGTCCAACGGGGTGGGGGAGGCGACTGCGGACCTGCGCGAGCGCGCCGAGGTCGAAGGAGATCAGCGTGCAGCGCCCTTGGAGTCGACGGAGCGGCTCGCGCAGCGTCTCCACGAGCACGTCCGTGCCGAAATGCTCCAGCGACTCGCGCTTGAGTTCGACGTAGGCGTGCGCTCCGGCCTCGGCCATCGCCGCAGCGAACTCTGCGAGCGTGCAGAAGGGCTCCGCAGAGAAGCGCGCTCCGAAGCGGCCGCGCTCCGCGGCGCGAAGCTCTCGCAGCGTCGCGAGCTCGACCTGCCAGCAGGCCCGTGCGTCGCCGGCCATGCGCTCGAGGGTGGCGTCGTGCAGCACGACGGGCACTCGGTCGGAGGTCCATTGGACGTCGATCTCGACACGCCGAACTCCCGCGGTCAGCGCGCCCCGCACCGACGCAAGCGTGTTCTCGGGGAAGCGTGCCGCGAGCCCGCGATGGGCCACGAGCCGCTCTTCCCAGCGCAGATCCGACGGTCCGTCCATGCAATGTGAGCGCCCCGAAGGCATCATCACGCACGTGGACGCTCGACGTCCAGAGCGCATCGGACACCAACCCGCAGGGATCATCGCCATGGACCCGTTCGACCCGACAGCCAAAGACCGCTTCACCTTCGGACTCTGGACCGTGGGCAACACGGGGCGCGACCCCTTTGGGGAGGCCGTGCGCGCGCCGCTCGCGCCGACGCACATCGTCCGCAAGCTCTCGGAGTGCGGGGCGTGGGGCGTCAACCTGCACGACAACGACCTCGTGCCCTTCGGTTCGTCGGCGTCGGAGCGCGATCGCATCGTGCGCGAGTTCAAGGCGGCGCTCCAAGAGCACGGCATGTGCGTGCCGATGGCGACCACCAACCTCTTCTCGCACCCGATCTTCAAGGACGGTGCGTTCACCTCGAACGACCCCAAGGTGCGCGCGTTCGCGCTGCGCAAGACGATGGACGGCATCGACCTCGGGGTCGAGCTCGGCGCGCGCGTGTACGTGTTCTGGGGCGGACGCGAAGGCACGGAAGCCGATGCCTGCCGAGACCCGCGCACTGCGGTGGCGCGCACGCGCGAGGCCATGGATTTCCTGTGCGACTACGTGCGCGAGCAGGGCTACGACCTCGTGTTCGCGCTCGAGGCCAAGCCCAACGAGCCGCGCGGCGACATCTACTTCCCGACGACGGGGCACATGCTCCACTTCATCTCGACGCTCGCGCACCCCGAGATGGTCGGCGTGAACCCCGAGGTTGCGCACGAGACGATGGCGGGGCTCTCTTTCACGCACGGCGTCGCGCAGGCGATGGAGGCGGGCAAGCTGTTTCACATCGACCTCAACGCCCAGCGCATCGGTCGCTACGACCAAGACTTCCGCTTTGGATCCGAGGACGTGCGGCAAGCGTTCCTGCTCGTGCGCTTGCTCGAGGGCACGCTGGGTACGGCTCCTTACACCGGGCCGCTGCACTTCGACGCGCACGCCTATCGCTCGGAAGACGAGGCGGGCGTGTGGGACTTCGCGCGCGGCTGCATGCGCACGTACAAAATCCTCAAGGCCCGCGCGCAAGCCTTTGATGCCGATCCGGAAGTGCGGGCGCTGATCGCGGAGCAAAACGACGCGGCGATCGAGCCGTTGCTCTCGGGCTACACGAAGGACAAGGCGGCGAAGCTGCGCGCGCTCGCCCTCGACCCGGCTTCGATTTCGAAGCGCGGTCTGCGCTACGAGCGCCTCGATCAGCTGATGATCGAGCACCTGCTCGGCGTGCGCTGACCATGGCGCTGTACCTCGGCTTCGACGTCGGCACGCAGGGCACGAAGGGTGTCGTGATCGACGATGCGCAGCGCGCAGTCGTCGCGCGTGCCTCGGCGTCGTACGGACTCATCGAGGGGCTGCCAGCCGGCTACGCCGAGCAGCATCCGGATACGTGGGCGCACGCACTGCGGGAGGTCACGACGCGGCTCCTCCAGCAGGTGGATCTCAAGGGAGTCGCGGGCATCGGCGTGTCCGGCCAGCAGCACGGCTGCGTCACCCTCGACGCTCAGGGTGACGTCGTGCGCCCGGCGAAGCTGTGGTGCGACACGTCTGCGGCTGCGGAGGCGGCGGAGCTCTCCGCGCGCGCGGGACGCGCGATCCCCGCGGGGTTCACGGCGCCCAAGCTCGTGTGGATGCGCGAGCGCGAGCCGGAGCTGTGGAAGCGCGTCGACCTCGTGCTGCTCCCGCACGACTGGGTGAACTACAAGCTGACGGGGCTCGCGACGATGGAGCCGGGCGACGCGTCGGGCACCGGCTGGTTCGACCCGCAGACACGACGCTTCTGTCCGCGCACGATGAAGCTCGTCGATGCACGCCTGCCCGGCATGCTGCCGCCGCTCTTGGAGAGCGGCGCGATCGCGGGCGAGCTCACGGCTTCGGGCGCGAAGTGGATCGGGTTGCCGCAGGCCTGCGTCGGAACGCCGATCTCGACGGGCGGCGGCGACAACATGATGAGCGCGATCGGCGCGGGTGCGACGCGCGAGGGTGTCGCCGTGCTGAGCCTTGGCACCTCGGCGACGGTGTTCGCGCACGCGGCGAAGCCCATCGTCGATCCGCGCGGCGCGATCGCGCCGTTCTGCGACTCGAGCGGCGGCTGGCTGCCGCTGCTGTGCGTGATGAACGCGACCGGAGTCCTCGAGGAGGTGCGCGCGGCGTTCGGCGGCGATCTCGAGAGCCTCACGCGCGAGGCCGAGCGCGTCGAGCCCTTGTGCGGCGGCGTGATGTTCGTCCCGTTCCTCGTCGGCGAGCGCGTGCCAGACCTCCCGCACGCCACCGGCTCGCTCCTCGGGCTGCGTCCCGGCTCGCTGCGGCCGGGAATCGTGTTCCGCGCCGCCCTCGAAGGCGTCGCGCTCAACTTGGCGAGCGGCGTGGCTCGACTGCGCGAGCTCGGGCTCACCGTCGACACGGTGCGGGCCGTCGGCGGAGGCGCGCGCAACGCGCTCTGGCGCGCGATTCTCGCGGATGCGCTCGAAGCGACGGTGGTCCCGCTCTCCGAGGCGGAGACGGGTGCGCTCGGGGCGGCGCTTCAGGCGGCTTGGACACGTCGCCGCGCGTCGGGCGAAGACGTGAGCATGGATGCCGTCGCGAGCGGCTGGGCGGCGCCCGCGAGCGCGCCGTCGAGGCCGGATCCGCGGCGAGTGCTCGCCTATCGCGAAGCTCGAGAGCGCTTCGTGCGCGCTCACGGTGCGTGACGGATCGCCGCCCAGGTTTCATACTTCCGCTCGTGGACAACGTGCCCGTGATCCTGTCGGTCGATGCGTTCGGCCGTTCCTATGAGAGCCATCGCGCCGTCGACGGGCTGTCCTTCCAGCTGCGCGCCGGCGAGATCCTCGGTCTCGTCGGGCCGAACGGGGCGGGGAAGACTACGACGCTGCGCACGATCGCCGGTGTGCTGCCGGTCAAGGAGGGGCGCATCACGGTCGCTGGGCACGACCTCGCTCGCCAAGAGGAGAGCGCGAAGCGCGCGATGCGCTGGATCCCCGACGACCCGCAGCCCTTCGACGCGCTGACCGTGCTCGAGCACTTGGAGTTCACGGCCGCGCTGTATGGACAGCGCGACTGGCGCTCGCGTGCGGACGAGCTGCTCGCGCGCTTCGAGCTGTCGGAAAAGCGCGACGCGTTCGGTGGCGAGCTTTCGCGCGGGATGCGCCAGAAGCTGGCGTTTTGCTGCGCATGGATCGCGCGTCCGGCGCTGGTGCTCATGGACGAGCCGCTCTCGGGCCTCGATCCGCGGGGAATTCGCTCGGCGAAGCACGAGATCGAGGCACTCGCGCGCGACGGCGCGGCGGTGATCCTCTCTTCGCACCTCTTGGTGCTGATCGAGGAGCTCGCCACGCGGCTCCTGATTCTCGATCGCGGCCGCAAGGTGTTCGAGGGCACGCTCGACGAGGCCCGCGCGCGCTTCCCCGAGCACTCGCGCGGCTCGCTCGAAGAAATTTTCTTCGCAGCGACCGGCGACGGGAGCAAGGCTCCGTGAGCGACGGACAAGCGGCGCTCGCGCTGCTGGCGCGGCGCAAGATCCGCGGCTTTTGGGCGCGGCAACTGCGCAAGGCGCGCACGCCGAAGGGGGCCTTGCTCACGGTGCTGGGCGTGGCGATGTTCGCGCTCTGGATTCTGAGCATCGTGTTCGGCGCCAGCGGTGAGCGGCTCGTCGTGCAAGTCGATCAGCTCGCCGTCCTCGCGCGGCTCGGCCTCCTGACGATGACGATGCTCACGATCTCGAGCGCGTTCTCACTCCGCGGGCTGTACCTGCCGGCGAGCGAGATCGAGGCGCTTTTCTCGGCTCCGATCCCGCGCGGCGCTCTGGTGCGCTATCGCTTGCGCTCGGCGCTCGTGCGCTCGCTCTTCGGTGCGCTGTTCTTCGGTTGGATGTTCGCGCGCCGCGCTCCCGAGCCGTGGTTCGCGTTCGCCGGCATCTTCAGCGCGCTGATGACACTGCCGCTGTTCGGTCAGGCGCTCTCGCTCGTGCTGGGGGATGCCGAGAATCGGTTCGCGGCGCGGCTCTCGGGGCTGCCTTGGCGGACGATGTCGTTCGTGCTGATCGCCGTCGCGGTCGCGCTCTTCGTGATCTCGGGCGAGGACGCGGGGAGCACGACCTCCTTCGGGAGCTATGAAGAGCTCTTCTCGTTCCTCTCCGAGCACCCGCTCGTGCGGGCGATCGGGATCCCGTTCACGCCATGGATCGGTGCGATCACGGCGCTCGACGCGAGGACGTTCTGGCCGTGGTTCGCCGCCTGCGGCGCGATCTTCGCCGGGCTTTGGTGGGCCGTGCCCCGCATTCCTGTGGACTACCGCGAGCTCTCGCTGGAGACCTCCGCGGACGTCGCGCGGCGGCTCGCACGCGCGCGTCGCGGCTTGGCTGCGAACGCGGGCGCCGCCGGTGCCAACACGCGCTCGTGGCGCACGCCGTGGCTCGCGGGGCGTGGGCCTTTCGGCGCGGCCGCGTGGCGCAAGGCCGTGACGATCGTGCGCAAGTCGCGCGCGAGCTTTCTGCTCGGAGGTGTGATCGTCTCGCTCGTCGCGCTCTTCTCGATCGCGGCGGGGGAACAGGAACCCGACGCAGCGCTGCGAGGCGCGCTGATGGTCGCAGGGTTCGGCACGTTCTACCTGTGCATCGGACTGCGCTTCGATTTCCGCGAGGACTTGGACCTGATCGGCCTCCTGCGCACTTGGCCCATCGCGCCCTGGAAGCTCTTCCTCGCGACGCTGATCCCCGAGACGATGCTCGTGTCGGCGATGATCGCGCTCGGTGTCGGCGGGCTCGCGCTCTACCACGGCTCGACCGATCTGCGTCTGCTGCTCGTGGTCGGCGCCGTTCCATTCGCCGTTCTTGCGTGGACTGCGATCGACAATGCGACGTTCCTCTTCGCGCCGGTGCGCATGGGCGCTGCGCACGACGGGGCGTTGCAGAACGCGGGACGGGCTATGGTCCTGATGCTCGTGCGCACACTGATTCTCTTGCTGTGCGGCGCGCTGGCCTGCGTTCCTTACATCGTGCTCGACTCCGTGCTGGAGCTTCCTGCACTTGTCTCGGTGGGCTTCGGCTGCCTCGCCGGCGTCGCGATCCTGTGCGCGGAGATCGCGGTCCTCGTGGTAGTGGGCGGCGAGGTCCTGCGGCGCTTCGACGTTCCGCGCGACCAGCCCTGAGCGGCGCGGCGTCGGTTGGTAGGATCTCGCGGCATGGGCGGCGACGGACGAGCGGCGGGGAGCCAGCCCTTCGCGGGGCTAGAGGATCTGCGTACGACCTTCGAGGCCATGAGTGAGGGGCTCGTGGTGCAGGAGGAAGGGGGCGCGATCGTGCTCGCCAATCCCGCGGCGGAGCGGATCCTCGGGCTTTCGGCGGAGCAGCTCAGCGGCCGCACCTCGCTCGATCCGCGTTGGCGGGCGGTGCGCGGCAACGGGGAGCCGTTCCCTGGGGATGAGCATCCTGCGATGGTCACGCTGCGCTCGGGCGCGCCGACGAGCAACGTCCTGATGGGGGTGTACCGGCCCAGCGGCGACCTCGTCTGGATCAGCGTCAACACGCGGCTCCTTCCGCGCGGGGAAGGACGGCCGCGGGCCGTGCTCGCAACCTTTCGCGACATCACGCGCGAGCGGGATGCGCTCGTCGAGCTGCGGCGGCGCGAGGCGTTGCTCCACGCGACGATCGACAGTCTCCCCACGGGGCTCTACATCACCGACGACTCGGACGGGCGCGTTCTGCGCTTCAACGCTCCGCTGTGCAGCGTCTTGGCGCTCGGCGCTCTCGAAGAGCCCTTGCGCGCAGGTCGGCTCACCGAGCTGGAGCTCCACGCGCACCTAGGGCAGCTCGTGGCCGACCCCGCCGCGTGGGAGAGCCTGCGACGCGCGACCGCCGAGCTCGCGGTGGATGGGACCGTCGAGCGCGAGCTGCGACTCGCAGACGGTCGCACCCTGCGCTGCGCGTCGCGTTTGATCGTCGACGACGCTGGCTCGCGCATCGGGCGCTTGCACGTGGTCGAAGACGTGACGCGGCGCGTCTGCGCGGACGAGGAGCGACGGGCGCTCGAGCACCGCGTTCAGGAGGTGCAGCGGCTCGAGAGCCTCGGCGTCCTCGCCGGGGGCATCGCGCACGACTTCAACAACTTGCTCACGAGCATCGTCGGCAGCGCGGAGCTCGCGTTCATGTCGGCACCCGAGGGGAGCGCGCTCGCGCGGCAAATGGAGCGCATTCTGCAGGCCTCCACGCGCGCCACGATGCTCTGCCAGCAGATGCTGAGCTACGCGGGATCGAACATCTCGGCCGTGCGCCGCATTCACTTGTCGGACACCGTACGCGAGGCGTTGGCCTCGTTCGCCAAGCCGGCGGACGCGCGCGTCGAGCTCGCGCTGTGCCTCGCTCCGGAGCTCCCCGCGCTGCTCGCCGATCCTGCCGCCGTGGCGCAGGTCACCGTGAACCTCCTCAACAACGCCTACGAGTCGCTCGGACACGAAGGTGGTCGCGTCACCGTCTCGACGTCCGTGGCGCGCATCGAGTCCGGCGAGTTTTCGCGCGCGGCCTTCGCGCCCAGCCTCCCGACGGGGGACTACCTCGTGCTCGAGATCGGCGACACCGGCTGCGGCATCGAGCCCGCGGTGTTGGCGCGCATCTTCGATCCCTTCTTCAGCACCAAGTTCACCGGCAGCGGCCTCGGCCTCTCAGCGAGCGTCGGCATCGTTCGCAAGCACAAGGGCGCACTGTTCGTCGAGAGCCGCGTCGGAGAGGGCACGCGCGTGCGCGTCGCGCTGCCGGTCGCGCCTTCGCCCAAGGTTGCATGAGCACGTCTCCGCTGCCCCCGGGACAGCGCGAAGTCGCGCAGATGCCGGTGCGTCACATCGGCGAGCCGCCGCCGTTCGACGGCTCGGGTTGGTCCCTCACGCTCGCGGGCGAGCTGGAGCGTCCGCGCGTCTTCTCGCTCGCTGAGCTGCGCGAGCTCTCGACCGTCGACATCGAGGCGGACTTTCACGCCGCATCGGGCTGGAGCGTGCGGCGGCTCTTGTGGCGTGGCGCGCGCCTGTGCGATGTCCTCGCCGCGGCGGGGCTGCGTCCGAGCGCGCGCGCGCTGCGTGCGTCGGATGGCCAGCGCTATGACAGTGCGCTCGCGCTCGCCGATGCGCTGGAGCCCGACGTTCTCCTCGCGACGTCGCTCGGCGGCGAGCCGCTGCGCCTCGAGCACGGTGGGCCGCTGCGCCTCGTCGTGCCCGCGCGCTACGGCTGGAAGTCCGTCAAGTGGCTGCGCGCGCTCGAGGTTCACCCCGAAGAGCGACCGGGATTTTGGGAGCGGCGCGGCTTCCATCCGCGCGGCGATCCGTGGCGCGAAGAGCGGCTCTCCTGAAGATCGGCTCGCGCGCGACGCTCACGCGCGCGGCGCAGAGCGCATCGCGGCCTCGAGGTGCGGGCGGATGCGCGCGGCCGTCGCGGGATTGGTGAACCCGATGAAGTCGACGGGTGTGGTGACGTCGAGCTCGAAGTCGAGCTCCGTCCCGAGCGGCCCTTCGACGACGCAGCCCGCCGCGCGCGCACACAGGATCGCTCCCGCGACGTCGTAGGGATGCGAGTTCACCGTGGTGCGCCCGAGGCGTGCCGCGAGCCACCCTCGCACGTCCGCGATCATGCGGTAGGTGCCAATCGAGAGCAGGAAGAGCTGTCCCGCGTTCGAGATGTACTGGTCGTCGAAGAAGTGGCGCAGATTTGCGCCTTCATGGACGCGCAGGCGTTCCGTGAAGTCGGCCTCGATCGCGGCCAGTGCGGGGCGCTGGTCGGGCGAGTAGCGGAAGATGGGGAAGTAGCCGTGATCGACGCGTGCGTCCTTGCCCGGCGTGAGCGTGCGCGCGCGAACGAGCGCGCGGTCGAGCAGCTCGCGCTCTTCGAGCGCGCACCCGCCGCCGGACTGGGCGGTGAGGCGCCGGAAGCGCCCGCCGCGCGAGTCGGGGATCTCGCTGACCATGCCGAAGCTCACGTCGCGCAGCCGCGGCGCCGCGGGGCCGGGCGGGGCGAAGCTCACCACGGTCCACGCGGAGCGCAGGTCGCACATCAGGTTGCGCGTCCCGTCGATCGGATCGAGGGCGATGCGCGGTCCGCCGTGATCGAAGTCCGGGAGCGCCCGCACTCCGCCGCGCCCGTCGGGCCCCATGTGGCGCCAGCCCGTGTCCTCCGTGAGCAGGGACAGGCTGCGGGTCGTCGCGCAGGCCTCGAGCCAGCGCTCGATCGCCGCCTCCACGCGAGCGTCGACCGCGTAGGTGACGTCCCCAGCCCCCTGTCGGACGGCTCGGGCGACGAGGTCGAGATCGCCCTGCTCCACGGCGAGCGCGACGGCCGCGCGAGCCTCGCTGCGCAGCGTGTCGCACAGGCGCCCGAGCGCCTGCTCCCACGGTCCTTGCACGTCGCTCGGCTCGAAGTTGGGCTGCATCCCGCGTAGGATACCGAGCCCGCGAGCCCTGCTGCGGCCCGCGGGTCACCTCCATGAACCCTCAAGTCCGCGACGTCATCATCATCGGCTCCGGTCCTGCCGGCTACACGGCTGCGATCTACACCGCGCGCGCCAACCTCAAGCCGCTGCTCTTCGAGGGCATGCAGCCCGGCGGCCAGCTGACGATCACGACCGACGTCGAAAACTACCCCGGCTATCCCCAGGGCGTCGAAGGCCCGAAGATGATGGAGGAGTTCAAGGAGCAGGCGGCGCGCTTCGGCACGGAGATCGTGTTCGAGCAGGTCGTCAAGGTCGACTTCTCCAAGCGGCCCTTCACGCTTTGGACGGACTTCAACGAATACCAAGCCAAGTCCGTGATCATCTGCACGGGCGCGAGCGCAAAGCTGCTCGGCATCGAGAGCGAGACGCGGCTCATGGGGCACGGCGTCTCGGCCTGCGCGACCTGCGATGGCTCGTTCTTCAAGGGCAAGGAAGTGCTCATCGTCGGCGGCGGCGACACCGCGATGGAGGAGGCCAACTACCTGACGCGCATGTGCGCGAAGGTGACGGTGGTGCACCGTCGCGAGGAGTTCCGCGCCTCGAAGATCATGCTCGACCGCGCCAAGGCGAACCCGAAGATCGCTTGGCTCCTGAACAAGGAGATCGTCGAGATCCTCGCCAACGAGAAGGGCAAGGTCGACTCGGTGCGCGTGAAGGACACGCGCACGGGAGCGCTCTCGGTCGAGAAGACCGACGGTGTGTTCGTGGCCATTGGCCACAAGCCCAACACCGAGCTGTTCGACGGCGTGCTCGACGCCGATGAGACGGGCTACCTGAAGGTCCACTCGGGCACCTACACCTCGGTGGAGGGCGTGTTCGCGGCCGGGGACGTGGCCGACAAGACCTACCGTCAGGCCATCACCGCCGCCGGGATGGGCTGCATGGCGGCCATCGACGCCGAGCGCTGGCTCGAGCGCCAAGGCTCGCACTGAGCGCCGTCGCCGTGGCCAAGTCGGCTCGACACGTCGTCGTCACGGGCGCCGGCACGGGAATCGGCCGCGCGATCGCGGTCGCTCTTGCAGCCAAGGGCTCCTCCCTCACGCTCCTCGCGCGCGACGCGGGGCGGCTCGAGGCCACGGCGGAGCTCGTGCGCGAGCACGGCGCGCAGGCTCAGGCCATTCCCTGTGACATCCGCAAGCGGAAGGCGGTGGACCTCGCCTTCGCCGACGCCACCGCGCGCTTCGGCCCGATCCACGTGCTCGTCGCCAATTCTGGCGTCGGTGGGCCCAACGCTGCGGGGCCCAAGGACCGCTTCGACGACCTTGTCGCGACCAACCTCGTCGGGACCTACTCCTGCCTGCGCGCCGCGGAGCGGCACCTCGCTCCCGGTCCCGCCCCGCGTCACTTCGTCGTGATCGCCTCGATTCTCGCGCGCATCGGCGTCGCCAACTACACCGGCTACTGTGCCTCGAAGGCGGGGCTTCTCGGGCTGGTGCGCTCGCTCGCCGCCGAGCTCGCCCCGGCGAACGTGCAGGTCAACGCGCTCTGCCCCGGCTGGGTGAACACCGAGATGGCCCGCAGCGGTCTCGAGGGCTTCGCGCGCGCCATGAACTCGAGCTACGAGCGCGCCTTCGAAGTGGCCATGCAGTCCGTGCCGCTCAAGCGCATGAGCGAGCCCGAGGAGGTCGCCGCGCTCGTGCGCTGGCTCGTCTCGAAGGAAGCCCGCGGTATCACCGGGCAAGCGCTCGACATCAACAACGGCGCTTGGATGGGCTGAGCCGCGCAGCGAGCGCGCCGATCTCGCTCGGAGCGTTCGCCACTTAGGACGTGCCTGTCGCTTGAGAAGGCTCCTCGCAGGCGCCGGCGCTCTCGCCGCTCGACGGGGCGCGGTTCTTTCGCAGTCGCCGCGAGAAAATGCTCAGAGGTCGAGGTCGAAGGTGGCCCCTGCGGGCAGTTGGAAGGTGCGCAGGAGCAACTCGGCGCTCCCGTCACGCCTCAACAACGTGACCTCGCCCGCCGGCACGCGGGGAAGCAGGAAGTTCTCCTGGTCGTCGTACTGCAGCACGCCGTGCGCGAGGATCCCGTCCGCGGCCTGCGCGCGCCACTCGACGCGCTCCGTACGTCGCGCCAGCAGCGCGGTACGGCCCTGCACGCGGCCGATGGGGAGGTCGAGACGCCAGGACTGCTCGCCCTCGGCGAGCTCGACACGACAGTCGAGCGTGAGCACCTCGGCCCCGCGCGCCGGGTCGTGGAACGACAGCACGTGGGGCCCCGGCTCGGCCGTGCCGAGCGTGAAGCGGCCCGATTCGTCGAGCACCGCGCGACGCGGCGGCTTGTTCGTCGCGCCTGCGGGAGTCACCTGCACCTGCCAGCCCGCCGTGGGGCGACCGCCGAGCGCGAGCGCGCCGCGCACGATCGAGCGCAGGCGCACCTCGAAGGACACGGCGACGCGAGTCACTTCACCGTCGGTGACCGTGCAGTTGGTCGGGATCGCTGCGGGCACGCTGCGCGGCGTGCGCTGGCTTTGGAAGCTGCCGGGCGCGAGCTCGCGCTCCGCGGGCCCGACCCACCACGCGCCCGGCGTGAGGTGCTCGACGCGGAAGCGCCCCGCAGCGTCGGTGCGCACGGTGAACGGAAGGCCGTCGCCGCGCGAGAGTGCCACGATGCGGCCCTCGAGGGACTCGCCTGGGTCGACGCGCACCTCGCCCTCGAGCGCGCCGCCGCGCACGAGCTCCAAGTGAAGTCCGTCGAGCTCGTTTTCTGCCTCGATCGCGATGGGGCCGGCATCCGACGCGCTCCAGCCGTCCGCGCTCGCGCGCAGGTAGTACTCGCCGGGCGCAGGAAGCCCGAGCGCGAACTCGCCGCGCACGTTGGTCTCGGCGCTCGCGAGCGGCCTCGGCTCGCTGCGCGACGGAAAACCGTTGATCGTGAGCTCGAGTTCACGCGGCGCCGCGGCGAAAAGTCCCACGCGTGCCTTTGCGACCGGCTCGCCGTCGTGGTGGACGATGCCGCGCAGACGCGGCAGCGCCGCGAGAGTGACCGAGATCTCCTCGCCGCAGCGCTCTGGCTCGAACGGGCCAAAGCTCGCGCTCCGGAAGCCCTCGGCGGAGAGCTCCAGCGTGAAGAGCTCGAGCGGCAGCGAGGTTTCGAGAACGCCCTGCTCGCGCTCGCGCTCGGGGAACGACAGCTCCGGCAGCGTCCCAGCGCTCGACTCTTCCGCGAGCACAGCCCGAAAACGCCCGATCGGCTCGTCCGACAGGTCGCGCACGGCGATCCGCAGCGAACGCGGCCTCGACAGCGCGATCACGACCTCGCCGGAGCCCGGAACGACGCCCGAGATCCGGCCCGCGCGCAGCGTTGCATCGGGATCGATCGCGCGCAGCTCGTGGGGGACGCGTTCTTCTGCGATCAGGCGCCAGCGGCCGCGCTCGTCCGCGACACCTTGCCCGCTCGCCGGGCCGCGACCGCCCTCGCGACGGTAGAGGATCGCCGCGCCTGGCACCGGCGCCCCGTCGGGGTCGACCACCGCGAGCTCGAGCACGTTCTCGGCTGGAATGGGGCGGATCACGAGCCGCACTCCGCTGATCACCGCGCTAGGCCCGACCTCGAAGGGGTCGCTGGCGCTCCAGTAGCTCGACGGCGAGCCCGCCCAGATGCGCACGGGACCGACGGGGACTCCGTCGAGCTCGAAGTAGCCCTGCGCGTCGGTGGCCGCGAACGTCACGGCCTCCGACGGACCGTGGAGCGCCGATGCTCCGCCGTCGTCGAGCCCCGCGACCGCGCGCACTTCCGCGACCGCGACACCGCGCCCCGCCTCGTCGAGCACTTGACCGCGCACGCGGCCCGCGGGCCCGAGCAGCACGTCGCCGAGCTCGGTCAGCTCGGATTCCCTGGCGCGCGCGGTCCACGCGACGCTCGCGAAACCCGCCGCGCTCGCGCGCAGGTACAGCGTGCGAGCATCGGAGCGCGCGAGCAGCGCGAGTGCCAAGGTGACCCGCCCGTCCGCTCCGCTCGTCGCGCTCGCGCGCGGCCACGCGCACGTGAGCCGCACGCCTTCGACGGGGTTGCCCGCCGCATCGAGAAAGCGTGCGCGCAGCACTGTCGTGCATTCGGCCGCTGCGGGTCCCTCGCTCGGATTCGGCGCCTCCTCGGTCGCGGGCCCGAGGAAGCGTAGATCGCGCGGCGCGAGCGGCCCGCCGGGGACGGGCTCGTACAGCCACGCTGCGACGAGCGCCGCCGCGAGTGCGAGCAGCAGTCCGAGTACGATGCGTCTCAAGGTGCTCTGCTTCGCGCCGCGCGCGAACCTAGCTGCCGATGGTGAGAAGGAACTCCGCGTTGCTGCGCGTCTTGCGCATCTTCTGCGTCAGCATCTCCATCGCCTCGACCGGATCCATCTCGTTCAGCACCTTGCGGAGCATCCACACGCGGCGGATCTCCTCGGGCGTGAAGAGCAGCTCTTCCTTGCGCGTGCCCGAGCGGTTGATGTCGATGGCGGGGAAGATGCGGCGGTCGGAGAGGCGGCGGTCGAGCACGATCTCCATGTTGCCCGTGCCCTTGAACTCCTCGAAGATCACCTCGTCCATCTTCGAGCCGGTCTCGATCAGCGCCGTGCCGAGGATCGTCAGCGAGCCGCCGCCCTCGATCTTGCGCGCCGAGCCGAAGAACTTCTTGGGCATCTGCAGCGCGCTGGCCTCGATGCCGCCCGAGAGCAGCTTGCCGTGCGAGGGAGCCTCGATGTTGCAGGCGCGCGCGAGGCGCGTGATCGAGTCGAGCAGGATGATCACGTCTTCGCCGGCCTCGACCATCGAGCGCGCGCGGCGCATGACCAT
The DNA here is from genome assembly GCA_903928115.1 of uncultured Planctomycetota bacterium. Taxonomy (GTDB): domain Bacteria; phylum Planctomycetota; class UBA1135; order UBA1135; genus F1-120-MAGs118. The sequence goes on from CAIYPP010000111.1 coordinate 98,721, forward strand.
CTCGGCGACTTGGATGTGGCGCGCCGCAGGCTCGTCGAAGGTCGAGCTGATCACTTCGCGCACGCCTTCGGGGATCATGCGCTCGAAGTCGGTCACTTCCTCCGGGCGCTCGTCGATCAGGAGGATGATCAGGTGCGCGTCCGGCGCGTTCTTCACGATGGACTTCGCGAGCATCTGCAGCAGGATCGTCTTGCCCGTGCGCGGCGGCGCGACGATCAGGCCGCGCTGTCCGCGCCCGATCGGCGTGACGAGGTCGACGATGCGCATCTCCATCGGGTTCTCCTCGGTGCCCTCGAGCAGGATGCGCTGCTGCGGATAGAGCGGGACGAGCTCCTTGAAGGGCGAGCGCGTCGCCGCTTCCTCGGGCGGGTGGAAGTCGATCGACTCGATCGAGACCACGCCGAAGTGGCGCTCGGATCCGAAGGGCGCGCGCAGGCGGCCCTTGATCGACATGCCGCTCTGGATGCCGTACTGCTGGATCAGGGACGGCAGGACGAGCGCGTCCTCGTGCGCGGGCAGGTACGCCGCGTCGGCTTGGCGGACGAACGCGTGGTTCTCGCGCGTGAGCTCGACCACGCCCTCGACCTCGACCGGGATGCCCTGCCGCAGGCGCGCCGCAGCGATCTCGAAGATCACCTCGTCGCGGCGTCGGCCTGCGACGCCCTCGACCGACTCTTCCTCGGCCACCTCGTGGAGATCGGCGAGGCTCATCGCCTGCAGCTCGGAGTAGCTCGTCGGCTCCTTCTCCTTCGCCTTCGAGCCGCGCTTCGCCTTCGGGAGCTCCGCCTCGAGCTGCGCCGTCTCCTCCTCGGTCAGGTCGCGCGGCAAGAGCGAGAAGTCGATCCAGACCTGCTCGGCCGGACGGGGAGCCTGCGTGAATCCGCCGCCGTGGCGGTTCTTGTGACGATGACGACGCTTCTTGAAGGACATGGCGTAGGGATGGAATGAGGGACGGCGCCGCGGCGCGTTCCGAGCGTGGGGGACTCGCTAGCGGGCTTCGATCTGGGCGAGTACCCGCCCCACGGCTGCGCGCAGCTCGTCGAGGCCGAGGTCGTTGCGGATCACGAAGTCCGCGCGGTCGCGCTTGTGCGCGAGCGGCAACTGGAGCGCCTCTCGGCGCGCGAGCTCACCGCTGGCCCAGCCGCGCCGGGCCACCGCTCGTTGGTCGCGCACCTTAGCATCTGCATCGACGAAGACCAGCGCGTCGCAGGCGCGAGCGAGCCCGTGCTCGGCGTCGTTCTCGAGCAGCAAGGGCACGTCGAGGACCACCCGCGGCACGCCGGCCGCGCGCGCCTCCTCGACGCCCGAGCAGATCCGGCTCCGCACGCGCGGATGCACGCGAGCTTCGAGCTCGCGCCGCGCCGCGGGCTCGCTGAAGACGCGCGCGGCGAGCACGGCACGGTCGACGCGCTCGCCCGCGACCGCGGCCGGGCCGAAGCGCGCGGCGATCCACGCGCGCAGCTCGGGCTCTTCGAGCACCTCGTGGGCGAGCCGATCGGCGTCGAGCACGCGCCCCTGCGGCCCTGCGAGCAGGCGGGCGACCTCGGACTTGCCCGAGGCGATGCCGCCGAGGACGCCGAGGACCAAGGTGTGCGGGGAGCGGGGGAGGGACACGGCGTGGGAGGGGGTGAAACCGAAGCGGGGAGCGCGGGTAGCCCGTCCATCTCGCGGCGGTGCTCCGTGCACCCCCGACGGGACCCGTCCGCAGGCGCGTCAGAGCCTAGGGAGGCCCCCGAACCGGTCAAGGACCGGGGTTCTCCCTTGCCGCACGCCCCGCTGTTCGGGTATCAACACACCCCCTGCAACGGTCCGCACCTCCCCAAGGCGCGGATCGAGAGCCCTCGAGGGCGCCCGCGCGGCGCCACAGTCCCACCCCTCCGGAACCCCCCGGGAGCCGATCTAGGCTCCCCCGACGACCGCAAGGATCGATGTCCATGAACCGTTCCCGCCGCGGAGCTGCCCGCGTCCACGTCATCTGGCTGGTTGCCTTCCTGGTGCTCTTCATCATCAGCACGGTGATGTTTTTCTCTGCCTCCAGCGAAACAGAGAGCGTCCGCGAACGACTTGCAGAGGTCAAGAAGGAGAACGCTGACCTCTCCCAGCGCGACGAGCAGAGCACCGAAGCCCGCGTGCGCCTGTCGGAAGTGGTCGGCTGGTCGCCGGCCGACGCTGCCGCCGCCAACACGAACCTCGAGCAGCTCAAGCTCTCGTTCGGCGACTGGAAGGCCAACTTCCCGAACATGGGCGAGGACATCAAGACCCTCGAGCTCGCGCTTCCCAAGGCGAAGGATGCCTACCTTTCGCAGCAGCGCACGATCGCGACGCTCAACGACTCGGTCCGCACCCTCGAGGGCGAGAAGGAGTCCATGGAGCGCGGTCTGCGCGACGCGCTGCGCGGCAAGGACACGGAGATCTCGAACCTCCAAAAGCAGGTCGCCGACGAGCAGAACAGCTCGGCCCAGCGCCAGGCGGAGCTCGAGTCGCGCGTGGCCTCGCTGCAGGCCCAGCGCAACGAGCTCGACGCCCAGCTGCGCGAAGCCCGCAACACGATCGAGGCCAACAACCGCAAGTTCGAAGACGAGCGCGTCGCGGCCCAGACGCGCATGAAGGCGATCACCAAGGCCCTCGCGTTCCAGCGCGAGCCCGAGGCCGCCGACGGCGCCGTCCTCTCGGTCTCGAAGGACCTCGCGCTCGGCTGGATCGACATCGGCTCCAACCAGCGTCTCGCCCGCGGCATGCGCTTCCGCGTCGTGTCGGGCAAGGTCGGCTCTCAGAAGCTCAAGGGCTGGGCCGAGGTCACCAACGTGCAGCCCACGATGGCTGAGGTCTCGTTCATGAACGTCGTCGACCGCTTCGACCCGATCGTCGAGGGCGACATCGTGTTCAACCCCGTGTTCGACCCCAAGGGTCAGCGCACGGCGGTGCTCTGCGGCCGCTTCTCGGGTCAGTTCAACGAGACCGAGCTCAAGGTGCTGCTCTCGAACATGGGCATCACCGTTCAGGAGAAGCTTGGCACCGACACCGACTACCTGATCGTGGGCGCCGAGCTGTTCGTCGACGCCGATGGTCAGGCGCTCGAGACGCCGATGCCGGCGAGCGACCTCCCGGTCTACAAGGACGCGGAAGCGCAAGGCACGCAGATCGTCTCGATCAAGGACCTGCGCTCGTACTTCAAGTTCTAGTCGAACTTCGCGGCGCGGCCTTCGGGTCCGCGTCGCGCGCTCCTCGCGAAGGGGAGCAGACCTCACACGCACGGGCGGCTCCCCCAAGGAGTCGCCCGTGCGGCTTTTCGAGAGCTTCGCGATTCGCCTCCTCGCGCACGCCCGCGCGCTCGCTACATTTCTGCGTCCATGGCTGAGGAACGCGATCCGTTCGAGCACACGCGCATGTCGCTCGGCGAGCACCTGCGCGAGCTGCGCACGCGCCTCTTCCGCAGCGTGATCGCGGTCGTGGTCGCGTTCTGCGTTGCCTTCTACTTCTACGACCCAATCTTCGACGTCGTCGCGAAGCCGATGAACGACGTGCTGGCCGAGGTCGACCTCGAACAGCGCAACAAGTACGAGGCGCTGCTCCTCGAAGAGCGCAAGACCGCGCCCGACACGCCGCGCACCAAGTACTTCCTGCTCGACGATGCCGCGGACAACCGCCTGCTCCCGGAGCTGACGGTGTCCCAGCGCATGACCCTCGTTGGCGTCGGCGACGGGTTCTCGGTCGTGATGCGCATCTGCATCATCGCCGCGCTCGTCTTGAGCATGCCGATCGTGCTGTGGCAGGTCTGGCAGTTCATTGCGGCCGGGCTCTACCCCAACGAGCGCCGCGCGGTCCTCAAGTTCTTCCCGATCACCGTCGGGCTGTTCGTCTCGGGCGTGCTGTTCGGGTACTACGTGATGTGCCCCTTCGGCTTCAAGTTCATGGTCACGGTGTTCGCGCCCGAGAAGGTCACCTACATCGCGTCGGTGGCGCCCTACCTCGACTGGCTGCAGGCCGTGACGCTCGCGCTCGGCCTGATGTTCCAGCTGCCCGTCTTGATCTACGTGCTCGTGCGCATCGGGTTGATCGCGCGCTCGACGCTCGTGAAGTTCCGTCCGTACTTCATCCTCGTCGCCTTCATCGTCGGCGGCATCCTGACGCCGCCGGATCCGATCACGCAGTTCCTCGCCGCGGGCCCGATGATCCTGCTCTATGAGCTCGGGTTGCTGTGGACGTGGTTCCTGCCCAAGCCGAAGAGCTACACCGGGAGCGCGAGCTGATGCTCGGTGAGGTGCGTCGCGCGGCCTGTGTCGCGGTGGGGGACGAGCTGCTCGCCGGCGACTATCCCGACAGCAACTCGGGCGCGATCGCGCTCGCGCTGTCGGAGCTCGGCATCGTGGTCGAGCGCTTCGTCGTGCTCGGCGACCGCAAGGACGACCTCGAGCGCGTCTTCTACGACCTGTGCGCGCGCTACCAGCTCGTCGTTGCCACCGGAGGCATCGGGCCGACCCTCGACGACGTGACGCGCGAAGCCGCCGCGGCCGCGGCGGGAGTCCCGCTCGAGCGCAACGAAGCCGTGCTCGCGTCGCTGCGCGAGAGCTACGCGCGCCGCAACCGACCGATGCCCGAGTCGAACGAGCGTCAGGCTTGGTTCCCGCGCGGCGCGCAGGTGATGGCGAACGCGATCGGCACGGCGCCGGGGTTCCGCGTGTGGATCGACGGCGGCACGCTGTGCGTCCTGCCCGGTCCGCCGCACGAGATGAAGGACATGCTGCGGCGCGAGCTCTTGCCGTGGCTGCGCTCGACCTGCGGTCAGGGGCCGGGGATCGTGCGCAAGACGTTCTACATGCTCGGACTCCCGGAGAGTGCGTTCTCCGACCGCGCGGGTGCGTGGATGGCGCGCGGCGCGGTGCCGCTGATGGGCGTCACCGCGCACACAGGCATCCTCAAGGTGACCTTGCTCGGAAAAGGCGAGAGCGTGGAGGGCGCCGAGCGGCTTGTCTCCGCGCGCGCGGCCGAGGTGCGCGAGCGCTTCGCCGAGGAGATCTACTCCGAGGACGACCCGCGGCCGGGAGCCGCCGTGCTGCGCGTCCTCGGCGAGCGCGGGCTCACGCTCGCGGTGGCCGAGTCGTGCACGGGCGGGCTCGTGGCCGAGCTGCTCACCGACGTCGCCGGAGCGAGCCGCGTCTTCAAGTCGGGCTGGGTGACCTACGCCAACGAAGCGAAGACCGCAGCGCTCGGCGTCGACGCGGCCCTGATCGCGCGCTGCGGGGCGGTCAGCGCCGAGGTCGCCGAGGCGATGGCGCTCGGCGCTCGCGCGCGTTGCGGCGCCGACGTGGCGGTCTCGATCACCGGCATCGCCGGGCCCGATGGGGGTAGCCCCGAGAAGCCCGTGGGCCTCGTGTGGTTCGCGTTGGCGACGCCGAGCGGCGTGCGCAGCTTCGAGCAGCGCTTCCCGCCGGTCGACCGGGCCTCGATCCGCCGCTACGCCGCCCACGTGGCGCTCAACCTCGTCCGGCTGCACGGGCGCTGAGCCACAGGCTGGGGGCGTGACCCGAGCGCGGGCCTCAGGAGTGGGAGCGAGCCGGGAAGTGGACGCCCTCCCTTGAGTCCCGGTCGGCGCTGGACGATTGACGCGGGGCAGGGCGGCTGGTTCAATCTCCGCCCCTCGGCTACCCGATGGTGTAACGGCAACACAAGAGGTTTTGGTCCTCTCGTTCCTGGTTCGAATCCAGGTCGGGTAACCCCTTCCGAGGCTGCGCGTTACCCCGTGGTGTAACGGTAACACTAGAGATTCTGGTTCTCTCATTCATGGTTCGAATCCATGCGGGGTAACCACCTTGGGGCGCGCGGGATGGCGCGCCGGGTGGGGTAGCCGGGGGATGGGGCCGCAGCGGGGCAGCGATGCTGGCGCGGGCAGAATCGGTGCGAGGGTCAGGTTCCGAACCGCCGCCGTCCGGCCTCGGAGCCCGAGTCCCTAGTAGCCCAGTGCCCGCAGCGTGCGCTCCGCCTGCGGGTCGGTGTTCTCGATGCCGCGGCGTCGCTGCTCCAGCAGGCGCCCGAGCTCGGGCAGGTCGGGGTCGGCGGCGACGAAGGCCGCCAGCGCGCGGCGCAGCTCGGCGAGGGGCGCGTCCGGGGGCTCGACGATGGAGAGATCCCACTCCTCGCCACCTTCTCCCTCGAGGTCGTAGAGCTCCTCCGCGACCACGTGCACCTCGCGGGTGCCATCCGGGCGCGGAGTCGAGGCGTAGCTCTGCACGAGCTTCCAGCGGCCGAGGCGGACGGCCTTCTGCTGCACGGCTCCCGGGAGGTCCGCTCGTTCGACCTTCTCGCTGAAGAGCGGTCGCACCGATCGCTCGGCGCCGCGCAGGGCAGGGGCGAGCGATTCGCCGCGCAGCGCGCCGCCTCCGGCGGTGGGCCGCGCGAGGTCGAGCAGCTCCAACACGGTCGGCGCGACGTCGACGAGCGATGCGGGAGTCGAGCGGCGGCCCGCAGCCACTCCGGGCGCGCGCACGAGGAGCGGCACGCGGACCGTGCTCTCACCGCAGTTGGCTCCGTGCTCGAAGTAATAGTCTTGCTCTCCGAGGCTCTCGCCGTGGTCCGCGGTGAGCACGATGACGGTGCGTTCGAGCTCTCCAGCCGCGCGCAGTGCGTCGAAGAGGCGCCCGAGCTCCGCGTCGAGGAAGCGCACCTCGCCGTCGTAGAGCGCTCGCACCGCGGCCGCGTCGAAGGTGTCGGGGTCGACCCAAAGATCCTTCGGCACGTTGTAGCGAGCGATGCGCTGTCGTCGGCCCGCGCTCTCGGGCACCAAGTCCACGAGCTCACGGTCCGCCGCCGCGCGCCGGTGCTCGGTAGGCGGCTCGTAGGCTCCGTGGGGATCCATGTAGTGCAGCCAGAGGAACCAAGGCGCGCCGTCGCGTGGGAGCGCGGTTCGCGGCTCGAAATCGGGCTCGTTCGGTACGGACTTGAGACCGAGCGCGACCAGAGCGGCGTCCGTCAGCGACCGCGCGGTGCGCTGGGGCGCGTCGTCCGGCGGCACGCCGGTGCGCTGCGGCAGACTCTCGCACCACAGATCGAACCCTCGCGCGAGGCCGGAGCGTGCATCGCCGAGGACCCAGTTGCCGACGATCGCTCCGCAGCGGTAGCCGTGCTCGCGCAGGCGCTCCTGCAGGAGCGGAATCGAGCTTGAAAGCGGATGCGCTAGATCGCGCACGCCGTGCTCGTGCGGGTAGAGGCCGGAGAGGAGCGAGGCGATCGCTGGCGTCGTCTTCGCGCGCGGCGTCGCAGCGGACTCGAACACCGCGCACTCTCGCGCGAGTGCGTCGAGTCGCGGGGTGCAGCTCGAGTCTTCCGCGTAGCAACCCAGCCGGTCCGCGCGCAGCGTGTCGACGGAGATGAGCAGCACATTCCGCCGCGGCTCGCTGCCGCCGCAGGCGGCGAGGAGGAGCAGCAGGGCGAGCCCGAAGGTGCGCATGGCTCGGGAAGCGTAGCGCGCCTCAGCGGCGACGGAGGAATTGCGGGTCGAGGAAGCGCTCCGCGAGCTCCTTCGCGCGCCCGCGCTCGAGCGCATCGGGAACGCCCGCCTCGAGGCGGACGCCGAACTCCTCCTCGAATGCCGCTCGCAGCGCCGGAGCGAAGCTCTCCGGCTGAAGGCCGGGCGCGACGTGCTCCAGCGTCGCGATGTCCCCCTCCAAGGGCGTCGTCCCGAGCTTGATCGAGCCGTGGTGCAAGACGCGTCCCCGCGTGCGGCGCTGCGCGGAGCCCACGCCCTTGCGCTCGCCCCACACCAGATCGAGGGGCGAGGACTTGTGGAAGCACATGCCCGTGCCCTCGCGCTCGCTCGCCAGCGCGCGTTCGCCGCGCAGCTCGGCCGTCACGCCCAAGGTCGCGAGCGCGCGCGCCACGGCGGCGTGCACGCGCACGTAGGACTCCGGGATCGAACCGCGGTAGAGCGGGTGTTCGAGCTCGGCCGCGATCGAGAAGGTCAGCTCGCGCTGGTGGTGGATCGCTCCGCCGCCGGTGAAGCGGCGCACGACCGCGCGCGCGTCCTGCGCCGCGGGCACCTCCGCGAACTTCTGGAAGTAGCCGAGCGAGAGCGCGCCCGGCTTCCAGCTGTAGAAGCGCACCGTGACCGGCGCGCCCTGCGATTCGAGCAGCGCCTCGTCGAGGCCGAGGTTGAACGCGGGCTGCGCGTTCCACGTCGTGACGAGGCGCCACGTCTCCATCGCTCGTTCGCGCGCGAGGCGCGCGTCTCAGTGCTTCTTGGACGCGACGAACTTCTCGTACTCGGCCGCGTCCATCAGGCCTTCGAGGCTCTTGCGCTCAGGCTTCATCTTGATGATCCAGCCCGCGCCCCACGGGTCCTTCGAGAGGATCTCGAGGTGGTCTTCGATGGCGGCGTTGGTCTCGAGCACCTCGCCCGCGATCGGCGCGTAGAGGTCGCTCACCGCCTTGACCGACTCGATCTCGCCGAAGGTCTCGCCTGCGGCGAGCGTGCGGCCCGCCTCGGGCAGGTCGCAGTAGACGAGGTCGGACTCGTTGCCGTTGGAGAGCTCCTGCACGGCGAAGTCGGTGATGCCGACGATGGCGACGTCGCCGTCGATCTTGACCCACTCGTGGGACTGGGCGTACTTGCGGTCGTTGGGGCGCATGGCGGGGTGTTGGGGTCGGGTCGCTTGGGGGTTTCTAGGTGGACACGCGCGCAATCACTTGCGCGTGCGGGAGAAGAACGGGAGCTCGCGCACCGTGCACGGCTGGCGCTTGCCCTTGAAGTCGACCTCGAGCGCGCTGCCGACGGCGCGGCAGTCGAGCTCGACGTAGGCCGAGGCGATGTTCGTGTCGAGGGTCGGCGAGACGGCGCCCGAGCACACGTAGCCGACCTCGTGGTCGCCGCGGAAGAGGCGTGCGCCTTGGCGCGGGACGCGCGGGCCGTCGGTGGTGATGCCGACGAGAGCCTTGCGCGGAGCGGCCTTGATCGCGGCGAGGGCCTCGCGTCCGATCCAATCGCCCTTCTCGTCCTTGAAGGACACGCCGAAGTCGAGGCCTGCCTCGATCGGGTTGTGGGTGGCGTCGATCTCGTGGCCGTAGAGCGGCATGCCCGCTTCGAGCCGAAGGATGTCGCGCGCGCCGAGGCCGATCGGTCGCACGTCGGCGCCCTTGCCTGCCTCGAGGATCGCGTTCCACACGCGGACGACCTCGGAGTTGTCGAGGTAGAGCTCGTAGCCGAGCTCGCCGGTGTAGCCCGTGCGGCTGATGCGCGTGTTGGGGATGCCGCACACCGTGCCGAATCCGAACTTGTAGTAGCCGATCTGCGCGAGGTCGCAGTCGGTGACGAGCCTTGCGAGCACCTCGGTCGAGCGCTGGCCCTGCAGCGCGAGCATGCCCGTACGGTCGCTCTGGTCGTCGATCTCGACCTCGAAGCCGGCGCGGTGCTCGTGCAGCCACGCGAGGTCGACCGCAGTGTTCGAGGCGTTGACGACGAGGTAGACGCTCTCGGGCTCGCGGTAGACGAGCAGGTCGTCGATCGGGTTGCCGTCGGGCTTGCAGAACAGCGAGTAGCGGATCGCTCCGACCGGGATCTTGGCCACGAAGTTGGTGCACACGCGGTCGAGGAAGCGCACCGCGTCCTTGCCGCGCACGTGCACGCGCCCCATGTGGCCGAGGTCGAACAGGCCCGCCGTGGTGCGCACGCAGCGCGCCTCGTCGAGGATCGCGGCGTACTGCACCGGCATGTGCCAGCCGCCGAACTCGATCAGCTTGGCGCCGAGGGCGGCGTGGACGTCGTGCAGGGCGGTCTGCTTCATCGGACGGTGGGTGGGGTTCGCTCGGGGGGCGCCGGGGGCTCGCAGGAAGGAACTTCCGTCGCGCTTCGGCGGGAACTGTGGGGGCGAAGAGTTTATTCGATGCGCCACCCCGGAGCCAAGCGCGGGCGGGCGCCGCGAGAGGGGCGCCGGGGTAACTTTTCGAGGGTGCCGACGGGTGCCCGAGCCATGCCGGTCGCACCTCTGTTCGCCGTTCTCGCTGCGCTCTGCGCGCAGGGCCCCTTCGACGGCGGCCCGCGCTGGCGCGATGCCGCGCCTTCGAGCGCTCCGTGGCTCCCGGGCGCGCTCGCCTTCACGGCGGGCGGTGAAGCGCTCTTCGACGTCGCGCAGGGGACGAACGCGCGGGCCGCGTTGCACTCCAGCGCCCCCGCGCGCGGAGGAGCCGCGCTCACGCCGCTCGCGAGCCTCGCGCTCTCCGGCGTGAGCGGCTCGGTCGATGCTGCGGCCGGCGATGATGTCGACGAGCTGTACGTCGTGGTGCAGCGCAGCGTCGGGAGCGGCGGCTTGCGCGCAACGGAGCTCGCGCGGCTCGCCATGAGTTCGCAGGGTGGCTTGGTCGAGCGTTGGCGCGTTTCGATCGGTGTCCCAGGGAACGGCGGCGCACGCGTGTTGGCTTCGCGCGACGGCGGCCGCGTCGCGGTGGCGCTCGGAGACTCGAGCGCAGGCACGCTGCTCGTCGAGTGGCGGGCGGGGCCGGACGGAGCAACGCTCGCGTCGCACGCCGCGGCAGCGGGGCCGCTGCGCGCATTCGCGGCTTCCGCCGACCTCGGCTGCGTGGCCACGGTCGCCGGCAGCGAGCTTCGTGTGCTGCGCGGCGATGGAACTCTCGAGCACGCGGAAACGCTCCCGGGCTCCACGAACGCCCTCGCGCTCGCTGCGGAGGCTCGCGTGCTCGCGGTCGGGGCCCTCGGCCAAGTGCGCGTGCTCGCGGGCGGGAACGCGGGCTGGGTGCTCTCAAGCTCGATCCCCGGCGTCGGCGCGGAGCTGCCGGTGCGCGCCGCGCTCGACGAGGACGGCTCGACGCTTGCGCTCGGTTGGTGGGAATCCGCGAACGGACGCGGCACGCGCGCGCAGGTCTGGGACCTTGGCGCGGGAGCGCTGCGCTACGCGCGCGTGACGCAGAGCGCGGCTTCGGCGCCGCAGGATTTCCTCGAAGCGCTGGCGCTCACGCGCGACGGCGCGCGCGCGGCGTTCGGCCGCTGGGGCGGCGACGGGCAGCCCGAAGCGTGGCTGGTCGATGTCGCGAGCGGGCAGGTGCTCTTGCAGGCGGACGTCTCGGGCAGCGTGCGCGCGCTCGGACTCGACGAGCGTGGATCGCGGCTCGCCGTCGCCGCGAAAGCGACGCATGCGAGCGTCTTCAGTTCGAGCGGCGAAGTCGTGCTCTTCGACACCGGCGAGCGGGTCCTGCAGTGCGTGGAGGAAGCGCGCGCGGGGGGCTCCCTTGCGCTCGTGAGACGCGCGCCTCACGCGGCGAGCGTGATCTTCTTCGTGGGAGCGGCGCGCGGCACGCCGGCGCTCCAAGGCGGCATGCCTTGGTGGGTCGACCGTGCGACCGCGTCGGTCCTCCCTCGCGCCGTGGAGAGCGACGGCGTCGCGCGTCTCTTCTGGCCGCTCTCGTCTGCGGCGGCGGGGACCGTGCTCACCGTGCAGACGGTCGAGCGAGTCCCAGGGGTGGGCACGCGCGTGCAGCCGGAAGTGCTGCGCGTTCCGCTCTTCTGAGCGCGCGAGCCGCGCCCGGGAGAAGTTCTTTCCGGGCGCTTCAGGCCGGGGAGCGCAGGGGCCGAAAAGGCCGACGACGGCGCCCCTCTCTGCGGGGTGTGCCGCGCTTCCACGGCACCCGGAGACCTCGCCTTGTCGCGCGTCGAACTACCTGCACCGGCCACGATCGCCATCATGAAGGCCGAGCTGTGCGGCACGGACCAAAGTCCGCGGCCTGCGCTCAAGCTCTTGGTCGAGAAGGCCGCGGCGGAGCTCGATGGGTCGCTGGCTCACGCTTGGTGTCTCGAGCTCCTGCCGTACTTGACTTCGAACCCCGACGATGCGCTCGCGCTCGAGGCGCTGCTCGTGCTCGGGCTCGCACACCCCGATGTCCACAGCCGTCATCGCATCTCGATGCCGCAGGAGGGGCGTCGCTTCGCGATCCTGCTCGAGCGCGCAGGCAATCCGCAGCGCGCGGAGGACATGCTGCGGCTCTTGCTCGAGATGTTCCCGACGAGCGAGACCTTGAAGAGCGAACTCGAAGCCCTCGAGCGCCGTGACGGCAGCATGGGGCGGCGCGTCGAGCGCCACCTGCGCAGCGCCGAGGAGGCCCTGCGCGAAGGACGCCGCGGAGAAGCTCAGCGCTGGCTGCGCGAAGTCCTCGCGCTCGAACCACGCCGCCGCGACGTGGCGCGCATGATCCGCGACCTGCGCTTCGAAGACGAGCTCGCGCGCGAAGGCTGGAAGCGGCGTGTGCGCCTTGCTGTGCTGGCCTGCGTCGGCGTCGTGGCGCTCTCCGTCGCGCTGTGGCGCGAACGCTCGATCGACGCCGAATACGCAACGCTGCCTCCGGCCGCGGCCGATGACTTGCTGGCGACGCGCGAGCGCCTCGCCGGACTGGACTTGCTCATCGAAGGCAACATGTTCTGGCTCGGCATGTGGGGGGTGGCGCGCGAGCGCTCGCTGCTGCGCGTGCAGGCGGAGCGGCTGGAGCTTCGCGAGGTGGCCGCAGCCCAGCGTCTCAGCGAGACGCGCTCGCGTGCCGCGCTGCTCGCGGACGCCGAGCGCTCGCAGGCCTTTGTCGCGGCGGACCGCATGGACTTCGACGCGGCGCTCGCGCGCTTCAAGGGAGCGCTCGAGGTCGCGCCCGAAGGATGGGAGCACCGCGAGTCCACGCAGCGCGAGGTCGCGCTGCTCGAACAATGGCGCACCGGTCGCGCAGCGACCGCAGGAGAGAGACGATGAAGTTCCTCGAAAAGCTGCTGGCTGGTCCGCGCCTGCGCGACGCGCGTCGACGGCTCGTGACCGAGCCCAGCGCTGCAAACTACGTGGCGCTCGCGAGTGAGCACGCGCGCATCTGCGAGTTCGAGGCCGCCGAGCGCGTCTGCGCCGAGGGCCTCGGTGTCCACGCGTCGGATCCCGAGCTGACTCGGCTGCGGACTCGCATGCGCGCGCTCCAGCTGGAGGATCGTGCACGCGCGCTCTCCAACGAGCTGCGCGAGTCTCCGCGCGCGGGCCTCTTCCGTGAGCTGGCCGAGGTTTACCTTGAGTGCGGACGCTTGGAGCGCGCCGAAGAACTCAGCGTGCAGTGGCTCGAGCGCGGCGGCGGCGGCGAGGCACACTGGCTGCGCTCGCGCGCCCGCGCGGCTCGTTACTTCGCCGATCGTCGCCGCGAAGATGGTCGCACGGCGCTCGAGTGGCTCGACTCAGCCGAGGCTGCGCTGCCGCGCGATGAGCGACCGCTGCGTCTGCGGCTCGAGCTCGTCTGCCGCATCGGAGCGTGGCGTGACGCGCGGCGCACGGTGGCGCAGCTCCTCGAGCTCGCCCCCGGCGATCCCGCGCTCGAGGCGCGCTTCCGCACGTACACGGCGCTCGCCGAGTCGGCGCCGACCCTCGACGCCGCGCTGCGCGAGGTCGAGCGTCACGGAGTGTTTCCCGAGGAGAACACCGCTCGTTCGCACATGGCCACGGGCCCCTCGCGTGCGCTGCGTCCGATGCTGCAGTCGCTCGCGGCACAGCCGACGATCGCGGCGGTCGTCTACGAGCGCGGCGCGACGGCGCTGGTTCAGGGCCCGAGCGGCGCGACCGCGGAGCGTGCAGCGCGCGCGGTGCGCGAGGTCGCGCAGAAGAGTCGCAGCGCGGCCCGCCGCATGGGCCTCGGCAACGTGCTCGAAGTGGAGCTCGAGGGGCCCTCGGGCAGCCTCTTGGTCCTGCCGAGCGAGTCGGGCGTCGCGGCCGCGCACTCGAGCGCGGCGCAGGTTCCGGAGTTTCTGCGACCCACGCTCGGCGCGATCGCGCGCTCGGGCAGCGAAGGGACGGGCCTCGAGTCATGAAGGAAGTCCTCGAACCTCTGGCGGCGATCCCCGGTGTGCGCGCGGCGCTGCTCGCGACCCCCGATGGCGTGCCGATCGTGTCGTGCGGCAACGTCGACTCCCAAGGCGGAGCGGGCGCCGACGCCCTTGCGGGCTTGGTCTCCGGCTGGTGCTCCTCGCTCGTGCCCACGCTCGGCGCCGCTTCGTGGGAGTTCGGTCAGCGCGCCGTCCTGCGCGGCAGCCGCGGCACCTTGGTCGTGCGTTGCGCGGGCCACGTGCTGCTCTTCGCCGTGCTCGAGCCCGGCGCGAGCGTCGAAGACCTGCGCATCCCGCTCGACGCGGCGCTGTCCCGCCTCGCGCGCGTCTCCCGCGGCTCACGCGCGCCACAGCCCGCACTTCCGCGGCGAATCCCTCAAGCCGAGGGGGCCGCGCCGTCCGATACATCCTCCGCTACTTCCCCCCGGGATTCGTTTCGTTAGGGAGCTCCATGGTTCAGATCAATTTCGCCCAGAAGCAGGTCAGCGCGAAGATCGTCTACTACGGCCCCGGCATGTCGGGCAAGACGACCAACCTCGAGGTCGTCCACCAGAAGGCGCCCGACCAGAACAAGGGTGAGCTGACGAGCATCTCGACGGACGGCGATCGCACGCTGTTCTTCGACTTCATGCCGCTCGACCTCGGCACGGTCGCCGGCATGCGCACCAGCTTCCAGATCTACACGGTCCCGGGACAGGTGTACTACAACTCGACGCGCAAGCTCGTCTTGCAGGGCGTCGACGGCGTCGTGTTCGTCGCCGACTCCTCGGCCTCGATGGTCCAGGAGAACCTCGAGAGCCTGCGCAACCTCGAGGAGAACCTGAACGAGTACGGCAAGTCGCTCGCGACGCTGCCGCACGTGATCCAGTTCAACAAGCGCGACCTGCCCGATGCGCTGCCCGTCGAAGAGCTCCAGCGCTTGTACAACCGCTTCGGCGCACCTTCGTTCGAGGCGGTCGCGAGCTCGGGCCACGGCGTCTTCCCGACGCTCAAGGCCCTCGCCGCGCGCGTCCTCGAGGCCATCCATGCCACCGCCTCGACGCCGAGCACCGCGCCGCGTCCCGCGACTGCGGCGCCGCAAGGACTCGGCGCGACGGGCTTCCACGCTCCGACCACCGCGATGCCCGCCAACGCGGTCCCCGCGCCGATGCCGCAGCGCACGGCGCCCGTCGCGACGCCGATGCCGACCGTCGCCGCGTCGCTCGCGCAGACGGGAATGCACCAGGCCGCTCAGGCCCGCCCGCTGCAGGCGACCGGCTTCCACACTCCGCCGACGATGTCGAGCGGCGCAACGACCCCGAGCACGCCGCTCATGGGGACGTCGGCGCCGCACGGCCACGTGCCGATGGGGGGCACCTATCCGGGGGCCATCCCGATGCAGGGCACTCCCTCTTCGCCGACCATGGGCAGCGCCTCGACGCTCGGCATGGCGCCGAGCGCGGGCTACGCGCCGACGATGTCGAACCCCGCGCTGTCGCAGACGGGCTTCCACGCCCCGAACGCCACCTCGGGCTCCGGCCTCGGCATGGCGATGCGCCCCTCCACCCTGCACCCGAACACGGCGGTGCCGACGCAGCGCGCGAGCGTTCCGACACCCGTGCCGACGTCGGCGACCCTGCCGACTCCCGCGAGCCAGACGGGCGCGCGTGCGAGCGCTCCGCTCGATGGCACCCGCTTCCGTCCCCGCACCGCGCCGACCCCGACCGCGACAACGACTCCCGCGCCCCGCGTGCAGGTCCGTCCTGCGCCGACCGGCGAGGGTTCGAACAAGCTCTACGTGGGCCTGTTCATCGCCGCGGGAGTCATCCTCACCGCGGGTCTGACCTACGTGGTGATGTCGTTCCTCTAGTGGACCGCGCGCGAGCGCGACGGAGTGGACTCGATGGGACGCGACCAAGAACTGCGCAACAACCGGCTGATCTTCTACTCACAGGATGTCGCTCGCCTCGACGGCGAGCTCGACGCTCTGCTCGAGCTCTCCAATGCCAAGGTGGCCCTCCTGATCGACAAGGAAGGCCACATGGTCACGCGCCGCGGACACTCCGCGGGCACCGGCTCGATGGACTCGATCGCCGCGCTGGTCGCAGGCTCGTTCGCCGCGACGCGCGAGCTCGCGCGCCAGCTCGGCGAGGCACAGTTCTCGACGATGTTCCACCAAGGCGCGCGCGACTCGATCCAGCTCCAGCTCGTCGGAGACCGCACGCTGCTCGGCGTTCTGTTCGACGAACGGACCAACCTCGGCCTCGTGCGCTACTACAGCGGCGAGACCGCGCGCCAGATCGAGGCGATTCTGGCCGAGATCCACACCCGACCGGCTCCGGCGGGGGAGGGGCTCTCGGATCAGTTCCGCGCGGACGCGGCGGCAGCCCTCGACAACCTGTTCTAGGCTGCGATCGAGCGCGGACGGTGGCTCCACGGCCCCGCGAGCGGGGCTCGGAGGCCCTCGGGGGCGATGCTCCGGGGCTCTCAGGCTCCGCCCCTTGTCGCGGGCCCGCTCGGCCGCTACTCTCTTGCGCCCTCGAAGTCGGTCCGGATCCCCGGCCCGTCCTTCGCGGTTCGAAGAATCCCCCTAGGAAGCGGAGCATCCGACATGGCCCGGGTTTGTGACTACTGCGAGAAGCGCACCGAGACCGGCTACCAGCTCGCCCGCCGCGGTCTGCCCAAGAAGAAGGGCGGCATCGGCCTGCGCGTCACCGGCCACACCAAGCGCAAGTTCAAGCCGAACATCCAGCGCATCGCCGCGGTGGTCGACGGCAAGACGACGCGCGTCAAGGTCTGCACCCGCTGCCTGAAGAGCGGCAAGGTGCGCAAGCCGCGCAACGTCAAGGCGACGGCCTGAGTCGCGGCTGACCGCGCGCGTTCTGCGGCCTGCGGGTCCGCCGAGCGAGCGCCGAGGCCGCTCGCGCGATGCGTCCGCGGACGGACGCGGCGCGGCAACAGCACACGATCGAGAGACGGCGCTCCCATTGCGGAGCGCCGTCTCTTTGTGTTTGGCGAGCAGGCTCACACGCGCCTCGGCGCTCGCGCGCTGGATCGGATTTTCAAAAAAAGTTAGTGGAAGTGGGAAAGGGAGTGGAAGGAGCCGCCGATGTCCCCCGTGTCCTGAACGGCGCCACTCTGGCGCCACGTTCAACTTCCACCAGCATCTCGAAGGAGATCTCTCTCATGGCGAAGAAGAAGGCAACCCGCAAGGCGACCCGCAAGGCTGCGAAGAAGACCGGCAAGAAGAAGGCCGGCGCTCGCAAGAAGGCCTGATCGCCTCCAGCGGACCCCTCTCTGGATGAACAAGAGCCAACTCGTCGGCTTCGTCGCGGAAGAGCTGCGCTTGTCGCGGCTTGGAGCGGCGACCTTGATCGACAAGGTGCTCGAAGGCATCCAGAAGGGTCTGCGCGAGGACCAGTCGGTCACGATCGCAGGCTTCGGCACGTTCGAGGTCAAGGACCGCAAGGCCCGCCTCGGCCGTAACCCCCACACGGGGGAGCCGATTCAGATCGTCGCCGGACGTCGGGTCGGATTCCGCATGGGCAAGTCCCTGAAGGATTCGATGACCGAGGCCTGATTCGCAGGCAGCATGGGTCCTCGCCGCGCGGCGCCGCATCGGCAGCTGCGCTTGGATCTGGAACGAACATCGACGGGCTCCGACCACCGTGGTCGGCGCCCGTCGTCCTTTTGCGCCGCGCTCCGCGGGTTGGGCGCGGTCGGCTCAGCTGCCCGTCGCCGCCTTGGAGCGCTCCTCCAAGGCCGTGATCTCGGCGGCGATCTGCTTGTCGTCGAGCTTGGGGAAGAGGCCTGCGACGGCACCGAGCTTCGCGCCAGCGAGGCCGATGCGCCATGTGCCCGCGCTCGGACGCTCGGGCCAGCCGCGTGCGGTGACCGAGCCCGACTGCCCGAGCATCTCCCAGATCGCCTGCGCCTTCTCCGGCATGAACGGCGCCATCCAGCGCGCCACGTAGCCGATCCACTCCGCGCAGGTCGACAGCACGCTCGCCGCGCGCGCGGGATCGGTCTTCTGCAGCGACCACGGAGCGGAGCGATCGACGAACACGTTGGCCACGCGGGTGTTCTCGATCAATTGCTCGGCCGCGCGGCGGAACTTGAAGGCGCGCACGTGCTCGGCCGGATCGCCGAAGGCACCGCACTCGCCGAGCAGCACGCGGTCGAGCTCGGCCTCGTGCTCGCTCGCGCAGGCGGGGATGTGGCCCGCGTAGTGCTTGTCGACGAACTTCAGCACGCGCGTCACGAGGTTGCCGATGGCGTCGGCGAGCTGGGCGTTGTTGCACGACTGGAAGTCCTTCCAGTTCCACTCGCTGTCCTTGGTCTCCGGCGCGCTCGAGAGCAGGTAGAAGCGCGCCGTCTGCGCGTCGTACTTCGCAAAGAACTCGTCGAGCGGGATCGTCCAGCCCTGCGAGGTTGAGAACTTGCGACCTTGGAGGTTGTAGAACTCGTTCGCGGGCACGTGCCACGGCAGCACGTAGCCGTCCTTCGTCGCGTGCAGCATCGCGGGGAACACGACGCAGTGGAACGGGATGTTGTCCTTGCCGATGAAGTGCACGAGGCGCGTGTCGCCGTCCTGCCACCAGCGCTTCCACGCATCGGGGCGGCCTTCGCGCGCGGCCCACTCCTGCGTGAACGACACGTAGCCGATCGGCGCGTCGAACCAGACGTAGAGCACTTTTCCGGCGATGTCGCCCTGGGTCCCCGCGGGCAGCGGAACGCCCCACGACATGTCGCGCGTGATCGGGCGCGGCTCGATTTCCTTCATCTGGTTTTCGACGAAGGTTCCGACATTGGGCTTCCACTCGTGCGTCGCGATCCAAGCCCCGAGGAACTCGTCGCGCACCTTCGGCAGGTCGAGGTACCAGTGCGTCGTGCGGCGGCGCTCCGGCCGCGAGCCGCACACCTTGCAGCGCGGGTCGGCGAAGTCGAGCGGGTTGAGCCACTTCGCGCAGCGAGGGCACTCGTCGCCGCGCGCGGCCTCGTAGCCGCAGGCGGGGCAGGTGCCGGTCACGTAGCGATCGGCGAGGAACTTCGCGTCGCTCGTGCAGTAGAGCTGCTCGGTCTCGCGCTGCAGCAGGTAGCCGTTGACATCGATGCGCCGGAAGAAGTCTTGGCTGAGCCCTGCGTGCTGCGGGCAGACGCTGGTGCCCGACCAAATGTCGAAGGCGAGGCCGAGGCGATCGAAGGTGCTCTTGATCACCTCGCGCCAACGAGCGACGTACTCGGGGTACGCGACGCCCTCTTTCTCTGCGCCGATCGTGATCGCGACGCCGTGCTCGTCCGTGCCGCACACGTAGAGCACCTCCTCGCCCTGCATGCGCAGCGTGCGCACGTAGACGTCCGCGGGGAGGTAGGCGCCGACGACGTGGCCAAAGTGGATCGGGCCGTTGGCGTAGGGGAGAGCGCTGGTGACGAGGTAGCGGGGCATCGGAGGGCGGAGAGTATGCCAATGCGGGGCAGGGTGGGCGTGGGGGTGCGCCGCGGAGGCGTCAGGGTGCGCGGCGCAGGTGGGTCTTGTCGATGCGCACGAGGAGCCACAGTCCTCCGACCGAGGCACAGGGCACCACGAGGAGCGGGCCGAGCACGGGGAGCAGGAACCCGAGCCCCGCACAGGTTCCGAAGGCCACCAATGGCAGCGGATTGCGCGAGAGGAAGTGCCAGCGCGTCGCGAAGCTCCAGCGGCGGCGCGACATCGGGATGTCCAAGAGGCTCAGCGCTGTGGTGAAGCCCGCGAACAGCGCAAACAGCGGCTTGCCGACGAGCGGCACGAACAGCACGGGCAGGGCGAAGAGGAGCAGCAGGCCCGACACGGAGGAGGCCTTGAGGCTCGCGAAGACCGTGCGGAGCTCGACCGCGGTGCGCCAGCGGAGCCACGCGCCGAACGCGGGCTTGCGCCATGCGAGGAGCGCGACGAATCCGATCGAGAGCGCCGCTGCGAGCCATGTCGCGTGTTGCCACGGTGCGAGCTCCGCGCCGAGGATCAGCGCGCCTCCGACGAGCGCGCACAACCCGAGCAGCGCCGCGCACTGTCCCGTCGTGATTCCCTCGGGACGCTCGCGCGCCGCGCGCGGGTCTTCGCCGAACCAGCGCCGCTCGACCACGCCGTGAACTTCGTCGAGGAACGGACCGGCGAGCAGCTCGTACAGCAGCGAGAAGGCCCAGAGCGACACGAGCAGGCCGAGCGAGAGCGCGACGAACGCCGATGCGAGCTTGCCCGCGGCGAGCGAGAGGCCTTGGTCGATGGCCTGCTCCGCGAGCCCGCGCCATGGCGCGCCGAGCTCGG
The DNA here is from genome assembly GCA_903928115.1 of uncultured Planctomycetota bacterium. Classification (GTDB taxonomy): domain Bacteria; phylum Planctomycetota; class UBA1135; order UBA1135; genus F1-120-MAGs118. The sequence goes on from CAIYPP010000111.1 coordinate 118,838, forward strand.
GCAGCTGCGCGATGGCCCACTCGCGGCCATGCTCGACCCACTGCGACACCTGCCGGTACAGCCACCATGTCGCCGCGACGAATGCGCCGAAAGTGGCGATCGCGGGCGGGACGAGCCAACGCTTCGTGCCACGTGTCGAGACAAGGAGCGCGGCACCCTTGGGCAGTGCGAGCAGGCCGTCGAGCAACGGACTCGGGCCTTTAGGGCCATGCCGGAGCGGTTGCGGCAGTGCTCCCGCGCAGGTCACGCAGGGTTGTGCGGCCCCCGAGGGCCAGTCGTAGCCGCAGCTCGGACAGGGCTCGATCACGGGCGCGGAGGCTACGCGGGGGTGCCCTCTGCGGGCTACAATCCTCGCCGCTTTTCACGGCCGACGCGGAGTCACTTTGCGCCTCCGCCGACGCCCCACCTCCGACCCCTCCGCGAGCGCCACCACGCCATGGGTTCCTTCGCCAACTTCCGCCAGCTCGACTACCTCGGACTCGACGATCAGTTCTCCGAAGACGAACTCATGGTGCGCGACGCGGTGCGCTCGTGGGTGACCGAGCGCTACCTGCCGATCGCGATGGAGCACTTCGAGGCCGGGACCTTCCCGATGGACCTCGTGCCCGAGCTCGCCGAGCTCGGTGTGTTTGGTCCGACGACTCCGGCCGAGTACGGCGGCGCCGGTGTGAACAACGTCACCTACGGCCTGATCTGCCAAGAGCTCGAGCGCGGCGACAGCGGCCTGCGCTCGTTCGTGTCGGTGCAGGGCTCGCTCGTCATGTGGCCGATCTTCGCCTACGGCTCCGAAGAGCAGAAGCGCCGCTGGCTGCCGCTGCTCGCCTCCGGCAAGGCCATCGGCTGCTTCGGCCTGACCGAGCCCGACTTCGGTTCGAACCCCGGCGGCATGCTGACGACGGCCGTCAAGAAGGGCGACGAGTGGGTGCTCAACGGCCGCAAGATGTGGATCACCAACGGCACCTGCTCGCAGGTCGCGGTCGTGTGGGCTCGCACGAGCGAGGGCATCCGCGGCTTCCTCGTCGAGGAAGGCACGCCGGGCTTCAGCGCGCCCGAGCAGAAGCACAAGTTCTCGCTACGCGCCTCGATCACGAGCGAGCTCGTCCTGCAGGACGTGGTCGTGAAGGACAGCGCGCGCCTGCCGAACGCGATCGGCCTCAAGGCGCCGCTCGGCTGCCTGACGCAAGCACGCTACGGCATCGCTTGGGGCGGTCTCGGCGCCGCCTACGCCTGCTTCGACGAGGCTCTGCAGTACGCCAAGTCGCGCATCGTGTTCGACAAGCCGCTCGCGGGCTTCCAGATTCCGCAGAAGAAGTTCGCGGACATGGCGACGCAGATCACCATGGGGCAGATGCTCGCCCTGCGCCTCGGCCGCTTGAAGGACGCGGGCAAGCTCACGCCTTCGCACGTCTCGATGGGCAAGCGCAACAACGTGATGCTCGGCCTCGAGGTCGCGCGCGTCTGCCGCGACATCCTCGGCGCCAACGGCATCAGCCTCGAGTACCAGGTCGGCCGCCACCTCTGCAATCTCGAGAGCGTTGTCACCTACGAGGGCACGCACGACATCCACACGCTGGCGATCGGCCAAGAGCTGACCGGACTGCCCGCCTATCGCTAGCGCGCGCAGCGCCAACGCATCGACGGCCGGGGAGCGCTCCGCGCTCTCCGGCCGTTCGGTTTTGTGCTTCGCGCGGCCGGTGGATTTCGCTGGGGTGCTCTGAGGAGCGCCCCTCGGCTCGTACAGTGGGGGCATGCACGCGCTGTGGCTCGCCGCGTTGGTCTTGGTTGCGCAGAAGGCTCCGGAGAAGAAGGAGCCGAAGGCGGAGGCGCCGGTCGAGCTCGCCCGCACCTCGCCGGCGGAGCTTGCGGTCGAGGCGGGGCGGCGCGCGCTGGCGGCGAAGTCGCTGGAAGAGGCCTACGGGCACGGTCTGCGCGCGCTGGAGCTCGAGCCGCGCTCGGAGAAGGCGCTGGCGTTGTTGCTCGACATCGCGCGCGACGATGCCGACGCGCGCACGCTCTGGAGCCACGAGGCGGCGGCTGCGCTGTGCGACGGAAAGGGCAAGCTCGCGCTGGCGCGAGAGATGTCGGAGAAGCTCACGCCCAAGGACACGGTGATCTCGGGACTGGCGCTCGCGCGCGCCGCGGCGGCCGAGGAGCTGGCCGAGCTCTCCGGAAGCGCGCGCAAGGCCGCCGAGAAGTCGGTCGAGAGCACGCTGGTCGCGGGCTGGGCGGCGCAGCTCGGGCGCGAAGTGATCCATGGCACGCCCGCGCTGATCTCCGCGCACGCTGCGGCCTTTCCGCCGGGATTCCCGCTGACGACCGCGGCGCGCAAGGCGACGTTGGAGGCTCTGGAGAAGAAGCTCGGCTCCGCGGAAGCGTCGGGTGATTGGGGACGAGCGATCGAGATCGCGCTCGTCTTGAGAGGCATCTGCGCACAGAGTTCCTTCCACGATCTCGAAGGTCCGGCAGCCCCCGACCTCTCGCGGGTGCGCTCGACGGCGGAGGCGGTGCTCGAGCGCTCGCGCCAGCGACTCGGCGAGAAGCTCGGCGAGCCGTGGACCGTCGAGCGGCTCGAGGATCTCGACGGCGACGCGCGCGATGCGTTCACGCGCGACCACGCGCGCTTCTCGAACCCCGGCGTCGCGCTGTCGCCGCGCAGCTGGTACCGCATCGAGACCGTGTGCGGGCACGCGACTCTTCTCGGCGCGGCCGCGACGGTGGAGGACCACCACACGCGGCTCGCCGGTTGGTACGGCAGCGATCCCTTCGTGGGTCGGCCGGGGCTGGTGCGGCTCGTGGCGGAGTCCGCGGGGCTGGAGAGCGAGGGCGCGCCGTTCTTCTGGGTCGGCGGATTTCAGGCGGGCGACGTCACGACGCTGCGCATGTCGATCAGCTCCATCGACGGGCTCGGGCGCGGACTGACGCACGAGCTGACGCACCGCTTCGATGGCGCGCTCTATCCGGGGATCCCCGCGTGGCTCGCCGAGGGGCGGGCCGTGTGGACCGGCGCGGCGTACGCCAACATCGAGGACACGAAGTTCGTGCCGATGCACGCGAGCTTCGGCACGCTCGATGACGCGCGCTACCGCGGCTACAACGGCCGCGACAAGCTGCGCGACCTCGTGTCGGGCGAGATCGAGGACTACCGCGACAACTACGTCGCGGGCTACGCGCTCTACGTGTACCTCGACACTTGGTACGAAACGCCCGGCAAGCCGCTCTTCCAAGAGCGCCTCCAGCGCTACATGAAGAGCCGCACGGGGGATCGCAAGTCGCCGCTGGAGGCCTTCACGTATTGGTTCTGCGATGGAGCCGAGGGGCGCCCCAAGGACTTCGATGCGTTCGCGACCGGCTTCGCGACGTTCATCGAGGGCTTCTACTGGCGCGACCTCAAGCCGTTCACGGAGCGCTACACGCAGAACGCCGGGGATTTCCGCGCGAGTCGCTGGAGCGAGACGGTGCTCGACGAGCCGACGTGGGTGTGGTCGCGCGGGCGCGCCGAGCCGTGGCTGGGGCAAGATCAGGCTCGCGCGGCCGGATTCTTGCTGAAGGCGCTGGGCGACGAAGCGGGCGCGACCGCGGCCTTGGGCTGGTCCCTCGCCGTCGACGAGCGCTGGAACTCCGTGGACTCCGCGCTGCGCGAGCTGCTCGCGGGAGCGGGACGGCGCGAGGGCGCGTGGGTCCTCGCACGGGACATCGAAGCGCGCGGCTTTGCCGCCTCTTCGCCGAGCGGAGCGGCGCCGATGCTCGCGCGACTCCCCAAGATGCGTGCGTTGCTCGAGCTCTGGAAGCAGGCGGTGGCGACCTACTCGGGCGATGGACGCAAGCTCTCCGCCGCGGCTCTCGCGGCCGATCACGATCGAGTCGCGAGTCTGCTCGGTGTGCCGCTGCTCGTGCCGAGCCTCGCCGCGCCCGCGCTGGACTCCGCGCAGCTCGTGCCCTTCGACGAGCCGCGCCGCTCGCTCGCAGCGCACGGTTGGATCGAGGACAAGCTCGTCGGCTTCGACGACCGCCGCACTCCCGGGCTGTGGTGCACGGACGACCGCGGAGCGCTGTACGTCGGTCGCTCGACGCCTCGCATCGGCACAGGCTCTCAGGATCGCGCGAGCGGCGTGCACGAGGCCTTCGTGCGCTCGAATCTGTGGATCGAGCCCGGCCGCTGGCGCGTGCGCCTGCGCATTGCGCCGACGAGTGCCGCCTTCAACGGCTCCGTGGTGGTCGGCTACGAGCGTCGCGATCGCAACGCGCGGCTCCACTTCAGCGGCGGCGACTACGCCTTCGCGATCGGCGACAAGGAGGAGCCCGCGGAGCTCGCCAGCGTCGACTGGAGCCTCTCGGGGCTCTACGAGCGCGATGGGGGACTCGACGGCTCCACGCGCGGCGGCGGCTTCGAGTTCGGGCGCACGGTCTCCGCCTTCGAGGCCGAGCTCGCGATCGACGGCGGCGCGCTGCACCTCTTCATCGAAGGCGAGTACCTCGCGACCTACCACACGCCCGATGGCATGCCGCTCGAAGGCTACGTGGGCTTCGCGAGCGGGCTCGGCTCGTACAAGGTCACCAGCGTGAGCGTGCAGCGGCTCGACCGCAGCGCGAGCATCGCACCGCTCGAGCGTGTTCCGCCGCCGGTCTTGATCGATCGGCCGCGCGTCGCGACGTTCCGCGACAGTGCGAATCGCAAGCTCGTCGGCATTCCCCTCAGCGCCAAGGGCACGCTGTGCGCATGGATGCCACTGCCCGAGGCTGCCGATGCGCCGGCCGGTGCGCCGGACCGTGTGCGCAAGAAGATCGTCGACCGCGCGAGCGACCTCGAGCGCATCGTCACGCGGCAGTCGATCCAGATTCCCGTCGTCCTCGCGCTACCGCGCGCGCTAGGGGCCGACCTGCGCGCGGCGGTGGTCGCTGAGCTCGATGCGAAGCTCGATCCGCATTTCCGCGCGCGGCTCACGCTCGTCGACTACGGTTCCGCGGACTTGGAGCAGGCGCGCGGGAGCGCCGGCGACGAGCATCAAGCATGGCTGCTCTTCATCGACTCCGCGGGCGTCCTGCGCGTGACGTCGAGCCTGTACGCGGGACTGCGCGCCGACGGCGCGCTCGGCCGTTGGATCGAGGTCTTCCGCAATCGTTGAGCGGAGCCCGCCGCGCAAGGTTTCGGCGGACCTCCCTCTGCGAGTGCGGAAGCTCAGGCGCGTGAGCGCTCGGTCTTGTTCGTCGGGGCGCCGCCGCGCGCGTGCGCGAGGGCGGCCGCGACGAAGCCGTCGAACACCGGGTGCGGTTGCAGCGGCTTCGACTTGAACTCGGGGTGGAACTGCACGCCGATGAAGAACGGGTGGTTCTTCAGTTCGACGATCTCGACGAGATCGCGCTGCGGGTTCACGCCGCTCGTGACGAGGCCCGCGGCCTCGAAGCGTGCGCGGTAAGCGTTGTTGTATTCGAAGCGGTGGCGATGGCGCTCGCGGATCGCCGAGGCCTTGTAGAGTCGCTGGGCCAGCGTGCCCGGGACGAGGCTGCAGTCGCAGGCGCCGAGGCGCATCGTGCCGCCCTTCTCGTGGACGTTGGCCTGATCGGCCATCAAGTGGATCACGGGGTGAGGCGACTGCGGGTCGAGCTCTTCCGTGTTGGCGCCGTCGAGCTTGAGCACGTTGCGTGCGAACTCGATCGTCGCGCACTGCATCCCGAGGCAGATGCCGAAGAACGGCAGCCCCGTCTCGCGCGCATGGCGGATCGCCTTGATCTTGCCCTCGACGCCGCGCTCTCCAAAGCCGCCGGGAATCAGGAGCCCGTCGCAACCCTCGATCAGCGCCGCGCCTTGGTCTGCGTAGTCCTCGGCGCGCACCTTGCGAATCTTCACCTTGCAGCCGTTGGCGATGCCCGCGTGCGCGAGCGACTCGTAGATCGACTTGTAGGCGTCGTGGAGCTGCGTGTACTTGCCGACCACCGCGATCTCGCAGGTGTCGGTGGTCTTGCGCAGGTCCTCGATCATGCGGTTCCAGTCGCCGAGTTGGGTCTCGCCCTCGGAGGGGAGCCCCAAGCGCCGCGTGATGATCCGGTCGAGCCCGGCCTTCACGAGCATCGTCGGCACCTCGTAGATCGAGAACTCGACGTCGCGCTCTTCGATCACCGCCTCGCGGCGCACGTTGCAGAACAGGCTGATCTTGCGCGCCATGTCGTCGGTCATCGGCTGCTCGGTGCGGCAGATGAGCACGTCGGGCTGGATGCCGATCTCGCGCAGCTTGCCCACGGACTGCTGCGTGGGCTTGGTCTTCATCTCGCCCGACGCGCGCAGGTAGGGCAGGAGCGTCAGGTGCACGAACATCACGTCGCTCGCGGGAATCTCGAGCGCGAACTGGCGGATCGCCTCGATGAACGGGAGGCTCTCGATGTCGCCGACCGTGCCGCCGATCTCCGTGATCGCGACGTCGGCGCCGGGCGCCACGCCGTTGCGGATCGCATCCTTGATCGCGTCGGTGATGTGCGGGATCACCTGCACGGTGCTGCCGAGGTAGTCGCCGCGGCGCTCGCGCGCGATCACTTCGCTGTAGATCTTGCCCGTCGTGTAGTTCGAATAACGGTTGAGACGCGCCGTCGTGTAGCGCTCGTAGTGTCCGAGGTCGAGGTCGGTCTCCGAGCCGTCGTCGAGCACGTACACCTCGCCGTGCTGGTAGGGGCTCATCGTCCCGGGGTCGACGTTGATGTACGGGTCGAGCTTCTGCATCGACACCTTGAGGCCGCGGCGCTCGAGGATCATGCCGATCGCCGCCGACGTCAGTCCCTTGCCGAGGCTCGAAACGACCCCGCCCGTCACGAAGATGTGCTTCATGTTGCTCCCCCGCTCCAAACTCGATCTTGGGCCCCGCGCTCGCTAGCGCGCGGCCATGCTCCGAAAGCGCCCGACGAACGCATCGTAATCGGCGCGCGTGTCGATTCCGAGAGGCACGCGCCCCGCGTCGACGACTCGCATGCGTCCGCCTTGCTCGAGCCAGCGCAGCTGCTCGAGGTTCTCGAGGCGCTCCAGCACACCAGCGGGCGAGCGCACGAAACGCTCGAGCGCCGCGGGGCGGAACGCGTACACGCCGACATGGCGCCGCGCGACCTCCGCCCACGGCCGTGCGTCAGCGCGAGCGTAGGAGCGGGTCGGGTCCGTCGAGCGATGGGGGATCGGGGCGCGCGAGAAGTACAGCGCGTCGCCGTTCTCGGCGCGAACCACCTTCACGACCTGAGGCTCGAGCGCCTCTTCAGGACGCTGGAAGGGCGCCGCGAGGGTCCCTGTCTCGACCGCGGGGTCGCGAAACGCGGCGACGAGCCGCTCCAAGTCCTCCGGATCGAGCTCGGGCTCGTCGCCCTGCACGTTGACCACGACCTCGAAGTCGCCGCCGACCACGCTCGCCGCCTCGTGGACGCGGTCGGTGCCGCTCGCGTGCTCCACCCGCGTCATCACGGCCTCGACGCCGTGCGCCTGTGCCGCCGCGAGGACTTCCGCATCGTCGACCGCGAGCACGACGCGCGCGAGCGCGCGGCAGCGACGGAGGTTGCGCACGGTGTGCACGCACAGCGGCAGGCCCGTCTCGGCGAGCAGCATCTTGCGCGGCAGACGCTGGGACGCGAGCCGTGCGGGCACGATCGCGAGCGCGCGGGGATAGGCGGACGCGATCGACATCAGGGGCGCGTCCGAGCCTTGGGCGTCGGCGCCGTGAAGGGGGACTCGCCCTCCTTCGTCTGGGTGGCCTGTCCAGCGAAGGTGGCGTTGTAGATGTCGAGGAAGCCCGCCTTGAGCGTGCGGCAGATGGCGTAGTTGTCGGGCGCGATGCCCTTTTGCACGGTGAGATGGCGCGTCCCGCTCGGCAGCTCGACCTCGAGGCACCACGCCACGTCGCTGCCCGCTGCAGCGGTCGGGGCCGAGCCGGACACCGCGAGCGCGCGGAATCCTTCGCGCTCCATCCAGCCGAGCAGGTCGGCCATGATCTCGTTCGTCTGCACCTTGCGGTCGAAGTTGGTGCTGAGCTTCGAGTACTGCTCCAAGCGGCCGGTGTGCGCCTCGTTGACGAGCTCGAAGCTCTTCTTCGCGCGGTACTCGTGGAGCGCGATGCGGCAGGGCTCGGCGCCGTCCGCGGCGGCCTTCGTGCCAGTCGACGCGCAGCTCGACGCCCAGAGCAGGGCGAGCGAGCCGAGGAGCACGAAAACGAAGGCCCGCAAGGGGCCCGAATGGGGGCGGCGCATGGGTGGGGGCGAAGGGCTCGGGGAGGTGGGTGGTGGCCCCCTCCCGGGGGCCCCTCCAAGGGCCAGCCGGAGGCGCACCTTAGCGGGGCTGTCGAGCCCCGGCAAGCGACTCGGCGGGTTGTGGGTAAGCGGTGGAAACGTGCGCTCTCGAACGCCTCCACCCCCCAGCATCCGGTGCTGGTAGCGGAACAACACGCAGGATTTTGTGGAAAACGTCTCTCCGGTTTGGCCTTCTGTGGGCACGCTGCGGACGCGTGAGCACTTTCGCTCGCGGGTCTCGGCCGCACACTCCGCGCTGCCCTCTGCAGCGCGGGCAAGTTCTGTCACCTCAAGGCTTTAGGGGAGGGCGTTCAACGTCCATGGGCCGTCTCGAAAAGATCGTCGTCATCACTGTCCTGTTCCTCGTCGCAGTCATCCTCGGCATCTCGCTCAACGGCGGAGGTGAGGAGGAGGCGCTCGAAGTCGCCGCGCGCAACCGCCGCAAGGCGGCCGCAGACGTCGCGGAAGCGGGTGTGGAGAAGTCGGAGGCCGGCGGCGTGATGAGCGCCTCGGTCAAGCTCGACGCTCCCGCCGCGCCGGTCGCAGGCAACGTTGGACAGGACCTGTCCAAGGTTGCGCAGCCCGCGCCCGCGGTCGTCACGCCGGCTCCGATCGCTGCGCAGCCTGTCGCGAGCTCGTTCCTCGTCACGACGGTCGGACTCGAGCCGACGTCGAGCGACGAGGTGATGGTGTACACGTGGAAGGCCGGCGACTCCTTCAAGGCGCTCGCGCAGACCTACTACGGCTCGCCGCTGCACGTCGCGCGTCTGCACGCTGCGAACGAAGGCCAGGACGAGGCCAAGCTCACCGCGGGCACGCGCATCCAAGTCCCGGCAAAGTCCGCCTCGGGTGACGTGCGCGTCGCCGCCGCTCCGGCTGCTGCGGGCGCTGCCGCGCCGAGCGCTGCATGGGCCAACGGCATGTACACCGTCAAGTCGGGCGACGTGCTCGGTTCCATCTCGAAGACCGTGTACGGCACCACGAAGCACTGGAAGCGCATCCACGACGCCAACCGCGATGTGATCGGCGACGATCCCAACCGCCTCAAGGTCGGCATGCAGCTGCGCATCCCCGAGGTCAAGTGACCTCGGTTCCGCCCGCTCGGCGCGGAGCGGAACGCGAAACGGCGCGGGCCGGCGAGAGTCTCTCGCCGGCCCGCGCTGCGTTTCACGGCGCTCGCGGCCGCGACTACTTCAGCCCATAGCGCTCGAGTTTCTTGTAGAGGTGCGAGCGCTGCATGCCGAGCAGCTCGGCGGTGCGCTTCACGTTGCCCTCGTTCTCGGCGAGCTTGCGGCGGAAGAACTCGGCCTCGCTCCGATCCTTGAATTCCTCGAACGTCGCGGTCGCGAAGACATCGCTCGCTCCCGCAGCGGAGCGCGTCGGCGTGCTGCGCGCGCTGCCGTTCTCCAAGATGCGCTCGAGATCGGCGCGGGAGAGCGTCGGGCCCTCGGCGAGCACGCAGGCGCCTTCGAGCAGGTTGCGCAGCTGACGCACGTTGCCGGGGAATTCGAGCGTCGCGAGCAGCTCGAGCGCCTCCGGCGCAAGCGCGTGCGGGACGCGTCCGACGCGCGAGCCGAGCTCGCGCAGGAAGTGCGCGGCGAGCGCGGGGATGTCCTCGGGACGCTCGCGCAAGGACGGGACGCGCAGCGGCACGACGTTGAGTCGGTAGAAGAGGTCCATCCGGAACGTCTTCGCCTCGACGGCCGCGGCGAGGTCCGCGTTCGTCGCTGCGACGATGCGGATGTCGACAGGCTGCGCGCGCTGGCCGCCGACGCGCGTGATCTCGCGTGTCTCGAGCGCGCGCAGCACCTTGGCCTGCGCCGCGAGCGGCATGTCCCCGACCTCGTCGAGGAAAAGTGTGCCTTGGTGCGCGAGCTCGAAGTGGCCCACGCGGCGCTCCGTCGCGCCGGTGAAGCTGCCGCGCTCGTGACCGAAGAGCTCGGACTCGATCAGCTCCGAGGGAATCGCCGCGCAGTTCACGGCGACGAAGGACGCGGAGGCGCGCGAGCTCTCCAAGTGGATCTGGCGCGCGACCACCTCCTTGCCGGAGCCATTCTCGCCGGTGATCAGCACCGAAGCGTCGCTGCGCGCGACGCGCGAGACTTGCTCGCGCAGCGTGCGCATCGCCGCGCTGGTGCCGACGAGGCGCCACGGCTCCGCGAGCTTGCTTTTGAGGCTTGCGTTCTCTGTCGCGAGGCGGCGCTCGCGCAGCGCGTTGCGCAGCGAAACGACGACGCGGTTTTGCTCCAGCGGCTTCTCGATGAAGTCGACCGCGCCGCGCCGCAGCGCATCGACGGCGGTTGCGATGTCGCCGTGGCCGCTGATCATGATCACGCTCGGCGCGCCCGCGCGCTGCGCGAGTCCGTCGAGGAAGCCGGGTCCATCGAGGCGCGGCATCTTCACGTCGCACAGGACGAGCTCCGCAGCCTGTCCGGCCTGAGCTTCGCGATCGAGCCGCGCGAGAGCCTCGGCGCCATCCTTTGCGGTCCAGACCTCGAAACCCTCGTACTGGAGCATCATTTCGAGCGACATGCGGATGTCGCTGTCGTCGTCGACGATGAGCACGGTTGCGCGTTCTCGGGCCATGACGCGCAGCGTAGCGGATTCCCGCGGCCGCGCGCCGCGCTATCCTGCGCCGCTCCCATGACGGAACGTTCTCATCCGCTCGATCGACTGCGACAGCGCCTGCACGACGGCTCCGCGGTGGTCGCGGGCGTGCTCTCGGGTACTTCCGCCGATGGCATCGACGTCGCGCTGGTGCGCTTCGACGCGCGCAGCGAGGAGCTCCCGCTCGGCGCGCCGCGCTTGCTTGCCTTCGCGACCCGCGAGTACCCCTCAGAGCTGCGCCGTGCCGTGCGCGCGGTCCTCGACGGCGGCGCGCTCGGGCTGCGCGAGAGCGCGTTGCTCTCGCGCGACCTCGGCCGCGCGTTCGGCCGCGCCGCGCGCGCGCTCGCGCAAGAGCATCGCCTCGCACTCGACCTCGTCGGGAGCCACGGACAGACCGTCTGGCATCACGACGGCCACGAGCCGAGCGGCGCGGCCACCGTTCAGCTCGGAGATGGCGACTTCGTGGCCGAGGAAGCTGGCTGCGCGGTCGCGAGCGACTTTCGGCAGCGCGACATCGCGGCGGGTGGCGAGGGGGCTCCGATCTCCGCGCTCGCCGACGACCTGGTGTTCGCACAGCTCTCGCGCCCCGCCGTGATCCTGAACTTGGGCGGCATGGCCAACGTCACGCTCCTCTCGGACGATCCCGTCGAGAACGCGCGCGCGTTCGACACGGGGCCGGCCAACGCGCTGCTCGACGGTCTTGCGCGGCGGCTCCTCGATCGGCCCTTCGACGAAGGTGGCCGCGCCGCGCTCGCGGGCACGGCGCACGCGGGTTTGCTCGAGGAACTCGCACGGCATCCGTTCCTCGCCAAGCCGCCGCCGAAGAGCACGGGCCGCGACACCTTCGGTGAGGCGTGGGTGGAAGGCGTGGTGGCGCGGGCGCGCGAGCTCGGGGTGGAGCGGCGCGAAGACTTGCTCGCGACCGCCGCGGACTTCGTCGCGCTCTCGGTGGCCCGAGCGCTGCGCGACTTCGACGTGCGCGCGCAGTGGCTCGTCGTTTGCGGTGGGGGAGTGCACCACCAGCGCGTGATGAACACGCTGGCGCTGCGCTGCCCGCAGCCGGTCGCGTCGGGCGAAGACTTCGGCGTCGATCCGGACGCGCGCGAGGCGCTGGTATTCGCGACGCTCGGCGCGCGCTGCGCGCTGGCGATCCCTGTGACGCGGCCGAGCGCGACGGGCGCGCGAGCGGGACGTGTGCTCGGCAAGCTCTCATGGCCCGCGCTGGACTGACGCCGCCGCGCGCCGCTCGCTACGCTGCCCGCAACTTTCCATGACCGATACGAAGACGATCGAGCGTTGGGTCGGCGCCGTACTCGCGCCCGAGGTCCGCGTTCCGGGGACCATCGCCAGTCCGACCGAGGTGCTGCCGTCGCGCGCCTACCTCGAGCGCTTTCCGCCTGCGATCGTGACGGCCTTTGGTCGCACGCCCGCGGGGGCGGGTGCGCTCGCGGAGCTGATCGCGCGGCTGCGCGCCATTTGCGCGGAGCTCGGCGTGCCGCCGCCGGCCGCCGCGGTGGATCTGGAGCAGGGCGCGGGGCTGCACTTTCGCGGTGCGACGCGCCTGCCTCCCGCGCTCGCGCTCGCTTCGGCGGCCTGCGGCTCGTCCGGTGCGGAGCCGGACGAACTCGACTGGATTTGGGCCGCCGGTGAGCTGACGGCTCGCGAGGCGCGCGCGTGCGGAGCCGAGCTGGTGCTCGCGCCGGTCGGAGACGTCAACACCGAGCGCGACAACCCGATCATCGCCACGCGCAGCTTCGGCGATCGACCGAGCGAGGCGGCGGCGCGTGCGGTCGCGCTGCTCGAAGGTCTGCGCGCGGGCGGCGCGGGCGCCTGTGCCAAGCACTTCCCCGGCCACGGCGACACGTCGCAGGACAGCCACGTCGAGCTCCCTGCCGTGCGCGGTGACGCGCGGCGGCTGCGCGAACGCGAGCTCGTGCCGTTCGAACGTCTCGTGGCTCACTCCAGCGACTGCGTGATGATCGCGCACCTCGATGTTCCCGCGCTGACGGGCGAAGCGGGGCTGCCCTCGACCCTCTCGCGTGCGGTGATCGAGGAGGTCCTGCGCGGCGAGCTCGGCTTCCGCGGGACTGTCGTGAGCGACGCGATGAACATGGGCGCGCTCGAGCGCTTTGCGCCGCGCTATGTGCGCGCGCTCGCGGCCGGATGTGATGTGCTGTTGTGTCCTCACGACCCGCAGGCCGCAGCCGAGGAGCTGCTCGCGGCGGCAGGCACTCCTGCGCTGCCCCTCGAACGCCTGCGGCAAGCCGCCGAGCGGGCGCTCGCGCTGCGCGAGAGCCTGCGCTCCCGTCCGACCTCGCCGGTGTCGGCCGCGGACGCGGCACGCCTCGCCGAGCGGCTCGCCGACCGCGCACTGCGCAGCTCCCGCGAGCACTGGCCGCTCGGACCGAACCCACGCGTCGGCGGAGTGCGGCTCCTCGAGTCGATCCCCGCGGCCGAGACTCCGGAATTCACCGCGCTGCTCGCGTCGCTGCGGGGCGAGCTCGCGTCGCTCGCGGGGGACTTGGACGTCCAACCGGTCTTTTGCGAGGCTCGGGCGGGGCGCGGGCGATATGGGCTCAGCGCCGACGAGCGGGAGCGGCTGCGCGCACTCACCGCGGAGGCCGCGCGCGGCGGCCGCCCGCTCGCGCTCCTGTGGTTCGGTTCGCCCCAGTCGCTCGATCGGGCCGTCTGGGAAGCGGGGGAGGTGCCCGTGCTCCTTGCGCTGGCCCCGACGCCGCCGCTGGTCGCGGCTGCGGGGCGCTTCATCGCCGAGCTGCTCGCCCGCGGAGGCACCGCGCCCAAGGCCCGTAGACTGCCCGCGGCACTGGGGTAGTAGCGCGCGAAGGCGTGTCCGAGGGCGGAGGCTTCGTCCCCGCGCTTGACCCGCCCCCTCCCACCGCTATCATTCCCCGACCTTTCGCCGGAACGGGCCCCCTCTAGAGTGCCCGCGCGTCCCACCCGCCCCGACCCCTTCGGAGCGGAACGCGCGAGCCGCCCGCTCCGCAAGAGCCCCCGCCCCACAAGGAAGTCACGAACATGACCGGATCGTACCGGAAGCTGGGTCTGGCCCTCGCCGCGCTTTGCCTCACCGCCCCCGCCGCGCTGGCCCAGGACATCGAAGGGACCTTCAAGCAGGCCGTCGACCTCCTGCAGCGCGACCGCAAGGACGAGGCGCTGCGCATGTTCCAAAAGGTGCTCGCGATGGATCCGAGCGCCGAGCAGGCCTACGCGCTGTGGACGGGCACCGACCACGACGTGTGGCTCGAGATCCTGCGCACGAAGGGCGACATCGAGCTCGTCGGTCGCCGCATGATGTCGCTCGTCGACGCCGCCCGCCGTGAGCGTCGCAACGACGCCGACGCGATCAAGGCGCTCGTCAAGCAACTCTCGACGGACAACCCCGTCGAGCGCCGCAAGGCGATCCGCCAGCTCTCGGCCGACCACGGCGAGTACACCGTGCCGCACCTCCTCGGTTGGCTCGGCAGCACCGCCGACGAAGAGAACCGCACGACCGCGATCCAAGCGCTCACCGAGATGAGCACCGACGTGGTGCTGCCGCTCTGCGCCGCTCTCGGTTCTGACGATGCCTTCCTGCGCCGCAACATCGTCTACGTGCTCGGCCGCATCGGCGACATGCGCGCCGCCGGCTGCGTGGCCCGCTGCACCGCCGACGCCGACGCCTCGGTGGCCGATGCCGCCAAGGCCGCCCTCGGCGCGGTCAAGTCCTCGGGCAACGCCTGCCGCGACCTGTGCGCGCTCGGCGAGGCCTACCACATGCGCTCGGGCATGGTCCTCGCAGACCACCAGTGGAGCGACGTCGTGTGGAGCTGGGCCGACGGCGGTCTCGTCGCGACTGCGACCCCGCGCTCGCTCTACGCGGACGCCATTTCGCGCGCCTTCTTCACCGCGGCGCACGTCGCCGACGCGGCTTGCCCCGACGTCCTGCCGGGCCTCGCCCGCGCGGAAGCCGGCACGATCGCTGCCGTGAACGCCCTCGCGGCTTCGGGCGCGGATGTCGGCGAGCTGCAGTCGATGGTCGAGAAGGCCCACGTGGCCCTCGCCATGACCGGTCCCGGCGGCGCGGACGCCGGCCTCGCGAAGGCCCTCTCGCAGGGCGACAGCGGCACCGCCGCGGTGCTCGTCGCCGCCCTGGCCGAGATGGCTCCCGCTCCGACCGCGGGCATGCGCGCTGCGCTCGCCTCGAAGGACGGCGCGGTTCGCTCCGAGGCCGCCGTGGCCCTCGGCCGCATGGCGACGTGGGGCAAGGGTGCCGCCTCCGCCGAGGTGGTCCGAGCGCTCGGCGAGGTCGCCGGTCGCGATGTGGTCCGCCTCGCGTACGTCATCGACGCCGACGCCACGCGCGGTCAGGCCGTCGCTGGCGCGCTGAGCGCCGCGGGCATGATGGTCAACTCGAGCTCGAACGGCGTCGTCGGCCTCGCCAGCCTGCGCCGCATGCCGGGCCTCGACGCGGTGGTCGTCAGCGATTCGCTGCCCGACGTCGCCGCCCAGCAGGTGATCGACGAGATCAAGGCCGAGGCGGCCTTCGCCAAGGCGCCGATCTTCCTCGTCTCGGGCAACCCCGAGGCCGCCAAGGAGGCCTTCGGTGACACCGTCGCCGGCGTTCTCGAGAACCCTGCCGACGTCTCGGCCATCAGCGCCGCGATGAGCGAGTCGATGGGGGCCGAGCGCGAGAAGGCGGACGCCCTCTCGGCCGAGGCCGCCAACCTGCTCGCGACCCTCGCGGGCACGGGCACGAACATCGCCTCGGCCGCGGACGCCCTCGCGGGCGCGCTCGGTCGCAAGGACAACGTGGCGGTCGGCGCGGCCTATGCGCTGTGCTCGGCGGGCAAGGACGCGCACGTTGCGGCTCTCGCCGCCGTGGCGGCGGACGGCGCTCGCTCGGAGGCGGTCCGCGAGGCTGCTGCTCGCGCCTGCTCGTCGATCTTCGCCCGTGGTGGTGTCGCCGGTGAGGCGGCTGCCGTGCTCGCGGGCGTGGCCCACTCCGACGCTCCGGTCGCGGTCCGCAAGGCCGCGGCGCAGGCCGTCGGCAACCTCTCGGCCGCGGATCGCGCTGCTCTCGGCGCGATGCACCACTAAAGAGACTCTCACGGTCCGACTTGGGGCCGCGGCGGTCGACTCGCAAGAGTGGCATCCGCGGGACTCCTCGGTCCGGCTGGCTCAAGCCAAGCCGCCCCAAGTTCGATCCACGCTCCACGCCGACGGGGTTCGCCCCGAAGGACTCGCCAGTGTAGCTCAGTGGTAGAGCACCGCTTTCGTAAAGCGGGGGTCACGGGTTCGAATCCCGTCTCTGGCTCCATACAACGCTGCGGGCTCGCGCTCCTTCGAGGTGCGCGAGCCCGCGGTCGTTTCTTACGCCTCGCCCGAGTGCCCCTTGCTCAGAGTCGGTCGCCGTACTGCTCGGCGAGTCGCAGCAGCTGAGCGTCGAGGCGCGCGGCGAGGTCGGCGTGCCGCGGATCGTGCGCGAGGTTGCGCAGCTCGCGGGGGTCCGCGCGAAGGTCGTAGAGCTCGGTGGCGCCGAGGCGAGGGAAGTGCACGAGCTTGTGCGTCGCGGTGCGCAGCCCGTAGTGAGGCTCGACGCGATGCGGCTCGGGGTACTCGTAGTAGCGGTAGTAGATCGCATCGCGCCACGTGGCCGAAGGGTCGCCGCGCAAGAGTGGCGCGAGGCTCATGCCCTGCGCGCGCGGGAGCGCCGCGGCACCGCCGAGCTCGCACAGGGTCGGCGCGAGGTCGATGCCGGAGACGAGGCGTTCTTCGGTGGTGCCGGGCGAGATCACGCCGGGCCAGCGGACGAGGAGGGGAAAACGCAGGGATTCCTCGTAGATCCAGCGCTTGTCGTACCAGCCGTGCTCGCCGAGGAAGAAGCCCTGATCGGAGGCGTAGATCACGAGCGTGTCGCGGGCGAGGCCTCGGCGGTCGAGCCAGTCGAGCACGCGCCCGACGCTGGCGTCGACACCGGCGACACAGCGGAGGTAATCCTTGAGGTAGCGTTGGAAGTTCCAGCGTGTGCGCGCGTCGCCTTCGAGCGGCTGTTGGGCGAGCGCCGCGTTCTCGGCGTCGTAGGCGCGCGACCACGCCGCGAGATCCTCGGGGCGCGTGGGGGTGGGCTTCGCCAGCTTGAGGTCGAAGGGCGTGAGGTCGCGCGCGACGCTCATCTCCTGCGCGGCAGCGCCTGCCGCGCGCGTCGAGTAGTCATCGAGGAGCGTGGCGGGCTCTGGGAGTTCCTCGTCGGCAAACAGCGCGAGTTCCTTCGGGCCAGGCTCCCACGAGCGATGCGGGGCCTTGTGGTGGAGGCAGAGGAGGAACGGGCGTTGGGAGTCGCGCTGCTCCAGCCACTCGAGCGCGAGGTCGGTCACCACCTCGCTCGCGTAGCCCTCGACGCGGCGCGTGCCTGCCGCCGACTGGAGCTGCGGGTTGTAGTACTGACCTTGGTCGGGGAACACTTCCCAGTGGTCGAAGCCCGTGGGCTCGCTCTTCAGGTGCCACTTTCCGACGAGGGCCGTCTGGTACCCCGCCGCCCGCAGCGCGCTCGCGAAGTGCGGCTGGGAGCCGTCGAAGCGCGCCGCGTTGTCGATCACTCCGTGGATGTGGCTGTGTGTTCCCGTGAGCAGCGTCGCGCGCGCCGGAGCACAGATCGCGTTGCCGCAGAAGGCGTTCTCGAAGCGCAGGCCTTCGGCAGCGATCCGGTCGATGTGGGGCGTGACCGCGGGCTTCGCCCCGTAGGCGCCGATCGCGTGCGCCGCATGGTCGTCGGCGAGGATGAACACGATGTTCGGGGCCGCTCGCGCGCGCTCGGGTGCCGTGTCGGTGACGGCGCACGAAGCTGCGAGCAGGACCACAGTCGCCACGAGCCGGTTGCACGCTTCGGGTCGCATGGCGAGACCTTGCCACGGCGCGCGCTCGGCGTCGAGGGCTGCGATCCGCGGAGAACGACCGCGAGAGGAAGGGGATTCGCGAAAGCGCTCCACGGGAACCGGTCGAAAAATGGAGCGCAGCTCAGGTTTCGGAGAGCCCGCGGCCGAGTTCGCCTTCGTGAAGGCGATGCCCCGAGAGCTTCAGGCGCTGCTCATGATGTGCGCGGCGGCAGCCGTGGTGTCGCTCGCCGGCGTGGTGCGCTGGATGGACTTGCATCGCGCCCAGGGCGAAGTGCTCGAGCAGCGCGAGATTCGCGTGGTCGAGGTGCCGCGGGGCGTCGATCCGGCGCAACTCTCGGCGCCGCGAGAGTCCGAGGCCAGCGTCGCGGGCGTGGCAGTGCCGGACGCGGCGCTGGGTGGAGCTTCGGCCATCGTGGTCACGCTCGGCGGCGAACCGCTCGAAGGAGCCGCGGTCGAGCTCGTGGATGCGACGGGGAGCATCGCGCTGCGCGGTATGACGGGAGCCGGGGGCGAGCTCCCCGTGGAGACGACCCTGTCCGGGAACCTCACGCTGCGGGTCTCGGTCGTCGCCATGACCCGCGTCCACAGCACGTGGACCGCGGGGACGGCGACGACGCGAGTCGACTTCGGACACGCGGCCCTCGAAGGCACGGCCTACGACTGCGAAGGTCGGCCGATGGCGCATGCGGAGCTTCTCGTGCGTCAGTCGCGCGGCGAATCCGAGCTGTGGCGCGTGGTGCAGACGGACTCGAGCGGACGCTATCGGTGCGATGGCCTCGTCGAGGGTGAGGTGCGACTCGAGGAGACCGAGCGCGCCACCGGCGCAGCGCAAGCGCGCGCGGCACACGCTGAGATCGGCGAGGCCGAGGTCGCGCGCCTCGATCTGGGCCAGCTGGACGCGCTCGTGGAGTGGAGCGGGACGCTGCGCACGGAGTTGGGGCGCGCGGTGGACGAGCCGCTCGAGCTGCTCGTCGTCGAGACGCAGCGCGGCTGGGTCGAGCGCGTGCGCTGCGACGAGCTCGGCAGCTTCACCGTCCGGCTGCGCAGCGGCGACTGGGTTGCGCAGGTGGCGTCGATCGACGGCACGATGGAGGTCGCGCGCGTCGCGCTGCGAGAGCAGCCTGTTGCGCACGACCCGGTCCTCCGCGGGACGTGTCTGCGGGTTCGTCTGTCGTTCTCGGCCGACGGTGAGGAGGCAGAGTCGGCGGCCCTGCTCTCGATCCGCAGCCCGGGCAGCGAGGAGCTGCACGCCTTCACGCCACGCGACTGGCGTTGCTTCGTTGCGGGGCTGGGGCCCGGCGCGTGGGAAGTGTCGGCCCAGCAGGCCGGGATGGAGCCGCAGCCCGACGGAGCCCTACAGGTCTACGACGGGCAGGACCTCGTCGAGATTGAGCTTCCCGTGCTCTGGGAGCCTCGGGAAGAGCCCTGAACCGCTCCGAGCTTGGAATCGGAGGCGCGGGTCGGTCAGACTCAAGCAACCTTGGGTCCGAGGCGCGCCAGTTCACTCGAGACGCTGCTCGCAGCGGCCGTGACCCTCGGGGCCGTCCTGTTCGACATGTTCGAGCCGTCGGCGGCCGGTGCGATGCTCGCGGCCACGGGCCAGCTCGGCATGCTCGGCTGGCTCGCAGGCGAGATCGAGCTGGGACAACGGCTCCGCCGGCGCTCGGGGCTGTTGCAGCTCGAGGTCTCCCTGATCGCCGCGGGCGCTCTGCTGGTGTTGGCGCGGCTCGCGCTCGTCGGGGATCAGCTCGCATCGGCGAGCGACGAGGATCACCACCTCCACGCAGCGCGCGTCTACGACGGCTTCTTCATCACGCTCGCGCTCCTCGCCTTGGCGAGCCAGTGGCGCGCGAGGTTGACGGCGACGGTGCTCTCGCGGCTGGGACAGCGACCGCACTTGCTCTTGGCGACGAGCTTCGCGCTGATGATCCTGGTAAGCACGATCCTCCTGTGCATGCCTTGGTCGGTGTACGACGTGGACCGAGTCAGCGTAGTCGACGCGCTGTTCACGGCGACGAGCGCGGTCTGCGTCACCGGCCTGAGCGTCTTCGACGTCGGCACGCACTACACCGCGTTCGGCGAGCTGGTGCTCCTGCTCTCGATTCAGTTCGGCGGAATCGGGATCATGACGTTGGGCGCGGCGGCCGTGGCGCTCGTGCGCGACGGTTCGTTGATGGCGCAGGTGCGCTATGCGTCGATGATGGAAGTGGGACACCTCGCGGACCTGCGCGCGCTCGTGCGTACGATCGTGACCACGACGTTCGCGATCGAGCTCGTCGGCGCGCTGTGCCTTTTCTGGCTGTGGCGCGACGATCCGCGGCTCGAAGGGCACTCCGTCGCGTGGTACGCGCTGTTTCATTCGGTGTCGGCCTTCTGCAACGCGGGGTTCGCGCTGTTTCCGCGCAATCTGGCGGACTTCACCGACAGCTTCGGCGTGCAGTGGGTCTTGATGGGGCTGATCGTGCTCGGGGGACTGGGATTCCCGGTGTATCGCGCGATGGGCCAGCGGGCGCGCCAGCGCATGGTCACGCTGCTGCGCGACGGAAAGGCGAGCGCGCGGCCCTATGACTATCCGTCGAGCGTCGTGCTCAAGGCCACGGGCTTTCTGATCGTCGCGGGAGCGCTCTTTTTCCTCGTGCTGGAGTGGAATGGCGCGATGGCGGGGCTCGACGTCGGCGAGCGCGCGATGGCGGCGCTTTTCAGCTCGGTCACGACGCGCACGGCGGGCTTCAACACGCTGGACTTCGGCGCCTTCGGCGCGCCCGCGCTGCTCGCGACCATGGGGCTCATGTTCATCGGTGGCAGCCCGAGCTCGACGGCGGGCGGCATCAAGACCACGGCGGCTTCGGTGCTCTTTGCGACGTTCGTCGGAGAGATGCGCGGCCACGAGCCGCGTCTCAGCGGACGGCGGCTCGAGCCGCAGACCGTACGCCGCGCCTCGGCGGTGGCGACGCTCGCCCTCGTGTCCCTTGGAGTGGTGCTCTTCCTCCTGACCCTCACGGAGGAGCAGGAGTTCTTGAAGCTCGCCTTCGAGGCCTTCTCGGCGCTCGGCACCGTCGGTCTCTCGACGGGCATCACAGGCGAACTCTCGACCGCGGGACGGCTCGTGCTCGTGCTCGCGATGTTCATCGGAAGGACCGGCTTCATGACCGTCGCGCTCGCGGTCGGAGCTGTGCAGTCGCGCGAGCGCTATCGCCTTCCCTCGGCTGATCTTCCCATCTGGTAGAGTCCCATCATGGCACCGCGCACGCTCGTTGTCGGCCTCGGTCGTTTCGGCTCCGCGCTGGCATTGGGCCTTGCGGAGCGAGGTTGTCCGGTGATGGCCGTCGACATGCGCATGGAGCAGGTCGAGTCGCTGAAGGACCGACTCGCGTACGCGGTCGAGGTCGACGCGACGGACGTCGAGGCGCTCCGCTCGATCGACGCACAGTCGTGCGCGGCGGCCGTGGTCGCGGTCGGGGAGGACTTCGAGTCCGCCGTGCTCGCCGTAGCGGCGCTCAAGGAACTCGGCATCGCGCGCGTCATCGCTCGCGCGCGAGACTCGCGGCAGGCGCGCATCTTGCGCGCGGTCGGCGCGAGCGAGGTGATCGAGGTCGAGACCGAGGTGGGGCGGCGACTGGCGGAGCAGCTCGCGAGCTGGGGGCGCTGAGCGCGCCTACGACGACGGACGCAGGGAGCGGGTGCGCTTGGGCGTATGGCGTGCCCGCGCCGTGGGGACGATGGTGAGTGGGTCCCTCTCCACGGAGCCTCGCGTATGCCGCCGGTCATCTACGAACCTTTCAAGATCAAGACCGTCGAGCCGCTGGCTCAGCTCACGCGCGCGGAGCGCGAGCGCCACCTCGAGCGCGCGGGGCTGAACCTGTTCGGCGTGCCAGCCGAGGCGGTGACGTTCGATTTTCTCACGGACTCGGGGCAGGCCGCGATGTCGACCGAGCAGTGGGCGGCGGTGATGCACGCCGACGAGAGCTACGCGGGCTCGCGCTCGTTCTCGCGCTTCGAAGCTGCGGTGAAGGACCTGTGCGGCTATCGGCACGTGATCCCGACCCACCAAGGACGCGCGGCGGAGCGCATTCTGTTCTCGCTCGTGAGCGGGCCGGGCAAGGTGATCCCCTCGAATTGCCACTTCGATACCACGCGCGCCAACATCGAGTTCGGCGGCGGCGAGGCGCTCGACTTGGTGATCGACGAGGCCTCAGATCCCTCCAACCCGCATCCGTTCAAGGGCAACGTCGACCTGCGCAAGCTCGAGCGGCTTGTGCGCGAGCGGCGCGCCGACATTCCCCTCGGCATGGTGACGATCACGAACAACAGCGCGGGCGGACAGCCGGTGAGCTTGGAGAACCTGCGCGGCGTGTCGCGCATCCTGCGTGCAGCCGGCATTCCGTTCTTGCTCGACGCCTGCCGCTTCGCGGAGAACTGTTGGTTCATCCGTCAGCGTGAGCCCGGGCAGGGGCACCGCGCGCCGGTCGACATCGCACGTGAGGTGTTCTCGCTCGCCGATGGCTGTACGGTCTCGGGCAAGAAGGACGCGCTCGTCAACATGGGCGGGTTTCTCGCACTCGATGACGACGCGCTCGCGCTGCGAGCGCGCAATCTGCTGATCCTGACCGAGGGCTTTCCAACCTATGGCGGCTGCTCGGCGCGCGATCTCGAAGCCATGGCCGTCGGTCTGCACGAAGCACTCGAGCCGAGCTACCTGGAGTACCGCTCGCGCAGCACGGCGTACTTCGCGGATGGCTTGGAATCCGTGGGCTACCGCACGGTCCGTCCCACGGGCGGTCATGCCGTGTACATCGACGCGCGCGCGCTCTTGCCGCACATTCCTCCGGAGGAGTACCCCGGGCAGGTGCTCGCGTGCGAGCTGTACCTGCACGGCGGAATCCGCTCGTGCGAGATCGGCAGCGTGATGTTCGGCCGACGCGACAGGGACGGGCGCTTCGTCGGTGCGAGGAACGAGCTGGTGCGGCTCGCGATCCCGCGTCGCGTGTACACCCAGAGCCACATCGACCGGGTGGTCGAGCTGGCGGGGGAGGTCGCAGAGCGCGCCGCCGCGCTTCGCGGACTGCGCATGACTTACCGACCTGAATACCTCCCGCACTTCACGGGCCGCTTCGCGCCCCTCGAAGCCCGAGAGCCCGTCGCTAGCGCGTAGGGTCGATCCTCGGGATGGGTGCGAGCGCGAGCGCGAGGTTCTCCATGAAGTCGTGGCGGTTGTAGGCCTTGGCGGCGATCGCCTCGATCGAGGCGAGGTTCGCCGCGATCCATGCGGGGGCCTTGCCTGCCTCGACCGCGCGACGGAACGCGTCGCGCGTGGAACCAAACTCTGCGCGCAGGCGCGCCAAGTCGGCACCGAGCGGGTGCAGGTCCTTCTTGTGTGCCGCACGCCACGACGTCGCGCTCGTGCGCGCGAGGATCGGGTCCGTCAGACCATCCCAGTGCACGAAGGTGTGCGTGAACATCCGCCAAGCAGTGGCGCACCAGCCGATGGTGGTCAGCGGATAGCTCGCGGGCGTCTCATCGGAAGCGAGCCAGCGCGCATACTCGACGCGGATGTCGCTGGGACCCGCGGGGAGCAGTGGGCTCTCGCCGTAGACGAGGTCGAGCTGCGCATCGTCGAGCTGCTCGATCTCCGCGCGGAGAGTCCAAGGGGAATACGTCAGATCGGACTTGAGTCGGTGGTACTGCGCGTCGTTGATCTCGTCGAGCTTCACGTGCTCGGCGTCGCGCCCGATGGGGTGCTTCGAGAGCTGGCGCGGATACAGGCAGAACGTGCCGATGGCGACAGTGAGGGCGGCGAGTCGCGCGCCGTTGCGCTGCGATGGGGCGGGCCAGCGCGCGAGGGCATGCTCCAAGAGACCGCTCCACGTGCACGCGAGCAGCACGAACGGGAACGCGAGGTAGCGGTAGTGGCGCGGGTCGCCGCCGATCTTCGCCACGTACACGCAGACGACGACCGCGCACACCGAGAGCACGATGCGGCGCTCCAGCTGCAACTCGCGGTTTCCCCGCAGCGAGAGCGCGAGGAGCCCGAAGGCCGCAGCGAGCCAATACGTGCCGTACGTGCGGAACGTGTCGTGGAGGTACGCGAGTCCGCGCGTCCAGTGGACCTCGTCCTTCAGGTAGAAGGTATTCGGCAAGAAGTCTGCGTAGTACACGACACGGAAGAGGAGCCACGCGCCGAGCGAGACACCCGCGACGACGATCGGCGTCCAGCGCACGCGCCGTTCGCGCCATGCGAGGTACGCGAGCGCGAGGAGGAGCGGCGCGGCGAGCTCGTGTCGGATCATCGGTGCGAGTCCCGCGACCCACTGCGCGATCCGCACTTGCGGCGCGTAGACGAAGAGCGCGAAGCCCGCTGCCGCGAGCTGCACCATGGGTGACTCGACCCCGCTCGTGAAGTAGGTCTGCGTCGCGTAGTTGAATCCGAGATAGACGAGAGGCAGTTGGACGAGGGGGACGCCAGCGGGGGTCGTCCGGCGCGCGAGCAGGACGAGCAGGTACCACGTCGCCGCGGCGCACAGGAGCGCGAGGATTCGCACGATCAGCCACCAGTCGAGGCCGAGCGCACGCGGCGGGATCAGCGAGAGGCACCACAGCGGGCTGGAATAGCCCTCGACATATTCGCCCTCGTTGAAGACCAGTCCTCGCTCGAGGGAGACGAGGTTGTCGACGTAGCGGAAGTAAATGAAGGCATCATCGAGCAGCCACGAGTACTGAAGCGAAAGGATGAGACTCGCTGCGAGGCACAGCCATTCGATCGCGCTCGGGCGCGGCCACGCCCCGTGCTGCGGCGCTGCGTTCATCCGACGCTAGAAGACGACGGTCGCGAGCAGCCCGAACATCCACTCGGTCGTGTTGTTCGCCTGGTTCTCGCCATAGAGCACGCTCGGCGTGAGCGCAAAGCGCGATCCAAGGCGGAAGTCGATTCCACCGCCGAGATACCAACCGAAGCCATCTGCATCACCCGCACCACTGCTGTCGTCGTGGCGGTAGCTTACGCCCGCGCGGGCGTGAGGGATCCAAATCGGGTCGTCTGGGCCGCGGTCCGCGAGCCGGATGCCGAGCGTGGCGCGATAGCTCTCGATGTCGTAGTCCGTCCCGACGCCCGCAGATTCGACGGTCGCGGTCGAGCGCGCGAGTCCAAACTCGAGACCCATGCCGCGCTCTCCCTCCCAGTTGTAGAGGGTGACGTCAACGGCGTAGGCCTGATCCTCTTCGACTTCGCTTGGGCCCGCGAGGAACGTGTCGAAGCTGGAGTCGGTCTGATAGACGCCAACCGCGAGGGTCCAACTCGGATTCCACGCGTAGCCGTAGCGACGCTCTTGCGGCGCGGCGACTGCGAGACGGTTGACGAGCGAGACGGGCTCCGCTCTCCACGCCGGATCGGGTTCGGTAGCGCTGGCGAGGGTGAGGAAGAGCGGTGCAGGGGCGAGGAACATGGGGCGCTCCGAAAGGGACGCCGGGATTCTAAGCACGCGCGGCGGAGCTTTTGGAGCGTGTCGTGCCTTTCCGCAGCCGATTCGTGCGCTGCGGCTCACTCGGGGCGCTTGGGAAGCCACAGCTCGAGCCCGATCAGCGCGAGCGAGAGCGCGGTGGCCATCGCATAGGTCGCGCCCGACGCGACGATCAGCGGCACGAAGCTCGCCGAGCTGCGCGCGAGCCACCAGCCGGCGAGGTCGCCGAGCAGCCCGAGTCCAGCGAGCGCGAAGAGGCCGTTGCGGAGCGCACCCGGCCAGCGCGTGGCGAGCAGCAGGAAGCCGATCACGATCGACATCGCCGCCAGCGACAACGCGTGGGCGTGGGTCGACGCGACGAGCACACGGGTGGGAACCGGCGCGACGGACTTGGAGAACGCGAGCTTCTTCACGTCGTCGAAGTACTCGAGCGGCACGCGCGCGCCGATGCCGTCGCCGGTGGTCGCGTTGCGGGCGTGGCAGGACAGGCAGTTGGCACGCAGCAGGCCCTCCGGCGCCGAGTCGCCGAGGTCGAAGTTGTCGTAGTCTTCGACGATGCGGCCGGAGCGCAGCCACTTGAGCAAGAGCTCGCGGTCGCCCGCCTTGAGGGACTCCGGGTGTCCCCGCTCGAGCGCGCTGACGAGCGGTGCCGTCGTGTTGACGCCGTGGTAGGCGCCTTCGAGGTCTTCGAGCGAAACTCCCGGCTGCTCGTCACGGTTTTGGTGGTGATCGACGAGGTGCCACGCGGACGCGGCGAGGCCGATCCCGAACGCGAGCACCAGCGCGGTCAGCGCGACGCGGGCGCCGAGCGCGAGCTCTCGCAGACGCAGCGGGAACGTGCTCACAGGCTCTCCAAGAGCGCGGGGTCGATCGCGACCTCGCTGCCCGACTTCACGGCTTGATTGGCGAGGATGCCGACCACCGTGCTGCGCGCGGCCTCGCTCGCCGAGCACGCCGGCGCCTTGCCTTCGCTCGCGGCCTTCACGAAGTCGGCGAGCGCGTAGTAGAGCGACGTGTAGGGCAGGCCGACACCTTCGGTGAGCTTGCCCTGCGCCGCGAGCTTGGTCGCGTCCGCGATCAGCGTGATTCCGGAGTCGTTGTGGTACTGCTGGCGGTTGGCGTAGACCTCCCAGCCTTGGGTCGGCGCGTCGGCCTCCTTGAACATCCAGCCGTGCGTCCAGCCGAGCTTGATCAGCGCCATCTCACCGCCGATCAACTCGTAGCGGCCCTCGTAGGAGTTGCAGAGCGTGCTGGAGTAGTTCGCGCGAAGTCCGTCGTCGAAGCGCAGGTCGAGCAGGATCGTGTCCGCGACGGTGCGGCCGTCCTTGTGCAGCCGTAGCTCGCCTTCGCCGCGCACGGAGACCGGATAACGCCCGAGGAAGTGGTGGAACACGTCGAGTTGGTGCGAGCCCTTCTCGCCCGCGAGGCCCAGCGAGATGTCGCCGTCGAGGTGCCAGTTCAGCTCCTTGTCGCGCTCCGGCGTCGAGCCGCTCGTGCGCCACGAAGTCTTCTTGTGGTCCTGCGCGCGCAGGTGCGAGAGCTGGCGCAAGGTGCCGGCCTTGAAAAAGGAACGCGCGAGCGAATACACCGGGTTGGAGCGACCTTGGTAGCCGCCCGCAAAGACCTTCGACGACCCCTTGGCGGCCGCGGCGATCGCCGCCGTGTCTTCGACCGTGTGGGCGAGCGGCGTCTCGCAGTACACGTGCTTCCCAGCGGCGATGCAGTCGAGCGCGATCGCGCGGTGGAGGTGCGTCGGCGTCGCGATCACGACAGCCGCGATGCCGGGCTCCTTCTCGAGCAGCTCTTTGTGGCTCGCGTAGCCCTTCAGACCCTGCGCGCGGCGCACGGCGGACTGCAGTCGCGAGTCATCCGTGTCGCAAACGGCGACCACCGTCGCTTCCGGGATCGTGGCGAGCTCGCCCAAGATCGCGCGGCCTTGGCGGCCCGCGCCGATGACGGCGAGGGTGAGCGGCGCACCGACGATCGCAGGGTGCAGCAGCTCGAAGCTCGGTGCGAGGAACAGCGCAGCGGCGCCGCCCGCGCTGGCGTGGAGCAGTTGTCGACGGTCGGGAGTGCTCATCGGTGGGAGGCTTGGAGTCCAGAGTGCGGTGCGAACGAGCCACGCGAGCCCCAAAACTGAGGCTCGACGCCTTCGTCTTCGATCAGCCAGGACTGATCCGCGGGACGGTGGAGGTGGAGCGGGCGGCCGCGCGCGTGGAGGACGAGCGCGGCGGTGGACCAAGCATCGGCGGCCTCGGCGCTCGGCGCGACGACCGCGGCGCGCAGCCCGAGCGGCACGGGTCGGCCCGTGCGCGGATCGAGGATGTGCCCGATCGTGTGGCCGCCGAAGTCCGCGGTGCGTCCGCGTGGCGCGGAGACCGAGAGGGCGCTGTCGCGCAGGCACGCCTCGAATGCCCCGTCGGGACCGATGCGCACGCGCCAGCCTTCCGCGTGGTCCGGCGGGGTGCCCAGCGCGATCACGCTGCTCGTTCCCCCGTGCAGCAGCGCGCGATCGACGCCGCGTTCGCGCAGTACCGCCGCCGCGAGGTCGAGGGCGTGTCCTTTCGCGATCGAACCCAAGTCGAGCTGCGTGTCGGGACGCGTGAAACGCACCGAACGGGTGGTGGCGTCGAGCTCGAAGGAGCCGCTCGACGAGCCTCGCGGGGCGTCGATGCGCTGGCCCCGGAAGCCGAGGGCGCGCATCAACGGCCCGATCGCGACGTCGAAGGCTCCGTCGGACTCCGCGCAGAGGGACTGGCAGCGCTGGAGGAGCTCGAAGAGCTCGGGGTCCAGCTTGACGGGGCGCTCGGACGCATCGCGGTTTGCGCGCGCGATCAGGCTCGAGCTCGTGAACACGCTGTAGCGCGCGTCGCACTGCTCGATCCGCTCGAGGGCCTCCTCGCCCGCGGCACGGGCGCGCGGCTCGTCCTCGCAGGCGAGGACGAGCTCGAAGCGCGTGCCCATCGCGCGCGTCGCCAGCCGCAGCACGCCGCGCTCCGCTCTCAGGCCTTCGAGGCCGTGAGCGTCTTGGGATCGAACGTCCATGCTGCGCGCGACCAGATCGAGCGCGCCGCGAGGTCGACGATCACCATCACCTTGGCCGCGGTGTCGACGTCACCGATCGCGGGCTTGCGCGAGCGCATGCAGCCGAGCCAGTGGAGGCGGTGCTCGTCTTGATCGTTCAAGCCCGTGGCGGCCGACTGGAACGTCTGCTCCTCGATCTCCTCGCCGAAGATGCGCTCGGGGCGCAGGATGCAGTCGTTGCCGCCGAGGTAGAGGTTCGCCATGTGACCGCGCACCATCGCCTCGACGCCCGTCTCGTTGCAGGTCGAGCCGGCGATGGTCATCGTGTGCCCCTTCTCGAACTCGACGGTCAGGTTGACCTGATCGGGGTTTTCCATCGCGGTGTCGTGGTAGTGCCCGCCCGACGCGGTGACACGCACCGGCCAGCCTTGGTCGAGCGCGTAGACGAGCGGCGAGGTGACGTGCACGAGCAGGTCGCCGATGATGCCGCTCGACCACTTCGCGTAGCGGCGCCAGCGGAAGAACACGGCGGGATCCCACTCGGCCTTGCCCATCGGACCACACCACGCGCCCCAGTCGAGCGTCTTGCCGGGCTCGATCTGCGCGTCGATGCCGTAGAGCCACTCGCCGCCCTTCGAGTTGCGACAGTAGGAGGTCTGCGAGAAGGTCGGCTTGCCGATCGCGCCCGCGGCGATCAGCTCCTTGGCCTTCCAGTACTTGCGGTGCTGCAGGAACTGCGTGCCGCACTGGAAGATGTTCTGCGGGTTGGCGAGCACCGCCGCGCGCAGCTCGAGCGCCTGCTCGAGGTCGTACGTCATCGGCTTCTCGCAGTAGACGTCGAGGCCCGCGGCCATCGCGTCGATCGCCATCTGCGCGTGCCAGTGCTCGGGCGTGGCGATCAGGACGCCGTGCAGGCCCTTCTCCTCGGCGTACATGCGCTTGTAGTCGGCGTAGCCGCGCACCTCGATGCCCTGCTTCTCTTTCGCGTAGTCGACGCCGCGCTGGAGGTAGGGCGCCGCGACGTCGCAGATCGCGACCACCTGCACGTTCTCCTTGCCTTCCTTGGCGAGCGCGCAGATGCGTGAGAGGTGGCCGAAGCCCATCGCGGGCGTGCTCGGCGCGCCCATGCCGATGATCGCGATGCGGATCGGCTCGCCGGCGGCGGGGCGGGCGCGGTCGGCCCCGCGGACGCCGACGTAGCTCTTCGGCGTGCTCGCGCAGGCTCCGGCGGCCGCGGCGGCAGCGCCGAGGGCCAGCATCTCGCGGCGGGACGTGATCGGACCGTGGGGACGATGGGGCGTCGTGCTCATGGCGGAGGGTCTCTCGAGGGAGGGCGGAGCCGCAGCAGCGGACCGCTGCGAACGGGGAGCGGTTGAGTCTAGCGGCGGAGCGAAGCCTCGCCACCCTCGCGTACCAGCTTCGCGTGGCGGGGAGGGGCCACGGTTGCTAGCGTCGACCGCTCATGGGTGGACGCAAGACTCGCGGCGTTTCGGCGGCACGCGCGCGAGCGCTCTTGGGCGAGCTCGAACGGTTGCGTTTCGAGTTCGGATCTGCGGCGGCGGAGCGCAAGCGCGCGCTGCTTTTTCAGATGCAAGCGCTGGAGCTGCCCGACGCGCGCTCGGTCCGGCGGCTCCACGAGGCGGCGCTCTTCATCCGCGGATATCCAGATTCGGCCGAGGTCTTGACCGAGGCGGAGACCGTGCTGGAGATCTTCGCGCAGCGCGCAGACCTCGCGCGCTTCCGCGCCGAGCTCGCGGACTCCGGCATCGCGGGTACGCAGATCCGCTATCCATTCTTCGCGCCGACCGCGCGCCGTCTCGTGCGTCGCTTCGGCAAGCGCTTGCGCGTGGACTGGCCCTCCGTCGGGGAGCCGAAGCGTCTCGAAGGTCGACTGGCGCTGCTCGCGAGCTACTCGGAGACGCCGGGACTCGACGAGTGGGACATGCCGCTGCGCAAGTGGGTCGCGCGCCTCAAGGGGCCGGACGAGAGCGACGCGGAGTTTCTCGTGCGGCGCCTCTCGCGCATCGGAAACGACACGTTTGCCACCGACGCACTCTACGAAGAGCTGGGGTTGGAACTGGTCCTGCCTCCGGGAGACGACACTCCGTCGCGCTCGCGCGAGCTCGCGCCCGGCGGACCGGCGCACTTCCGCACGCGCCCGCTCGACCGAGGCAGGCCCGACATCCACCGCGAGCTCCGTCGCAAGCCGAGCTCGGTGCGCGACTGCGACGAGCGCGAGGCACAGGCACTCATCGAGCTCGCCCGCGACGCGATGGTCACGCGTTCGCGCGACCTCGACGCGTTCATGCATGCCGACGTGCGCGACGTGCGGCGCGTCGACTTTGGCGAGGGACTGGAGTTCGTGGCGTTCGGAGTCGTGCCGGAGCGCCGCCTCATGCTCGAGTCCGTGTACGCGTTCCTCACGCTGCACAACCGTGTCCCGATGGGCTACGTGCTCGTGAGCGCGCTCTTCGGCAGCTCCGAGATCGCTTACAACGTGTTCGACACGTTCCGCGGCGGCGAGGCGGGGCCGATCTATGGCCGCGTCCTCTCGATGACGCGCCACCTGTTCGGATCGCGCGACTTCACGGTGTATCCGTACCAGCTCGGTGGCGACGGCAACACCGAGGGGCTCAAGTCCGGTGCGTGGTGGTTCTATCAGAAGCTCGGCTTCCGTCCGCGCGACGCGAGCGCGCTCGTGCTGATGGAGCAGGAGCTCGCACGCATGGGCAAGGATCCGCGCCATCGCTCGCCGATCTCGACGCTCCGCCAACTCTCGAAGCACAACGTCTATTGGCATTCGGGACGCCAACGCGACGACGTCATCGGCGTGTTTCCGCTCGAGCGAGTGGGGCTGGCGATCACAGACATGCTCGCCGCGCGCTTCGGCTCGGATCGCGAGCGCGGCGAGGACACTTGCATGCGCGAGGCTGCGTCGTACTGCGGGGACGTCGACTGGCGCGTCTGGACCCGCGACGAACAGCTGTGGTGGCGTCGCTGGTCTCCGCTGATCGTTGCGCTGCCCGGGCTGTGGAAGTGGAAGCGCGCCGACTTCGCGTCGCTGGTCGAGTGCGTGCGCGCCAAGGGCGGCGCGCGCGAGTCCGACTTCGTCCGAAAGCTCGACGCGCACAAGCCCCTGCGCGCGGCGCTTCGGCGGCTCGCTCGTGACGGCTGGCAGCCGCTGGAACGCGTGTGAGAGGGCCTGCTACGAAGTGGTAACTCCGATCGTCCGTGCGCCGGCTTTCGCGGCGCTCGGCGCGGCTCGGCACGGGGTTTGTTGATCCGCGGACAACTTCCATGACCCACCTAGGGACTCTCTTCGTGATCGTCCTTGCGCTCGCACCTTCAGCGCGGGCCCACGGTGGCGCCTACCGCGGGCCTGGCACCGGCGCAGGCGACACGGTGCCGGGTGCGAGCAGCTCCACAAGCTCGAGCAGCGGTACGTCGAGCGGATCGACGGCGGCGGGCGGCGTGACCACGCCCGCGGGGCCGGGCACCGCCGCTCCCACGTCGAGCAACCCGCAGCCGACGCCCTCGACCGGCGCTGCTGCCGCAGGACCTGGCGCGGATCTGACGCGGTGGCAGTCCTGGTGGGGCTTCAACAAGGACGCGTACCTCGGGCTGCGCGAGCGCGTGGGCGCGGGGGGGGTGGTCTCCGGCAGCGATGAGGCCTTTCTCGCGCGCCGAGAGCCGACGCGCGACGAGCTGCTCCCGACGGCGGAGGACTTGCACAAGCGCGTGAAGCCCGCGCTGCGGGCGCTGCTCCAGAGTGAGACGAACAACGATGTGCTGAGCGGCGCGATCGTCGCGCTGGCGAAGATTGGCGAGGAGCCGGGCGAGCGCGCGGTTGCCGGTTGGATCGCACCGTTCCTAGCGCATCCGAACCAAGAGCTCGCGGAGACCGCCGCGGTCGCGCTGGGAATCCTCGGCGATGCGCGCGACGTCGAGCTCTTGCGCGCGATGCTCTCGGGGGACCTCGAGGCGATCCGTTCGCGCGGCGCGCCTCTGGTCTCGGCCCCGAGCGAGCGAACACGCGCCTTCGCGGCCTACGGACTTGGACTCGTCGCGCATCGCTGCGAGGGCGCGGCGCGCGAGCTCGCCGTGGAGTCGCTGGTCACTTGGATGTCGCGCAGTGCCGCGAGCAGCAGTCAGAGTGAGGTTCCGGTTGCCTGCGTGACCGCGCTCGGCCTCGCGCCGCTTCCGAGCGACCCACTCGTGCCGATTCTCTCCAGTTCGAGTGCGCCGGAACGTGTCGCGTCCCTCGAAGAGCAACTGCAGTGGCTCGCGTTCACCTTGGAACGCCGCGATCTCTCGCCACGGGTTCGCGCTCACGTTCCGATCGCGATGGCGCGGCTCTTGAAGACCCAAGCCGGGCAGGCTTCGCGCTCGCGCGAGGTCGCCGTCGACCGGATTGTGGCGCGGCTCGCGCGAGACTTCGATGAGGTCTCCGAAGTGCGCGCGGGCTGTGTCATCGCGCTCGGTCGGATTGGAACCGCGAGCAGCGACGCCCTCGATCAGCGGATTCGCCGAAGCCTGTGCGAGACCTACAAGTCCTCCCGCGACGCGCAGTTCGGCTACTTCGCACTGATCGCGCTCGCGCAGGCAAGCTCGAGGCCGGGCCCCGGCAGCGCGCCGCTCTCCGCGCTCGACAGCGGAAAGGAAGAGACTCGTGCGTGGATCTTGGCGCAACTCTCGGATGGAGCGAGTGCGACTCGCTGCTATGCCGCGCTCGCCCTCGGGGTGCTCGAGCGTGGCGCGGCCGACGCGCGCGCTCCGCAGTCCGCGGAGGTCCTCGCGGCGTTGCGTCGAGCTCTCGACGCCGCGCGTTCTCCGGACGAACTCGGTGCGCTGGCGCTCGCGCTCGGCGTGGCCCGCGATGGCGCGAGCGTACCGATCCTGCGACGTCAGCTGGAGGAGGCGTCCGACCGGGAAGCGCGCGGGCACATCGCGATCGCACTGGGGTTGGTGGGGGATCGGACGTCGATCGCGCGCATTCAGGAGCTCGTCGCGAAGTCGAAGTACCATCCCGAGCTACTCCGCAATGCCGCGATCGCGCTCGGCCTGCTCGGAGACAAGGAGATCGTTCCTCAGCTCGTCGACATGCTCCGCAACTCGAACAGCCTCGCGGCGCGCGCTGCGGTCGCGTCCGCGCTCGGCCTGATCGGCGATCGCAGGAGCCTCGAACCTTTGATGGCGATGGCGGCGAATCGCGAGGAGTGTACGGATCTCGCGCGGGCGTTCGCGGCCGTTGCGCTCGGCATGTGCGGGGACAAGGAGCTCCTGCCGTGGAACGCCAAGCTCGCGGCGGATGCGAACTACCGGGCGAACACGTCGACCCTGTACTCGCCGGACACGGGGACGGGAATCCTCGACATTCTGTAAAGAAGCCGCCGTGGGACAGCGCGCCTCGCGGGCGCTACGCTCAGGGCTTCATGAACAAGCTTCTGCGCTCCAAGCGACTTCTCGTCGGGGTCGTGCACCTGATCGCGACGCCGGGCTCTCCGCGCTATCTCGGCGACCGCCGCGCCATCCTGCGCCGCGCGGGCGACGACGCGATGGCTTTGATCGGCGGCGGCTGCGACGCGCTGATCGTCGAGAACTTCGGCGACGTTCCCTTCTTCAGCGAGCGGGTGCCGCCTGAGACCATCGCGACGCTGGCGCTCGCGCTCCAGACCGTGATCGAGGTCGCCGGCGGCGCGCCGGTGGGCGTCAACGTGCTGCGCAACGACGCTCGCGCCGCGCTGGGACTGTGCGCTGCGACCGGCGCGCGCTTCGTGCGGATCAACGTCCACACGGGTGCCGCGGTGACGGATCAAGGTCTCGTGCAGGGCCAGGCTGCGGAGACGCTGCGCGAGCGTTCGCGCCTGTGCCCGGGCGTCGCGCTCTTGTGCGACGTGCACGTGAAGCACGCCGTTCCGCTCGGCGGTGGTTCGATCGAGAGCGCCGCCGCGGACACTCTGCACCGCGGGCTCGCGGATGCGCTCGTCGTCAGCGGCTCGGGGACGGGGTCGGCGCCTGAAGTCGAGCGCGTGGCGGCCGTACGGCGCGCCGCAGGAAATGCGCCCGTCCTGATCGGCTCCGGGCTCACGGAGAAGAATGCTGCGGAGTTCTTCCAGTACGCGAGCGGCGCGATCGTGGGGACCTCGCTCAAGCGCAACGGCGCGGTCGATGAGCCCGTCGAGGTCGCTCGCGTCGAGCGCTTGCGGCGCCTCCTCGACAGCTTGGGCTCGCCCTCGTGAGCCTCGAACAGCACAAGAGCGCCGCTCCCGCGCGGCTGCGCTTTGCCGTCGTGACGATCAGCGACACGCGCAACACGGTCACGGACCGCGGTGGTGAGTTCCTTGTCGAGTCGATCACGGGTGCCGGGCACGCGGTGGCGCTGCGCGAAATCGTGCGCGACGAGCGCGAGGAGATCGCAGCCGCGGTGCGCCGCGCCGCCGCGGACTCCGAGGTCGACCTCGTGCTCACGACGGGCGGCACGGGCATCGCGCCGCGCGACGTGACCTTCGACACGCTGCGCGGGATCCTCGACAGCGAGATTCCCGGCTTCGGCGAGCTCTTCCGCTGGCTGAGCTACCGCGAGATCGGGTCCGCGACGATTCTCTCCCGCGCGCTCGGCGGACTGCTCGGCGGCAAGGTCGTGCTCGCGCTGCCGGGCTCGCCGAAGGCGCTGAAGCTCGCGATGGACGAGATCGTGCTCAAGGAGGCGGGGCACTTGGTCTCCCAAGCCCGCGGCCCGAAGCCCCAGTGACGTCGGAGCACCTCGCGATGGTCCACTCCAAGGAAGCGCACGAGCATCCGCACCCTCCGGGCGGGCACGGCCACGCCCACGGTGAGCCGTACGTGTGGCAGCCGGGCGCGCGCCCCCGTCGCACCGGGCTCTGGCTCGTCGTCGCGGGGCTCGTGTTGGTGCTGCTGGGGCTCCTCCTGCGTTGGATTGCGTCTCCGAACTAGGTCGCCGTCGGGCGCGGGCGACTGCACCCTCGACAAGTGACGGGCCGCAAGCCGAGGATGGAGTTCCGCGCCGGAGTCGGCGCCGGAAAGGGCCCCGATGCTCGCACTCGCCGTCTCGACGATTCTCGCCATGCAAGAACCCGCGCCCGCTTATTGGCAGCACACGCTCGTGCGCCACGAGTCCTTCGAGGATTTCTATGCCGGCGGAATGTCGAGTGCCTATCGCGGCGAACTCAACGCGGACGCGCCGGTCAAGCTGATCAGCGGCGCCGTGGTGGGCAGCGAAGAGCAGATCGACCAGATCTGGGCGCGCGACCCTGCGAACCTCGCCGGCTGGCTCGATGGCTTCTACGAGTCGGCGGAGCTATTCGTCGCCGGAGGTTTCCAAGAGGCGCTGCTCTCGTGGAACGTCTCGCTGCCCAAGGGCACGGGCATGTGCGTCGAGCTGCGCGTTCGCGAGAGCGGCAAGACGCCTTGGTCGCCCTGGCTCTACGTGGGAGACTTCGGACCGGTCACGCCGCCGCCCCTTTACCTGCGCAAGGACGACCCCGGCGGTCCGCGCTTCGACTTCGCGGCGCCGCTCACGACGAGCTTCGACGGCGGCAAGATCGACGTCGATTTCTTCGTCTCCGAGCGCACTTGGAATCGCGCGCAGTATCGCGTCCGGACGGTGAATGCCGAGCCGGGGAACGCGCAGGCCGTCCTCCTGCGGCGCATGACGCTGTGCTTCAGCCGCAAGGTCGAGGGCGCGCCGACCCAGCCCGCTCCCGCGCTCGACAGGCGCATCGCGGTTCCGTTTCGCAGTCAGAAGACCGAGCAGCCTGAGATCGCGGGACGCATCTGCTCGCCGACGTCGGTGGCGATGATGCTCGAGCACCGCGGCGTGAATCGGCCGACGCTCGAGGTCGCGGAGCTGTGCTTCGATCGCCGTCACGACATCTACGGCAATTGGACGCGCGCGATTCAGGGCGCGTTCGAGCTCGGCGTGCCCGGCTATCTCGCGCGCTTCCACGACTGGAAGACCGTCGAGGACTCGATCGCTGCCGGACAGCCGCTCATCATCTCCATCGCCGCGAAGGTGGGGGAACTCGAGGGAGCGCCCTACGAGAAGACCGCGGGACACCTCTTGGTTCTCACCGGTTTCGATGGCAAGGGCGGTGTGCACGTGAATGATCCCGCGGTGTCCGACCCGGCGAGCGGTGCGCGCGTGTATCGCCGCAGCGACCTCGAGCGCGTGTGGATGGCCCGCGGCGGCACTGCGTACGTGTTGATGGAACGCAAGAAGTAGGGGGAGAGCGTGAGCATGGACAACAACGCGAAGCATGCCTTTCCGGAGAAGCTGGCGCGGCTGCCGCTGCTCAACAAGGGGCCGCAAGGGAAGGTCTTGCAATTCCTGACCGAGCGCGTTTGGGACGAGCGCCTCGCGGAGCTCGGCCGCCTGCGGCGCGCGGTCTACAAGACGTGCCGGGTGCTCTTCCTCGCCACGGTCGGATTCTTCGGGGATAACTGCCTGTTGCGCGCGATGGCGCTCACGTACACGACCGTGCTGTCGCTCGTTCCGCTGCTCGCGTTCTCGTTCGCCACGCTCAAGGGGTTCGGCCTCTACGACAAGTTGCGGCTGGAGTACATCGATCCGTACTTCGACCAGCTGTTTGGGCCGCGCGAGGCCTCGCCGCTCATCGTCGACGTGAGCACTCCGGTGCTCGTCGGCGCTGCCGAGCCTGCGCAGGGGCTCTCCCATCTCCGCGGCGTGTTCGACAATGTGCTCGAGACCGTCGACCGCACCGATGTCACCCAGCTCGGCGCCCTGGGCCTCCTCGTGCTCATGCTGGCTTCGTTCCGGCTACTGGCCAACGTGGAGAATGCCTTCAATCAAATCTGGAGCGTGCGGAAGGCGCGCACGTGGGTGCGCAAGCTCTCCGACTACCTGACGATGGTGATCATCACGCCGATCTTCCTCGTCGTGGCCATCGGTGTGACGACCGCGGCGCAGAATGCGGGGGTGCTGCGCTTCGTGCAGCAAGATCTGGGGCTCGGGCCGGTGATCCAAGTGCTCATCAAGCTCGCACCCGTGTTCGTCGGCTGGGTCGCGTTCTCGCTGATGTACCTCGTGATGGCGAATCGCAAGGGTCGCGTCTCCTCGGCGCTCTTGGGGGGTGCCTTCGCCGCGCTCGCCTGGGAGCTCGCGCTCGTGGCCCACATCGAGCTGCAGATCGGCGTCGCGAAGTACAGCGCGATCTACGCCGGTTTTGCGGCGATTCCGATCTTCCTCGTGTGGGTTCAGCTCTCGTGGGTGATCGTCCTCGCGGGTGCCGAGCTCGCCTACGCGCACGAGCGGCATCACGAGTACCAGGGCGTCGGCCGCGGCTCGATCCTGAGACCAGCGCAGTCCGAGCACGTTGCGGTGCGCTTGATGGCGCGGATGTCCGACAAGTTCCTTGCAGGTGAGCCTGCGCCAACGGTGCCCGAGCTCGCGGAGCGGGTCGGCGTCGCCAGTTCGACCGTCGAGCGCTTGTTGGGCGAGCTGCGCGACTACGGTCTGTGTTCTGCGCTCGAGGCGGGGACGGCCGGCGGCGTCGCGGGATGGCAGCCGGCCCGCGACCCCGCCAAGATCCGGATCAGCGACGTGCTGCTCGCCATCCGTGGCGAGGTGCGCGTCTCGCAGGATGCCCGCCTGTTGTCGCTGGACGGGCTCGCGGATCGTGCGCTGCGCGCGCTGGACGAAGAGGGCCGTACCTCGGCGCACAACCGCACGATGCGTGAGCTCGTCGATGACGCGCGCCGTACAGAGCGCAGCGAGGCTTCTCTTGCGGTGGGCGATGCCAAGCCGAGCACGGCTGGCCGGATCTAGAGCGCTCGGCACAGCGGGCACTGCAGGACCGCTGCGTTGCACGCTAGGGTAGGGGCCATGTCGCGGCGCTCGCTCGCTTGGCTGATCGCGCTCGTCTTGGTGGCGGGTGCCTCGTGGTTCGCGCGCGAGGCGCAGAACCGGCGCGTCGAGCTCCCCGGGCGCGACGGCTGGTTCACGACCGACCCCGACAGCCAATACCACATGCGCCGACTGGAGAGGGCGCTCGACGAGGGACAGGTGGCGGAGCGCGACGAGCGCTTGAATGCTCCCGAAGGCGCCGCGATCCCTTGGCCACCGTACTACACGCGGCTCCTCGCAACGGTGCTGAAGCCGTTCGCGCCCACCGACGTGCGCGCGCCTTGGGTTGAGCGCGCCGTCGGGAGTGCCGCGTGCGTCGCGAGCGTGCTCGCAAGCCTCTTGGCTCTCATCGTGGCATGGCGGCTTGCGGGTCCAGCGGCGGGCGTAGTGGCAGGCCTCCTCCATGCGTTCAACGGAGCGGCCATCGAGTACGGCAAGCTCGGAAACGGGGATCACCACGCGTTTGTGTCCCTTGTGAGCGGCGGTGTGTTGGCGCTGGCGTGTGCTGCGTTCTCGCCTTCGACTCTGACCTGCAAGCGCCGCGCGCTGTGGCTGGGAATCGCTGCGGGGGGCTTCGCAGGACTCGCGCTGGGATCTTGGGTCGCGTCGCTGATTCTGATCGCGCAGGTCCAGCTCGCGCTGGTTCTGCTCGCCGTGGTGACGCGGCGGAGCGAAACGGCGCTCGGCGTGTTCGCACTCTCGTTCCATGCCTCGGCGCTGCTCGTTGTCGCGCCCTCCGTCGTGTCGAGTCCATGGCGCGAGACACAGCCCTGGATCGCGATCAACCTCTCTTGGTTTCACGTCGCCTATCTGGCCCTCGCGGGGCTCGCGTTTCTGCCGCTGGTCTTTGCAGACCGCGCTGCGTCGATTCGCCAGCGTTTTCCAGTCTGGATGACGCTCGTTCTCGCACTCGTCGCCGCGTTCGTCGCATTCTCCGATGCTGCGCCGGCTCGCGGCGTGCGCGAGGGTTGGGAGTGGGTCAGCCGTGCGGACTCGTTCATGGCGCGCATCGGCGAGTCGCAGCCGCTGCTCCGCGATGGCGAGCTCGCTCCGTTGCTGCGCATGCTCGGCTTCGTCGGATTCGCGCTGCCGCTGGCGTGGGCCGCGCTCGCGCGCTGGTCTTGGCGCGGGGAGTGGGCGTTGTTGCCGTGGACCGTCGCGCTCGCCGTGCTCGGCATGCAGGCGCTGGGGCAGTCGCGCTTTGCGGAGGGGCTCGCGCTTCCACTCGCGGTAGGAGTGGGTGTCGCGCTGGGGCGCGGCCTGGCGGGACTCGTGCGCGAGCGGATCGCTTCCGTGTGGGTTGCGCTCCTCGCTGCAGGGATCGCAGTGCTGGCGTCGGGGCCTGCGGTCGCGCGCAGCTTCGAGCGTTGGAACACGCGCTCGGATGCGATGCGATTGGAGCGGCCAGCGCAGCTCGGAGCGCGTCTGGGCGCGGAGTGGATCTCCAGCGTTCCCGAGCGCGTGCCGGTCGAGAGCGTGCTCGCAGTGTGGACGCACGGTCATCTGATCGAGCGCGTCGCTGGGCGTGCGAGCGTCGCGACGAACTTCGGCTCGTACGTGGGTGTCGAGGGCTTTCGCGCATCGCCCCAGATGCTCCTGTGTGAAGACGAAGAGGACCTCCTGCGCCGCATGGAGGAGCGTCGGGTGCGCTTTGCGCTCGTCGACAGCGATCTGCCGAATGCCCTGAACACGCTCCTCGACGGCGCGGATCCGGCGGCGCGAGCGCGCTACACCGATGCCGCTTCCGACGAGGGTGGCAACATCCGTCCCGAGTGGTTCCTGACCTTCGGTGCCCGCGCGATGTTCGACGGCGCGGTCTTCGGCCCGCTTGGAACCAAGTCCAAGCCGCTCTCGCGGCTGCGCTTGGTTTGGATCGCACCGCTCAAGGATCCCGCGCGCGGCCTGCGGAGCCCGCGGGACCTCGCGCCCGCGGCGTGGGTGTGGGAGCGCGTTGGCGGAGCGCGCCTCGAGGCATCCGGCAGCGCCGGAGAGACGCTCGAAGTGCTGCTTGAGGTCGACTTCCCCGGCGGGAAGCGGGTCGAGTGGAGCGACACTGCGCCGGTGGGCCAAGACGGCGTCGCACGGCTGACGGCTCCGTACTCGACGCGCGAACCCAACGGTATCGGCAGCCCCGCGCGCCTGCGTGCGCGCATCGGGAGCCGTCGGGTGTCCGCGGAGCTCTCCGAGGCGGCGGTCCTCGCGGGCGAGCCCGTCGTGCTGCGCTGAGGGACCTCAGCTCGGTCGCTGCTTCTTGAACTGCTCGAACGGATCCGTCCAGCCCTTCGGCTGCGGCGAGGCCGGGGTGGCCGGCGCCGCGGTCGCAGGAGCTGCGGGCTGCTGCGGGATCGGCGCGCGGGGCGCAGGGGCGGGCGTGGCTGCTGCGGGCGGGCTTGTGGGGCGCGCCGCGCTCTGGGACGCACTGTTCGGCAAGGCGCCGATCGCGGCCGGCGATTCCGCGCCTTCGCCGAACTTCGACGGATCGAAGTTCGCGCCGATGGACTGGAGCTTCGCGAGCATGTCGTCCTTGTTGACCGACTTGAGGTAGGCCTCCGACGCCTCGACCGAACCCGAGCGGACAAGCTCGAGCAGCGAGTCGTTGAGCAGGCGCATGCCGAGCTTTCCGCCCATTTGC
The DNA here is from genome assembly GCA_903928115.1 of uncultured Planctomycetota bacterium. Taxonomy (GTDB): domain Bacteria; phylum Planctomycetota; class UBA1135; order UBA1135; genus F1-120-MAGs118. Next base: position 159,581 of record CAIYPP010000111.1, read on the forward strand.
ATCGACGAGACGATGCCGTGCGTCTTGCCTTCGCGGATGTTCGCGGCGATCGCCGTGTTCACGACGAGGATCTCGAGCGCGGCAGCGCGACCCTTGGGCTTTTTCTTGCACAAGGTCTGCGCGATCACGCCCTTCAGCGAGCTCGCGAGCATGGTACGGATCTGGTTCTGCCGATCCGCGGGGAACTGATCGATGATGCGGTCGACCGTCGACGGCGCCGTGTTGGTGTGCAGCGTGCCGAAGACGAGGTGTCCGGTCTCGGCCGTCTCGATCGCGATCTCGATGGTCTCCAAGTCGCGCATCTCGCCGACGAGCACGATGTCGGGGTCTTCGCGCAGCGCCGCGCGCAGGGCGCGCTTGAACGACTGCGTGTGACGGTGCACTTCTCTCTGATTGATCAGGCAGCGCTGCTGGCGGTGTACGAACTCGATCGGGTCTTCGATCGTGATGATGTGATCCGTGCGCGTCTTGTTGATGTGGTCGATCATCGCCGCGAGCGTGGTCGACTTGCCGCTGCCCGTCGGGCCCGTGACGAGCACCAGCCCCTTCGAGAGCATGCAGAAGTCGAGGCAGGCCTTCGGGAGTCCGAGCTGCGCGGCGGTCAGCACCTCGCTCGGGATCTGGCGGAAGACTGCGCCGGGACCGTTGCGGTCCATGAACAGGTTGGCGCGGAAGCGCGCGAGCCCCTCGACCTCGTAGGCGAAGTCGGTGTCGCTCGACTCCTCGAACTCGGCGCGATTGCGCTCCGGCGTGATCTCGTACAGGACGCCGCGCATTTCCTCGGGGCCGATCACCGGCGCGCCGTCGATCGGCGTCATGTCCCCCGAGAGGCGGAACAGCGGGCGCAGGCCCGAGGTCATGTGAAGGTCCGAGGCGCCGACCTCGACCATGCGGTGGAACAGGGAGTCGATCCAGGCCATCTCTTGGGCTCGCGGGAGGGGCGGGCACGGCGCGGTCTGCGCGGCGCGGGCCCCGTGAGAGGGCAGATCGGCCGCCGCGACGCGGCGACTTGAAGAATCTTCCCGGAGCGGAGCCTCAGAGGCGCCCTGCGGCTCGGGTGTACGTCGGATCGAGCTCGAGGACTCGCCGGAACTGTGCGCGAGCGGCCTCTGTCTGGCCCAGCCGCTCGAGGGTCAGGCCCAGTTCGTAATGGGCGTCCGCGCTCGGAGCGAGCTCGCAGCAGCGTGCGAAGGCCTCCCGGGCGCGCTCGAATCGGCCGAGAAACAGGGCCGCACGACCGGCGAGGCGATGTCCGACCGCCGCCGCCGGAGCCCGCTGGATGAGCTCTTCGGCGCGACGGAGCGCGAGCTCATTGTCGCCCTGCTCCAGCGCGCGGCGCGACGCGAGTTCGAGGGCGACGGGCGGCGGTCCCGCACAGGACAGCGCCGACCCAAGTCGTGCGTCCACCGCGCTCGCCGAGAGTCCGAAACGGGCCTCTGCTTGCTGCACGAAGAAGCGCAGCGCTCCATCGTGGGCGGGCTGTTCGTCGAGAGCGAGCTCGATGTCCACGATGGTGTCGGGGCGAGCGAGTCTCAGCCGGGCGAGCGCGCGGTCGTAGAGCACGTCCGCTCGTGAACCGACGGGGCGTAGCTCGATGGCGCGGTCGAGAAGCTCGAGCGCGCGCTGGGACTCGCCCGCCTGATGCGCGAGCACTCCGAGCTTGTGGTGAGCGAGCGTGTTGTCGGGCTCGACCACCAGCACGCGCTCGAACAGCGTGCGCGTGTCGTTCCAGTGCGCGGTGGTCGCCCGCGCGGTCACTCCGAGGGCTGCGATGCCGAAGGCGCCCGCTCCGAGCACGAGGGTGCTCGTCCAGCGAGCGAAGCAACCGGCCACGAGGCCCGCGAGTGCAAAAGAGGGTAGATACGTGTAGCGATCCGCTGCGATCTGGTTGCCCGCGTGCACAAGGCCGATCACGGGCGCGACGAGGACGCCAAAGCTCCACCAAGCGGTCCACAGCGCCGCCGCCGCGCTCCACTTGCGGCGGCGCAAGAACAGGAAGCCCGTGGTGACGAGCACGAACGCGAGCGAGGCCAAGTAGCGCGGCTCGAAAAGCGAGAGCTGCGCGGGCAGCTCGTAAAACGGGGAAAGTCCGAGCGGCAGCAGCGTGTGGCGCAGGTAGGAGCGGAATGCGAAGGCGGAGATCGCCACGCGTTCGGTCAGCGGACGGGTGTCGAGATCCGCGAGCACTTCTGTGCCGAGCTGTTGACCGAGGAGGCCGAGGGCGCCACCTGCGAGCGCGAGTAGGAAGTAGGGCAGCTTCTCCGCGACGAGCGGCCGCCAGCCGGAGCGCTCGGCGCGGCGCAGCGGCCATGCATCCAGCGCGAGCAACACGAGCGGAAACCCGAGGCCCGCGACTTTCGAGAGCAGCGAGGCCGCAAACGCGAAGGCGGAGAGTGCGAGCCAGCGCGCGCGTCGAGCGTCGGGGCGCTGGGCGCGCAGCCAAGTCCAAGCGGAGAGCGAGAGAAACGCACCGCACAGCACGTCGCGGCGCTCCGTGAGCCACACCACGGACTCCACACGCAGCGGGTGCGCAGCAAAAAAGGCCGCTCCGAGCGCAGCGGCGGCGACCCGCGCGCGTGTGACGCCCGCGCGGGCGAGCAGCTCGTCGAGCGCGAGGAACAGGAACAGCGCGCAGGCGGAGTGCAGCGCGAGGTTCGTCGCGTGGAACATGCGCGGATTCAAGCCGGAGAGCTCGTAGTCGAGCGCGCAGCTCATCCACGTGAGCGGCATGTAGTGACCTGCGTGGAAGCTCGTCCACATCCAGCGCAGGTGCTCGCCGTCGAGCCCACGGAAGCCCTCGTTCAGCGTGAAGTTGACGTCGTCATCCCACGCATGAAAAGGCTGGGACAGGGAGCTCCAAAACGGCAGCAGAGCCGAGACGAGGACCGCGAGAGCGCCGAGCCAACGCAGACGCGCAGGGGCGCCGGACTCGACGTGGAGGGCTTGGCTCATGCGACGAAGGAGCTTCTACACCGCACCGGAGGCCAGCGGCAAGCTTCGGCGCTCCACGGGGCGCTGGACGGGCGTTAGTCTCTGCCGCATGAAGCTCTCGCTCTCGGCTCTCCTCGCGCTCTTGTGCAGCTCCTGCGTCTCCGCCCCGTCGGCACTGCAGATCGAGGCACAGGCGTTCCTCGACCGCTACACGCAGACCTACGTGGAGCTCTACGCGGCCTCCAGCGAGGCGCAGTGGGCTTCGCAGACTCACATCGTCGAGGGCGATGACACCAATGCGAAGCGGACCCGAGCGGCCGAGGAGGCCACGGCTTCGTTCACCGGGTCGATCGAGAACATCGAAACCGCGCAGCGACTGCTCGCGCGACGCAGCGAGCTCGGGGAACTGCAGGTCAAGCAGCTCGAAGGCGTCCTGTTCCGCGCGGCGAGCGGTCCGCAGACCCAGCGCGAGCTCGTGCGCCGTCGCATCGCCGCGGAGACGGCGCAGGTCGAGAAGCTCTACGGCTTCACATTCCGGCTCGATGGCAAGGAGGTCTCGGCGAACGAGATCGACGGTGGACTCAAGTCGGAGGGCGACCTCGAGCGCCGCCGCGCGATTTGGGAGTGCTCGAAGGAGGTCGGCATCGGCCTGCGACCGGGACTCGAGGAGCTGCGCGGCCTGCGCAACGAGGTCGTGCGAACGCTCGGCTACAAGGACTACTTCTCGTACATGGTCAGCGAGTACGGCATGACCACGGAGGAGATGGCGGCCAAGATCGAAGAGATCAATCGCGAGCTGCGCCCGCTCTTCCGGGAGCTGCACACGTGGGCGCGCTATCGTCTCGCCGAGAAGTACGGCCAGCCGGTGCCCGAGCTGATCCCGGCTCACTGGCTGCCCAATCGGTGGGGACAGGATTGGTCGAGCCTCGTCGACGTGCAGGGCTTCGATCTCGACGCTGCGATGGCCAAGAAGTCGCCGGAGTGGCTGGTCGAGCAGTCCGAGCGCTTCTACACGAGCCTCGGGTTCGAGCCGCTGCCCAAGGTCTTCTGGGAGCGCTCCTCGCTGTATCCGCTCGCGCCCGACGCGGGCTACAAGAAGAACAACCACGCTTCGGCGTGGCACATGGACCTCGACCGCGACGTGCGCTCTCTGATGAGCGTGGAGTCCAACGCGGAGTGGTACGAGACCACGCACCACGAGCTCGGCCACATCTACTACTACCTGTGCTACACGAATCCACAGGTTCCGCCGCTCTTGCGCGAAGGCGCGAACCGCGCATACCACGAGGCCGTCGGCTCGTTGATGGGCCTCGCGGCGATGCAACCGCGCTTCGTGAAGGCGATCGGGCTGGAGACGGGCGGCGCCGCAGCGGATCCGATGCAGCTCTTGCTGCGCGAGGCGCTGAACTACGTGGTGTTCATCCCGTGGTCGACGGGGACGATGTTCTCCTTCGAGAAGGAGCTCTACTACGACGAGCTCGATCCGCAGCGGTGGAACGCGCGCTGGTGGGAGCTCGCAGCCCGCTATCAGGGCATCGCTCCGCCGACCTTGCGCGGCGAGGAGTTCTGCGATGCGGCGACCAAGACCCACATCAACGATGACCCGGCGGGTTACTACGACTACGCGCTGAGTTTCGTGCTGCTGTTCCAGCTCCACCAGCACATCGCGACCAAGATTCTGCACCAAGACCCGCGCGACACGAATTACTACGGCTCGAAGGAGGTGGGGGAGTTCCTGCGCGGAATCCTCACCCCGGGCTCCAGCCGCGACTGGCGTGAGGTGCTGCGCGAGGCGACGGGCTCGGACCTCTCCGCGAAGGCGATGGTCGAGTACTTCGAGCCGCTGCGGCTGTGGCTCGTCGAGCAGAACCGCGGCCGCGTGTACACCCTCTCGGAGCTCTAGTCCGGCGAGGGGAAGATCTTTCCTGTTCGCCCCCGCTCCGAGCGGAGTAGGCTTCGACGCAGGGAACCATGCAGTACGGCAAGAAGGTCGTCGTCGTCATGCCCGCGTACAACGCGGCCGCGACGCTCCAGCGCACCTGGGACGAGGTGATGGCTCAGGGCGTCGTCGACCTCGTCGTCGTGGTCGACGACGGCAGCCGCGACGAGACCGTGGCGATCGCCAAGACGCTCCCGAACACGGTCGTGCACGTCCATCCGCGCAACCGCGGCTATGGCGGCAACCAAAAGAGCTGCTATCGGATCGCGCTCGACGCGGGTGCGGACATCGTGATCATGGTCCACCCGGACTACCAGTACACGCCGATGCTGATTCCGGCGATGAGCTCGATGATCGCGAACGGGCTGTACGACTGCGTGCTCGGCTCGCGCATCTTGGGCGGTCGCGCGCTCGCGGGCGGGATGCCGATCTGGAAGTACGTCTCGAACCGCTTTCTGACGGCCGCGGAGAACCTGCTCCTCGGCGCCAAGGTCAGCGAGTACCACACGGGCTATCGCGCGTTCTCGCGGCGCTTGCTGGAGCAGGTCGACACGACGCCCAACAGCGAGGACTTCGTATTCGACAACCAGATGCTCGCGCAGATCGTGTGGCATGGCTTCACGATCGCGGAGGTGTCGTGTCCTACGAAGTACTTCCCCGAGGCGAGCTCGATCAACTTCTCGCGCAGCGTGAAGTACGGCCTCGGCTGCCTCGGCGTCGGGCTCTCCTATCGGCTCGCGCGCATGGGACTGCGCTCGTCGGTGCTCTTCCCTTCGCGCTGATCCGCGTGGCCCTCGGGGGTCAGCGCGCTTGCTTGGGGTTGCGCGGCAGAGGCTCGGGCAGGTTCGCGACGACGTAGAGCAGTCCCGCGATGGCGCCGGAGCCGAGCGCGAGCTCGCGAGGATGCACCGCGTCGATCGTGTCGCGCTCACAGTGGTGGTGGTCGAAGTAGCGCTCGTCGTCGGGGCGGAAGCCGACGAGCGGAACGCCCGCGCGGGCGAGCGGCCCGATGTCGACGCCGCCGCCTCCCACGCGCAGCGCGTTCGCGCTCGCCGTCTCGAGCAGCTCGACGACCGCGCGCAGGGACTCGAAGGTCGTCGGATTGGCGTCCGTGGCGAAGCCGCGCGGCGTGAAGCCGCCTGCATCGGACTCCAACGCAAGTACGTGGCGCTCGAGCTCGTCGGCGTGCGTGCGGTAGTAACTCTCCGCGCCGCGGGCACCGTTCTCTTCGTTCATGAAGAGCACCACGCGCAGCGTGCGTCGCATCGGCAGCTTGCTCGATAGGATCAGTCGGGCGGCTTCCAGCGAGTGGACGCAGCCCGCGCCATCGTCGTGCGCGCCGTGACCGACATCCCAAGCGTCGAGGTGTCCGCCGACGACGAGGAGCTCGCCCGAGGGGTCGGAGCCGGGGATCTCGCCCACGACGTTGTGCGACAGGACATCCGGCAGGGTGCGGCAAGAGAGCTGAAGGTTCAGCGTGACACGCTCGCCGCGTGCGACCTCCGCGGCGAGTAGGTCCGCCGCACGCGTGCTGATCGCCGCCGTCGGGATCGGGAGCACGTCGGCGTCGTAGCGCATCGCGCCGGTGTGCGGATGATCGTCGAGAGCCATCGTCATCGAGCGCACGAGAGCCGCCCGCGCGCCGACGCGCGCGGCCTCGCTCGCGCCGCGGCTGCGCTGGTCGACGGCGCCGCCGTACGCTGCGAAGCAGTCGTGCTGCGCGGGGTCCATCGGCCGATTGAAGAGCACGATCTTGCCGCGGACCTCGCTCTCGCGTTGGCGCAGCTCCTCGAAGCTCCTGACGACCACCACGTCCGCCGTGACGCCGCCGGGCATCGTCGCGATGCTTCCACCGAGGGCGAGCAGCGGAAAGCGCTCGGTGGGAAGTCCCGCGGCGTCGATGCGCCGAAGCGACTCGAGTTCGCCGCGTTCCCAGCGAGGGACCATCACCGGCTCGAGGCGCACGTTGGAGAGCCCTAGCTCGCGCATCGTGCGCTCGCCCCACTCGACGGCGCGCGTCGCGCCTTCGCTACCCGAGAGCCGCTTCGGTGCGGTGCGGCAGAGGTCGGAGAGCAGCGCATGGCTGCGTCCCTGCGAGAGCGAGGCGCGCACGAGCGCTTCGACGTCTCCGCGCCACGCCTCGGCGGTGAACGCGGGCGGCCGCGGAGCTTCGGGCGCTGCCGCGGGAGCCGATGCGGTGCTCTGACAGCTGGCCAAGCCGGAAATCAGCGTCAGAAGGGGGGCGATGCGCGCGAGGTTCATGGCGGGGGATCCTACAATCCGCGCCGCCCGCGAGCCCGATGAGCCAAGACGTCGAGATCCTGCACGAGGACGAGCACCTGCTTGTCGTTTCGAAGCCCTCAGGCCTGCTCTCGGTGCCGACCCCCGGCGCCGAGGGCCGGACGGTGCTCGACGCCGTCCGCGAGCGTGGCTACGCGGTCTCGCCCGTACACCGACTCGACCGCGAGGTCTCCGGCGCCCTGCTGCTCGCGCGCGACGCCGCGACGCGCGCCGCGCTCGAAGCGCTGTTCCGCGAGCGCGCGCTCCGCAAGTTCTACTGGGCGCTCGTGCTCATGGGCCCCAAGCGCGACGAGGGCGTGATCAACTTCCCGATCCTCGAAGACGGCGCGCACGCGCGCGTCTCCGCGATGGGCAAGCCGGCTCGAACGCTCTATCGCGTGACGGAGCGCGGCATGGCGGCCAACGAGGTCGAGGTCGAGCTCGTCACGGGGCGCTACAACCAGATCCGACTGCACTTCGCGCACTCGGGCTGGCCGCTCGTCGGGGACCGCAAGTACGGCAAGTTCAAGCAGGACCCGTTCCGCTTCCCGCGGGTCGCGCTGCACGCGCGGCGGCTCGAGTTCACGCATCCGATCACCGGCCAGCCGCTCGTGGTCGAGGCGCCGCTGCCGCCGGAGCTCGCTTCGCTGCGCGAGCGCGTCTTCTCCGTCGCGCGCCATGCGCCGAAGAAGCGTCGCACGCCGCCGCCGGAGAGCGGGGGCTAGTTCTTCGGCTCCGGACCTGCGACGCGCCACTTCGCGGGATCGTCGCAGGCCATGTCGAAGCCGCGCGGGCCCTTCACGACGCGCCCCTTGACC
>CAIYPP010000112.1 GCA_903928115.1 uncultured Planctomycetota bacterium
GGACACCGAGTACGATCGGTTCTTCGTCGTGACGCAGTGGGGCCCCGGCCGCGACGCGCGCTTGTTCGAGCTGCGCTACTAGGAACTCAGACGCGCAGGCGCGGGAGCGCCCCGCGACGCCACTCGACGCCGCCGAGCGCCGCGAGCGTGAGCGCGTACACGAAGGCTCCTGCAACGACCCGCAGGAGAACCTCGGGCAGCGTGACTCCGAGCAGGGTCACCCGCGGAATCGGGATCGCCAACAGCGCGACGGCCATCGCAGAGGCCGAGAGCACCGTGCGCCACAGCCGCGCGACTCCGAGGAGCGGCAGGCCGAGTCCGCGCACGTACCACGCGCCGAGCATCGCGCGCAGAACTTCCGTGGCGAGCGTCGTCGCCGCAGCGCCGACCATGCCCCAGCGCGGGATCACGAGCAGGTTGGCCACGAGGTTGAACAGCACCGCCGCGATCGTCATGCGCAGCACAGCTTTCTCCTTGCCCGCGACCACCATCCCGACCATCGCGACATCCTTCCACAGAAGGAACGGGATCGACGCCAAGAGGACTGTCAGCGGCATGGCCGAAGGCTCGTAGCTCGCCCCGAAGACGAGCTCGATGAGACCGCTCGCGCACAGAGCCCCGCCCACTGCGATCGGAACGCCGACGCAGAGCGCTTGGGCGAGCGAGTCGACGTAGAGCGCGCGCCGCTCTCCGCTCTCGCTGCGCGCCTGCGTCAGCGCCGGCATCAGGCTCAGGGAGTACGCGCCCGCCATGTTGATCAGGAAGCTGATCAGCTGATAGCTCGCCGAGTACCAGCCCACGGTCTGTGCATCGCGGAACGCGCGCAGCACGAGCAGGTCGGAGTTGAAGATCAAGAGTCCGAGCAGGATGTTGAGCACGAGCGGGAAGGAGCGGGCGAAGAGCGGTCGCACCGCGGGCCAGTCGAGCTCGAACGGGAGGTTGTGCCCGAGTCGACGCAACGCGAGCAGCATCAACAACACCGCCAACACATCGCCGAGCGCTTGAGCCCAAGGCACGTACACGATGTCGTCGGCGGTGCGCACCAGCGCGAGAACGAGCACGGCATACAGCGCTTCTCCCGCCGTGCGCGCGATCGCGACGGGCAGCGGACGCGCGAGGCCGACGAGCACGAACTTCGGGCTCGGGCCGTGGCCGAACAACGTGAGCGCGTAGAGGCTCACCACCGCTGCGTCGAGCGGCGGCAGCAAGACGAGCGCGCCGCCCGCCAACACCGCGGCCAAGGCGGCGGAGAGCAGCGTGCGAACGCCGAGGATCGACGGCGCGACGGTGCGCACGCGCGAGGGATCTGCCGCGATGTCGCGCGTTCCCGTCAACTCGACGCCGCAGGCCGCGAGGTGCGTGAAGTACAAGACCACCGCTTGTCCGAAGGCCATCACGCCGAACATCGCCGGTCCGAGCTCGCGGGCGACGAACGCGCCCGCCAAGAACGCCACGACCCGGCCGAGCGCGTCTCCGGACGCGAGCGCGGCGAAGGTCTTGGCGATGGATCCGCTCGAGTTTCCGGCCATGGGCGTCCCGTGGATCGACCTTCTAGCACCGGCCCTTGGCGGGGCCGGGCGCGGCCCTGCGGCTCCCTCTGCCGATCTGGAAGCTCTTTCGCAGTCTGCGTCTGAAATCGGGAGTCGCGGGTGCGAGGCCGGGAAAACTCGATTTCCTGCCTTCACGCCCGAACTCGGCCGGAAGACAATTCGTCCAGAAGCTCCCTGTCCGTCGGTGGCCACTTCGGTCGTCTGCGGGCCCCCTCAGGAACTCGTTTTTCGTTCACCCACGATGATTCGCAACACTCAGATCCTCCTCGCGGCTGCCGTGCTTGCCACGGGCGCCTTTGCCCAGAACAAGGCGGCCGTCACCCAACAACTCCAGAGCCTCGAGCAGCAGGCCAGCGCGGCCTCGGCCGCCGGTAACGCCACGCTCGCGGCCCAGCTCAAGCGCCAGTACCTCGCGCTGAGCGAGCGCACCGGCTTCTCCACGATCGGTCTCCGTGCGGCTCCCGTGGCCGCGCCGTCGGCCAGCGCGGTTGGCGGCCCTTCGTTCATCGTGGCTCCCGCCAACTGCTCCGGTGCGCCCGGCACGACCTACCCGGCGGTTCCGGGCGGCACGGGCCCGATTTTCGACTACACGACTCTGACCACCACCGCGACGGTCTCCGGCATCACCAACCCGATCTGGGACGTCGACCTGTTCTTGGCGATCACGCACACTTGGAACTCCGACCTGGCGATCACTCTGACCTCGCCGACCGGGACGGCCTGCGACATTTCGTCGGGCAACGGTGGCGCCGCCGATGACGTGTTCAACGGGACGCTGTTCGATGATCAGTCGGGCTCCTCGGTCACGAGCTACGTCTACTCCACGGGCGTTCTCGTCCCCGACATTCGTCCCGAGCAGTCGCTGAACACGACCTTCCGTGGCCAAAACGCGAACGGCGTTTGGACGCTCGACATCACGGATAGCGCCGGTGGCGACATCGGCGACCTCTGGTCGTGGGACA
>CAIYPP010000113.1 GCA_903928115.1 uncultured Planctomycetota bacterium
CGGCGACCGCAAGTACGGCAAGTTCAAGCAGGACCCCTTCCGCTTCCCGCGCGTCGCCTTGCACGCGCGGCGGCTCGAGTTCGCGCATCCGCGCACGGGAGCGCCGCTCGTCGTGGAAGCGCCGCTCCCTCTCGACCTCGCGCAACTGCGCGAGCTGGTCTTCAGCGTGCCGCGCGAGCAACAGCGCAAGCGCCGCGGAACGCCGCCGCCGGGCTAGACGCGGGCGCTACTTGGGCTCGGGTCCGGCCACGCGCCAGCGGGCGGGATCCTCACAGGCCATGTCGAAGCCGCGCGGACCCTTCACGACGCGCCCCTTGACCCACAGGAAGTTCTGCACGAACTCTTCGTCGTCGCGCTTGTCGAGTCCGAGCGTTTCGTAGCGCGCCACGTGCTCCTTGGCGAATTTCGCGCGGAACGCGGGCTGCTTGTCGCCGGTCCGGAAGAGCACCGTCACGCTGCCGTCGTCCTCGCGGAAGATGCGCTGGATCGAGCCAAAAATCTCAACGTCTTCCCCCTTGGCGGAGGTCGCGAGCGCGCGCTCGAGCTCGTGGGGCATGTCGGCCGCGGCGAAGTGCGCGGCATCCTTGCGCGCGGCCGTCCGGTAGTTTTCGATCGCCTCCGCGCGCGCGTCCCACCACGGGAGAAGCTGCTCGTACGGTCGCTTCGCGCTGCGCGCGCCCTCGGTCTTGGGCACGTTGACTTGGCTGTCCCAGATGCCGCGCTTCGCGTTGCGGGCGCGCGACTGCGCGGCGACGAAGAGCTCGTGGCAGACGAGATCGTTGCCGTACTTGTTGAAGTACGGGCTCTTGCCGAGCTCGACGAGCAGCAGGTTGAAGTTGCGGCCATCGGGCAGGATCAGGTGGCACAGGAGGCGCCCGTAGACGTCGCGCTCCTCGCGGTCTCCCGCGAACTTCAGTCCGACCTTCGGCTTCTCGCCGGGCTTGGCGAGTGCGGCGAAGAACTCCATCGCCCACTGTGCGCACTCCTCGCCGAAGACGGTCGAGGGCTTGGTCGGGTCCGTGCTGTTGGTCGCGAACTTCTCCTCGGTGTCGACGCACGAGAGGCGCAGCTTCTCGAGCTTGCCGTTGCGCAGGATGTGGACCGTGTCGCCGTCGACGACCTTCTCGACGTCGAAGAGCTCGCTCGGGACGGTCGGCTTCCAGCCCGAGTCCGCGGCAACGTCCTTCGCCGGCGCGGTGGCGGGGGCTTGCGCGCAGGCCGGTGCGGGCGGGAGCAGCAGCGCGGCGACGAGGGACAGCGCGGAGGCGTACGGCAGGACGCGGCGCCGAGGGGCGCAGAGGGAGGGAAACTGCATGGGGCGGGGTCAGGGTTGGGACCGCACCATCTTCCCCGCGGGGGGCTTGGGAGTCGCGCGCTCTTTATCGAAATCCGCGGATCCGTAGGATCTTCGCCACCATGAGCGAGACGCCCCCTGGCGAAGTTCCCATCGAGTCCGCCCCCGACCGCCCTGCCGGAGGCCTCGTCCTGCGCGGGACACCGGTCTGCGCCGGCCTCGCGCTGGGGCCGATCCACCGCAAGGACCACGACCTCGACAACGCTTCGCTCGAGCGCATTCCGCGCGACGGCATCGAGCGCGAGCTCAACCGCTTCCACAAGGCCCTCGGCGACGCGCGCGCGCAGCTCGAGGATCTGAAGACCAAGCTCTCGGGCAAGGTTCCCGCGGAGGACGCGCGCATTCTCGACGTGCACGTCGCGTACCTGAAGGACTCGGTGTTCCACTCCGACGTCGAGAACCTGATCTTGAACGAGCAGCTGTGCCTCGAAGCCGCGATCGCCAAGGTGATCGGCGACTTCGACCGCATCTTCAAGCTCGTGCAAAACGAGACGTTGCGCGAGCGCGCCGTCGACTTGCGCGACGTGGGCATCCGCGTGCTGCGGCACCTAGAGCGGCCCGCGGCTGCCGAGGCGGCCGAGCCGCGCGCGAAGGACTACATCCTCGCGGCGAAGGAGCTCTCCATCGTCGACATGTTCAACCTGCAGGGCGAGCGCGTCCTCGGGATCCTCACGGAGGCGGGCGCACTCACGAGCCACGCGGCGATCCTCGCGCGCTCGATGCGCATCCCGACTCTGACCGCGGTCGCTGGCCTGCTCGACACGGTCCGCGAGGGAGACTTCGCGATCGTCGATGCGAGCGAGGGCCTTGCGCGCATCAATCCCGACGAAGTCGTGCGCGCGCAGTACGGCGAGCCGGGCGTCGAGACTCCCGTGCTCGACGACGGCGACGGTTGGAGCGCGAAGGACGCACGGACGGCCGACGGGACCGCGGTGCGACTCCTCGCATCCTGCGGGAATCTCCCCGAGATTCAGGCCGCACGCGCGCAGGGCGTCGAGGCGATCGGCGTGTACCGCACGGAGCTTCTGTTCCTCGTCGACAAGGAAGTTCCGAGCGACGAGACGCTCGCCCAGCACTATTCGGCCGTGGTCTTCGCAGCCGGCGGCGCGCCGGTGACGTTCCGCCTCCTGCACGCAGACTCCGGCATGGGGCTCCCATTCCTGCACGAGGCGCGCGAGGCGAACCCCGCGCTCGGGCGCAGCGGCGTGCGTGCGCTTCTCTCGCGAGAGCTCGTGCTGCGGCGCCAGCTGGCGGCCATCCTGCGCGCGGGCGCATCGGGCCCCGTCCGCATCGCGCTCCCGTTCGTCACGGACTGTGGCGAGCTGCGGCGCGTGAAGGAGATCTTGTTCGAAGAGAAGCTCGAGCTGCGCAAGCGCGGCCTGCCGTTCGCGGAGAAGCCGCAAGTCGGCGTGGTGATCGAGCTCGGCGCGGCGCTGCTCGGCGTGCGCGACCTCGCGCGCGAGTCGGACTTCCTGCTCGTGAACGTCGATGCGCTCACGCAGCACCTGCTGGGCGTCGATCGCGACAACGTCGAGCTCCGCAGCTGGTTCGAGGCTCTGCACCCCGCGGTGCTGCGCGCGGTCGAGACGCTGGTCGAGGTCGCTTCCGAGCTGCACAAGCCGCTCGGGGTGTTCGGGGTGACGGCGGTGAGCCGCCACAACCTGCCGTTCCTGATCGGCGCCGGCGTGCGCGAGCTTTGCGCGGAGCCGTCGGAGCTGCGCTCCGTGGGCAACGTGCTCGACCGCACTCCGCTGAAGCAGGCCCAGACCGCCGCACAGGCCCTCGTCTCGAGCTCGTGCCAAGCGGAGACGCTCTCGCTCGTCGAAGGTTGGAAGCACGGTTACGTGCGTTCCTGAGCCTTTTTCAGGCAAGTTCGACGCGAGCACCCTGTGCGAGTGCGGGCGTCTTCGCCGTCGCCGGTCCGCCGCGACGGTCGAGCTCGATGCGCATCGCGTCGGCGACGCGTGCGACGTTGTCTCGCGTGGCGATCGCGAACAGCGCCGAGCCGCTGCCGCTGATCGTCGCGATGAGCGCGCCGCTCTCGCGCGCGGCAGCGAGTGCTTCGGCTCCGCCCGGGATGTGCGGCAAGCGATAGGGGACGTGCAGCCGATCCTCGCAGCCCAGTCGCAGAAGGTCGGCGTCGCCGCTGCGCAGGCCTTCGAGCAGCAGCGCGAGTCGGCGAGAATTCTCGACGGCGTCGCTGAGCAGCACGCTCTTCGGCAAGATCGAGCGCGCGAACGCTGTCTCGAGCGTCGTCGCAGGCCACGCGACGGCGTAGGCGAGCGACGCGTGCAGCGCGACGCGGACGATGCGCGTCGCTTCGCCGCGCACGGGAAGTGAGAGCACGCAGCCACCGAACAACGCGGGCGACACGTTGTCGGGATGGCCTTCGATTGCGAGTGCGAGCTCGAGCAAGTTCTCGCGCGTGACCTCGTGCGGCCCGACGCACGCGCCGAGCGTGAGGCCTGCGACGATCGCAGCAGCGGAGCTGCCAAGCCCGCGGCGTGTCGGGATCTCGCTCTCCACGCTCAAGTCGAAGAACGTGTCGGAGGCCGCGTGAGAGGCGCGCAACCCCGCGTCGAGGCCGCGCAGCAGCAAGTTGTCGCCCCCCGTCGGCCACGCGCGCTCCTCTCCGGCGCCCAGCGTGAGCCGATGGGCCGTGAGCGAGACGTCGCGACGCGCCGTGACGCCGAGGGGCAGGTCGAGGGCGAGGCCGATCAGGTCGAAGCCGGGGCCCAGGTTGGAGGTCGAGGCGGGTACGCGCGCTCGCAGGGAGCCCGTGGGGGGGAGCCGGAGGGTTTCCAACATGGGTGCAGAATGGAGCATCGGATCGTGTCCCTCGACCCGCAAGGTTGGAGAGAGGGTGGGGTGTCTGTGGAAAAATCGTGGAAGGAACCAGATCTGGCGGTTGAACCATGTTTCAACACCAGATAGTGTGTGCGTGCCGCGACCGGGCCGATTTTGACGTTCGTCCAAATCCCGGACGCGGGCCAGCAACCGCAGCCGTCCCTGGCAGGACAAGAGGCCGCGAACGTGATCGACGAGAAGGACCGTTTCTACTCCCGGCTCGCCACCATCCCTGGGATTCAGCCCATGCCGTCGCCGGCGCTCGGCTGGATCCTGCTGCGGGTGGAGCGCCCCAACGAGGTGGCCCGCAGGGTGACGCGCCGCCTCGACCCCGGCATCGTCAGCGTGCCCCGCCATGTCGAGGGCACCGTGCGGGTCGTGATCAGCGACCCCAAGACCAACGAGCGCGTCCTGCGCGCCCTCAAGGAAGCCGTCGCCTGAGGCTCGGGCGCGTCGCGGTGGTGCTCGTCGGCCCGCGGGGCAGACGAGCGCGGCTGCGAGCCACAGCCCCGAGTCCTACACGTTCCTCGCGGCAGTCCGCCCGCCCCTCCTCGGAGCGCGTCTCCGCGACAGGGACTTGAGCGGGTGGGGCAGCCGATGGTGACCTCGCCATCCTCCGACGCGCTCGGAGGGGGCCTCGAGCGGACGCGCTCCGCCGAGCGTGCGCGGTCCCTCGCTCGCGAGGTGGAACCTGATTCGTGCGCCGATGCCGTCGGCGCGGGCTTCCCGTATGTCCACGGAGCGTGGATTTCGCCGTATTTAGAACCATGAGTCGCCGCGTTCGTCATCGCTACACCGCCCGCACGGCCGACAAGCACGTGCTGTACCAGAAGGCGGTGCAGTCACCGGAGCCGGACCTCGCGCTCATCCGGCGCGTGTTCCGCGCGGAGCGGGGCCGCGAGCCGCGTCACCTGCGCGAGGACTTCTGCGGCACGGCGCTGCTCTCGTCGGAGTGGGTGCGCCGCCATCGCGACAATACGGCCGAGGGCTTCGACCTCGACCCCGAGCCGATCGCTTGGGGGCTCGCGCACAACTGCGAGGGCCTCGACGCCGAGCGGCTCGTGCTGCACCTGAAGGACGTCCGCGCCAGCGGGCTGCGGCCTCCCGACGTGCGCATCGCCTTCAACTTCTCGTACTGGGTGTTTCACGAGCGCGCCACGCTGGTCGAGTACTTCCGCGCCGCGCGCGAGTCGCTCGCACCGGACGGGCTGTTCCTCCTCGATCTCTACGGCGGCAGCGACGCCACGGTCGAGCTCGAGGAGCGGCGGCGCTGCGGGGGCTTCACCTACGTCTGGGACCAGCACCGCTACTGGCCGGGCACGGGCGAGTACACCTGCTTCATCCGCTTCGAGTTTCCCGACGGCACGTCCCTGCGCGCCTTCCGCTACGACTGGCGCTTTTGGCACTTGGGCGAGCTGCGCGACGCCCTGCGCGAAGCGGGGTTCTCCCGCGTCGACAACTACTTCGAGGGCGCCGGCGAGAAGGGGGACGGCGACGGCGTGTTCCGGCGCGGGCTGCGCGGTGAGAACTGCGCAGCGTGGATCGCCTATCTCGCGGCGTGGCCCTGAGCCTGCGCCCGTGCCTTGCGGCTCAGCGCACCTGAGGCGCCCGCGCAGAGCGGACGACTCCCTGAGCGTCGACGTCGAGCTCCCACGGAGCCGTGACGTTCCACACGAGGTGCTCGGGCAGCTCGACGCGCTCGCCCGGCGGCAGCACATCGACGACGCGCCGCGCCTCGTCGCCTCTCTCTCGAAGCGCAATCAGCACGCACAAGCGCGGGTCGTCCTCGAAGCGGCGCGCGAGCGCACGCAGGTGCTCTCGGCATTGATCGCAGTCGACGCGATACAGCACCCAGAGGGCATCGGTGGGGAGCGCCTTCGTGTCGAGATGGCGTGCGAGCTCGAGCTCGTGCACGGAGCGGCCCACCCACGCGGCGGGATCGAGCGTGATGACCTCGGCGCGCTCGGCAGCCGAGCCGCTCGGACCCGTCGGCTCGCAGGACGCGAGGGCGAGGCACGCGGCGAGCAGCCAAGCGCCCGAGTGGGGGCGGCGCACGCTCACTCGCCGTGGCGCGTGGCGGAGCGCACCACGCCGCCTTCGAGGACGAGATCCCACGGCGGCAGCTCGGGGCCGACGACCCACGTGACCTCCTTGGGCAGCGCGGCCTGCTCGCCGGGCGGCTTGATCTTGACGACCTGCTCCGTCTCGTCCTTGTCCGTCGAGAGGCGCACGAAGACGTACAGCTTCGGATCGTTGCCGAAGTTCGCTTCGAGCGCCTTCATGTAGTCCGCGCAGTGCGAGCAGGTCTCGAGGTAGAGGATCCACGTCGCGTCCTCGGGGTACGAGCGCGTGTCCATCCACACGGCGAGGTCGGTCTCGTGGATCGACTTGCCGATCCACTCGGGCGGGCGGAGTCGAGCCCAGCGCGGAAGCGAGTCCGGGAGCTTCCACTTGCCGCTCGCGTCGACGCTCGGCGTGAGGAAGCCGTCCGAGGAGTTCGGGCGCGCGTTCGCTGCGGCGGGATTCGACTTCGGCAGTTGAGGCGGAGTCGGGAGCTGCGGCGACTTCGTGGCGACGGGCTTGTCCGGCGTGGTGGAGGTCGCACCCGGAGACGTGTTCGTGTTCGTCGCGGGCTTCTCGGTCGTCGCGGGCGCGACCGCGGCGCTCTGCGGATCCTTCGCGCGCTGCTCCTTGCGCCACGCGTCGATCATCGGCAACGCGGGGAAGGGCAGCACGATTCCAACGAGCGCCAGCAGCGCGAGCTGCGCCGTCGGGAGCGGGGCCTTTTGGATCGCGGCCCAGGGCCGAGTGAACAGGAGGAACGCGAACAACGTCCCGTCGATGCCGAGCATCGCGAAGGGCGAGAGCTTGACCGCACCGCCGAAGCAGCCGCAGCTCGTCGCGCCCTCTCCGATCAGCTTGAGCAACACGCCCACGAACACCGTGAGCAGGGCGCTCATCAGCCACCAGCCGATGCGCGGCGAGCGCAGAGCGATCAGCGAGAAGCTGACCTCGGTCGCGACGATCAGCTGGAACGTCAGCTGCTCTCCGAGCGCGTTGCCGACCGGGTTCTCGCGGATGAAGATCGGGATGTCGGCGGGCGAGCCGGCGAGGAGCTTGATCGAGGCGACGCCGAGGATCCACAGCGCCGGGAGTCGGACGGCGAGCGGGCTGAGCTTGGCGAGCGGGTGCGAGGCGTCGTTCATAGGTCGGCTAGGGTGCGGCGCGCGGGCGGGCGGATCAAGCGACCCGCTGCCGTACGGCGCGCGGTCCGTGAAGTTGGCGGGGAGCATCGACCGGCGTCCTCGCGGTCCTTCAGGGGCACCGTGCGGCTACCATGGGACGGTGGAAAAGCCCGACGTGCCGCCCGAGGTCGACCCGGACTATCCGGGCGTCGTGTTGCCGCGCGAGGGTTGGACTCGCACCCGAGTCGGCCTCGGCGACCCCGGCGTGCGCTTCGACTTTGACGCGGTCTTCGGCCGCCGCGCCCGACGCGTGGTCGACTTGGGCTGCGGCAACGGGCGCTACCTGATCCTCTCCGGTCTCGCCCGACCCGAGTGCGACCACGTCGGGGTCGAGCTCGTTCCGCCCGCGGTGCGGATGGGCAGCCTGCGCGCCGGTCAGCGCGGCCTCACCAACGTGAAGTTCGCGTGGGGGGATGCCAGCGAGTTCATCTGCGAGCGCGTCGAGCCGGGCTCGCTCGACGAGGTGCACCTCTACCACCCGCAGCCCTACTACGACCGCTCGAAGATCCTGCGCCGCCAGCTCTCGCCGCGCACGCTGCTCGCGATCTGGGCCGCGCTGCGCGACGGCGGGCTCTTCGTGTTCCAGACCGACAACCCCGAGTACGCGCGCTACGCCCGCGAGAACGCCGGTCAGCTCTTCGACTGGCGCCCGCGCAAGGGCCCGTGGGAGGACGCGCCCGAGGGGCGCACGCAGCGCGAGCAGGTGGCGCGTGGGCAGGGGCTCGAGATCTTCCGTGTCGAGGCGGTGCGGCTTCCGCTCGCCGAGGCGGAGGCGCGCCGGCGCGTGGCGGGGATGATGGAGCCCGACTTCGATGCCAACAAGAAGGGCTTCGAGGGCCGCGGGGGGCGCCCGGGAGGCGGCGGACGCGGCCGGGGGCGGCGCAGGGCTTGAACTCCCGCGCTCAGGCCGCGAAAGTGCTCGTTCCAAGGCGTTGCGCCGAATACACCCGATGGTCGACTGCAAGGACTGCAAGTGGTTCCGTTCCGTGCCCGGTGACACCGTGTGGAAGCGCCGTACCGGCTGCTACCACCCCGAGCACATGGATCAGAAGCTCTCCGAGCGCGTGCATCAGGCGCAGGAGATCCCGGGCGACCACGAGAAGCTCAACGTGCGCGGGGACTGCGCCAAGTTTGAGAGCGCGCCGCGCCGGGGCTCGCTGCTCTCCCGCATGCTGACCGCGTTCAAGGACTAGCGGCCCCAAGTGGACCGCTGGGAGCTGTACGAGCACTGCGTCCAGTCCCCTGCGGACGTGTGTGACCTGCTCGCGTGCGCCCACGGCGGTGCGGCGCGCAAGCTCCTTGAGGACTTCTGCGGCTCCGCTGCGATTTCGCGCGAGTGGGTGCGGCGCGGCGGCGAGGCCGTGGCGCTCGACGCGGACGCGAGCGCGCTCGCGCTGGCCGGCGACGGCGTCGAAGTGGTGTGCGCCGATGTCCGCGACGCCGACGTGCTGCGCGGGCGCAGCTTCGACGTGATCCACTCGGGGAACTTTTCGCTCGGCTACTTCTTCGAGCGCGCGCCGCTCGTGAGCTACCTCCGCCAGCGCGCCGCGCTGCTCGCGCCGGGCGGCGTGTTCGCGTGCGACACCTACGGCGGTCGCAGCGCATTCGAGCTCGGCGCGTGGCAGCGCGAGCGTTTCTTGGCTGGCGGACTGCGCGTCGTATCGACGTGGGAGCACCGCAGCGCGGACCCGGTCACAGCGCGCGTCGAGAACGTACTGCACTTCCGTGTGGAGCGCGACGGCGAGGTCGTGGCACAGCTCCCCGAGGCCTTCGTGTACGCGTGGCGGCTGTGGAGCTTGAGCGAGCTGCGCGACGCGCTCCTCGAATCCGGCTTCCGCACGGTCGAGGTCTTTCGCGACAAGTCCGGGCCGCTGCGCGCGGGGGACTCGCTCGAGCCCGATTTCAGCGTGTGCGTGGCCGCGCGCCGCTGACGAGCGACGGCGCTCGGCTCAAGGCAGCGCCGCGAGGGTGCGCAGGCGCGCGAGCAGCGCCTCGCCGTCCTTTTCGCGCAGCCATTCCAGCCGGTGCTCTTCGCTCTCGACGAGCCCGCCCGCCGTCCAATAGCGCAGCAGCTGCTTGACGCGCGCCGCGACCCCGCCGCCTGGCCACTGGTTGCGCTCGCGCATCAGGTCGGCGTACTCGACGAGGAAGCGCGCGGCTTCACCGCGCGAGACGGCTCGCCCGCTGAAGATCCACGGATCGGCGAGCGCGCCTCGCCCGACCATCGCCAGCGCTGCACCGGTCTCGCGTCGCAGTCGCTCGAAGTCTCCGGGACGCTCGACCCCGCCATTTCCGCACACGGGGATCGACACGGCCGAGACCGCGCGCGCGATGCGCGTCCAGTCGACCTCGGGACAGTAGGCCTCCGCACGTGTGCGGCAGTGGATCGTGAGCATCGCGGCGCCGCCCTGCTCCGCCGCTCGCGCGAGCTCCTCGACGCGGCTCGCGTCGTCGTAGCCGGCGCGGATCTTGGCGGTGACGGGGACGGAGACGGCGCCCGAGACCGCGCGCACCACGCGCTCGACAGCGCTCGGATCGCGCAGGAGCGCCGAGCCCGCGCAGCCTGCGATGGCACCCTTCGCGGGACAGCCGAAGTTCAGATCGACGAGCGGCGCTCCGGCGGCGACCGCGTTGCGCGCCGTCTGCGCGAGGCGCTCGAGGTCGTTGCCCATCAGCTGGACCCCGACCGGCTGGGGGAAGCGCCCCGGCCCGAGGTGGCGGCGGACGATGCTGCGCGGGACCGCTGTCGCATGGACGCGCACGAACTCGGTGAACGTGCCGCCCAAGTGCTCGGGCCCGTTGCGCGAGAGCACGAGATCGCGGAAGCAAGGCTCGGTCACGCCTTCCATCGGGGCGAGCAGCGCGGGCGCGGTGAAGGGCAGCGTGCGGGCGGAGTGGGGGGCGAGAGGGCTCACGGCGAGTGCGTCCACCCATGGTTGTACCCTCCCCAAGCGACGTGCGCGCCCCGTAGAGTCTGGCGAGTCATGGCGACCGCGATCCTCGGCATCCTGAACGTCACGAGCGACTCCTATTCGGACGGGGGACAGTTCCTCGTGCCGGAGGCGGCGCTCGCGCACGGGCTCGCGCTCGCGGCCGATGGGGCGGCGATGGTGGACGTCGGGGCGCAGTCGAGCCATCCCGACGCGGCGGACGTGCCGGTGGCTCTGCAAGTCGAGCGCATCGCAGGCGTGGTCGGTGGCTTGGTGGCGCGCGGGGTGCGTGTCTCGGTCGACACGCACCAAGTCGAGGTCGCGCGAGCTGCGCTCGAACACGGTGCGTGCACGATCAACGACATCACCGCAGCGCGGGACCCGCGCATGCTCGAGCTGCTCGCGAAGTCGGACTGCCGAGTGATCCTGATGCACTCGACGGCCAGCGCCGCGCGCGCGGAGCGCACCGCCGTCGATGCCGCGGACTGGATCGAGAGGCTTCTCGCGTTCTTCCGCGAGCGAATCGACGCTTGCGAGCGCGCGGGCGTCGCGCGCGAGCGGCTCGTGCTCGACCCAGGCATGGGGTTCTTTCTTTCGAGCGCGCCGGAAGCGAGCTTCGAGGTCCTGCGCCGTGTGGGGGAGCTGCGTGGGCTCGGACTGCCGCTCTGCCTCGGCGTGTCGCGCAAGTCGTTCCTCGGCGCACCGCTCGGGCGCGCCGTGCACGAGCGCGCGGCGGCCACTTTGGCCGCGGAGCTTTGGTGCGCGGAGCAAGGCGTCGAGTGGATCCGAACGCACGACGTTCGCGCGCTGAGCGATGCGCTGCGCACCCGCAGCGCGATTCGAGGCACGCAGTGAGCGACCCCGAGCGCTCGAGGATTGCTGCGTGGTTCGACGTTCGGCGCGACGAGCGCGGCGCCGTGCTGCTCGCGGTCGCGGCCTTTTTCTGCGTGCTGTTCGCGATCTTCTTGCTGCGTCCGTTGCGCGACGCGATGGGTCTCGAGGGCGGTGCGCGCAACCTGAAGTTTCTCTGGAGCTTCACGCTCGTCGGAACGCTCCTCGCGAGCCTCGCCTTCGCGCACATCGCGTCGCGGACGGAGCGCGCTCGCTTCCTGTCTTGGACGGCGCGCGCGACGGCGCTCGTGTGGCTCGCCTTCGTACCCGCGATCGCTGCGACCGACGGCGCGGTCGGCGTCTACGTGGCGCTCGCGTTCTACGTCGTCCACGCAGTCTCCAACGTCTTCTTGGTCTCGGTGTTCTGGGCCTTGCTTGCGGACGTGTTCGACACGGCGCGCGCGAAGCGGCTCTTCGGGTTGGTCGCGCTCGGCGGCACGCTCGGAGCGATCGCCGGAACCTCGCTGACGGGTGCGCTGGCGCGCTGGGCGAAGTCATGGCCGAGCGAGGAGGCCGAGGTCCTCTGGCTCGCCCTCGTACTCGCCGCGGCGGCGTTTCTGGAACTCTCGAACCAGCTCGGGAAGGCACTCGCGCGGAGGGTGAACCTCCTCCGAGGGCGTACCGAGCTGCCGGAGCATTCGCTCGGCGGTGACTGGCTCGAAGGCGTCGCCTGCGTTGCGCGCAATCCCTACTTGCAGGCCGTCGCCCTCTTCACGTTCTTGCACGGCGTGCTGCAGACGGTGCTCACGTTGCAGCAGAACTTCCTCGCGGAGGCGGAGTTCGAGGACACGACCGCGCGCATGGAGTACTTCGCGTGGACGGAGAGCGCGGCGCAGACGCTCACGCTGGTCGTGCAGCTCTTTCTGACGGGGCGCTTGATGCGCATCCTCGGCGTCGGCGGTGCGCTGTGCGTGCTGCCCCTCGTCGGTGTCGTGGGCTTCGGCGTGCTCGCGACGGGCGGGGCGTTTGGCTACAGCGCGCTCGCGGTGCTCACGCTGACGCTGGTGGTGTGGCGTGGGCTCAGCCACGCAGCGATGCGGCCTGCGCGCGAGGCGCTGTTCGTGCCGACCGAGCGCGCCGTGAAGTACAAGGCGAAGAGCTTCACGGACACGTTTGCGGTCCGCGGCGGCGACCTCGCCAGCGCTTGGCTGCAGGGGACGGCGGCGCTCGGTGCGGTGGCGCTCGCCGGACTCTCGGCGGCGATTGCGTGGGGCGGTCTGGGGCTCTGGCTGGGCCGTCGCCAGCGCGAGCTCAGCGAGCGCGAGCGCTCAGGGTAGGGCCAGCACGGCCTCGATGGCGCGCGCGAGCGTGCCGTCTTCGAGTGTCGAGTTCAGGCGGTGGTCGCCGCCGTCGATCTCCCACAGCACGACGCTCGATCCGGAGTTCGAGGCGAGGGTGCGCGAGCCTTCGATCGGCACGACGTCGTCGGCCGTGCCGTGGAGCAAGATCGCGCGCGTCCCCTGCGGCAGCCGCTCGCCCTTTCCGAGCAGGACGCCCGCCTGCGCGATCAGCACCGCGCGTGCGTCGGTCACCCTTTCGCACAGAAGCGAGACTGCCAGCGCGCCGCCGTAGCTCGAGCCGACGATCACATCGGGGCGATGCTCGCGCACCGCGGCCTCGGCCTCTGCTCGCGCGATCTCCCAGCTCGACGTCGTGAGGGCGGGCACGACAGCGCCGTAGCGCTCGCGCAGCCAGACCGCCTTCGTGCCGCTGGGGTTGGACTCGAGTCCGTGCAGGAAGAGCAGCTTCACGGCCTGCTAGATGTGCGGCCGCGTCAGGTTGCGATGGCCCGACGCTGTGACGAGCACGTTGTCTTCGATGCGGATGCCGCCGAACTCCGTGAGCTCGTCGATCTGCTTCCAGTCGAAGCACTCGGCCTTGGGGCCGTTTCTGTGCGGACGAAGCAGCATCTCGATGAAGTAGCAGCCGGGCTCGATCGTGAAGACCTGATGCTCTTCGATCTTGCGCGTCGTCCGCAGGAACGGCGACTTCGCCGGCGGAGGGGCGACACCGCCCGCGGGCTCCTTTTGCCGACCGCCGACGTCGTGCACTTGGATGCCGAGGAAGTGGCCGAGGCCGTGGGGGAAGAAGGGGCTTGTCACTCCTTGATCGAAGGCCTCTTCGCCCGTCACGCGCAGGATGCCGAGCTCGTGCAGCAGGTCGCCGATGAGCACGTGGGCTGCGGCGTGCAGGTCCGGGTAGGGCAAGCCAGGCACGACCTTGGCGCAGAGCTCCAGTTGGAGCTTGTCCATGCCCTTCACCAGGTGGCGGAAGCGCGCGTCGCAGTCCTTGCGCGTCCAAGTCCGCGTGATGTCGGAGCAGTAGCCCAAGTGACGCGCGCCGGCGTCGATCAGGAGCACGCGACCGTCGCGCTGCGTGCGCTTGCCGGTGTAGTGCAGGATCGCGCCCTTCTCGTCGTGGCCGATGATCGTCGGGTACGGAAGCTCCGCTTCCGTGCAGCGCACCGCCGCGAGGTACGCGTGGTGCACCTCGAGCTCGCTCGCGCCTTGGTCGAAGGCGGCGAGCGCGGCGCGGTGGCCCCAAGCGGCCCTCGTCTCGGCCTCCTCGAGGCAGGCGACTTCGTACTCGCTCTTGTAGGCGCGCTCCCAGTTGAGCCGCGCGACGAGCGTCTCGGGGTTGCAGCTCGCGGCGGTCACTCCCGCCGCCTGCGCCCGTTCCGGTTCGTCGCCGATGTACGCCACACGCCCATGGCTCGGCGCGAGCTTCCACGCCTCCTCGGGCGTCCCGACCTCGTGCAGGTCGAAGTCGTCGGCCCAAAACGGCGAGCCGAGCGGAGCCTGCTCGTACCAGTAGTCCTCGGGGGCGACGCGCACGAGCCGCGGCTTCGTGCCGGGCCGCACCACGATCAGGTGGTGCGGCCCGCGCAGCGGAACCCAGTGCGCGAAGTGGCCGTTCTCGTGCAGCGGAGCGTCTTGGTCGTCCGCGAAGTACGTGAACGGCGCACCGCTGGAGAGCACGAGCGCATCGAAACCGCAGGCCGCGAGCGCCGCCTCGGTCGTCTTCTGCCGCGCCGTGAGGTGCTCGGCATACAGCGATCGTCCCTGCGGGCTCATGGCGTCACTTGATGCCGTGCATCAGCTTGTCGATGGGCTTCGACAGGATCAGGAACAGCAGGCCGACACCGATCGACAGGTAGATGATCGGGATGTAGGCCCCTTCGTACCCGGTGAGCGCGGCCGCGCCCGTCGCCGGCGCCTCGCCGTGCTCTCCGCCGCCCGCGAGGGTCGAGAAGAGCGCGGCACCGAAGTTCGCGTTCGCGATCGAGAGGAACCAGCCGCCCATCACGAAGCCCGTGATCGACGGCGGCGCGAGCTTGGTGACCATCGAGAGGCCGACGGGCGAGATGCAGAGCTCGCCCAGCGTGTGGATCAGGTACAGGCCGGTCAGCATGTACCAAGGCACGAGGCCGTTGGAGTCGGCGCCCTTGAAGGACCACACGAGCAGCGCGAAGCCGAGGCCGGCCTGCACGAGGCCGAGGCCGAACTTGAACGGGATCGAGGGGTTGAGCTTGCGGCGGTCGAGGAACACCCACATGGCGGAGAACAAGGGGCCGAGCAGCACGATGAAGATCGCGTTGACCGACTGGAACCACTCGAACTCGCGCACTGGGCCGACGACGTAGTCGATCGACGACTTCTGCAGGTTCGCGTTGGCCTCTTCGGCCGCCGCGAGCAGCTTCTCGTCGGTCTTGTTCGCCTCGAGTGCCTTCGCCGCCGCTGCTTGCGCGAGTTTCGCCTGCTCGAGCCGCGCCATGGCCTCGACCAGGTCGGCGTTGCGCGCCTTGCCGTCGTTGTCGACGAGCGCGACCGGCACGTCGACGTCCGCGGCGTACTTGCCGACGGGGATCGGCGCCGAGGCCTCGACCTTGATGTTGATGTTCTCCTTCGACGGGTACGTGACGGTCACCGTCGCCGGCTCCGTGCGCTCGAAGCCGGTGCTGAAGCGGAGCGCCTCGGGCGTGGCCGCCGCGACGGCGCCGCGCGTGCCGCCGAGCGGGAAGTTGTCGGTCTTCTCCCACTTGAGCTGGTCGCGGGCGAAGAAGTTGAGCGAGTTGCCGGCCTGCTCGAAGCTCGCCCAGAAGGCGATGTTGCCGATGAGCAGGATGATCAGCGCGACGATGCGCTGGAACGTGACCTTGTCGCTCTTGATCCCGTACCACAGGAGGTAGCCGAGGATGCCGATGAGCAGCGCGAGCGTGACGTAGCCGGCGAGCTCGGCCTTGGCGAGCAGCCAGTAGATGGCCGGGGCGAGCGCGAGGCCGCCGATGCCGACCACCGCGATGCTGCCGAAGCCCTCGCGACCCTTGGGCGGCAGGCCCTTGTCGCCGAGCGCCGAGAAGCCGCGCCAGAAGGTGATGATGCCGAGCAGCATGCCGACGCCGGCCGCGATGAAGCCCCAGCGATAGTCGGGCTTGCCGCCGGTGCCCATCACGCCGGCGAACCAGCGGCAGGCTATCGGGGAGAGGAACGCCCCGAGGTTGATGCCCATGTAGAAGATCGTGAAGCCCCCGTCGCGGCGCGCGTCGCCCGCGGGGTAGAGCTTGCCGACCATGGTCGAGATGTTCGGCTTGAACAGGCCGTTGCCGACGATGAGCACCGCGAGGCCCATCAGGAACATGCTCTCCGTCGGGATCATCAGCATGAACTCGCCGATGGCCATGAGCACGCCACCGAGGATGATCGCACGGCGGTAGCCGAGGTACTTGTCGGCGATCGAGCCGCCGAAGAAGCCGAGTGCGTACACGAGCGCCGTGAACGCCCCGTACATGCCGCTCGCCTTGGCGCGGTCGCCGTGCGTGAACTGCTCGGCGACGTACACCGCGAGCAGCGCGCGCATGCCGTAGTAGCAGAAGCGCTCCCACAGCTCGGCGAAGAACAAGACGAAGAGGCCGGCGGGGTGACCGAGGATGGTTTTCTCGGTCGAGACTTCGTTGGCTTGGGACATGGATCTCTCCGGGTGGTCGCGCGGGCGTCGAAAGGGGGCCGCGCGGGAGCGGGGGACAGAGGGCTAGAGGTTAGCGCGGAAGAAGGCCGCCATCGTCATGTACTTGTGGCGGTTCTGGGCGGGATCGACGATGCCGTGGCGGTTGCCGGGGTAGAGCATCAGGTCGAAGGGAACTCCGGCGCGCTGGAAGCGCTCCGCGAGCTGCAGGCTGTTTTGCAGGTGCACGTTCTCGTCGATCACGCCGTGGATGAGCAGCGCCGGACCGGCGAGGTTCGCGGCCGACTCCAGCACGGAGCTCGCGCGATAGCCCGCCTCGTTCTCGG
This sequence comes from uncultured Planctomycetota bacterium, assembly GCA_903928115.1. GTDB lineage: Bacteria > Planctomycetota > UBA1135 > UBA1135 > F1-120-MAGs118. The sequence continues at coordinate 16,556 of CAIYPP010000113.1, forward strand.
TCGGAAGCCCCATGTAGCGCTCCGTGTAGATCGAGTCGTACAGACGCCAGTCGGTCACGGGCGCGCCGATGACTCCGCAGCGGAACTTCTTGGAGTGGGTGAGCGCATAGGCGGTCTGGTATCCGCCGTAGCTCCAGCCCCAGAGCCCCACGCGCGAGGGCTCGGCGATCCCTTGCTCCACGAGCCAGTCGACTGCGTCTTCGAGGTCCGCGAGCTCGCCCGCGCCCATCCGGTGCCAGATGCCCTTCACCGAATCGAGCCCCTTGCCGCTCGCCGAGCGGTTGTCGACGTTGAGCACGACGTAGCCCTCCTGCGCGAGCAGCGTGTGGAAGAGCCCGTCGGTGTTCGTGGCCCGGTCGAGCACCTTCGGCGCGTGCGGCCCCGCGTAGATCGAGACGATCACGGGGTAGCGCCGCGTCTTCGAGAAATCGGGCGGGAGCACGAGCGAGCCCTCGAGCTCGAAGCCATCGCGCACCGGAATCCGTACGAACTCGACCGGGCGCACGCCCTTCGTCTCGGCGGGGGCGCCGTCGACGCGCTCGAGCTCGCGCACGAGCGAGCCATTCGCACGATGCAGCGAGATGCGCGGCCAGTCGTGCGCGGACGAGAACGTGTCGAGGAAGTGCGCGCCGTCCGGAGCGAACTGCACGGTGTGGGTGCCGTCGCCGAGCGTGACGCGCGCGAGCTCGCTGCCATCGAGCTTGGCGCGGTAGAGCTGGGCTCCCTTGACGTCGTCGCGGTCCGCCATGAACCATGCGGTCTGCGTGGCCTCGTCGTAGCGCACGAATGCGTCGACCTCCCAGCGACCTTGCGTGACGCGGCCCGCGGGCGTTCCGTCGCGCTCGTAGAGATACAGGTGCGCGAACCCGTCGCGCTCCGAGCGCCACAGGAAGCGCTTGCCGCCGTCGATCCACCACGGGCCATCGTCGGGCTCGATCCACACACCCGTCGAGTCGCGCAATAGCGTCTTGGTCGAGCCACTCACCGGATCCGCCTCGACGAGGTCGAGGTACGTCTGCACACGATTTTGGACTTGGAAGATGACGCGGCTTGCGTCCGGCGTCCAGCCGACGCGCACGATGAGCGGCTCGTCCTTCGACCACGCCCCGAGGTCCATCGGCGTGCTCACGCCGCTCGCGATGTCGACCACGTGCAGCGTCGCGACTGGGTTGGGGTCGCCCGCCTTCGGGTAGCGCCACGACTCGTTGACGGGGTGCACCTCGCGGTGGTCGGTGACGACGTAGGTCGGCACGCGGCTCTCGTCGATCACGAGGTAGGCGATGCGCGTCGAGTCCGGCGACCACCAGAAGGCGCCGAAGTTGCCGCGTCCGTAGACCTCTTCTTGGTAGACCCAGTCGAGACGGCCGTGGAGCAGGTTCTCGTTGCCCGCGGTCGTCAGCGCGCGCGGCGGCGCGCTGCCATCGGTCGGCGCGATCCACAGGTTCCAGTCGGCGACGAAGCCGACGAAGCGTCCGTCGGGCGAGAGCGTCTCGCCGACCTCCTCGCGGGCGTCGGACGTGAGCCGCGCGGCCCGCGCGCTGCCGACACGCCAGAAGTAGAGGTCGTTCGCTTCGTTGAGCAGGACACCGGAACGGTCCGCGGTCCAGTCGAAGCGCGTGCGTGCGGCCCAGCGCTCGGCGTTCTCGCGTGCGACCCCGGCGGATTCGAAGGCCGAGCGCAGCGCGTTCGTGTCCGCGAACGGCACGGCCGAGCCCGAGGCGACGTCGATGCGCTCGATGCGCTTCTTGCCGCCCGCGCGGTCGGTGCGCGCGGCGAGGAAGCTCTGGCCATCGGGATTCCAGCCAACCACGGCCGTGTCGAGCCGCAGCTTCGGCGGCAGGGTGAGCAGGTCGTCGAGCTGAAGGCGCGCCGAGTTGGTTCTGTCGGGTGCGGTCGCGCAGGCGGCGAGAACGGCCGCGGCGCAGAGCGGGAGGAGGAGCGTGCGCATCGCAAGAAAGTAACGGCGCTCGCCGCCGCTCGCCACGCGCCGCCGCAGCGCGCTATCGTCCGCGCATGAAGCTCCTCTCCGCGCTGTGCGTTCTCGTCCTCGCGGCCGCGGGCTGCGCCTCCGCCGCCGTGGTCGCCGATCCCTTCGACGCGCGCTTCACGGGGCGCACGCTGCGCTTCGACTATCACCACGCGGGTCGCCAGGGTGAGGAGCACGTCGCGCCCGCGGGCCTGCGGCTCGAAGGCGAGTGGCCGGGCAGCCGCACCGCGCTCGTCGATCGCTCCAACCTCGGCAAGTACCTGTTCGAGGTCGCCGACGAGAGCGGCGCGGTCGTGTATTCGCGCGGCTTTTGCTCGATCTTCGGCGAGTGGGAGACGACGGGCGAGGCGAAGGAGCAGTGGCGCGCGTTCGAGGAGTCGCAGCGCTTTCCCGAGCCGCGCGGACCGGTCGAGCTGCGCCTCTCCAAGCGCGCGGCGGACGGGTCCTTCGCCGCGCCGTTCTTCTCGCAGCGCATCGACCCGGCCTCGCGCTTCGTCGATCGCGCGCCGCTGCGCTCGGGCGGGCGCGTCCTGCCGCTGCACGAGACGGGTCCTGCGGCGCAGCGGCTCGATCTGCTCGTGCTGGCCGAGGGCTACACGCAGGCCGAGGAGCTGAAGTTCCAAGCCGACGCGAAGCGACTCGTGAAGGCACTGCTCGACACGGCGCCCTTCAGCACCCGCTCGAGCGAGCTCAACGTGCGCGCGCTCTTCGTCCCGTCCCCGCAGTCGGGCATCCGCGACCCGCGGCGCGAGGTGTGGAACGAGACCGCCTTCGGCGCGTCGTTCAACGCGTTCGACAGCGATCGCTACGTGCTCACGTACCGCGATCGGGAGCTGCGCGAGCTCGCCGCGTGCGCGCCCTACGACTTCCTCGTGATCGTCTTCAACGGACGCAAGTACGGCGGGGGAGGCATCTACAACCTGTGGGCGACCTGCGCGTCCGACACGTCGGTCGCGGAGTACGTCTTCGTGCACGAGCTCGGCCACTCGCTCGGCGGGCTCGCGGACGAGTACTACAGCTCGCAGGTGAGCTACGAGGAGTTCACGCCGCCGGGCACCGAGCCGTGGGAGCCCAACGTGACGGCGTTGCGCGAGCCGTGGAACCTGAAGTGGCGCGACCTCGTCGAGCCTGGCACGCCGCTGCCGACGCCGTGGGAGAAGGGACCTTACGATCAGCTCGACCAAGGCTTCCAAGCGCGCCGCGCGGAGCTCGCGAAGGGCCGCGACGACGCCGCGAACGAGGCGCTGTTCGCGGAGATCAAGGCCGCGACGGGGCCGATGCTCGGGCGCGAGCGCTTCGCCGGAAAAGTCGGCGCCTTCGAGGGTGCGGCATACGAGTCGCGCGGGCTCTATCGCCCCGCGACGGACTGCATCATGTTCACGCGCAACCCGACGAGCTTCTGCGCAGTCTGCGAGCGAGCCGTGGGGCGCGTGATCGACCTCTACGCACGCTGAGGGCTTGGGGGGCGGCCTCCGGCTTGTCTCGTCCCAATTCCGGGTCCGCCCGCGCCGGTTCCGAGCTTTGCGACGGCCGTGCCGGGCTGCTCGTGCGCTGCGAAGCTTCTTCCAGTCGCGAGCCGATCCCCAACCCGCACCGTTACAGACGCCCCAAGCTCCCCCGTCCTCGTTCCACTCCGCCATGAGCCACGCCAAGTCGTTCCTCGAAGAGCTCGAAGACCGCAGCTCCGACAACCTGATCACGCTGCAGTCGCACATCCTCGCCGAGCAAGCGAAGCACCCCGGCTCGACGGGCACCTTCTCGTGGATTCTTTCCGCCATGAGCCTCTCGGCGAAGGTGATCGCCTCGAAGCTGCGCCGTGCGCGGCTCGACGACGTGCTCGGCGCGCTCGGCACGGACAACGTGCAGGGCGAGCGCCAGCAGAAGCTCGACGTGATCGCCAACGAGACACTCCTGCGCTGCCTCGGGCGTCGCAAGGGCGTCGCGATCGTGGCCTCGGAAGAGAACGACGAGCCGATCCTGCTGCGTGACAACGCGGAGGCCGAGGGCGGCTACTGCGTGCTGTTCGATCCGCTCGACGGCTCCTCGAACCTCGACGTCTGCGGCGGCGTCGGGACGATCTTCTCGATCCTCGGCCACCCCTCGCCGGCCGCGACCGCCGACGAGGCCATGCTGCAGCAGGGCTCGCGCCAGCTCGCGGCAGGCTACATCCTGTTCGGCTCTTCGACGGTGTTCGTGCTCACGACCGGCAACGGAGTGTCGATGTTCGTGCTCGATCCGATGATCGGGGCGTTCCTGCGCGTCGAAGACAACCTGCGCATCCCGTCGAAGGGCAAGATCTACTCGCTCAACGAGGGCAACCGCCCGACCTTCCCCGAGGGCTACCAGCGCTACCTCGACTGGGCTCAGAAGAGCGGTTACTCGAGCCGCTACGCGGGCGCGATGGTCGCCGACGTTCACCGCACCCTCCTGAAGGGCGGCGTGTTCCTGTATCCGCCGACGGCGAAGGCGCCGGAGGGCAAGCTGCGCCTGATGTACGAGGCGAACCCCATGGCGTTCTTGGTCGAGCAGGCCGGTGGCAAGGCCTTCGCCGGCAAGGAGCGCCTCCTCGACGTACAGCCCAAGACCCTGCACCAGCGCACGACGGTCATCCTCGGCAGTTCCGAGGAGGTCGACCACGTGCTCCGTCACCTCTAGCAGCGTCGCGCCCCGGACGTATCGTGCGTCGATGCTCTCGACGCTCCTCGTCTCGTGGCTGGTTCTGCAGACATCCGCTCCGGTCGGACCCGCGGTCGAGTGGGTCGAGGTTGCGCGCGATGCGCTTCAACCGCTGCGCTTCGCGATCGCGCGCCCTGCTTCGGGCGATGCGCAGACGAGCTCTCGCGTGGTCCTCGCGCTGCCAGAGTCGAGCGCGCGGGAGGCGCTCGAACGTGCGGTGCGCGAGGTCTCCATGGTCGCGGGCGTCGGTGCATGCGTCGTCGCCACGACCGATCCGTTGCGCGAATCGCTCGAGGTCGTTGCCGAGCTGCAGCGTCGCTCGGCGGTGCCGTTGAATCGGCCCGTGGTCGTCGGGTGGGGGACGGGCGCGACAGCGGCGCTGCGCCTCGTCGGCTTCGCGCCCGAGGGGTTCGGAGGTGTCGTGGCGCTCGCGCCCGGTGCGCTCGAGCCCGAGGACCTCGCGCGGCTCGACGCGGCCGTTGGCTTGCCGATGGCTCTCTTGCGCGGCCGTGCCGATGCGCGCGAGCCGCTGCTCGCGGTGCTCGAACGTCGCGCACTTCTCGGCGACGACGCCACGCTCGACTACGCGTCGACCTGCGAGACCGTGGCGCTCGACTGCAACGAGGAGCGTGTTCGCGAGCGGCTTCTTGCGTTTCTGTCCGCCGAGGCGCGGCGCTCGCAAGCTGAGGCCCAAGTGCGCGCGCGACTCGACGAGTTCCATGCCGCGGCCTCGCGCGCGGACCTCGCGGGCTACTTCGCCTGCCTCGCGCCCGACGCGGTATTCCTCGGTACCGACGCTACAGAACGCTGGACGGTGCCGCAGTTCCGCGCGTTCTGCGAGCCGTACTTCTCCAAGGGGCGCGGCTGGACCTACCTCGCGCGAGAGCGGCACGTCCGACTCTCGCGCGAAGGCACCATCGCGTGGTTCGACGAGCGGCTCGACAGCGCCTCCTACGGGGAAGTGCGCGGGAGCGGTGCGCTGCGGCTCGACGGCGGGACGTGGCGGGTCACGCAGTACGTGATGTCGTTGCCGGTGCCGAACGACCTCGCCAAGGACTTGGTCGAGCGCATCCGCGCCAAGCGCTGACGGCATTTTTCGCGCGCTTTCAAGGAAAATCCCGCTTCCGCGGACGTTCGCTCGCACCGTGCTCGGGTCGGCGCTCCGCACGAAAACTGCTCGAAATCCGCGGGTTTGGGCCACAGCGCGCGAAAATCGCGCGATTTTCGCGTTTTTTCGGCACCTAGCCTCTGGAAGTGGCCGTGCCGTTCCTCTACAAACGGCGCGTCACATGGCCGCACAGGCCAAAAACCTCTGGAAAACTAGGAGATTCTGATGGCTGCCAAGAACACCAACACCGCCAAGCCGGTCAAGATCACCCCGGCGAGCAAGATCCGCACCAAGGGCGAGATCTACAACGCCGTCGCCGGCGCCTCGATGATGTCGCGCAAGCAAGTCGTCGCCGTCTTCAACGCGTTCGCCGAGCTGCTGGCCGCGGACCTGGGCAAGAAGGGCCCGGGCATCACGCAGGTCCCCGGCCTGATGAAGGTCACCGTCGTCCGCAAGCCCGCCACCAAGGCGCGCAAGGGCATCAACCCCTTCACCGGTCAGGAGACGACCTTCAAGGCCAAGCCGGCCCGCAACGTCGTCAAGGTCCGCCCGATGAAGAACCTCAAGACGATGGTCTGATCCACTGCGACGGCGCGGTCCCCCTCGGGGATCGCTCGTCGTGCCTGCACGACTCCACGGACCCTTCGGGGTGCGTGGAGTCGCTCTTTTTGTGCGCATCCGTCGCTCTCGGCCCCTCGCGTCCGCTCTTCGCGCTCACGTGGCTCCCGCCCGCGGTCGAGTCCCCGGCGCCTGCCCATCCCTGACTCTCTCACGCCAACTTCGTCCGGCGGAATCGTGGGCTCGCCGAACGGCCAAGAGCTTTCCCGCTCTTTCCTGCGGCGAGTTTTCCCGCCGGGTCTCAGACACAACCTAGGGGGGGCGTCGAAGGGTTGCGATTCGTGGGCGATGGCCCCGAATTTCCGTGGTGAGAAAGGCGAATCGTGCTGCATGACGTCACGCCTCGCCTCCGGCTCAGCACTTTTCTTGCAAGGCCGATCTCGGTGCCCGGAGGTCGAGCGCCTGCTCCGCGACGATCGGCTTGAGGCGTCAAATTTCGTCGTCGAGAGCCCTGAGGCGTCGCGGGTCGCTTGCCTCCGTCGGGCTTTGGATGCGTCGCCAGCGATGGCATGCGCGCGTGCTCACGCAGGCTGTCGGCACATGTCCAGTACCTTCGCATTGGCTTCGGCTTTGCATCCGAGTCGCCACGATCTGCTCTTCGTTGGCTCGGTTCTCTTGCTGCGGTCAATTCGGGGGCCGGATGAGTGGGCTTTTCTGGGAGAGTGCGATCGAGCCCACGGCGAGGGTCCATGTCGGGAAGAGACCGAGCACAGGGATGCACTCGACGGCGAGCACCGGCAGCAGCACGGGGCGAAAGCCGAGGACGGCGAAGAGCAGGAGGGCGGTCGCGACGTCGATCGTCCATTGGATCGGCGGCGCGAGGTCGGCGGGGAGCGAGAGCAGGTCCGAGACCGCTGCGATGGCGAAGGCCAGCACCTTGCGGGTGGAAGTCAGGGGAGCGGTCGGAGAGGTGCTCAAGCGAGCGGAGCGCCGCGGGCGCGGCTCAGGGCAGGAAGGCCTTGCGGTTCTCCAGCTTGCGCGGGAGGTATTCCTCGATCACGAAGTTGAGTCCCCACTTCGCGAGGGCCTGTTGCTCGGCGCGCACGCCCATCTTGAGCAGCTGCTCGATGGCCTTGATCCACGGCTTGTGGGCCATGAAGAACGGGTCGTTCTTGAGGGCGTCCTTGGCGCGCTTGATGTCGACCTCTTGGAGCTTGTGGGTCGCGTCCTGCAGCTTGAAGTCGATGATGTCCTGAGGCGTGACGCCGAGGAACTGGGCCTGCGGCACGCAGAAGAAGCGGTTGATGTGCGCCGCGTTGCCCGAGCCGACCTTCAGGGTGCGGTAGATGTTGGCGATGCCGTAGGGGTCGCAGTCGACGAAGGCGTAGACGGGGATCTTCTTGTCGTCGGCGAGGCGGCGCACGAAGCGGCGCGTGGCGCGCGTGGGCACCCCGGCGGTCTCGACCAAGATGCAGTTCTCGGTCTTCCAGAACTTGTGGTTGTTGAGACGCTGGAACATACCGCCGGTCTCGATGGCGATGATGAACTTGGCGTTGGTCTCGAACTTCAGGTGCTCGACCGAGTGGGGGATCGAGTACGAGCCCGAGCCGAAGTTCGTGCAGTCGATCTCGATCGGACGGCCGGTCTCGCTGTCGACGTCGATCACCGTCAGGTTGCCGGCGACCGAGCCGCCGTGCTCCTCGGGGTAGTAGCGCAGCTGCTCGCGCGCGAGCCCGTCGAGCGACGCGAGCGCCTCGATGTCGTCGAGCACCGTGTCGGACTCGGGCTGGTCGTTGAACTTGGCGTCGCCCCAGTTCTTGGAGACGTAGTACGCCTCACGCTTGGTGGCGAAGTCGTTGTTCTCGACCATCTCCTTGCTGATCGCCATCAACCGCAGCGTCTGCGCAAAGGTCTTGACGGTGTTGACCGTCAGCGCGCGCGCCTTGCGGTTCTTGCCGAGCTCGAAGTAGCCGATCTTGGTGTCGTACTTGACGTTGCCGAGGCTGCGCTCGGGGAAGCGCAGCTCGGGGAGCACGCGCTTGTCGATCGAGTTGCGCACGCGCTCCGCGGTCTCGAGGATCAGCTTGAGCGTCTTCTTGTCGAGCGCGTCGAGCTCGCGCGGCGCGCGCGCGGTCGGCTTCTTGGGCTTCTTTTCGTCGGGCATGGTGTGGGTCTATGGGGAGCGGGGCGTCGCGGCGGTCGTGAGGCCTAGAACTTGCGGCTCTTTTGCAGGCAGTCGTCGAGCGTGCCGACGGTGCCGTCGCGTTCCTTGTCGGAGAGGTCGAGGATCTCTTGCAGCGCGATCCCGATGTGGGGGATGTACTTCTCGATGTACGAGCGCTTGTCGAACTCCGAGCGCAGACGCTGGCCCTTCTTGATGTACGTGCCCATCTTGCGGCCGCACTCTTGGAGCCCGAGCTTGATCTCCTTCAGGATCTCCTCGTAGGCCGCGAGTGCTTCCTTCGACTCGGAGGTGAATGGCACCCAGACGCTCGCGATGTGCACGAGCACGGCCGCGGGGCCGATCGGTAGCGCGCCCTTGGGCTGCTGCAGTCCGTAGGAGCGCCAGTTGGTCTGGATCACGGCCTTGGTGACGGCGCAGGCCGACTGCTGGTGCAGGAGCGGCACGCGGTTGGCGAAGCGCAGCACGCGGATCGGTTCGTCGGCGCTGCCGACCAAGTCTTCGCTGACGACGACGGACTTGCGCTTTTGGATGCGACCTTCGTCCGTGACTTCGAGGCCGACGCCACCGGGCTTGCCGTAGGCGATGCCGACCTCGATCACGAACGGATTTCCGCGGTACACGGCGGGCGGGCGCGAGACCGCGGCGTAGAAGTCGGCTTCGATTTCCTTCTTGAGCCCCTGCAGCACGAGCTCCTCGCCGATCGGCGAGATGCAGTTCGTCGGTGGGGCGCTGATCTTGGTCTTTTGGATCGCGGCGTGCAGCGCAGCGGCTTCTTCGCGCGCGATGCGCGACGGATAGGCCTTCTCCGAGACCTTCGCGGTGTCGCAGATTTCCTCGGCGACCTTGGGGCCGACGCGGACGAACTCTTCCTGCAGGAAGCCCGAGAGCGTGCGCGCGCTCGTTTCCTTCAGCATCAGGATCAGCACGCCGAGCTCGACGCCGTGCGGGTGCGGCTTGATCTCGACGGCCTCCGGCGGGAGCTGCTTCGTGCCGCGCTCGTAGACGATGCGCTCGCCACCCGGATCGACGTACGTGAGCTGCACGTGCGGGTTCGCGATCGCGGTCTGCTTCAAGTACATGTCGACCGAGCGCAGGCCCTTTTGATAGCGGGCCTCCATCTCGATCTCGACGCGCGTGCCGTGCTCGCGGTGCCAGTCGGCGAGCGACTTCTCGTCGTGCAGGTCGGCCTTGTTGCGCGCGGTGTCGATCGAGAGCTGCACCTCGTAGGCGGGGTAGCGCTTGCCCGTGCGCGACACGATGCGCGACGACTTGCCCGTGGTGAGCTGGCCGTACATCACGGCGGCCGAGATGCCGATTCCTTGCTGGCCGCGGGTCTGGCTCAGCTTGTGGAACTTGGAGCCGTAGAGCAGCTTGCCGAACACCTTCGGGATCTGCTCCTTCACGATGCCCGGGCCGTTGTCCTCGACGGCGACGCGGAAGCGATCCTCGCCGGTCGGCGTGATCTCGACCACGACCTCGGGCAGGATGCCGGCTTCTTCGCAGGCGTCGAGCGAGTTGTCGACCGCTTCTTTCACGGCGGTGAGCAGCGCCTTGAGCGGCGAGTCGAAGCCGAGCAGGTGACGGTTCTTGGTGAAGAACTCGGAGACTGAGATTTCGCGCTGGCGCTCGGCGAGCTCCTGCGCGGTCTTGCGTCGCCCCGCTTCGGCCGGCTCGGCCTTCTCGGGCTTGCTGGCCTCCGACTTGGCGGCCTTCGCCGCCGAGGGGGACTCTCCGCCCGCCGTCGCGCCCTCGACTTCGTCAAACAACGTTGCTGTGCCCTTTTCGTTCACGCCTCGCCCCTCGCACGAAACTCCAGTGGACCGCCTGTATCTACCGAAACCGTCGGGCGATTCAACCTGTCGCTTTCGAGCCGCCCCTTTTCCCGCGGCCTCCGCTGGGCGAGAATCTCCGCCCCTTCGAACTCGAGGACGAACGACGATGGCCGCCAAGGAAACGATCACGGTGTACGACCAGCAGGGACAGCCGCGCGAGATCCCGCGTGCGGAGTTCGCCGAGAAGGTGCTGCCGAAGCTCCTGGAGGCGGTCTGGGGTCAGCCGGAGCAGCTCTACCAGCAGGTGGTGTTCGGCCTCGAGAACGGTCTGCACGAGGCGGTGCTCGCCGCGGCGGTGCGGCTCGACGAGCTCGACCGCGGGGCCGAGCGCGGGCGCGTGCTGCTGTCGGCGGCCCAGTTCCAGTGCGGGCGCCACGACGAGGCCGAGACGACGCTCAAGAGCTCGATCGAGCGCAACGGCGAGACGGCGGTGTGCGTGGTCAACCTCGCGCGGATGCGGCAGGCGCGCGGCGACGAGGACGGCGCGCAGACGCTGCTCTCGCGGGCGCTGGAGCTCGATGCGAATCAGGAGAACGCGCTGAGCTGGTCCTGCCAGCTGCTGCACCAAGCCGCCGGCGAGACGGCGGTGCTCGAGTTCCTCTCCGACCTCGCGCAGGCGCCGGGCAACTGGCGTGCGAAGGCTTGGCTCGCGCAGCAGCAGCTGCGCCGGCAGGAGGTCGAGCCCGCGCTGGCGTTGCTGCGCACGGCGATGGGCGGGGTGGCCCAAGACCCCAACGCCCTGATGGCGATCAGCGCCGAGCTCGGGAAGGCCGGGCGACTCCAAGAGATGGTCGAGCTCGTGGCGCCGATCTACGACGAGCGCCGCCAGCGGCCGGAGACCGGCTTCAACCTGTTGCGTGCGCTGATCCAATTGCAGCGCCTCGACGAGGCCCGCGGGCTGTTCCAGCGGCTCGCCGCGCTCAACGTGCCACCCTTGGCCCAAGCCTTGGCGCAGTTCGCGGCCCAGCTCGGCCTGCCCGCGCCGACTCCGCCGGCGGCGCCCGCCGCGGCGGGACAGGCCGCGAATCCGCAGCAGCAGCTCGAGATTCGGCTCTTCATGGTGCAAGGCCCGCTGTGGATGCAGGGCCTCGGCGCGCCGTGGCTCGGCCCCAAGAAGGAGGCGAGTGCGCCGCTCGTCACGTTCGCGGGCTTCGCCGACGAGGCGCTCGCGAAGTCGCAGGATCCCAAGGCCCAGCCGGCGGTGGACGAGGAACTCGCGCGCATGGCGCGGGCACTGCCTCTGTACCTCTCGGAGTCCGTCTACCTGCGCAGCGCGGGACGCTCGGAGATGATCGTGCCGCTGATGCCCGGCGGCGCCTTCGTCGTGATGGGGCAGATGTGGCCGACCGAGGCGCTGCTCAAGGGGCGCCCGGCCGAGGCGCGTCCGACGTTCCTCGTGCAGGGCCTCTTGGCGCGCGAGGCGGGCGGCTTCCGGGTCGAGCTCTCGATCGCCGATGGCGCGACCGCCAAGGAGCTGCATCGCATCCGCCGCAGCGGCCTCGCGCGCGTCGAGGATGCGGCGCTGCCGATGGAGGACGAGCTGCTCGACTGGCTCGCGGCACACGGCGTCGCGCGCAGCAGCGCGAAGGGCTCCGAGGCGCAGGTGCGGCCGTCGCAGGCTGCGGCCGCGGCGCACTTGGGAGGCCTCGGCAACCTGTTGATGCTGTGCGTGCCTGCGATCGGGCTGGGCTCGCGCGAGAGCTTGCCCAACGAGAAGCAGCTGATCGACGGGTGCATGGAGGCGACGCGGCGCGATCCGAGCTGCGGCGCGTCCAAGGTTCTCGCGGCGGCCGCGGTGATGTTCGCTCTCCGCTACGGGTCGAATCAGGCGGACGGTGCGCGCGCCGAGCTCGCAGCGCTGATCGAGAAGGATCCCGAGCCGCAGGGCGTGCTCGCGCTCCTCGCGCCGGGGCTCTGGATGCGGCTCGGCGACAAGGCGAAGAGCGATGCGGCGCGCGCGGAGCTCGCCAACGTGACTCTGCCGGGCTACGCCGAGTGGGTCGGCACACTCGACGCCAAGCCGCAGACGCCGCCGAAGGCCTGAGCTCGCGGCCGCTGGCCGGTCGGGCTCCGCTGGCGCGCCCCTGCGTGCGCGAGCGGAGCTCGGAGCCGTCACGCGAGCGCGTGCCACGCGCGCTCGGCGAGCCACCACAGCCCCGCACCGAGCGCGAGGAGCTTCGGGGCGCTCGTCAAGCATCCGTAGCGCAGGTAGCGCTGCTGGAGCGAGCCTCCGCACGCTGGACACACGCGCGGCTTCGGCTCGGGCAGCCGCGCATCGCAGTGGGGGCAGTGGCCCTCGTCGATCAGGCGGGGCACGGGCGATCCTCGCTGGCGATGCGGTGGGGGAGGATGTCGCCGCGGCACAGGCCGAGCCGGGCAGCCTCGTCTCGGAAGCGCAGCAGCGAGGTCTCCAGCTCTTGGCCGAGATCGTAGAGGCACTCTTCCGCGAGGTACTTGCGGCAGGGCTCGAAAGGCAGCGCCCAGTCGCGGGCCGCTTCCCGCGAGAGCGCGTCGATCGCGGCGCTGCCGCGCGCGCGCGCCCGGTCGAACGCGGCGAGGTGCTCGGCGCGGAGCTCGACGCCCGGACGCACGATCCACAGCGCGAAGATGAACGGCAGGCCGGTGTCCTCGGCCCAAGCGGCGCTCGGATTGAGCGTCGCGGGTGCACCCGGGGTGAGGGCCTCGACGAGGGCCTTGTCGCCGATGCGCAGCCAGCCGCCGCTGTCGCGCTCCTCCGCCTCGCGCCGCGGATCCCGGCCCGCGGGCGCCTCGGTGAACACGATCCCCGCCTCGCGGCGCGCGAGCACGACCTGCGCGAGGGCCTGCGAGGTGCGGCTCGCGGGGTCGAGGACCACCGAGCGCAGCGCGCCGACGGGGCGGCGCAGGAAGACCTGCACGCTGGCGACGTAGCCGCGCCCCGCGATGGCGGGGCCGGCGATGTAGCCGTAGCCGGGGGCGCGGAAGAGCTCGATCGAGCTCACGAGCGCGACGTCGAGGGTGCCGGCGCGCAGGCGCTCGACGAGCCTCGCGGGCACCTCGCGGGCCACCTCGAAGCCCGGCTCGCTCTCGAGGCCGAGGTTCAGCGGACGAGCGACGAGGTAGGGGACGGTGCCGACTCGCAGAGCCATCCCGCGCACACTAGGCCGCGCGTAGGGCGTGGACAATGCCCCACCGCCGAGCGGACACTGGGAACCTCGTGAAGCCGCGCCTCTTCGCACCGCCTGCGTTCCCTGACTACGAGCTCGTCGACTCGGGCGCGGGCGAGAAGCTCGAGCGCTTCGGCGATGTCGTGCTGCGCCGTCCCGACCCGCAGGCCCTGTGGGCGCGGCGCGCGGACGAGCGCGAGTGGGCGCGGGCCGACCTGCGCTTCGAGCGCGACGAGGAGTCGGGCGGGAAGCGTGGTCGCTGGCTCGAAGGTGGCCGCCCGCGGCCGGAGCTCCGCGGGTCCGAGCCGGAGTGGCGGATCCGCTTCGGCACGGCCGTCTGCATCGTGCGGCCGACGCCCTTCAAGCATGTCGGGCTCTTCCCCGAGCAAGCGGCGAACTGGCAGTACCTGCTCGACGCGCGCCCGCGACTCGGCGCGGAGCGGCCGCGACTCCTGAACCTGTTCGGCTACACGGGCATCGCCAGCGTCGTGGCCGCTCAGGCGGGCTACGAGGTGACGCACGTCGATGCGTCCAAGACGTCGCTCGCGTGGCTCAAGGAGAACGCGCAGGCCTCGGGCCTGCCCGACCATGCGCTGCGCGTGTTGCTCGACGACGCGCTCGCCCTTGCGCGGCGCGAAGTGCGACGCGGCTCGCGCTACCACGCGATCCTCGTCGACCCGCCGCACTTCGGCCGCGGCCCCAAGGGCGAGACGTGGCAGTTCGAAGATCACATGGCGCCGCTCGTCGAGGCGCTGTCGGGTCTGACGGCCGAGCGCGCGTTCGTCGTGCTCTCGACCTACGCGATCGGCTTTTCGCCCTTGTCGTTCCACAACCTGCTCGCGGGGCTCGGCCCCGGAGAGCTGGCCTCTGGTGAGCTCGCGCTCGCCGAGCGCGAGCGTGCGGGGCTCGTGCGACGCTTCCTGCCGTGCGGGTTCTGCGCGCGCTGGTCGCGAGGCTTCGAGCCGCCGCCGAGCTCCGAGATCGAGGCGCCGTGAGCGTCACGGTCCTCCACGTCGACAACCACCTGCTCGCGCTCGCGAAGCCCGCTGGGGTCGCGGTCGTGCCGGACTCGAGCGGGGACACGAGCTTGTACGACCTCGCGCGCGAGTGGATCCGCCGCGAGTACCAGAAGCCCGGCGAGGTGTTCCTCGGGGTTGTGCATCGGCTCGACCGGCCCGTGTCGGGCGTCGTGCTGTTCGCGCGCACGAGCAAGGCCGCGTCGCGACTCTCCGAGCAGTTTCGCGCTCACTCGGTGCGCAAGCTGTACTTCGCGGTCAGCGCCGGAGAGCCGCGCGCTCCTTCGGGCGAGCTCGTGCAGTGGCTCGTGAAAGACGAGGCGCGCAACTTGGTCACGGCGTTCGACTCCGAGCGCGCGGGTGCGCAGCGTTCGGTGACTCGCTGGCGAGTCGCCGGGCGCGATGGGCGCTTCGTGCATCTCGACTTGGAGCCTCAGACCGGTCGACCGCACCAGCTGCGAGTGGCCGCGGCTTCGCTCGGCGCGCCGCTGCTCGGCGACCTGAAGTACGGCGCCGGCGTGCCGCTGCCGGACAAGAGCGTCGGACTGCACGCTGCGAAGCTCACGGTCGAGCACCCGACGTTGCGCCAACCGCTCACGATCCGCGCGGAGACGCCGGAGCGCGAGTGGTGGTCGTTCCGACGTGGGCGCTGAGCGCCGCTCGCGCTAGGACGAGGGCGGTGCGCTGTCCTTCCACGGTGGACGCCACGCGAGTCCGAGGCTCAAGAGCCGCTGGATGAGCGCGGGATACTCGATGCCGGCCGCGAGCGCGGACTCGGCGAAGTCCTCGTCGCGGGCGAGGTCGGGGTTGGCGTTGGCTTCGATCACCCAGACGCGGCCTTCGGCGTCGAGGCGCAGGTCGATGCGCGCACAGCCCGACAGTCCGAGCGCGCGGTAGACGCTCTTGCAGGTGCGCACGATGTCGCGCTCGAGCGCGGGGGAGAGCCCCTCCGCGCGGCCTGTGCGGATCCCGCGCTTGCGCTGGTAGGCGGCACTCCACTTCACGCGCTCGGTGGCGATGCGCGGCTGGTCCTCGGGCCAGTCGTTGAAGGTCATCTCCCAGATCGGGAAGTGCTCGACGCGCGCGTTGCCGATCAGCCCGACGTACAGCTCGCGACCCTCGATGTACTCCTCTGCGAGCACGTCGGTGCCGTAGGTCTCCTGCATGTAGAGCACGCGGTCGAGCAGCTTCTCCTCGTTGTGGACGACCGAGGCCTGCGAGATGCCGAGGGACGCGTCCTCGATCGCGGACTTCACCAACAAGGGATAGCGCACTCCGCGCGGGGCGCGGATCACCTGTCCGAACGGGAACACGTGTCCGCGAGGTGTGCGCACGCGGTGCCACGAGAGGATCTTTTTCGTCAGCAGCTTGTCGTGCGCCAACATCAGGCCGCGCGGGTTGCAGCCGGTGTACGCGCGACGAGAGAGCTCGACGAAGGAGAGCACGGCCTGACCGTAGAGGGCGACGCCGTGGAACTCTTCGAGCAAGTTGAAGGTGATGTGCGGATCAAAGTCCTCGAGGGCGGTGCGCAGGACTTGAAGATCGTCCCGAACACCGAGCGGACGAACCTCGTGTCCCAGAGCTGCGAGGGCTTCGAGCACGTCGTGCTCCGTGCGCCAAGGCGGAATCGATCCTCCGTGGCGGGCCGAGCGGTCCTCGGGGGGAATCAGGTCCTCGTGGGCGAGCACGAGGACTCGCAGCGGACGGACGACGGAGGGACGCCGGGTCGTGCGTGCCATCCGCTCAGCGCCCCGCTCGGATTCGAACCAAGCGCGCTGGGGCCGACGTGGATCCCAGCGAGGCGCCACTGTCGGGATACGACACTTCGAGGACTCCGTCGACTCGAACCGAGGCCAGCGGCGGGTTGGAGCGCCCACGGGCCCGAGTCGTCGCGCCCGCGGCGAGAGCCGCGGCGGCGCCGTCGCGATGAGCCGTGAGCGCCAGCCGTAGGAGCACGATCCGATCCTCAATCTCCTCCAGCCTCGATTCGCCGAGTGCGGTCGGCGCGCCGAGAACCTGCGAGCCGAGCTCGTCGGTGGCGAGCCACGAGCGCTCGTAGGCGGGGATGGCAGCGCGCGTGCCCGCGGGCTCGGCCGACCATGCCGCCGCTCGTCGCCAGCTCGCGAGCGCGTCGGCTTGCTCATGGCGGAACAGCGGTCCTGTGAGCTGAAGGTGCGGCAGATACGCGTCGAGGCTCTCGATCCCGAGGCTCTTGCCCTGCCACGCGCGCTCGAAGGAGCGATCGCAGAGGGCCCACTGGACGGAGAGGACCGCCGGGAGGCGCGAGGCAGTTTGGATCGCGTCGAGGTGCCGCTCGACACGGTCGGTGTCCACGAGCGCGGGCGAGATCGCGAGGCACGCACCGAGTCCGCGCAGGGCGATGGACTCGCTCTCGGCCCAGACTTGGAAACCGGCGAGCCAGCGCAGTTCGGCGAGGGACTCACAGAGCCGGAGCAGGGCGTCGAGGGCGCTCCGCGTCGCATCTCCGTCGGCTTCGAGTGCCCGCAGCGCGGCGAGGGCGGCGAGATTGCCCGCGATGGTTGGGATGGGGTGGAGGAAGGGCTCCGGCGCGCCTCGATCCGCTGCGACCATGCGCGCGAGCCAAGCGTCGCTGTCGGCGACGGGCAGATCGCGGGCTCGCAGCGCCTGCTCTCGGAGTTCCTCGCTCCCGCTGCGCTCGGAGAGCAGCCGCTGCACGCAGTCCAGCGCGGTCTCGATTCGCGCGGGATCGTTCAGGGTCGCGTCGAGCCACGACTCGACCTGAAAGGGCAGTCCCTCGATCTCGGCCCGCAGCGACTCGCACTCGGCGGGGAGCGTCACACTCGGAACGTTGTAGCCGTACGGGATGGCAAGCCCGTGCGTGACCGCGCCCCACGGCGCGCTTCGAGAGCGCGTCGAGAGGTCGGGAGGCTCCGTGGGGTCGAGGGGCCAGTAGCTTGGGAAGTGAGACTCGGGCAAAGCCCGGTCGACGAATCCCAGGACCCAAGTCGCGAGGGGGTCGGGATCCGTGGCGGCGGCGGAGGGAAGCCGTGCGCCCGCCGGAGCGAGGCCTCGCTCGGATTCGAGGTGCGAGCGCGAGCCGAGCTCGAGGAGGGCCCATCCCGCGAGCGCGAAGATCACCCAAGCCGCGAGCGTCACGCCGAGCCAGAGCCACGGACGGCGCGCTCCGAACCACGTCGGCTTGTGGGTCGCCTGCATGGACGGATTGTGCAGCGCGGGAGCCGCGCTGCACAACTCCGCGTCCTGCGTGCGCGACGGTCGCCTGCGCAGGAGAAGCGCTCTCGGGCTCAATCGGCGCTCGTCGGTAGAGGCAAGCTGTCGATGAGTCCGCCCGCCTCCGCGGTGCGGAGGCATGCGAGCAGCTCCTCTCCGTGGGCGCTGACCCGCGCCGCGCCGATGCCCTCGACCTCCATCAAGGTCGAGAGGGTCATGGGCCGCATCCGCGCCAGCGCGTCGAGCTGGCGGTTGGAGAGCAATCGATACGCGGGCACGCCGAGCTCCTTGGCGCGTCGCGCGCGCCAGCGCCGCAGCTCGGCCGCGGCCCGGTGGCCGGATGCGTCGAGCGGTGGCAGCGCCTCCGGCGGCTCGACGGAGCGTTCGATATGGGCACGTGCCGGGCGACGAGGTGCACTCGGCGCGAGGACCGCGGCCGCACGCGCCTCGTCGTCGTCGAGTTCGACGAGGAGTCCGAGATAGGGCCGATCCTCGTGCGTGAAGAAGTACTCCTGCACGCGCTGTGCGCGCGAGCGTGCCAAGGCCGCGAGCAGCGGCGCCTCATCGAAGCCGCCGCGCTCGGGCGCGAACGGCAGTTGAATCCAGCGAACTTGCATGTGGACTTTGTCCTCCTCGGGAGCTCCGTCGCTCGGCGGAGTGCGCGGTCGCGTGAAAAACGGAAATTCCGTAGCGTCAGGCCATGGCGCCGCAGCGAACCCCCGCCCACATGGCCTTGTTTTCGCTCTACGCGCTCGCCGCGGGCGCGCTCGGAGTGCTCGCGGTTGAGCCCGAGCTCCTGCCCGACACCGCACCCGCGTCCCACGACACCGGGATGCGCGCACTCCTCGTCGCGGCGGGAGTCCTCTCGCTCTCGCTCTTCGTCGGTGCGCTGCGGCGTGTTCGCTGGGTTCGCGCGCTCGCGCTGTTCCTCCACGGACTCGTCGCGCTGATCGCGCTCGCGGGGCTGGTTGCGCTCGCGCTCGGCTCACCGCTGTTCGAAGGCGAACTCGCCGAACTCGCGGCCAAGTTCGGGGTGCACGCGGCCCTCACGGCGCTCTGGGCGTCCGCTTGGATGAAGCGCGCGCTCGTGCGCGAGTCTGCGTAGCGCAGCTCAGGCGAGGATCGGCGCGGGGCGGCCGACCGGAGCGAGCTCGGGATCGGCGCTCCACACGACGTTGTAGAGCGTGTCGCGCTCCACGGGGATGCGACCCGCGTCGCGGATCCACTGCACGAGCTCGCGGCGCTTGACCACCTCGGGCGTCGTCGCGCCAGCGTCGTGGTAGATGTGCTCCTCGACCACGGTCCCATCGACGTCGTCCGCTCCGTACGAGAGCGCGAGCTGCGCGATCGGGATGTCCATCAGGATCCAGTAGGCCTTGATGTGCGGGATGTTGTCGAGCATCAGACGCCCGAGCGCGATCTCTCGCAGCTCGTCGACGGCGGTCGGACCCGGCACGTCGGCCATCTCGCTGTTCTCAGGGTGGAACGAGAGCGGGATGTAGGTCTGGAATCCGCCGGTCTCGTCTTGGAGCCGCCGCAGGCGGTCGAGGTGATCGACGCGCTCGGCGGGCGTCTCGATGTGGCCGTGCAGCATCGTGCAGTTCGAGCGCAGACCGGCGCGATGCACCTTGCGCGCGACCTCCAGCCACTCGGTGCCGGAGATCTTGAGGTGGTACGTCTCGCTGCGGATGCGCTCGCTGAAGATCTCGGCGCCGCCGCCGGGCACGGAGCCCAAGCCCGCGGCCTTGAGCTCTTCGAGCACGACCTCGAGCGGCTTCTTCGCGCTCTTCGCGATCTGGTCGAGCTCGACCATCGTGAAGGCCTTGATGTGGATCTCAGGACGCGCGGCCTTCACGGCGCGCAAGAGGTCCAAGTAGTACGAGTAGGGGATCTTCGGCCACACGCCCGCGACCATGTGCACCTCGGTCACGGGTTCGTGCAGCTGCGCTCGGATCTTGTCCGCCGCCTGCTCGGGCGTGAGCTGGTAGGCGCCGGCTTGGCCGGGGAGACGCTGGAAGGCGCAGAACCTGCACAGCTTGTTGCACAGGTTCGTGTAGTTGATGTGCTGGTTGACGTTGAAGTACGCGAGGTCGCCGTGGAAGCGCTCGCGGACATGGTTGGCGAGTGCGCCGACCGCGTGGAGGTGCGGGCTGCGGTAGAGCGCGACGCCGTCGTCGTGAGTCAGTCGCTCGCGCGCGAGGACCTTCTCCGCGATCGGGCCGAGGTCGTGCGCGCGCGCGAGCGCGAGGAGGCGTTCGTCGCGCGCGCTGGTGGTGACGGTGCTCATGCTCGGGCTCCCTGCCACGCGCGCGGCCGCGATTCCGCGCCCGAGCGCGGCCCCGAGTGCAGCGCGGGGTGGCGCGGATCGACGATGCCGTACCACGAGTTGCGCTGCAGCGGCGTGAAGCCGGCGCGGCGGATCACGTTCTCGAGCTTCTGGATCGGCGCGAGGTTGAAGCAGCCCGCGGCGCTCACGACATTCTCTTCCAGCATCGTTCCGCCGAAGTCGTTGCAGCCGTAGGAGAGCGTCACCTGCGCCATCTTGAGGCCTGCGGTGACGTAGCTCGTCTGGATGTTCTCGAAGTTGTCGAGGTAGATGCGGGCGAGGGCCTGCATGCGCAGGTAGACGCTCGGCGTCTTGCGCTCGGGGTAGATGTGCTCCTCCGGCACGCCGTCGGGCTGCATCAGCCAGCAGGCAAACGCCGTGAATCCACCGGTCTCGTCTTGCAGGTCGCGCAGACGCGTCATGTGTTCGACGCACTCCGCCGCCGTCTCGACGTGTCCGAACATCATCGTCGCCGAGGAGCGCAGGCCCGCCTCGTGAACGCGCCGGTGAACCTCGAGCCAGC
Source organism: uncultured Planctomycetota bacterium (assembly GCA_903928115.1). Taxonomy (GTDB): domain Bacteria; phylum Planctomycetota; class UBA1135; order UBA1135; genus F1-120-MAGs118. The sequence goes on from CAIYPP010000113.1 coordinate 37,126, forward strand.
GCTCGGTCGTGGTCTTCTTCGGCGCGATGATCTTGCGCACGCGCTCGACCAAGATCTCGGCGCCCGCGCCCGGAACGCTGCCCAAGCCCGCGGCCATCAGGTCGCGCAGCACGTCCTCCACCGGCCGCTTGTCGATCTTCGAGAGGTGATCGAGCTCCGGCGCGGACAGCGCGTGCAAGTTGATGTGCGGGAAGCGCGCGCGCAGATCGGCGAACAGCTCGCACCACCAATCGCTCTTCAGGTACGGGTGGTGGCCGCCCTGCATCAGCACCTGCCGACCGCCGAGGTCGGAGAGCTCCTGCATCTTCGCGACGATCTCCTCGCGCGGGAGGACGTAGGCGCCGTCCGCCTTGGGGCGGCGGTAGAACGCGCAGAAGCCGCAGTCGGTGATGCAGACGTTGGTCGGGTTGAGATTGCGGTCGACGATGTAGGTGACGTGGCGCTCGGGGTGCTTCGCGCGGCGCACGTGGTCCGCGAGCAGGCCGAGCGTGAGCATGTCCGCGTGCTCGTGGAGGTACAGCCCCTCCTCGGGCGTGATGCGCGTCCCTGAGCGCACCTTGTCCCCGATGCGTTCGAGCTCGCGGGCGACCTCGCCCGAACGGGCGCGGGAGGCGAGCGGGGCGTTCCAGAGGGGGTGTTCGGGCGCCGAGGGCGCCGCGGGAGCCGTCTGCATGGTGGGGGAGTATAGGCGAGCTTTCCGCGCTTTCCCGCCGCTCTTTGTGGTCGCGCAAGTGGTCCGATTCGGCCTTCGATGGAGTCTCGCCCCCGGGCTCCCTACACTCCTCGCCCCAATCGACCCGATCTGGAGCGACCATGTCGACCCCCGCCCCCAGCCTGATGGACAAGATCGTCTCCCTCTGCAAGCGCAGGGGGTTCGTGTTCCAAGCCTCCGAGATCTACGGGGGCATCGGCAACACCTACGACTACGGCCCGCTCGGCGTCGAGCTCAAGCGGCGCGTCAAGGACGCGTGGTGGACGCGCATGGTGACGATGCGCGACGACATCGTCGGCCTCGACAGCGCGATCATCCAAAACCCCAAGACCTGGGAGACCTCGGGTCACGTGGTGAACTTCACCGACCCGATGGTCGACTGCAAGAAGTGCAAGGCGCGCTTCCGCGCCGACAAGCTCGACGACGCGCGCTGCCCGGAGAAGCCGTCCAAGAAGCCCGGCGACTGCGGCGGCGAGCTGACCGAGGCGCGCGCCTTCAATCTGATGTTCAAGACGAACGTCGGGCCGGTCGAGGGCTCGGGCTCGATCGCGTACCTGCGCCCCGAGACCGCGCAGGGCATCTTCCTCAACTTCAAGAACGTGCTCGAGAGCTCGCGCGTCAAGCCGCCGTTTGGCATCGCGCAGATCGGCAAGTCGTTCCGCAACGAAATCACGCCGGGCAACTTCGTGTTCCGCACGCGCGAGTTCGAGCAGGCCGAGATGGAGTTCTTCATCCCGCCCGAGCAGAACGACCAGTGGTACGAGTACTGGGTCAACGAGCGCTTCAGCTGGTACGTCGACTTCGGCATCAACCCCGCAAAGCTGCGCAAGTACGAGCACCCGGCGGAGAAGCTCGCGCACTATTGCCGTGCGTGCACGGACGTCGAGTACGAGTACCCGTTCGGCTGGGGCGAGCTCGAAGGCATCGCCTGCCGCACGGACTTCGACCTGAAGAGCCACGGCGAGGCGTCACGCAAGGACCTCTCGTACTTCGACCCCGAGTCGAAGGTGCGCTACATCCCGTGGGTGGTCGAGCCCGCGGCCGGCGTGGACCGCGCCGCGCTCACCTTCCTCATCGACGCCTACGAAGAGCAGGCCCTGCCCGACGGCGACGTGCGCACGGTCCTGCACTTCCACCCGGAGATCGCGCCGATCACGGTCGCGGTGCTGCCGCTCGTGAAGAAGGAGGGCATGCCGGAAAAGGCCGCGGAGATCGACCGCATGCTGCGGCTCGCGCGCTTCACCACCTACTACGACGAGAGTGCGGCCATCGGTCGCCGCTATCGCCGCCAAGACGAGGTTGGCACGCCGTTCTGCGTGACGATCGACGGCGAGACGCTGAAGAACGATGTCGTCACCGTGCGCCATCGCGACTCGATGCAGCAGGAGAGCGTCAAGGTCTCCGAGCTGCGCGCCTATCTCGAGAACGCGATCCGAAGCTGGAAGCGCAGCTTCGCCTGAGCCACATCCGGCGACGCTCCGCGGGCTCCGCTTCCTTCGAGGGGGTGGGGCCCGCTCGCTTGGCGGGCGCTTCCGTCGCGGCTCGCTCGTTTCAGTCCTGAATCGCGATGTGCGCGCGACTGAAGGGAATTCGCGGAAGATTTGGCGGCCCAAAGGAAATCGCATTGTGGCGTATGGCCCGCCCGCCGCGCCCGTCGATCCGGTCCGCGAAGAGGTGGGCCACGGCGGGGGGGAGTTTCCGCCGTGCGGCCTGCGGACGCATGGGAAGACATTCGAAGAACAACCGGGCGGGCTTCACTCTGCTCGAAGTGCTGGTCGGAGGCGTGGTGCTCACGCTGGGTGCCGTCGGCATGGCGGGAGCGATGCTCTCGTCGCTCACCTTGCAGCGCTGCGAGAGCGAGGCCGCGCTTGCCCGCGTGGCGGCCGAGCGCGCGATCGAGGAACTCTCGGCTATCGACTTCGATGACGTGTACGCGGTCTACAACGCGAGTACGCAGGACGATGCCGGCCGGTCCGTAGCCGCGCGCGGCGCGCACTTCACGGTCGCCGGACTGCGCGTGCGGCCGGGCGACGCCGATCGAAATTGCGGTCGCGTGAGCTTCCCGACCGTCACGGCGGGTGGCGTCGAGTGGCTGCGCGAAGACGTGGTCGATGCGCCGCTCGGAATGCCGCGCGATTTGAACGGCGACGGCGTCCTCGACGGCATGGACCACGCTGCGGACTACTCGATCTTGCCGGTGCGCGTGCGCGTGGAGTGGTGCGGCGCGCGTGGCGACGAGACCTTCGAGCTGGAGACGATCCTATGTCGACGCGGATGAAAGCGCGCCAAGGTCAGCGAGGTGCGAGCTTGTTGGAAGTGCTGCTCGCCACGGGCTGTACCGCGCTGCTGCTCGGCTCGATCGCTGCGGTTGCGAAGCGTGGCAAGGATGCTTCGAGCGCCGGTGTGAGTGCCTCGGTCGTTTCCGCGCAGGCGCAGCGGCTCGTCGATCGTATCGCAACCGAGCTCGTCAACGTGTCGTCGTCGAGCCTGCCGCTCGCGCCCGCAGCTCAGCGCGCGGCGTCGTGGATCGAGTTCCGCCAAGTGCAGGGCTTTTCGAACGGTAACGTAATCGAGGGTGCGGAGCGCAAGCTCGCGAGAGTGGCGAGCCCCGAGGATCCCGACGACGGACAAGACAATGACCGCGACGGAATGACCGACGAGGGCGACATCGTGCTCGTGCTCGACACCGCCGTGAACAACCCACCGAACCTCGTGATCGCGCGCGGAGTGCCCGAGGCACTCGAGGGCGAGATTGCGAACAACAACGTCGACGACAACGGCAACGGGCTGATCGACGAGCCCGGGCTGGCGCTCGTCTGGGCGACCGGCGGGAACTCGGTCACCGTGCGGGCGAGCGTCGGGCAGCGCGGGCCCGACGGCGCGCTGCAACTGCGCACCGTGACGACCGTGGTGCACCTGAGGAACTAGGGGGAGATCGGATGAAGCACGTGAAGTCGAAGGGCAAGGCGGGACTGCGCGGCTCAGCGCTGCTCGTGGCGTTGATCGCGGTCATGGTGCTCGCGGCGCTCGCCGCGGGGCTGGCGAGCTACAGCGGCTCGGTGAAGCGCGAGAACGAGGGCGAGCGGGGCTCGACCCGTGCTCTGTACGTCGCGGAGGCGGGGCTGTCGCTCGCGATCGACTCCGTTCGCGGCGGCGCTGTCGGTCAGAACACCACCCAGATCGTCGTCGGCAGCGAGCAGGCTCCGATGTCGTTCTCTGGCGGCGGCTACTGGTATCAGATCGAAAAGCAGCCGGATGGAACGGTCACCGTCACGTCGACCGGCGAGGTCGCGGGGGTGCGGCAGTCGACTCAGGCCGTGCTGGAGGCCACCGACGACGGGATCTACCACAGCGCGCTCTTCGCGGGCAACGTCTCGGCGGACCCTCTGTACGACATGAAGTTCGGCGGACTCGGTTCTCAGGCGGACGTGATCAACGGCAACGTCTACTCGGGACGCAACGTGTTGATCGCAGGCAATGCGCAGATCAACGGCATGATCCGCGCTGCAGGGGCGATTTCGGGCGGAAGTGGCGACACGGGCAAGACGCTCCCGATCCCTGACATCGCAGCCATGAACTATCCCACGACGGCGCACTACAACGTGAACTCGCTCTTCGCGTCGGCGACCTACAAGTCGCACTCGACGCTCGGAGGGAAGGCGTGGCAGGTTGCCGAGTCGAGCCCCGCTCACATCTTCCGCAAGAATCCGAGCGACCGCTCTTCCAACACGGCCTCGACGCCCAAGGACGACTACTTCCTCGAGGATCCCTACGAGACCGTGAGCACCAGCTCGACGGTCCTGCCGGCGAACGGAACACGCATCACCCTCGCCGGACACGACGGCAACCCCGGTTCCAACGCGAGCAACAAGGTCTACTACATCGACGGCAACCTCTGGATCCACAACAACAACATCTTCTCGTTCACGCTCTACAACAGCGGCACGGATCCGGTGCGCGCGACCTTCGTGGTGCGCGGGAACATCTACATCTCCGACAACATCCTGTATCAGAACGCGACGACGGGTGCGCTGGCTCTGATTGCGATGAAGGACCCGACGACGGCCAACACCGGCAACATCTACTTCGGGGATCCGAGCTTCGGCACGCTCGAGCGCATGGACTCGTTCATGTATGCGGAGAACAACTTCCTCGACAACAACCTGTCGGCGAGCGGCTCTGCTCGCGTGACCGTCAACGGCAACATGACCGCGGGCAATCAAGTCCGTATCAACCGCGACTTCGGCAACCAGCACTCGAAGCTCACCGTGAACTTCGACGGGCGCATCGCCAGCGGTGCGATCACGCTGCCGGGCCTGCCGTCGACGACTCCGGGTGAGGTCGACTGGAATGTCGTTTCGTGGCGCACGGTGGCGGCCCCGTGAGTGCACTCAAGGCAAGACTCGCTTGGAGCTCGCTCCTCGCGGCGAGCGCCTTCACGGCACTCGCCTTGATCGCGGTTCCTCGTCGGGCGGACCGGAGCAGCGCTCCGACGCCCGCGATCGAAGAACCGAAATCCGAGAGTGTGATCTCGACGACTCCCACTGCGGAGAGTGAGTTCATCGACACCGCCGTCCTAGAGGAAATGATCGAGCCCTCGGAGCCCGAGGCGACGGAGACGGTCGCTTCGAGCGAAGAACTCCTGCCGCGGCGCGCTCCGGCGGCTGTGACCACCGTTGCACAGCCACGGGTCGCCATCGAGGAGCTCCTCGCGGGCGCGCGAGGACTTCCGGCGCGCTCTCTCGCGGACGCGACCGTCGCGCTGGGGCCCGGAGCGCTTCCGACGCTCCTCGCGGGCATCCTCGGCAGCGGCGAGTGGCCCGACGGGGAAGCCGCCGCGACGGAGGACGTTCGTCAGGTGGCGCTCCGAGACGCCTGGTCGCGCTACGAGCCGCGGCTGCGTGCCGAGGCGTTGCTCGCGTGCGGGACGACCGCGCGGGACGAACTTCGCGTCCTGATCGAGCTCGCGGGCTCGCTGGGGGACGATTCGGCGCTTCCGACGGTGCTGCAACTTGCGCGCAAGCTCGAGCCGGCAGACCTGCGGCGAGGCTACGTCGCCGAGCCCGTGGAGCAAGCCGTCGCGGCGGCTCTCCTGACCACCCACGCCACGGAGAAGAGCCTGATCGAGCAGTGCGCGAAGCTCGGTGAAGAGCTCGCCATGGCGTTCGTGCGCGGCTGCGCGCAGTCGAGCGCCGCTCGCGGGCCCGCGCTGGCCGCGCGGTGCCTCGGTCGCAGCGTCGAGCTCGATGCGGAGATCCTCACGGCGCTGGCGCACCCGAACTGCAAAGCTCGTTCGGCGCTGGGGGAACGTGCGCTCGACGCCGTTCGCGCGGCTCTCGATTCGGAGGATCCGCGCACGCGCCGTGCGGCCTGCGCCGTTCTCGGCAACGCACGCGACGGCAGCTCCTTGGAGCGTTTGGTCGAGTGCCTCGACGATGTCGACCCTCTCGTTCACGCTGCGGCCCGCGACGCCCTCCGAGCTTGCGCTGGCAAGGATCTCGGAGGCGATCCGCAAGCGTGGCGCGACTGGCAGAGCGTTCGTGCGGAGTGGCTCCTCACGCGGGCGCCCGAGCTTCGGGGTCTGTGCCTCGGCGCAGACTGCGATGCAGCGATGTCGGCACTCCTCGAGCTCGTGTCGCGGCAGGAGATCCTCGACGTCCTCGTTTCCGTGCTCGATGAGCTTTCACGCCTCGCGCCGTGCGAGAACGTGAAGGAACGCGCTCACGCCGCGCTGACCGAGTGCGGCACTGCGCGCGCGCTCTCGCTGCTCGCGCAGTGATCTGCGCTGCCGAGCTTCCTCAGGGCAGCTTCGGCGACAGCTGCGCGCCGAGAAGAATCGACTGAGGCGCGGACGGGATCGTCGTGCTCGCCGAGGGGCTCGGCATGCCGGTGGTCGAGTCGAGCGTGAGGCGACTGATCGAGGACGAGCCTTGGTTCGCCACGTAGAGCTGAGCACCATCCGCGCCGACCGCCGCGTTCACGGGCTGAGATCCGGCGGTGACTTCGCCGATGCGGGTCATGAATCCCGTGAGCACCGCGTTGGGCGCAACTTGGAACACCGACACGTCCCCCGTGCCGTTCGTGTCCAGGCTGCACACGTACACGAAGCGACCGATCGGGTCGGACGCGATCGCCACGGGGTTGGTGCCCGCGAGGCGCGAGTTGATCAGCGTCAGCGTGCCGTCGAGCGCGGAGATCGAATACAGCGCGACGCGCCCCTTCGATGCCGCCGTGGCGAGCAAGTAGCGGCCGTTCGGCGTAACGAGGATGGCGGTCGGTGCTCCGTCGAGGGGCTTGGCCGGTCCGACTTGAGTGAGTGCGCCGCTCGCAAGGTCGATCTCGAGCGTCAAGACCTCGTTGGTCAGCGGGTTGGCGACGTACGCGAAGCGGCCCGACGGATCGACGGCGATCGAGCGGGGGCCCGAGCCGACGTGCAGTCCGCTCAGAAGCGTCAGGCTGCCCGAGGCTTCGTCGAAGTCGAACGAGCGCACCTCGCCGCCTGCGCGGTGAAGCACGAAGAGGCGACGTCCCGCGGGGTCGAAGGCGAGTGAGATCGGCTCGTTTCCGACCGTGGTGACGCTCTCGGTCTGAGTGGGCAGCCCCGAGGTGGTAGAGAGCTCGGTCAGCGCGACCGCGTTGCTCGTTGCACGCGCCGAGGCCAGCCAGCGCGCGGAGGGATGCAGCGCGATGGACTGCGGCTGGCTCGCCGCGACCGGCGCGGGCAGCGAGAGCGGGGCGAGCGCGCCCGAGGCGGAATCCACGGCGAACACCGCAGCGTCCTGCGCGCCAAGGGTTGCGACGTAGGCGAAGGGCGAGGCCACGCGAAGCGGTGCAGAGCCGGGCACGACAGCCAGGGTGAACGGGGCCTCGCGCGTGCGCAGCGCGTCTTCGCGGAGCAGGTTGCCTGTCGCGCTGTCGACGCGGAAGATCTCGACCTCGTCACCGATGCCCGTCGCCACGTACAGGTAGTTGCCCTGCGCGTCGAACACGAGGCACTCGGGGCGCTGTCCCGTCGGAGTGGTCGCGATCTGGGTCAGCGCGCCGCTGCTCGCATCGACGGAGTAGGTTCGGATCGTGCTGTCGCTCGCGATGGTGGCATACAGGAACTCGCCGCTGGGCGAGAGCGCGAGTCGCGAGGGCTGCGATGCGGTGAGCTCGGCCTCGACGAGCGAGAGCGCGCCGTCGAGCGGATTCACGGCCAGCACCTGAAGCCGACTGTTCGCGCGGCAGTTGACGTACAGGAAGCGCCCGTCGCGAGAGCTCTGCAGCCAGAAGGGCGCCGAGGCCGAGACGAACGGCGGGCCCGAAGGGGCCGGGATGCCGGTGACTGGGTCGATCGTGAGCGGTTGGATCGACTTGGCTGTCACGTTCGACAGCCACAGGAAGCGGCCGTCGCCCGCGAGCTCCGCATCCCACGCTCCGTCGATCGGGGTTCCGCCGTCTTGCAGGGTGAGCGAGGCGAGCGAGGCGAGCGAGCCATCGAGGCCGACCGTGAAAGTCTCGAGGTGCACGTCCGTCTGGGAAACCAGATAGAGACGCTCGCCCGCGGCGTCGATCACCAGTTCGTTGGGGTCAAGCCCCGCGCAGGGGACCGACGCGCGCTCGAGCAGGCGTCCGCTCGAGGCTTCGACGTCGAAGATCGAGATCGAGTTCGACGAGCGCTGGGCGACGTAGACGTAGCGGCCGCTGGGGTGTGCTACGACGCCGCGCGGGCTCGCGGCCCCGCTGGTCGGCACGGCGTAGCCGGTGGGGCAGAGAAGCCCGGTCACCGGATCGGGGCGGTAGGTCGAGAGCGTCGAGTCGGCTGTGTTGGTGGCGACGACCGACTGCAGCGGCGCAACGACGCCGAGCTCGAAGCTGGTCTCGGACGCACCGCCAGCGTTCTCGGCTCGCACCGTGTAGGTGGCGACGGCAGACAGAGTCGAGGGAACTCCCGCGATGGCTCCGTTGGCCCCGAGCACTAGGCCGGGCGGAAGGCTCGGTGTGACCGTCCAGCTCGTCGGCGTACCGCCACGGTACGTCGGGACGAGTCCTTCCGCGGAAGCACCCTCCAGGACGAGCTCGAAGCTCCGCGGGTACGCGAGGCCCTTAGGTGCGTCGGGAACGGTGCCGCCGCCGCCCTCGCCGCCGCACGCGCCACAGGCCCAGAGCGCCGCGGCTGCTAGCCAGCGGTCGAGCGCTAGGAGACTGGGCGGTTGGGTCGTACGGGGTAGCAAGGGGGTCGAAGCTTGGCGGATGGTAGGAGCTTGGGGCGCTGACGTGCGGCGGGCTGCCTTCGACAGCTCCGCCTTCGGAGGCCTACAAAGCAAAATTGTAGCCCCAGACGCCTGTCCGTCGAGCCGGAACTGCCTTGCCGAGCGGATGACAGCCCGCTCATGCCATTCTTAGTCCACGCTACCGGCGACTCCACGGGCCGGAGTTCGCAGCCCGCCCTCAGCCGCGTGCGGCGGACCTCAGCAACTTCGACGCGAGCTCGCGCGCCTTGATCACACACTGATCCGAGTTGTCGTACTCGAAGCGCCCGAAGCGCCCCAGCGGCACGAGGCCTGCGGAGTCCAGCCAGTCGAAGGCCGCCTTGCGGCGGGCGTGGTAGGCCGAGTCGAAGACGACGTAGGCGTGGCGAGTCGTCACTCGGTCGGTGAAGAGCACCTCGGAGCGGGAGAGGAGGCCCGCACTCTCGAGGCCCGCGAGAACCTCGCGCTCGAGCTCCGGCCCCGGGGCGGGCGCGCCGCCGGGATGCGTCACCTCGCAGAGGAGCGAGCTGCGGCCCGCGGGCGCCATGCCCGGCGCGTAGTTCGACATGTAGGTGACGCGGTTGGTCGGGCCCTGCTCGGGGTGCGGCAGGTAGATCCACGACAGCGCAGGGTGCTCGGGGCGCGCGAGTGCCACGAGGAAGCACGTGATCGAGTTGTATTCGAGGCTGCGCATCGCCTCGGCGGGCGCCGCGGGCATGTCGCGGACGATCGACGGGAGGTCCGTGAGGGCGAGCGTGCTGACGACGCGGTCGAAGTGCTCGCCGTTGACGGTCCAGCCCTCCCGCAGGCGCACGACCTCGCCGACGCGCGTCGAGAGCCGCACGCGATCGAGCAGCGTGCTCGCGATTCCGTCGGTGATCGCTTGGAAGCCGCCCGTGCGCGGGTAATAGAAGATCGACTGGTGCGTATAGCCCTCGGTGCGGATGCCGATCGAGGCGCGCAGCACATCGTCGACGGGTGCGTCGGGCACACGCCCCGCGACCCAATCGCTCGAGAGAAAATCGAGCTCCCGCTTCCAGACCTTCGCGTTGTACGGGTCCATGAAGTGCTTCGCGATGCCGTCGCCGAAGCGCCAGCGCACCCAGGCGCCGAACTGTGTCGGGGCCTTCGAGCCGTCGACTTGGCGGCGGTGCCACGCGTCGATGTAGCCGCGCAGGCAATCGAAGTTGGCCTGCGGCGGGAGGTCGCCGAGGCCATTCTCGAAGGGATAGTGCACCCAGCGGTCGCCGAAGCGGATCTTGGTGTGTCGCTCGCGCGTGACGAAGGCGCTTTCGCCGCCGGCGCAGGCCTTCATCCACGCCATGGCCGCCGCGTCCTTGCTGTAGAGAATGTGGCCGCCGGTGACGTCGTAGGTGAATCCGTCGATGGTCTTCGAGGCACACAGGCCGCCGACCTCGCGCCCTGCCTCGAACAGCGTGAGCGACTCGCGCGGCAGGCCGCCTTCCACGAGGAAGCGGGCCAGAGCGAGGCCTGAGATTCCGGCGCCGAGGATGGCGATCTTCACGGGGGCGGGGTCCTGAGCGGGGCGCCCGGGAGGGGCGTGGCAAAAACGATACCCGCGGGCGGGCGGGGGAGCGAGCGGCGCCGTCGATCAGCGCGAGCGGACCAAGGTCGTGCGGTCGATTTTTTCGCGCTCCAGTGTGAGTTGGGCGTCTTCGAGCCAGCGCCGGCCGTCCTCGGTGTAGCCGGCGGTGGGCGCGAGCCCCGGCTGGAGCGCGCCGAAGTGCTCGTTGAAGCACTCCATCGCGGTCTCGCGCGCGTACTTGGCGAGGCACGAGGCCAAGGCCACGGCGAACGACTGGGACTCGGCCCGCTCCGCGAAGGCGATCTCCATGCGGCGCGCGCCGCCGCGGCGCTCCGTCAGGCGGTAGCGCGAGAGCTCCGCGCTCTCGTCGACGAGCTCGACCGATGCGTCGGGAAAGTCGACGGCGAGGATCGAGCCGTAGTGCATGCGGCCGCCGTGGCGGTCTACCCACAAGCTCACGCCGTGTTCCGCGTGCTGCTGCCAGATGCGGCGGAAGAGCAGCCGCGACTGCTGCCAGTGCGTGCGCGACTTGTTGTCGGTCTCTTCGAAGGAGCGGTTCAGCTCCGCTTCGGGCACGACGCGCACGCCGAGATCGAGCAGCTCGACCTTCGCTCGCGTCAGCGCGCGGTGCAGCGACTCGACGCGCAGCTCGAGCAGCCCCGCGTCGACGTGGCGCGGGAGCGCGCGCGCCAGCTTGCGATACCACGGGTGCGCGCGGATCGTCGCCGGCTCGACTGCGAGCTCCACTGGGTTCTCGAAGAGGTAGCGGCCCGTCGTCGTGTGCGGACGACGACCGTGCGCGCGCAGGGCGAGAAAGCCGAGCGCCGTCGACTCGAGCCGCTTGTGGCAGCGCGCGGTTCGCTTGAACACGACCTTCGAGTCGGCGACCACGAACGCGCGCGCGTCGTGCAGCGGATTCTGCGTCACGCCGTCACCGATCGCGCTCCACAGGTCGGCGTGCCCCGCAGGCGCGCGAAACACGCTGAAACCGAACGTCATCGGCCCGAGCAGGGGACCGAGTCCCGCCTCGTCGACTCCGGCGTGGAGGGTGAACCCGCCCACGGCTCCGCTCACGCCGCGCTCGCGGCGTTGCGACGGTTGCGCAGCACGAAGAGCAGCACCACGGCCGCGCTGCCTGCGACGAGCGAGATCAGCTGGGATGTCGACAAGAGCCCGTCGAACCACACGCCGCGGATCGAGTCGCCGCGGAAGTTCTCGACGACGAAGCGCAGCGCTGCGTAGAGCGCGATGCCGATCAGCGCGACTTGCCCCTCGAAGCGCCGACGCTTCAGCCACCACAGGCAGACGCACGCCACGATCAGGGCCTTGATCGACATCATGGGCTGCGTCGCCCACAAGAGCTTGCCCGCGTTCTCGGGGCCGAAGAGGCTGTGCTCGGGCAGAGGGTCGGGGACGCGCAGCGTGAGGGGAAAGGGCAGGCTCTGCCAGCGCTCGGGCACGACGGAGCCGTAGTCGTCGCCGACGAGCAGGCAGCCGACTCTGCCGACGGCTTGGCCAAAGAACCCTGCGACGAAGCCGCAGTCGGTCGCGTGCAGCACGCGCAGCTTGTGGCGCTTCGCGCACCACATCCCGCCGACCATCGCTCCCGCGAAGCCGCCGTACATGACGAGACCGCCCTCCCAGACGGCGAAGATCGAGAGCGGGTTGGAGAGGTACTCCTCGCCCGTCGGGGAGCCGCGGGCCACCTCGACCACGACGTACAGGAGGCGCGCACCGACGACGACTCCGACGAGGATCCACATCGGGATCGCGCCGTAGCGCTCGAGGTCTCCGGCGCGGTCCTTCGAGTCGCGCGTTACGAGCTTGAGGAACAGGTGCGAGCCGAGCAGGAAGCCCAGCGCGAGCATCACGCCGAAAGAGCGGATGGGGAAGTGCAGCCACGGGAGCTCGAACAGAATCGGGTGCATCGCGAGGCGGATTCTACGGATCCCCGCGCCCGAGTTGCACCGGACTTCAGCGCGCGAGCTCGGCGCGGCGGCGCGTGCGGCCGCGTTCGAGCGCCCCGGCGTCGAAGCCGCTGGGCAGGAGCGTCTCGAGCGGCCGCTCGACCTGCGGCGCCCGCAGGCCTTCCTCGAAGCCGATGCCGACGCCCTCGCAGAACTCGGAGTTCGCGCGGGCCGAGAGTGCGGGAGCGTAGTGCGCCACCGCGCTCTCCTCGCTCGCGACGCCGCGGCGCAGCGCGCGTCCGATCACGACGCCCGTCCCGCGGATGAAGTGGGGCAGCAACGTCGGCTCGCTCGCCTGAAGGTCCGCCGCGAGGGCCTCGAGCTCGGCGAGTCGCGCCGGAAGGTCCTTGGCCATCGCGACCTCCCAGTCCGTCGCGAGCCCCTCGAGGGCGAAGCCCGCGAGCGGATCCCCCGCGGCCAAGCGTTCCCGCGCGACGTCGAGGATGCGTCGATCGAGCCGACTGAAGACCCGGGCCTGATGCCGGAACGTCGCGCCGATGCCGCGTGCCACATCGGGGCGGGCGCGCTCGGGGAACTCGCCGAGGGTGCTCCACAGGTCGGGGTCGCCGCCCTTCGCTTTGATCAGCCGCTGCATCGTTCGCACGCGGCCCATGCCGAGGTAGAGCTGCGCACGGACCTGCGGCGGGTACGCCTCGGCCATCGCGCACGCCTGCTCGACGCTGTAGCCGTTGCGCGGCGTGAGCAGCTGGTTCGCCGTCTGCTTGACGTTGAAGCCGTCGTAGTGCGCGCCGAGGTTCGTGTGCGAGAAGCTCCAGTCCGCGAGCGCGGCGCTGAAGCTCCCGGCGGCGAGTGCGGGGGCGAGCACCGCGAGCCTCAGCGCGGTGCTCGGAAGCCTCCACGCACCGAGCGCGATCACGAACGTCGCGTAGAAGAGGTGCGTGTTGAAGTAGCGATAGCCCTCGGCCTCCATCGGCGGTTCCTTGGGCTGGATCTCCAGTCCGCTCGTGGCGTACGCCAGCGCGGTCAAGGGCAGATACGCGCACAGGAGCGCGGCCAGCGCTTCATCGAAGCGTGCCGTGTCCGCCGAGACGCGGCCGAGAGCGCCGCGCGCGAGCGTGCGCACCCCGCGCAGCGCCGCCGGCACGAGCAGGAGGTACCCCGCGAGGAACGCGAGCAGGAACATCCAGCGTGCCAAGCTCCCCGGCAGCGGACCGAAGTCGCGGAACTGCGTCGCGGCGAGCAGGTGCTCTCCAGCGAACTCGGCGAGACGGGACGCGATCCGACCGAGGTCGGCGCCGGAGCCTTCCTTGGAGAACTTGTTCTGCAGGAACTCGAAGCCGCGCCAGCCCGTCCACACGTTGAGCGCAAGGAGCGGAGCCAGCCCGAGCGCAGCTCCGGGCGCGAGCACGAGCGCATCGCGCAGCGAGGCACGTGGACCGCGCAATCCGAGGTGAACCAAGGCGAGGAGCAGCAGCGTCGAGAGCGCGCCCAAGAACACGAAGGCCGCGAAGCCCCACGCGAATCCCGTGGCGAAGAGGCGCGCGGTGCTCACCCCGCGGCGATGCATCGCGAACGTGCACCACAGCGCGAGTGCGTTGAAGGCGAGCGTCTCGAAGTGGTTGCCCGAGGCGTAGGTCGAATATTTGACGAGCGTGGTGGGGCCGAGCGCGAAGAGGAGCGCCGCCGCCGTGGCCGCGCGCTCGCCCGCGCTGTCGCACACGAGCAGCCACAAGAGGACAAGCGCGAGGGCTCCGAGCGTGAGTGGTACGAGCTTGAGCGCGAGGTACGTGGGCCCGAACAGCGCGTAGCAAGGCTCGGCGAGCCAGCCAGTGAGCAGCTGTCCCGCAGCGTTGTCGTAGACGCGCGAGACCGGCAGCCCGCCTTCGACGCCGCTGAGCAGCGGGAGCGTTCCCATCGGGAACAGCTCGTACTGCGGCATCGTGAACTCGTCGAAGTTCGTGCCGAGCAGGAGGGCGCGCAGCGCGACGTAGGCGAGGAGCGCGAGCGCGAGTCCCAGCCAGCCTTGGCGCGTGATCGGCATGCTCTACAGCTTTCCGCGCAGGGCCATCCAACGCAATTGCAGCACCGTGGTGTAGCCCTTGAGGAGGATGCGCAGCGTCAGCGTCGACTCGCCGCGCTGGCGCTCGATGAACTCGATGCCGACCTCGGCGATGCCGATCTTCTCGCGCGCGGTCTTGAAGAGCAGCTCCTGCACGATGGCGGGCCCCTTCGAGAACGTGTCTTGCACGCGGATTCGCTCCAAAGTCGAGCGACGCCAGCAGCGGAAACCAGAGTTGCAGTCCTTGACCGGCACGCCGAGCAGGATGCGGATGTAGAGGTTCGCTGCGAGCGTGATCAGCCGCCGCAGCGCACCGCGGTCGTCGTCGCTGCCGCCCGCGACGGCGCGCGAGCCGAGCACGAGGCCGACCTCGCGCGCGGGATCCAAGAGGCGCGCGACGAGCGCGGGCACGAAGCGGGGCTGGTGCGAGAAGTCCGCATCCATCTCGACCACCACGTCGGCGCCCATCTCGAGCGCGCGCAGGAACCCTGCGCGACCTGCGGCGCCACGGCCCTTGTCGCTCGTTCGGTGCAGGAGATGGAGGCGGGGCTCGCTCTTCCCAGCCTCGGCGACGAGCTTCCACGTGCCGTCGGGCGAGTTGTCGTCGACGACGAGCACCTGGTAGTTCGGTCCGAGCGCGAGCAGGGCCTGCGAGAGCGCGAGCACGTTCTCGCTCTCGTTCCACGTCGGCAGGGTGACGATCACCGACGGGGCGGGCACCGGACTCGCTTGGGGGGCCATGGCGGAGGGAGACGTCTCGGCGCGTGGCGGAGACGTGCGACCCGAACCGTACACCGCCCGCGGGGCGGGGGCAAACCTGTGCGCCAAGGCCCGAGGTTGCGACCCGCGAGCCCGCGGCGCTAACCTCTTACCCGTCCGCTGAACGTCCTAGTCGTTCCGGAGCCAGCGCCGAGGGCGCCGGCTTCGACAGCCCCCGAGAGAGGTTGAAGATGAGCTCCCAAGCCCCTGGCGCCGGCAGCGGCGCGCCCAAGTCGAAGGTCTTCGTCGAGGGCCGCTACCGCAAGCTGTGCCGCGACCTGCCCCAGACCGTGTTCTTCTGCCCGGACTGCAAGGGTCACCCGCGGCGCCGGCGCGGCTGTGCGCGCTGCGAGGGCTTCGGGAAGCTCACGCGCGACTCGGTGCAAGAGCTCGTCGGCTGGGTGCTCGGCTCCGCGTTCAAGACGCGCAAGAACAAGTTTCACGGCGCGGGCCGCGAAGATGTCAATGTGCGCATGCTCGGCAGCGGTCGCCCGTTCGTGGTGGAGCTGCTCGGCCCCAAGTGCTTCGACGTCGACCTCGCCGCGTGCGAGGCCGAGATCAACCGCCGCAACGAGGGACGCCTCGAGGTGCTGGGATTGCACTGGACGGAGAAGTCGCGCGTGGCGCTGCTCAAGGAGGAGAAGCACGCGAAGGAGTACCGCGCGCTGGTCCGCGCGCAGGCGCCGCTCGATCCCGCACGGGTCGCGGCGCTCGTCGGCCCGCGGCGTGCGATCGTTCAGAAGACACCCGAGCGCGTCGCGCACCGCCGCGCGGACATGGATCGCGAGCGCTGGATCGAGATCGTGAAGGCCGAGCCCACGACGCCGGCCGAAGACGGTTCGCCGCAGTTCGAGCTCGTGGTTCGCGCGCAGCACGGCACCTACGTCAAAGAAGCGATCAGCGGCGAGGACGGCATGACGCGGCCTTCGATCACCGAGCTCGTGGGCACGCCCTGCGAGTGCGCGGAGCTCGACGTGCTCGCGATCCTCGGCACGGAAGGGGAGGCGGCGGAGGTGCGTCGACCCGAGCCCGCGTTCGGCGCGTTTCTCGACGAATGAGCGCGGTCGCGCCCGAGCCCGAGGCTGCCGCGCGCGCCCGCGAGTGGGGCGTGCTCTCGCTCGCGCTCGCGTTGTCGGCAGCGCTCTCGTGGGCGCGGATCGAGTTCAACGAGATCTATCGGCCCGGGGCGCTCGAGAACGTCGCAGGCATCGATCCGCGGGGCGCCGCGGAGCCCTTCGCGCACCGCGTGCTCGTCCCGCGGACGATTCGCTTTATCGTCGAGAACCTCGCACCGTTCGCGACGCCGCTCGCGGTGTTCCGGGTGTTCGACGCACTCTTCGTTTTCGCTGCGTTCCTCGCGACGCGTCGTCTGGGGCGTGAGACGCTGGGTTCGCGTGAGCGGGGAGACGGCGCTGGCTGGCGACTCTTCCCCTTGCTCGGTGTGCACTACGTTCTCTCTCGGGAATATCCGTTCTGGTACGCGTGGGACATGGCCTCCGTCGCGGTGTTCGCGTGGGGGCTCGTCTTCTTGCGGCGCGGCGCGTGGGCGGCGTACTACCCGCTGTTCGTGCTCGGCACGTTCAATCGCGAGACGACGTGTTTTCTCACGTTTGCGTTCCTCTTCACGCGCTTTGGCTCGATGCCACGCACGAAGCTCGCGCTGCACTGCGCGGCGCAGCTTCTCTTGTGGCTCGCGGTGAAGTGGTGGTTGCGCGAGCTCTTTCGACGCCAGCCCGGCGATGTGTATCAGTCCGTGTGGCGCGAGAACGCCGAGTCTCTCGCCGATCCGGCGATGTGGCGTTGGTATCTGATGGCTTTTGGCGGGCTCTGGCTCGTCTTGCCCTTCGTCTGGCACCGCATCGCCGATCGCTGGCTGCGCGCCGTCGTCTGCATCGTGCCGTTCTTTGCGCTCGGGATGTTCTTCGCGGGTGTGTGGAGCGAGCTGCGCATCTGGGGCGAGCTCGTGCCCGTGGTGCTGCTCGCCGTGCTCGCCGGGCTGCTTCCCCGAGAGCCACCCGCTGCCACAAACGCTGCGTTCCGTACACAATAGAAGCATGGGAATCCGTTTCGCGGCGCTTTGCATGCTCGTTCTGACCGCGGGTTGCGCTCGCGAGGACCTACCCCTCTTGCGCGCTTCCGCTCGCGTCGAGGGCCTCCTGATCGATCCGCAGATCGCAGCTCGCTCGCTGCCCGCGCCGACGGAGCATCGGCTGGGCGAAGGCAACGAGGCGGAGAACAAAGCCGCGCGCAAGCGCTGGTTCGCCGAGCTGCATCGCGCGGCCCCCGACGTCGACTGGAAGGCGATCGAGCGTGCGAATGGCGTTGCCGAAATGGAGCGACGCAACTCGCTGGCGCTCAGCGGCGTGAACCTGCTCGTCGCGAATCCGTGGAGCGAGGTCGGCAGCAAGAATCAGGCGGGACGCATGATGTGCGCGACGCTCGGGCCCGACGGAACGAAGCTCTATGCGGGCTCGGCGCTCGGCGGAGTGTGGCGCGCGAACTACGGCGGGAGCGGCTGGACTCCGCTCGGCGACAACCTCTACGGCGGCGTGAGCGAGATCGTCGTTCTGCCCGGCGAGACCGCGGGGGCGCCGGAGGTCCTCGTGTGCGCCAACTCGTCGCTCGGGCTGCGAGTGACGCGCGACCAAGGGCAGACGTGGGAGACGCCGACGGGGCTCACGGGCATGACCTCGGTACGCGAGCTCCGCGTCCTCGCGAATGCGCAGCGCTCGGTGTTGGTCTGGGCCCAGACCAACCTCGGAGGCAACGTACCGGCGCTGTTCGTCTCGAACGACTACGCGCGCACCTTCACGAAGCGCTTCCAGATGAGCACGGCGGGCAACTCGGACGCGTGGGTACCGCGGACGGGTGCGCTCGCGGCTTCCAACATCTTCGTCGCGCATCGCGGCCAGCTCTTCCGTTCGACCGACGCGGGCTTCACTTTCGCTCCGCTCGCGACGCTCGACGCTTCTGCGAGCGACGCGACGCTCACAGGGAGCGAGGCGGGTGCGCCGACCTTGTACGTCGCGCTCTCGAACAACGGTTGGAAGCTCTACCGCTCCGACGACGCGGGTCAGAGCGCGCAGCAGGTTCACGTGCCGACCGACTATTGGGGCGAGCTGTGCGCATCGACGGTCAACTCGCAGGTTGTGCTGTACGGCGGAGTCGAGGCGTTTCGCTCCACGAACGGCGGCGCGAGCTTCACGAAGCTCAACAACTGGGGCGACTACTACGGCGACCCGGTGAACAAGCTGCACGCCGACACGATGGGCATCTACGCATGGCCCGATGCGCAGTCGCCGAGCGGGGAGAGTGTTTTTTACTGCATGGACGGCGGGATCTGGCGCAGCACGGCGGGCGGCGCGAGCCCGCTCAACTGGGGCCTCGTCGGGCTCGGCGTCAGCCAGTACTACTCGACGTTGACTTCGGCGACGAAACCCAACCTCGTGCTCGCCGGATCGCAGGATCAGGGCTATCAGCGCGGCATCGTCCAAGCTCCGCTCGCGAGCGGACCGTCGACGAACTTCAACCAGCTGATCAGCGGCGACTACGGGCACCTCACATCGTCCGACGGCACGCACGCGGTAGTGTTCAGCAACTACCCCGGCTTCACGCTGGTGCAGGAAGGTCAGTCGAGCCCGGCGCTCACCGGCTACATCGACTTTCCGGTTGGGTCGAACCATTTGTGGCTCCCGCCCGTCGTGGCAGACCCGCTCGTGGCCACGAGTTACTTCTTGTGCGCGGAGAAGCTCTATCGTTTCGACCGGACGGCGCCGGGCACTTGGACGCACACGTTCCACTCCTCGCAGGACTTTGCGGCCGGTACCGCAAACTACCTGACGGCGCTCGCGTTCGCGCCGAGCGATGCGCAGCGCGCGTTCGCAGCCGATGACGTCGGGCGGCTGTGGTGGTCCGCGGACCACGGCACGACTTGGACCCAGTCCGTTGGCAACGCGCCGAACGAGCATTACTTCTATGGCAACGCGCTCGCGGTGCATCCGACGAACGCGCTCGAGGCGGTGGTCGCGGGCTCGGGCTACAGCACGGCGGGAGTGCGCCGCACGCTCGACGGCGGCGCGACGTGGAGCGCGCTCACGACGGGTCTGCCCGCGACGATGGTCTACGACGTCGTCTACGCGCGCGACGGAAGCGGAGACCTCTACGCCGCGTGCGAAGCGGGTCCGTATCGCTTCGATCGCGCCGCCGCGCAGTGGACGCCGATCTCCGCGGGACGCGCGCCGATCACGCTCTACTGGTCGGTCGAGTTCGTGGGCACCGACCTCGTTCGCTTCGGGACCTATGGCCGCGGAATCTGGGATTACCGCATTCCGCAGCCGGTGGTGGCGCAGACCTACTGCTCCGCCAAGATGAACTCTGCGCTGTGCGTGCCCTCGATCGGCTTCAGCGGCGCGCCCTCCACGAGCGGCACCGCGCCGTTCCTCGTGACCGCGAGCCTCGTGATGGCTCAAAAGAGTGGCCTTCTCTTCTATGGGTATCAGCCGCATGCCGGTGCGTACCAAGGCGGCACGATGTGCGTGCGCGCGCCGATTCGACGGCTGGGCGTGCAGAACTCCGGCGGCGGTATCTCCTGCACGGGGACCTACAGCACCGACATGAACGCTGTGATCCGCGCGGGGACCGATGTGCAGCTCGTGAGCGGTGCGACGGTCTACTGCCAGTATTGGTATCGCGACCCCGCAGACCCGTGGAACACGGGCCTCACGGACGCGCTCGAGTTCCAGATCCCCTGAAGTTCAGCGTGCGAGCGCGCGTTCGAGCAGCTCGAGCACGGCGCGCGAGGTCTCGAACGGACGATGCTTCTCGAGGGCGCTCCTCGTCGCCTCATCGAGCGCACGCGTCGCGAGGATCTCCGCCGCGAGCAGGCGGCGCTGGCACGGTGCCGCCATGTTCAGCCACTTCGCGATCAACTCGGACGAAGCGAGCGCTTCCATCTCGCGCCGATCGTTCTCGCGCTCGACCTGATCGACGTAGCCCAAGCCCGCGAGTGCCGCGAGGCCCGCGTCGTCGACCTTCATCGTGCCGTGGATGCCGCTCGAGAGCCGCTCCTGCGCGAGCTTGCGCAGTCGCTCGACGACTTCAGGATGTTGCGCTGCGACGTTGCGCCGCTGGTGCGGATCCTCGCGCAGGTGGAAGAGCTCGATCTGTAGCTGCTCTCCGCACTCGCCCTCGGCCGTCGGAAGGATCAGCGACCAGCCGTCGGCGTCGAGGACGGTGGTGTTGAAGCGCGTGAAGCTGAACGCCGTCTGCTTGCGCGCTCGGGAACCGTCGAGGTGCCGCAGCAGGCTCTCACCCTGAAGCCCGCCTGGCGTAGGCAGGTCGCACAGCTCGAGCAGCGTCGGAAACAGGTCGACGTTTTCCACGGGCGCCGACACGCGCTTTCCCGCGGGAATGCGCGGCCCCGCCAACACGATCGGCACGTGCACGAGCTCGCGGTGCACCTGATTGCCGTGCGTCGGCATCAGCGTGTTCAGCAGGTTGGGCGTCTCGCCGCGCCGCAGCGCTTGTCCGCGCTGACCGTTGAGCAGCGCCACCTTCTCCCACAGCCCCTCGCCGTGGTCCGCCGCGATGACGACGAGCCCCTGTCCGAGGAGACCGGCCTTCTCGAACGCTGCGAGGAAGCGTCCGACGCGCGCGTCGGCCGAGCGGACTTCGTCGTCGTAGCCGCCGATCTCCTCCTTGATGCGCTCGATGCCGCCCTGCGGGTCTGCGAGCCCGAGCTCCGCCGCGACACGCGGCAGATAGTCCGCGCGATCGCCGGGGAGCAGGTCCTTCGCCTCGCGCCAGCGACGCTGACCTTCGGGCGCCAAGTACGGGTCGTGCGGCTCGGTGATGTGCACGTACGTGAAGCTGCGCTTCGCCTTGACGCCGTCGAACCACGCCTCGACCTCGCGTTCGTCGCCGTGCTCGGCGAGCTCGCGGTAGAGCTCGAAGCCGCGCTCGAACCCGTACTCGGGCTTGAGGATCGGGTTGGAGCGGAAGCCGGCGGTCGCCCAGCCCGCGCGCGCGAAGCTCTCGGCGAGCGTCGGCAGCTCCGCGGGGATGTCGAGGCGCTCCTTCGCGATGTAGCGGCCCGTCATCAGGGACACCATCGACGGGCTCGTGAACGACGCCTGCGAGACCGCGCTCTCGAACAGCGCGCCGCGCGCCGCGAGCGCATCGATCGTGGGGGAGGTCTCGCGCGGATAGCCCATGCACGAGAGGTGATCCGCCCGCAGCGTGTCGATCACGACGAACAGCACGTGCTGCGGCGGCTCGGGCTCGCCGCCGCAGGCGCCGAGGACGACGAGGAGCAGCCCGCCGAGGGAGCGCTTCATGCGCAGGGCACTCTAGCAGAGCGCGGCGCGATACCGCGGCTCACACGATCACGCCGAGGATCTCGGTCTCCATCACGAGCTTGCCCTCGACGTAGGCCTGCGCCGCGTACGTGAACATGCTCTGGCGCACGCGCATCGACTTCGCGACGAGGAGGAGCCGCGCGGGCGGCGTCACCACTCCGCGGAAGCGGGTCTCGTTGAGGCCGCCGAAGCCGACGAACTGGCTCGGATCCGTGGCGTGGAACGAGAGGAAGTGCCACGTCGCGAGCTGCGCAGCGGCCTCGAGCTGCAGCACGCCCGGGAAGATCGGTCGGCCCGGAATGTGGTCGGGCGCCCACCAGTCGTCCTTCGAGAGGTCCTTGAAGCCGACGAGCAGCGAGCGGTCCTCGGCGATGTGCAGGATGCCGTCGAGCATCGCGAAGCGGTTGCGCTGCAGGCACAAGCGCCGCACCTCCTCGGCTCCGACGAGCACGCGCGAGAGGTCGAGCGACGCGAGGTCGACGAGAGGCTGAGACGGCACGGGGGCTCCGACGGTGGGGGGGGACTTCGGGCGGTGGGAGGGCGCTCAGAGGCGCAGCTTCAGCACGACGGGCTCGCTGCGCGGCGCTTGGGGGTCGAACTCGACGCGGGCCTCGGCGTGGCCGTACTGGGCGTCGGTGGCCTGCAGTGAGAGGTCGCCCTTCACACCCGGCCCAATCCGGGCGAGTCCGTCGGGTCCGGTGGTGACGGAGAGCGCGCCGCTCGCGAGGCCCGAGGCCTCGATCAGGGCGCCGACGAGGCCGACGCCGTTCTCGTCGATGACGCGGACCTCGAGCGAGCCCATCGGAGGGACCATGAAGTCGCGCAGGTGCAGCGAAGGAGCGAGGAACGTGACGTCCTCGAGCGACGCGAGCGGGTTCTCGCGCGTCGCCACGCGCACGCGCCAGTCGCCGTCGGGTAGGCGCTCGAAGGCGAACGAGCCATCGGCCACGGTGCGGGACTCGCGCACGTCCGAGCCCGTGCGCGAGAGCGCGAAGACCGCGAGCCCTTCGACGGGCAGTCCGCGCGCGTCGACGACGCGCCCGGTGAGCGTCCCGCGCTCGTAGAGCTCGAGCGGGAAGACGTGGTCGATGAGGTCGGGCTTGCGCAGCTCGATGTCGTGGGGGCGGCAGCCCCACTCGCCCGCTTCCGCGCGCACGGTGTAGCTGCCGAGCTGGATGTCCGAGGCGAGCAGCATGGTCGAGTTCTCGACTTCGATGCGGCGTGCGCGCGCGTGCTCGGCCCCGATGCGGAACGGAGCTGGCTCCAAGACGAGCGTCCAGCGCGTCGGCAGCGCAGCTCCCGACTTGGTGACGAGGTGCGCTTCGATCCGTCCGAGCCCGGCGAAGCGCGTCGGGTCTTGGAGCTCGCGGGGGTAGGCCGGGAGCGGCCGCGGCCCCTCGACGCCGACGCCGCTCGCCACGCGCGTCGCCTCGGGGTTTTCGAGCCGCGGCTCGGCGGCTGGCGCGCTCGTGGGAGGCGTCGCGACGGGCCCTGCCCCGGCTTCTTCAGGGTTCAGGAGCTTCCAGCCGACGAACAGCGCCCCGACGAGGCCCAGCACCGCCACCAGACCACCCGCGCGGGTCACACCGGCCCGCGTTGACAGTCGCGCGAAGGCACCACTACCCTGCGACCGGCGCGCGGCCACCGTCCGCGAAAACAGCGACTCCAAATCCTTGATCTTCAAATGCTTGCGGCGCGCACCGAACGTGCAGCGCGCGCCAGATCCTAGCCGCCCCACACCGTGCGGCAAGGGCGCCCACCCGAACTCCCGCCGATGAACCTCCAACTCGTCCTCCTCGCCCTCCTCGCGCCCCTCGCGCCCCTCGCCACCGCTCGCCCGAGCGAGCCCGCCGCGGCGTCGAACGCCGGGGCTGCACAGGGCCGCGTGATCGTGCTCGGATTCGACGGCGCCGACGGCCGCACCGTGGCCGAGATGATGGACAAGGGCGAGCTGCCCAATCTCGCCAAGCTGCGGGCCGAGGGCACCTTTGCGCCGCTCGGTACCACCGACCCGGCCGAGTCGCCGGTGGCGTGGGCCTCGCTCAACTCCGGCCGCAACCCGGCGGAGACCGCGATCCCCGGCTTCGTCGTGCGCACGTTCTCGCCCGTCCCGGCGATCGGCGACAACCCCTACAAGGGCAAGTTGGGGCCGAGCCCGACGAAGGGCTTCGCCGAAGACGGCGTGCAGGTCCGAATCGAGGACTTGCCGACGCCGATCCCCAGCTGGAGTCCGGCCGTCTTCGCGGCCGCGGTCGGCGGTGGCGGCTTCCTCGTGTTCCTGCTCGTGTTCGGCGCGCTGCTGCGCCTCAAGGCGCGTCCGACGCTCGTGCTCTCTGGCGTGCTCGGGCTCGTCGGCGCGTGGGGCGGTTTCACGCTGCGTGGCTACCTCCCCGAGACGATCCCCGTCGTGAAGAACCCGCTGCAGGCCGCGCCTTTCTGGGAGCTCGCGGCGCAGGCAGGGATTCCTTCGCGCGTGATCGACGGCCAGCAGGTGTGGGATCGCGAGCCCGTGTCGGGGGCGAAGGTGCTGTGCGGGCTCGGCGTGCCCGACGCGCGCGGCAGCTACATGAACTACACGATCTACACGACCGACGAGCTGTTCTTCGGGCGTACGTTGCTCGACGCGGGCGTCGACACCGGCTCCGGCGGCTACAAGCTGCGCGTCGACGAGGTCGAAGGCGTGATCGAGTCGGTCGTCTACGGTCCGATGAACTTCTGGGCCGTGGGCGCGCAGCAGGAAGAGCTCGCCGCGATCGCGCGCGAGCGCGACGAGCAACCCAACATGCCCTTCAAGAAGAGCATGGAGCTCGAAGACCGTGCGCAGGCGCTGGAGACGGCGCTCAAGACGCCGGTGACGCTGCCCCTGCGCGTGCGACGCCTCGACAACGCGGCCGAGGTCGCGATCGGCACGCAGACGCAGACGATCGCCGAGGGCGCGTGGTCCGACTGGTTCCGCCTCACCTTCGAGATCAATCCGCTGCTCAAGGTGCACGCGCTCACGCGCGTCAAGGTGGTCTCGCTGCACAAGCCGAACTTCGAGCTGTACCTCAACACGATCGAGATCGACCCCGCGCGTCCTCCGTTCTGGCAGCCGATCTCGCAGCCGCCCGAGTTCGCGGCGGAGCTCGCCACCGCGTGCGGCAGCTTCGAGACCGTCGGCTGGGCCTGCCTGACGCACCCCTTCAAGGACAAGGTGGTCGACGCGGTCACGTTCCTGCAGGACATCGAGTTCACCACCCAGTGGCGCGAGAAGCTCGTCTACGACGGGCTCGCGCGCGACGACTGGCGGCTGTTCGTGGGCATCTTCAGCGAGTGCGACCGCGTACAGCACATGATGTACCAGTACTACGACCCCGAGCACCCGCTGTACGACGCCGAGAAGGCCGCGACGAAGGTGCGCTTCTACGGCGAGGAGATCACGCTCGCGCAGGCGATCCCTGCGGTGTTCCGCAAGATCGACGCGATCGTCGGCAAGGTGCTCGCGCAGTACGTGCGGCCGGAGGACACGCTCATCCTGTGCGCCGACCACGGCTTCCAGTCGTTCCGCCATCAGGTGCACCTCAACAACTGGCTCGCGCAGGAGGGCTACCTCGTCGCGCGGCCCGACGCCAAGAGCTTCACGATGCTCGGGAGCTACGTCGACTGGTCGAAGACGCGGGCCTACGCGCTCGGGCTGGGCTCGATCTTCATCAACACGAAGGGCGCGCGCACGACGCTCGGCGGCAAGGAGCTCGTCTCCGAGGTCGGCAGCGTCGAGCCCGCGGAGCGCGAGGCGCTCGCGCGCGAGATCATCGCCAAGCTCAAGGCGGCTCGCGATCCGCGCACGGGCGAGCTTCTGTGCTCCGAGGCGACCTTCGTGAGCGATGTCCACCGCGGACCGCATCAGGATCTCGAGGCGGACATCTCCGTCGGCTTCGCGGCGAACTATCGCGT
Organism: uncultured Planctomycetota bacterium; assembly: GCA_903928115.1. GTDB lineage: Bacteria > Planctomycetota > UBA1135 > UBA1135 > F1-120-MAGs118. Next base: position 62,653 of record CAIYPP010000113.1, read on the forward strand.
GTCGTGGGCCACCTCGAGCGGCTCGCTCTCGATGAAGGCTGGCGCGCCGGGGCCGTTCGTCGTGCCCAACGACAAGGACTGGTCGGGCGACCACGTCTCCGTCGACACGGACCTCGTGCGCGGGATCTTCTTCTGCAATCGGCGCTGCGAGGTGCCGGCGCAGGGCATGGACCTCCTGCACATGGCGCCGACGGTGCTCGCTCTGCTCGGCGTGCCGATCCCTCAGGAACTCGACCTCCCTGCCGTCGCGGTGCAGCGATGAGCTTCGGACGCATCCTGCCCGCGGAGCTCTCGGCCCGCCTGCGCGCGGGGGACAAGCTCGTGCTGCTCGACGTGCGCGAGCCGGACGAGCTCGCGATCTGCTCGCTCCCGGGCGCGACGGAAATCCCGATGGGTCAGGTCGCCCAGCGGCGTGGGGAGCTCGACCCCGAAGCGGAGATCGTGTGCATCTGCCACCACGGTGTGCGCAGCGCCCGCGTGGCGGGGTACCTCGCCTCGCAGGGCTTCCCGCGCGTCCTCAACATGGTCGGCGGGATCGACCGCTGGGCCGAGGACGTCGACCGCGGCATGCGGCGCTACTGAGAGCCCGACGCGCCTTTTCGAGCGCTTTCGAACCACGCCGCCGAGCGCTCGCGCTCGCGGAGGGGGTCTCCTTCGGTCTGAGCGAGCGCACGGCGCTCCTCGCAAGGCGCTCTACGCCGCAAGGAAGGCACTCCCGGCGCTCGCTCCTTTCAGGATCGGCCTTGGCACGGCGTCTGCTCGTGGCCGGAGCGCCCCGCTCCACGCGTTGCGCGCCCTCGGCGCGAAGCCCGCGGAGGGGAAACCGGAAAAATCTTCCTTCGTTCGGCCGAGCGGCCCGGCTCCTCCCTTGCCGTCGGATCCGCTGGAGCCTCGCTCGGAGACAAGAACGGAACAATCCACCCCCCTTGGACCGCCGCTCACGCGGTTCTACGAGGGGGGCCAAGAGTTGGTGGTGTGGGACCCGCCAATTCGCGCGCCTGCGGCGGGGGCTGCGGGCGCGCACCTTTTCGGGGCCTCTCCTTCGGGCGAGGCCCCGTTCCTTTTGCCGAGCGGCCCCGCTCCTTTTCGCCGACCGGCGCCCTTCCTATCGCCGACCGGCTGGGAGGCTCGTGCCGACTCCGCGGCCGGCTGCGCGCGGTTCTGGAAGGCCCGCGCGGCGTTGCTAGACTCTCGCCCTCACTCACGAGACGCAGGCAGGCGTTGGGCTAGTTGGCCCCCTGCGCTGCGTTCGAGCCACCCCCGTCGGCCCTGCATCGAGCATGACTCACCCCGCTCTGATCGAACGTATCACCCGCTCGCTCGCCTACATGCTCCGCCACCAGCCGGAGAAGTTCGACCTCGTGCTCGACAAGGAGGGCTTCGGCGAGCTCGACGACGTGGTCCGGGCCCTCGGCGAGCGCCTCGGCGAGCCGGTCGAGTCCGCGGACGTGATCGCGTCCATCGAGGCCGGAGACCGGCCGCGCTACGAGCTGCGCGGCACCAAGATCCGCGCGCTCTACGGTCACTCGATCCCAGTCGAGCCCGGCGAGCCGAGCCAGCCGCCCGAGTTCCTCTACGTCGGCATCGACGCCCGCGATCTGCAGCGCGCCCAGCAGTTTGGGCTGCGCGGTGGACGCCGTCGCTTCCTGCACCTCGCGCTCTCCGCAGAAGATGCCCGTGAGGCCGGGCGCCGCGCCGCGCGCGAGTACGCGATCCTGCAGGTCTTCGCGATGGACGCGTGGGAAGAGGGCGTGAACTTCTACGACCGCAAGACGCTGTACCTCTGCGAGCAGATCCCGACGCAGTACCTCGACGTGCTCGAGCGCGGCAGCGACGGCTACGAGCCGCGCTTCGAGGACCGCGGTGGCGATCGCGGCGACGGTCCCTCGCGTCGGCGCGAAGAGCGCTCCGGTCGCGGCGAGCGCTACGAGCGTGGTGGTCGCGACGAGCGCGGTGGTCGCGACGATGCGCGCCGCGAGCGTCCCCGTGAGGACCGTTCGAAGGGTGACGACCGCCCGCAGCACGAGCCGCGCCACGAAGATCGCGCTCCGCGCCATGAGCGGCACCACGACGATCGCCGTCCCCGCCACGAGGACCGCGGCCCGCGCGAGGAGCGTCACCACGACGAGCGCCCGATCCACGCCGAGGAGCGTGGGCCTCGCCACGAGCGCCGCGAAGAGCGCCACGAGCGCCGCGACGATCGTCGCGGGCCGCCCGCGCGCCGCGAGGAGCCCCGCCGGGAGGAACCCCGCCGCGAGGCTCCGCGCCCCGCACCCGCGCCGGCGGCGAGTGCGGCCATGGAGGACACGGGCGGTTTCGGCCTCGGCATCTTCGAGGAGGAGCGCAAGAGCGCCCCGACTCCGCCGCCCGCTCCGCGCCCGGCTCCGGTCGCGCCCGTGGCGCGCCCCAAGCCCGTGGAAGACGACTTCGGCAGCTTCGGCGCCGGCGTCTGACCCCCGGCGGCCAACACCCGCCGAGACTGCGCGCGACGCGCGGGGAGCAATCCTCGCGCGTCGCTTGCTTTCGGGGCGCGACTCCGTATCCGCTCGCACCTACACTCGCGCGCGATGTCCGAGTGGCTTCCCGAGCACCTCTCGCGCGAGTTCGCGCTCGAGCACTCTCCGGTGGGAGCGTGCGCCCTGCGCCGGAGCGCTCGCGAGGCCCTCGACGCCGCGGGCTTTGGACTTCGGTCCGATGGGCAAGGCCGTGCCGCGACGCTCGTCGGTCGCAAGCCGGTCGTGCTGCTCGGCAGCGGCTCGAACGAGTGCGTGCTGCGGCGCTTCACGCACGGCGGGCTGCTGCGCTGGCTGACCGGCGCGCGCTTCGCGGATCGACGTCGGCCCTTCGTCGAGTTGGAGCTCTCCGAGCAGCTTGCGGCTCGCGGCGTGCTCACTCCGCAGGTCGTCGCGGCACGGGCGCGACGCGCGAAATGGTGGGGCTGGGAACTCGCGCTCGTCACGCGGCGCGTGAGCGAAGCGTGCGATGGAGGCGATCTACTCGCAGCGGCGGCGCGTGGCGCGCTCTCCCAAGAGGAGCGGCGCGCTGCCTTCGCGGCGGCGGGTCGGCTCGTCGCACGGCTGCACGCACTCGGATTTCTGCACGCGGACCTGCACCCCAAGAACCTCCTGTTCCGCCGCGCGGGCGAGGCCACGGAGGCTTGGCTCCTCGACCTCGACCGCTCTCGCTTCGTTCGCGAGCTCTCCGACACCGAGCGCGATGCGAACCTCGCGCGCCTCGTGCGCTACATCGAGCGCCGCAAGGCGAGCGGCCAGATGACCCTCTCTCGCGCGGACCTCGCGCGATTCCTCGCGGCCTACGAGCCCGACTGGGCGCGCCGTCGAGCGCGCTTCTTCGGCGTGGTCGCTCGCTATCGCCGCACGCTCGGCCGGCACCGCGTAGGCTGGCTTTTCTCGCGCGCCTGAGGCGGGCGGGGCTCAGGCCGGCTCGTCTGGCTCGGTCTCGACCTCGACGCGCGGGTAGATGACGCCGAGCGGTGACAGCACGGCAGCGAGCAGTCGTCGGGTCGCGTCGCGGTGGACGCGGCGCAGCTCGTCGTTCTCGATGCGGCCGTTCTCGCGCTCGATGCGCTCGCGCAGCTTGCCGAGCAGCTTCTCGGCGGTTGCGTCGTCTCCGGTGGTCCGCAGCACGAGCACGTGGGTCCCGAGCACGACGATGCGGTCGGGGAGCTCGGCGCCTTGGTGCTCGAGGATCTCGAATGCCCGGCCCGAGAGCTCGAGCGCGGTGGCGAACGCGCCCTTTTCCCGCTCGATGCGCGAGCGGATGGCGAGCGCGAGCGACTCGGCGCGCTGCAACCCCATCTCGCCCGCGAGCCTCAGCGCCCGATCGAGCGTTTGCGCCGCCTCCGGATCCGCCTGCTCCCAGAGCAGGGTCCCGAGCCACAGGAGCGCGAGCGTCTGTCCACGTCGATCTTCGACCTCGGTGGCGGCGAGCAACGCCTCGCGCAGCCGCGCTTCCGCCTCGTCGGGCTCGTTGAGGTCGAGGTGCAAGCCACCGAGGCGCGCCGTGGCCTCGATTTCGATCCGTCGCTCGCCCGACTGCTGCGCCAGCGTCACGGCGCGCTTCATTGAGCCGAGAGCCCGCGCGGGCCGGCCGCACACGCGGTAGATGCGGCCGCGCAGCATGTGCGCTCCAGCCGAGATGCCCGGCAGGTTCCAAGTGCGCGACTTGCGCTGAAGACGCAGCGCCGCATCGACGTTGCGCAGCGCGTCTTCGACGCGGTTTTCGAGCAGATCGACGACTCCGAGCTGGATCCGCGCGAGGGCGCGCTGCGGGTCGACCGTGGCGTGCTCGTTCGCTTGCTCGAGCAGAGCGCGGGCCTCCTCGAGTTCGCCGACGTGCGCCTGCACGACGCCGAGTCGGCGCAGGGCTTCGCTCGCGATTTCGTTGCTCTGCGCGCGCTCGGCGAGCGTCACGGCGTTGCGCAGCATGCCGCGTGCGAGACCGTATTGACCGGTGCTCACCGCATAGCGCCCGTGGAGGATGTAGACGCGCGCGAGCGCGTCGGGGTCGCGCTCTGGGTTGAAGTCGAGCTCGGAGAGCTCGTCGAGCCATCGGCGTTGCTCAGCCCGCGAACCGAGACGATCTGCGGCGTCGGCAGCCGCTTCGAGGAACTCGATGCGCCAACGATTGCGGGCGCGCGACGCGGAGAGGTGCTCCAGAGCCTCGATGCCCCAGCGCGCAAGCACGTACACGCGCTGCGGCTGGCCGCGGCGCAGCAGCGCCTGCAGTAGTGGCCGCAGCAGCCGCAGCAGATCCTGATGTCGTTCCGCGGCGCGCAGGTGGAACGCGCGCTGGAACGCGTCGCCGATCGGGATGCGCCGCTCGCGCTTCGCCTCGCCTTCCGCAGGCTCGGGCACGAGTGCGTCGGCGGCAAGTCCGTGCAGGTCGCGCCGATGGTCGGGCGTCATGCCGCGGTACACCGCCTCGCGCAGCGCGGGGCGCGCGAAGCGATAGCGGTCGCCGATGGCGACGAGCCAGCCCGACTGCACGAGCCGCACGAGCGCGGCATCGAGCTCGCCACGGTGGGAACTCTTGAAGGCGCGCACGAGGAACTCGGGCTCGATGCGCCCGCCGACGACGGCAAAGCGCTCCAGCCAGCCACGGTCTTCGTCGGAGACCTTCGCGAGGCGCTCTTGGATCATCGTGTGGACCGAGTCGGGAAGCGGGAGCTTCTCGGGCGCGATCTCCAGCACGAGCTTGCGGTCCGACGGTCCCTGCGCGCGCGCCTCTCCGCGCTCGATCAGGCCGCGCAGGATTTCGGCGAGCAAGCCCGCGTGCCCGCGGCTGCGCTGCAGCAGCACCTGCGCGATGCGACGCCGCGGCTGCGAGTGGTGGAACAGTGCGTTGACGAGCTCGCTGACCGCGGCCTCGTCGAGCGGTGCGAGCGAGAGGGCGAGCAGCTCGGCTCGCTCGCTCAACTTCGCGCGGAGACGGGCGAGCTCGTCGGGGCTGTACAGGTCATCTTGCGTGCGCACGCCGAGCACGAGCAGCGTGCGCGTGCTCGGAAGGACCTCGGCGAACTGGCGCAGCACGTCGAGGGAGCCTTCGTCCGCGAAGTTGACGTCGTCGAGGAAGAGGAGCAGCGACTCCTGCCGCGCGATCGCAGCGAGCCACTGAGCGAGCGCAGCGGGCACGGCCAGCTCGGTCGTGCCGTTGAAGCTCGTGCTCAGCGCCTGTGCCAGAGTCTTGGCGACGGCGGGGGGCACGATGCGCGCGAGCTGTTCGAGCTGGCGCTGTCCCGGCTCCGCGCCGGGGGGCAGTCGCAGGTAGCGCTCGAGCAGGCGCAGGATCGGCATGCATGGACGCTGCTCTTCGAACGCGGGACAGCGCGCGTAGAGATAGAGCGGCGGTGGCTCGTACTTGCGCCGCACCGCGCTCGCGCAGTCGCTGACGAGGCGCGACTTCCCGGAGCCGGACGGGCCTTCGAGCCAGACCGCGTTGCCACGCGACTCTCGAATCGCGACGCTTGCGCGCTCGATCAGATGCTCCTTTTCCGCGTCGCGACCGACGAGCGGCGTGAGGTGCAGTGAGTCGGTCTCGCCGAGCGTGCCGCGCCGCGCCTGCGCACCGAACTCGAGTTGGTTGCGCCACCACTCGCCCTGCTCGCCTTCCCGCACCCGCGACTCGAGGTCGTGCGCCTGCACGCGGCTGCGCGGGTCGCGCGCGAGGGCGTCTTGGAGGAGCGTGTCGAAGAAAGGGGAGAGCTGGGGGAGGAGTCGCGACGGCGGCACGAAGCGTGCGGTCGCAAGGGCGGCGAGGAGTCGATCGGCGCCAGGGTCTTCGACACCGCGCCGCAGGAGCCTCCCGCTGGAAAAACCCGTCGAGGCGCTGATTCCACCCTCGTCGTCTTCCTCGGCGAAGGGATGGCGCCCGGTCGCGGCTTCGTAGAGCACGACCCCGAGCGAGAACACATCGCTCTCGGGGCAAGCGGGCAGTCCGCGGGCGCGCTCTGGCGAGAGGTACGCCAAGCTGCCGGGGTTGATCGCCTCGGCCAGCGCGAGCTCGGGCGCCGGCATGGCGATGCCCTCCGGCGCGACCGCGGCCACCGAGCGCAGCGAGCGCCCCGTGGGGGTGGACCGGCCTTCGATGCGCTGGGCAAAACCTAGGTCGAGCAGCACCGCGCGGCCATCGGGGTCGACGCGCAGATTCTCGGGCTTCACGTCGGAGTGCACGTAGCCGGCTGCATGGAGCGTCGCGAGTGCGCCGCCGGCGTCGACGGCGAGCTTGCGCAGCAGGGGCTCCGGCAGGGGGCCGCTCTGGGCCAAGAACTCGCGCAGGGACTTTCCTGCGACGAACTCCGTGATCAGGAACGGGCCGTCTTGGTCCTCACCGTCGGCGACGTGCCGCACGAGCGAAGGATGGCGGACCGCGCGACCGACGCGGGCTTCCGTCGCGAGGGAGCGGCGCGCGGACTCGTCCTTGCGCAGGTGGGGGTGGATGCGCTTGAGCGCGACCTCCGTGCCTTCGCGCCAGCCCTGCCAGGGAGCGGCCAGCGTGCCGTGCACGACGCGGCCGACGGCGCCCGAGCCGATCGGCGCACCGAGGGCGACGACGAGTCCGTCCGACGTGGAGAAGAGCTGGAGCATGGAACGCCGCTGCGCAGGATAGCAGTCGCAGCGCGCCATCGGACGCGCGCGTCGCCGACGCTACACTCGCGTCCCAATGAGCTTCCATGTCTACAACAGCCTCACGCGCCGTCTGGAGCCGTTCGTTCCGCTCGAGCCGGGCGTGGTGCGGATGTACAACTGCGGACCGACCGTCTACAACCGCCCGCACGTCGGCAACTACCGCGCGTTCCTCTTCGCCGACACGCTCCGCCGCTGGCTGGAGTACCGCGGACTCCGCGTCGAGCAGGTGATGAACATCACCGACGTCGGGCACCTGACCGACGACGGCGACGAGGGCGAGGACAAGCTCGAGAAGCAGGCCAAGAAGGAGAAGCTCGACCCGTGGGAGATCTCCCGCAAGGTCGCGGCGCAGTTCTTCGCCGACTTGAAGGCGCTCGGCATCCAGCCTGCGAAGGTCTATCCCAAGGCCTCGGACCACATCCCCGAGATGGTCGAGATCATCGGTGGGCTGATCGCGATGGGGCACGCCTATGAGGTGGGCGGCAATGTCTACTTCGACGTGAAGAGCTTCCCTGCTTACGGACGCCTGTCCGGCAACCGCGTGGAGGAGCTCGACGCCGGCGCGCGAATCGCCGTGCGCGAGGACAAGCGCAACCCCGAGGACTTCGCGCTGTGGAAGAGCGATCCCGCTCACATCATGAAGTGGGAGACGCGCTTTGGACCGCACGGCTTCCCCGGCTGGCACATCGAGTGCTCCGCGATGGCGCGCAAGCACCTCGGCGACCGCCTCGACATCCACACGGGGGGCGAAGACAACATCTTCCCGCACCACGAGTGTGAGATCGCGCAGTCGGAGTGCTTCACGGGCAAGCCGTTTGCGACGTACTGGATGCACTCGAAGTTCCTGCAGGTCGACGGCGGCAAGATGTCGAAGAGCCTCGGCAACACGTACACGCTCGACGACGTCGCCGCGCGCGGTTACTCGCCCCGTCAGCTGCGCTTCGCGCTGATCCGCGGGCACTATCGCGCGCCGCTCAACTTCACGTGGGATGCGATGAAGGACGCGGCGAGCTCGCTCGAAAACCTCGACGATCTCGTGGTGCGCCTGCGTCGCGCGGCGAAGGGCGAGGCCGCGGCAGAGCCCGCGCTCGGCGCCGAGCTCGTGGCGAGCGCGCGCCGCGAGTTCGAGGCAGGCATGGACGAGGACCTCAACGTCAGCCGTGCGCTGCCGGGCTTGTCGGCGTTGCGCGCCGCGGTGCTCGAGAACAAGCTCGGCGCGGCGACCGCGAAGGACGCGCTCGACTTCGTGACGGCGGCGAACCGTGTGCTCGGCTGCATCGCGGTCGAGGAGGAGCTGCTTCCGGCCGACATCGAGGCGCTGATCGAGCGTCGTCAGGCCGCGCGCAAGTCGAAAGACTTCCAAGAGTCCGACCGCATCCGCGATCTCCTGCTCGCCCAAGGCATCGTGCTCGAAGACACGCCCAAGGGCGTCGTCTGGCGGCGCAAGTAGACACATTTCGCTCGCCCGATCCCCCCAGCCCTGCTCTCAGGAACTTCTCCGATGCTGCTCTCGCTGTTCGCCGCACTTCTTCTCGCTCCGTTGCCGCAGGACCGCGTCGACCTCAAGGACGGCAAGTCCGTCGAGGGCCGCGTCGTCGCCGAGCTCAAGGACTCGCTCGTCGTGCGCTCGAACAAGCACGATCGCACGATTGCGAGGGCGGAAGTCGCGACCGTGACGTCGCTCGAGCGCAGCCTCGCCGCGGTGCTCGAACACGACACGGGGAGCAGCGATGCCGCGGGCTGCGCTGCGCTTGCCGCGGAGTGTGAAGCAGCCGGACTCTCCGGCGAGGCGCGCAACTACTGGCTGCGCACGCTGCTCGCAGATCCCGCCCACGCGGCCGCGCGCAAGGCTCTCGACGCCAAGCCGGTGAAGGACGACGTCACGCTGCACTTGGGGAAGCACGGGATGCACCTCTCGGCGCTGCGCGCGGGGAGCCTCAAGTGGAAGGAAGCCTACGAGCTTCCGACGACGCACTTCGTGCTCAAGACCGACCTGCCGCTCCCAAAGGCGCTGGATGTCGCGACCGCTCTCGAGCGCTTCCACGTGCGGTTCTACGCGCTGCTCGGCGAGCCGCTCGGCCTCTACATCTTCGACGAGCGCACGCTGCCCGAGATCCGCGTCTACTTCGAAGGCGCCGCCTACCCGACGCCGCCCGTGAAGGGGGAGCGCGTGTGGTTTTCGATGGGGGAGAACGCCCTGAACGTCGCCGCGGATGGCCAGCTCTCGCTGCCCGCCGTCGTAGGCGAGCTCTCGCGGCAGATGCTCTTTAGTGCGCTGCGTCGTGGCGTGGGACCGACCGCTCAGGTTCAGCCTTGGCTCACCGCCGGCCTCCGAGAGTATTTCGCACGCACCGCTCCGGAAAGCTTGGGCGGACCGCGGCCTGACACCGCGGCGGCGCTCGCGGCGGCCGCGCGTCAGCTCGCGGGCAAGGACGTCAAGCTCACGACGCTCTTCAACGCGCCGATGGCGGCGTTCTCGACCGACGCGAATCGGGCCGACATGTCGAACGCGGCCTGCACGCTGCTGCACTTCCTCGTGGCGGGTCGCGACGGGGCACTGCGCGACGGCTTCGGCCGCTACGTCAACGACGGCGCCAAGGGAAAGCTCTCGATGGCCTCGTTCAGTGAGCACCTCCAGCTCAAGCCCGAGGAGATCGAGGTGCAGTGGCGCGAGCATGTCGCGCAACTTGCGCGCTGACCAAGTCGCGCAGCTCGCGCGCTGATCGCGGCGCAGGCGCCCAGATTGTCTAGAAGAGCTCGCCCTGCTCCGCGCCGCGCGGACGGGCGGGCTTTTCGCCTTCGTGCACGCCTTCGAGGTGTTCGGTGGCGAGGCCTAAGCGGCGACAATGGATTCGGAAGAGCTGCTCGATCGCGTCGTAGCGCGGTCCATGTCCGCGCATGCGCGCGCCGAAGTCGCGCAGGTTGAGCTCACCGCCGCGCATCTCGCGCAGCGCGTGGAGCACCTTGTCGGCGCGTCCTGGGTGCGTCGTGCGCAGCCGCTCCTCGAACACGGGTGCCACCTCGGCGGGGAGACGCAGCAGCACGAAGAAGGCTTGCGACGCTCCCGCCTCGCGGGCGCGCTCGAGCAACTCAGGTACGGCGGAGTCGTTGAGTCCAGGGATCACCGGCGAGAGCGAAATGCCCGTGCGAATCCCGGCCTCGGAGAGGCGACGCAGCGTCTCGAAGCGCTTCGCGGGCGTCGGCGCCCAAGGCTCGAGGGCCCGCGCGTCGTCGGGATCCGCGAAGGGGATCGTGAGCGCGACGTGCGCGCCCCCGCGACGTGCCATGCGCGCGAGGAGTTCGACATCGCGGCGGACGAGCGCGCCCTTCGTGAGGATGCCCACGGGATGGCGGAACTCGTCGCAGGCCTGGAGCGAGCGGAGCGTGAGCTCGTAGCTCGCCTCCAGCGGCTGGTAGCAATCCGTGACGCCTGAGAACGCGATCATCTCACGCCCGAGGCTCCAGCGCTTGGACGCGAGCTCGCGTCGCAGCACCTCGACCACGTTGCGCTTGACGACGAGCTTGCTATCGAAGTCCGTGCCGGCGCCCCAGCCTAGGTATTGATGCGACGGACGCGCGTAGCAGTAGGCACAGGCGTGCTGGCAGCCGCGGTAGGGGTTGAAGCTGTAGCGGAAAGGAATGTCGGGGCTCGAGTTCTCCGAGATTGCGCTCGAGCACTCTTCTTCGAACACCTCGACCTGCACGTCGGGCGGCTCATCGAGCCACTCGACGCGGGTCGTCGCCCACGGGTTGGGCGGGTTCGCGATGCGGCGGGGAGCGCTCGTCATGGCCGCTTGGGGGACTCCACGAAGCGACAGCGGCTCGCGCGCATGCGCAACGCGGGAGGATCGATGCCCTCGACGAGCTCCTTGCCGCCGACGGTGAGCACGCCCGTCACCTCGACGCACACCTGCCGCAAGTATTCGGCCTTCGCGTCCGGCTCCATCTCGACGTGGATCCACTCGTCGAACGTCGGTGTCGCTCCGAAGCAGCACGCGGCGTTGTCGCGCACGAGCATGAACTCACGCACGTTCCGCTTCTCCATTCGGCCGGGAATCATCCAGCCGCGCAGCACGGCGGGCGCTCCGTCGAGCTCGCGCACGCGCTCTGGGAAGCACGCGATCGGGAGCTCGCGACGCTCCGAAGCATCGAGCGCGGCGGCGATCGTCGCACGCTCGGCGTCGCTCATGCGCAGCGCCTCGAAGCCGTCTCTCGCGAGGCGCTCCGCGGGGGAGAGCCGCGGCGCAGAAGCTCGATTCTCCCGCGGCTCACTCGGCCCGGCGATCGGCTTTCCGCGCGGAGCTTCGACCTCGGGCGGCGCCTCGTCGGCGCAGGCCGCGAGCGTCAGCACGAGCAGTGCGACGCGCAAGATCGGGCAGAACGGGTGCACGCGCACAAAGTAACAGGGTGGGCTCGCTTGCGACGCTTCGCCGCGCGCGCCTACCATCTGCGGCTCCAAGTTCCGCCCGTTCCTTTGAGGAGGCCTCAAGGTGCACCTGTTCGCCCTCTCCGTGCTCGTCGGCTCGCCCGCTCTCGTCTCGCCGCAGGACTCCCACGCCTTCTCGGTGCAGGACATGCTCGCCATGGACCGCATCTCCGACCCGCAGCCGTCGCCCGACGGTTCGCAGGTCGCGTTCTCAGTCAGCGTGACCGACCTCGATGCCAACAAGCGTCGCAGCGACATCTGGCTCATGAATGCGGACGGCTCGAACGCGCGCGCGCTGACGACCCATCCCGCGACCGACATGAGTCCGCGCTGGCTCGACGCGCGCACGCTCGTCTTCCTCTCCTCGCGCGGCGGCTCGATGCAGGTGTGGAAGCTCGCGATCGACGGCGGAGAAGCGCAGGCTCTGACGAGCTTTCCCGTCGGAGTCGAGAACCTCGATGTGTTCCCCGGTGGCAAGCGGCTCCTGCTCTCGTTTGACATTTGGCCGGCGGCGAAGTCGCTGAAGGAGAGCGCGGAGCTCGATGCCGCGAAGGCGAAGCAAAAGCACTCCGGCCAGACGTACGAGCAGGCGCTGATGCGTCACTGGGATGCGTGGGAAGACCACAAGCGCAGCCACGTCTTCACGTGGGAGCTCGGGGCGGCGGAGCCCGTCGACCTGATGCCCGGGATGGACTGCGACGCGCCGACCAAGCCCTTCGGCGGTTTCGATGAGACCGCGATCTCGCCCGACGGAAAGTGGGTCGCGCTCACGACGCGCGACGCGGGCCGCGAGGAGGCTTGGAGCACGAATACGGACGTGTATCTGTGCCCCGCGGATGGCTCGGCCGCTCCGCGCAACGTGACGGCGGAGGGCAAGGGCTACGACCTCGGGCCCTCGTTCTCGCCGGACGGAGCGACGCTCGGTTACCTCTCGATGCCGCGCGCGGGCTATGAGGCGGACCGCCACCAGATCCTGCTGCTCGATGTGGCCTCGGGTGCGAAGCGCAAGCTCGCCGAGGGCTGGGACCGCTCGGCGTCGGAGATTGTCTGGTCGGCGGACGGCAAGACGATCTACACGAGCGCCGCGAACTTGGGTCACACCTCGCTCTTCTCGATCGACGTTGCGAGCGGCGAGGTGCGGACGCTCGTCGAAAAGGGCACGAATGCGGGTCCGGTGGTCTGCGGCACGCAGCTCGTCTTCAGCCGCGACACGCTCAAGATGCCGGTCGAGCTCTTCGCGCTGCCGCTCGCGGGTGGTGACGCCAAGCAGCTCACGCATCTCAATGACGCCAAGGTCGCGGCGGCGCGCATGGGGGACTACGAGCAGTTCAACTTCGCCGGCGCCAAGGGCGAGACGGTTCACGGCTTCGTCGTGAAGCCCGTCGACTTCAAGGCCGGCGAGAAGTACCCCGTCGCGTTCCTGATCCACGGCGGCCCGCAGGGCAGCTTCGGCGATCACTTCCACTACCGCTGGAATCCGCAGGCCTACGCGGGCGCGGGCTTCGCGGCCATCTTCATCGACTTCCATGGCTCGACGGGCTACGGGCAGGCCTTCACCGACGCGATCCACGACGACTGGGGCGGCGCGCCCTTCGAGGACCTGATGAAGGGCCTCGACGCTGCGCTTGCGAAGTACGAGTTCCTCGACGGCTCGCGCGTCGCCGCGCTCGGCGCGAGCTACGGCGGCTACATGATCTGCTGGATCGCGGGCAACGCGCCCGAGCGCTTCAAGTGCCTCGTCAACCATGACGGCGTGTTCGACACGCGCATGGGCTACCTCGACACGGAGGAGCTGTGGTTCCCCGAGTGGGAGCACGGCGGCACTCCGTGGGACCGGCCGGAGGCCTTCGAGACACACAATCCGTCGCGCCTCGTCGGCAAGTGGAAGGCGCCGATGCTCGTGATCCACGGCGGTCTCGACTACCGCGTGGTCGAGACGCAGGGCATCGCCGCGTTCAACGCGCTCCAGCGGCGCGGCATCCCGTCCAAGTTCCTGTTCTTCCCCGACGAGAATCACTGGGTGTTGAAGCCCCAGAACTCGATCCACTGGCACGAGACGGTGCTGGGGTGGATCACGCAGTGGACGGCGAAGTAGCCGCGCGCGCGACTCGGGCTCCCGATGCGGGCTCCGCGCTCTCGGGTGCGGGGCCCGTGTCCTAGGTTTGCGTGGACGATTTGACGTCGCCGGAGTCGGTTGGTCTCCTCTTGGCCCGATGAAGTCCTCGAGCCGCCCGAAGTCCGTCGTCCGCCGCTATCTCGCGGCGCTGGCGCTCTTCGTACTCGGCTTCTGGGTGCAGGGTCTGCACTCCGCGCTGGAGAGCCACGAGGTTTGCGAGCACGGGGAGCTCGTCCACTCCGCGCACGCGGCGGAGCCTGCGCCCACGCGCTCTGCGCCGCTCGAGGACAACCACGCTCCGTGCGCCTCGGACCTCGGCGAGCACGACTCGGAGCACCACCACTGCGGCATCGCCACGGCGGTGCCTTTTTCCGAGCTGCCGTCGACTCCGCTGGCGCTCGCTCTGAGCGTGCCTGGGGCACCGCGGCCGTCGCTTTCCTGCGGCGAGCCGCGCGAGGACTCGATTCCGCGATTCTTGTTGGCGCCGCATCACTCGCCACCGTTCGTCGTTTCGTGACAGAGCCCGCGCCCGGCCGAGCCTTTGGCCTCGGGTGCTCCTTCGCCGTTGCGCACGCGCCTCGGCTGCTCTCCCAAGTGCTGCGCAGAGCCACTGCGTACGCCGCCGCGCCTCTTCTCTCTTGCGCTGGCCATGGACTCGATCCACGAACACGAATTCCGGAATGAAACTTCCGCGGACTCCGCGGACCACCCTGTGGCGCTCGCCGAGCGCCACGTCCCGCGCTTGCTCTCCGTCGCCCGCAGCATCTTGGGCTGCGAGCACCTCGCGTGGGACGCCGTGCAGGACGCGCTGGTGTGCCTGTGGCACGAGCCCTGCGCGCCTGCGGACCTCTGTGGCTGGCTGGTGCGGACCACCGTCCACCGCAGCTTGCACCACGCCCGCTCGCGCGCCCGCCGAGCGCGACACGAGGACCTCGCCTGGCGGGACCGCCTCGCTCTCGCAGCCGAGGACGTCGCGCAGGTCGTCGCGGCCGCGGACCTCGAGCAGCGCATCCTTGCCGCGATCGACGCGCTTCCTGCGAGCTTCCGCGAGCCCTTCCGTCTGCGCGAGCTCGACGGCCTCGACTACGCCGAGATCGCCGCCAAGCTCTCCCTGCCGCCCGGCACGGTGCGCTCGCGCATTCACCGCGCGAAGGGGCTCTTGCGCTCCTCCCTCGCCGAGCTGCTGCACGACCCCGCCGTCTGCCGCCTCTGCCGCGACGGGCTCGAGCACGGGGCCTGATCCGCGCGCGGCTTGGCGCTACACTGTTCGGCCCACGGTCCGCGCGGCGGTTCGCCACGGCCCCTGGTCCACGATGAAAAACGCACCGAAGGGCGCTCCGCGCGCGAAGTTCCTGCCCCGCACGGTCGAGCAGATGCGCGAGCGCGGCTGGGACGAGCTCGATATTCTCCTCGTCACGGGCGACGCCTACGTCGATCACCCGTCCTTTGGCGTGCCTGCGATCGGGCGCCTCTTGGAGAAGCGCGGCTACCGCGTCGGCATCCTCGACGTGCCCGAGGCCGAGCCCGATGGCTCAGGCTGGAAGCGCCTTCCCAAGCCGAGGCTGTGGGTGGGCGTGAGCGCGGGGACCATCGACTCGATGGTCACGAACTACACCGCTTCGAAGAAGCTGCGTCGGCAGGACGTGTACCGTCCGGGCGGAAAGCCGGGGCGACCGAACCGCGCGACCATCGCGTATACGGCGCAGGTGCGCCACCACTTCCCTGGCGTGCCGGTCATCGTCGGCGGGCTGGAGGCGGGGCCGCGGCGGCTGGCGTACTACGACTACTGGGAGGACAAGCTCCGCCGCTCGATCCTCGTCGATAGCAAGGCGGACCTGCTCGTGTGGGGCATGGGGGAGCGCACGGCCGTCGAGGTCTCCGAGCGCATCGCGCGCGGCGAGTCGCTGCGTGGCATGGCGAACACGTGCGAGCTCGTGAAGCCCGACGAAGTGCCTGCGGACGCGCGCGTGGTGCCTTCGTTCGAGGAGATGCTCGCCGACGTCGACTTGCAGATCGACCTCTTCAACGCCGTGCGCGAGGAGAATCGGCCGGACGGCAAGGTGATCGCGCAGCGCCACGGCGCGCGCGTCGTGCTGCAGCACCCGCCGCTCGTCCCCTCGACGCAGCAGGAAGTCGACGAGTACTACGACCTGCCCTACACGCGCGAATGGCACCCCGACCACACGGCGGCGGGCGGCGTTCCCGCCCTCGAGCCCGTGCGCTGGTCGATCAACACGCACCGCGGCTGCCTTGCGGACTGCACCTTCTGCTCGATCACGTTCCATCAAGGGCGCACGATCCAGTCGCGCTCCGTGGAGAGCGTCCTGCGTGAGGCGGCGTCGCTCTCCGGGATGCACGACTTCCGCGGCACGATCACCGACGTCGGCGGTCCGACCGCGAACATGTGGGGCATGGGCTGCAAGCTGCTCGAGGCGGGCAAGGGCTGCCTCGATCGCGACTGCCTCTCGCCGGACGTGTGTCCCGCGCTGCGCGTCGACACGGCAAGCGAGGGCTACCGCAGGCTTCTCTCGCTCGTCTCGCGCACCAAGGGCGTGAAGCACACGTTCGTGAGCTCCGGGATTCGCTACGACATGCTCCGCAGCACGAAGTCGCAGACGGAGGGCGAGCTCCTGCCGCTGCATCGCCAGCTCGTCGAGCAGCACACCTCCGGTCGCATGAAGCTCGCACCCGAGCATGCGTCGCCCGACGTGCTCAAGCTGATGAACAAGCCCGGCTTCGAGGTCTACGAGCGCTACGAGGAGGACTACAAGGCGACCTGCGAGGAGCTCGGCAAGGACCAGCACCTCGTCAACTACTTCATCGTCGGGCACCCAGGCACGACCATGAAGGACGCGGTCGTCCTGTTCGAGCGCCTGCTCGAGCGGCACTACAGCCCCGAACAGGTGCAGGAGTTCATCCCGCTGCCGATGACGCGCGCTTGCGTGCAGTACACGACCGGGAAAGACCCGATCACGCGCGCGGAGCTCTACGTTCCCAAGGGCGGACGCGAGCGGCGGCTCCAAAAGGCGCTGGTGCGCTGGAAGGATCCGGACAATCGCAAGCTCGTGCTCGAGGCGCTGCACGAGGCGGGGCGCGAGGACTTGGTCGAGCCGTTCCTGCGCGCGCTCAAGCGCGGTGGTCCGCCGCGGCGCGACTTCGCGCGCAAGGCCGCTCCGAGCGACGACGAGTCGGGCGACGATCTCGACACCTGCGGCTAGCGGGCGTCGCGGGTGCCGTGAGGCGCTGCTAGCATCGAGCGGAGATGGCGAGCGAGCGCTCTCGCGAGTTCGATGGATTTCCGCGGGGCCGCGTCGGCTGGTGGATCGTCGTGCTCGCGCTCTTGTGCTTGGGCGCGACGCGCGCGAGCGGGGCTTGGTACAGCTACGGTCTCGACGGATACGCGGACGAGCCCGAGGTCGTCGACCCTGCGCTGCGTGCGGCGAAGGGCGACCTGCGGCCGGAACGCTTCCTCTATCCGGGGTGGACGTCGTACACGATCGGCGCGACCTACAAGGTGCTCGATGTCTTCGGGTACGGCGGTGAGGCGGGCTTTCTGACGCCGGAGCCGACGCCCGATCACTTCGTGGTCGCGCGCTTGGTCGTGTTCGCCACCGCGCTCGCGTCGGCGCTCGTCGCTGGGCTCGTCGCGCGCCGCCTGTTCGGACCTTGGGCCGGCGTCGTGGCCTGCGCCCTGCTCCTCGTGAGTCCTGAGTTCACGAGCATGAGCTACGTCGTGCAGGTGAACACGCCGGCGAGCCTGTGGACTGCGCTCGCGATTTTCTTCAGCGCGCGGATCTACCTCGATGGGCGTCGCGCGCGCGACTACGTGCTTGCGGGGATCTGCGCGGGCTTCGCTGTCGGCTGCAAGTACAACTCGTATCCCGCGGCGCTTCCGATCCTGATCGCCCACGCGTTCGCGCCGCGCGCGGACGGACGCTGGCGGCACGGCGGGTTCGTCGTCGCGGGCGCGCTCGTGCCGCTCGCGTTCGCACTGACCACGCCCTACGCGTTCCTCGACTTCGAGCGCTTCCTCGAGTCCGTGCGCTTCTTGAACAGCGTGTATCAGGACCAGCACTGGCCGCTGCACACGAGCACGTCGAGCGGCAGCTGGCTCAACTACCTCGATCGGATTTGGCGCTCCGGCTGGCCGTTCGAGCTGTCGCTCGCGGCGCTCTCAGGCCTCGTCGTGGCGTGCGTGAGCGACTGGCGCCGCCCCGCGCTCGTGCTCTCGGCCGCGCTCGCCAATCTCCTCTTCTTGGGCTTCTACAAGGTCTACTTCTTGCGTCACCTGCTGCCGGCGATCCCTCCGCTGGCGATGCTCTCGGGCGCGTTCGTGCAGCGCGTGGTCGACGGCGTCGACCGCGAGCGTGCTCGGCGCAAGCTCGCCACGGCTGCGGCGACGGCGCTCGTGCTGCTCTTGGGCTTCCGCGCCTTCGAGGAGACGCAGGGCAAGCTCGCTGGCAAGACCAAGGTCGACTCGCGCCAAGCCGCGCTGGAGTGGATCGAGCGCCACATCCCCAAGGGGGCACGCATCGCCTGCGAGGAACGAGCGCCGAAGCTCGAGGGCTACGAGCTCGTGCAGGCGCGCTCGATCGCGGCGCCCACGGATCGTACGGCCGAGATCGAGGCGCAGGCCGACTGGGTGGTCGTGACGCTGATGAGCGAGCGGCTGATCGAGCGCGACCCGGCGTGGGCGGGCGCGCGCGAGGTGTATGCGAAGTTCGCGGAGCGCCACGAGCTTGCTGCGGAGTTCCTGGGCCGCGGCGTCGACTACGCAGGGCGGGACATTCGCATCTTCCGCGTCCGGCGCTGAGTTCGCAGACGCCGAACTCGGATTCGTCGAGCTCGGATCCGTCGGCGTTCAGCGAGCTGGACCGAAAGCGAGCGAGGCCACCGCGCGCGTGCGCAGTAGCCTCGCTGGAAGGCGACGGAACGGTCGCGGGACTTCAGCCGGAGACGCGCTCGCGGAACTCGAGCGTCACGGGGTCGAGACGCACCTTCTCGCCGACGTTGACGAGGTTCGAGACCTTGATCTTGATGCCGTTCTCGAGCACGGCGTCCTTCCACGACGCGTTCGCGCCCTTCATCGGCGGCGCGCACTCGGCGACCTTGCAGACCACCGAGCTCGGCGGGCTCACGGTCACGAGCTGGCCATTCACGAGGAAGCCGATGTACTTGTCCGAGCCCCAGACGAGCGCGTCCTTGGCGGCCTCGACCGAGCAGCGGAACTCGTTGCCCTCGGCGTCGTAGAAGACCTCTTCGGGGCCTTCCTGATAGGAGTGCGAGAGCTCGACGTTGTCCTTCTCGAGCACCTCGAACTTGGTATCGCCGTGCTCCTTGAGCTCGGTCACGCGGCCCGTGAGCAGGTCCTTCAGCGTCACGAACACGTACTGGCGGCGATCGTTGCGCATGATGCTCCAGTCGATGACGGTGCACATGCGGCCTTGGTAGTCGAGCAGGTAACCCTTGCGGATTTCGAGAGCGCTGGCTTGCACGGGAGAGGTCCTCGGAGGGGATGGGGGCGAAACAGTCTAGCGCCGCGGCGCGGCTACAGGAACTCGATCCGGCCCTGCGGGAGGAGGTAGACGATCAGCATCGTGCCGCCCGCGACGGTGGGCACGTGCTGGGAGCCCGGTGCCTCGACGACCCAGCCCGGCCCCTGCCCCATGAAGGTCGGCTGGCCCTCGATGGCCATGCAGAAGTTGAGCTCGCCGTTGGGGTGGCGGTGCAGGGGGCCCGCGCCGTTCATGTAGACGACGTCGATCGAGAAGTCGTGCGTCTCGGGCAGCGCCTTGGTCACGCGGCCGTAGCGCACTGGCAGCTCGCCTCGGTTCGCTATCTCCCCGCGCTGGTACAGCGCAACGAGCTCCGCCTGCAGCGCGCGCGCGGCGGGCCCCTTGGGGTCGAAGCGGCGGCACAGCTCCGCGGCCGTGGCAGCGGGGTCGGTGGGCGAGAGGCCCTTGGCGGCTTCGAGGAGCGGACGGAAGGCTTCGAGGGTGGTGCTCATGGCGAGTTCTTCTCTTTCGGCGCGCTGTTGTAGTGCGGCGCGGTTCCCTGCTCAACGCCGGAAGCGCACGAGCAGCAGCGCGGTGTCCGCGCGGAAGCCCGCGGCGACCTCGAGCGGCACGAGGCGGAACTCAAACTTGGCGAGCGCGCTCTCATTGGGCCCCGTGATCGCGCCGTCGGCCCCGAGGGCTTGCCAGCTCTTCGGCAGGATCTTCCACGGATCGCGCGCATCGACCACGCGCGCGTTGAAGTACGTCGGCGCATACTTTTCGAACGCCGCGAACTCGATCTTGCGGTCGTGACCGGGCATCTCCCGCGCCTCGGGATCGACGGGCGCGAGGGGCTCGCGGTTGGTGAGACCGTGGGTGTCGAGCACGACGAGCTCGGGCGCGTAGTAGCCGAAAGCGCCGATGTTGCCGAGCACGATCGACTCTCCCGGGGCGGTCGCGATACCGAGCGCGCGGCCCACCTCGATCCAGTCGCGGATGTCGACCACGCCCTTGGCCCACATCGCGTGCTCGGTGCGGTACTCCTGACTCCAGCGGAAGTGCGCGCGCTCGCGCAGCCCGAGCGGAGTGACGTGCAGGTCGAAGCACGGCAGCGCGCCGAGTGCGACGAGCGGGGCGCCGAGCGCGAGGCGACGTGCATCGCTCGCCAGCGTCGCGAGCCACGCGCCCAGCGCGAGCGCCGCGAACGGCATCGCGGGCACGAGCATGCGATACATCATCATCCAGTCGCCGCCGAGCACGATCAGGTAGGCGAACGCGCACGCGCAGAAGACGAGGGCTCCGCGTGCGAGGCCGGTGCCGTCGCGTCGAGCGCGCGCGACAGCGCCGCCGAGCGCGATGGGAACGCTCGCGACGCAGAGGCACAGGCTCGCGACATACTGCGCGCCGCGCAGCAAGTACTTCGCGCCGAATGCGACCTTGATGCGCGCGGTGTTGGGCTGCAGCGCCTCGAAGTAGCTCCAGCGGAATGCGAGGTACGCGAGCGCGGTCGCGAGCGTCACGAGCGCGACGACGGCCACAGCGCGCAGCATCGCCCGACGCTCGCTCGGGTCCGCTGCGAGCGCTGCGAGCGCGCTCATCGCAACCCAGACGAAGCCGTCGGCGCGCGTGAGGACCGCGATCGCGGCCCACGCGGACGCGCCGAGGACGTGGGGCGCTCCTCGCTGGGCGCACAGCCGCTCGAACACGCCGAAGACGCACAGCGAAAAGGCCATCGTCTCGAGGCCGCTCGTCGACCAGACGGCGATGGGGGCGAGCGCGGCGAAGGCAAGTGCGGTGAGTTGCGCGCTCCAACCCGTGCCGAAGCGGCCTTGCGCGACGCGGGCGACGAGCGCGAGCAGTGCGATGGCGCACAGGACGCCGAGCACGCGACTTCCCACCTCGGGCGGGAGCTCCGCGAGCTCCATCGCGGCGCAGACTAGGGTCCAGAGGAAGTTCGAATAGCCCTCGACGGGAGGCGCCTCGCCGATGTTCCAGACGAGGCCGTGCCCCGACGCGAGGTGGTCCGCATAGCGGAACGAGATGAAGGCGTCGTCGACGAGGAAGTTCATCGTCCCTGCCAGCGCGAGGAGCACGGGCAAGGCGAGAAGGGCTGCGCCAGAGAGGAGCGGCAGGCGGCTGCGAGGGGCGTCCACGGTGCTGATCATGCGCGGCCCGAGCGCGCGAGTCGAGCGATCGACACATGAGCGGGCGTGGTTCCGCGGCTCGCGCTCCCTACAATCGGAGCCGCGATGCCCCAGCAACCCCGCAGGCTCCTGATCGCAGCGCTCTTCTTGCTCGTCGCGAGCTGGGCCGCGTGGCCCGTGCTCGAAGCGGGCTTCCACGGCGCCGAAGTCGGGCTCTTGGAGCGCGCGCGCGCCTCGCGGAGCCTGATCGACCCGGAGATCGCGCAGGGGCACCTACTCGCGAGCCTCGACCTCGCGGCGACCGCGGGCCGCGTGCCCGCCGTGGTCGCGCGCCTCGAGAGCTACTTCTGGCTCTTGCTCGCCGCGCTCGCGCTCGGACGCTGCGCGCGGCGACTGCTGCTCCCGTGGAGCGGCGGTGAGCTCGCGCGTGCGGCTGGCTGGGCCTCGTCGCTCGTGTTCGCGCTGCACCCCGTCGCGTTCGCCGCAGTCGCGAGCGTGACCGCGCGTGCGGATCTGATGGCTCTGTGTTTTTCGACGGGCAGCCTGTGGGCCTACCTGCACGCGCGGCAGCAGCGGAGCTCGGGGATCCTCGCGATCGCCGCGCTCTGCGCCGTCTTGGCGGGTCTGTCGAGCGATCTCGCGCTCTCGCTTCCGGCTTGGCTCGCCGCCGCGGAGTTCCTCTCCGCGAATCGGCAGCGCAGCGCCGCGACGCGGGGCCGCTCCGCGCTCGCTGTCGCCGCGGTGTCGCTCGCCTGCGTCCTTTTCGATACGTGGATTCGCAGCCTCGCGCTCGACGAACTGTCCCCGCCGCAGGCCGTCCGAGCGCTCGGGAGCGCCCAAGGCGCCGCTGCGCTCTTCGAGCGCCTCGGCTCGATCCTATTCCCCGTCAACGTCCACGTCCTCGGCGCGCTGGGATTTGCCCTCGCCGGATTGCTCGCGCTCGCGGCGCTCCAGCCGATCCTCGTCGCTGCGCGCTCCGCGCCGCGACTGTGGGGCCGCATCTTGGGCCTGTGGGCCCTCGCGCTGCTCCTCGCCGAGCTCGTCGGCCGCGGGGTGCGCGTGCAGCCGACGGACCTGCGCGACGCGGAGGCTCTGCTGCTCTCGGCAGCGGTGCTCTCCGTCGGGCTGGGCCTCGGCAGCGTCGCGATGTCCGGCGTGCGGCGCGTCGTGACGCCCCTCGTGCTCGCGCTCGGACTCGGCGTGCTCTCGCACTTCGCCGGCATCGCGCACCGCAGCGCAGGTGTCGAGCTCGCGGACCTCCAGCGCGCGCTCGCGGAACTTCCCGAGGGAGATGCGTGGATCGTGGACTCGCCGGAGGTCGTGCTCGGGGTGCGCTGTGCCGAGGGCGCGCTCGCCGCGACCACCGCAGCCGGCGCCGAGCTGGCGCGTGTCGACAGCGAGAGCTTGGTGCTTCAGGCCTGCGATGGGCGGCTCGAGCGTGCGCGCGCCGAAGGCCTCGGCCTGCTGCTGCGCGGAAGCGCCGGCTGGCGGGCTCGCGCGGTGTCGGCGCCGTCGAGCGTGCCCCTGCCGGCCCCTTGGTTCCGCGACGGCATCTCCCCGGCGCTCGAGCTCGATCCGCTTGCGGCGGGCGCGTTGGTCGTGCGCGGCGCTGTCGGGTGCGACACGAGCGCGCCGCCGCAGCTCGCTTGGCGTGCTGCCGGCTCGTCCGAGGGTGAAGACGGCCGCATCGCGGGCGTCTGGTCGTACTTGGGCGAAGCGCCGGAGGCGGTGTTCGATCTGCGCTCGGAGCCCGAGTGGCTCGCCGCAGGACGCGTCGGGCAGGTCTGGTCGGCGGCGGGCTGGAGCCGCATCGCGCAGGCCGAGTTCGCGCCGGAGCTTCCGGAGCCTTTGCTGCAGGGCGGAATCGAGCTCGCCGAGGTCGCACCGAACCAGCGGCAGTTCCTTGTGCGCATACCGTCGGGACTATCGGAGGCGGAGGATCCCCGCTCGAGCTGGCGGTTGCGGGTCGCCTGCGAGGACGGCTCCGTGCTGCGGATCGCTGGCGAGCGCGAGGGCGAAGGTCCCGTGCGCTTCCCTGCGCCGAGCCGCGCGCTCGGGCGCACGGCGCAGCTAGAGCACACCGTCGATGGCGTGGCCATCGAGCGCCGCGCCGTCTCACTGCCTCAGCCCTGAGCGCGCGCTGCGTCAGTTCGCCGCGCCGAGCCGCGCGAGGTCGACCTCGATGGTCGCGAGCTGCTGCGTGAGGTCGGCGACCGACGGGTTGTGGTAGAGCGCGTAGCGGATCTCCGAACGCGCGTTCTGGAGGAGCTTGCGTCGGCCTTCCGTGTCGTTCGCGGGCAGGCTCTCGGCCTGCATGCGCAGCACCTGCGTGTAGTTCATCGACGCCTGCCAGTTGCGCAGCTTCGCGTCGCGCAGGATCGCACGGCGGAAGTACTCACCCGCGCGGACGACGTCGCCGCTGCGGCCGACGAGCTCGCCCAACAGGTACAGCGCGTCGCCGTTCTCCTCGTACTCGACGAGGTCTTCGAGCATCTTGCGGGCCTCGTCCATCCGGCCCGCGCCCATCGCGAGGCGCGCGAGCGACAGCTTCGGGTCGGTACGCGTGGTGCCAGCGTTCATCACGTTGAGCAGCGTGTTGACGCATTCCTCGCTGCGGCCGACGCGGTCGTAGGCCTGAGCGAGCGCGATCGACGCGCCCGAGTTCGTCGGCTCCTTGCGGACGGCCTGCTCGAGATAGGGGACGGCCGCCTCGAGCCCTTGCGTGGACTGCACGATCTGCGCCCAGTTGAAGGACTCCGAGAAGCCCATCTGCGCGATCTCGACTTGAAGTCCTCGCGCGGGGCGCGATGCCGCGCCCGTGTCGGTCGCCCGCGGCGCGCGCGAGCGCAGCGACTTCGCCATGCGGTGCTCGCGCGTGAGGATGTTGTCGACGCTGGCGAGCGTGGCTTGGAATTCTTGCTGGTGGAGCGGCTCGCCCTGGGCCTCGCGCCACAGCAGGTAGCGATCGAAGAGCGAGTCGGTGAGCCCGTCGGGCTGCAGGTCGAAGCCCGAGTCGACTTCGAGCAGGTCGGCGTTGCGACCGAGGAACATGTTGCGTGCGCCGAGGTACTCGAGGCGCTGGTGGTCGTCGGTATTGAGCGGCCCTTCACCGACGAGCGCCGCGAAGTGCGCCGAGTTCGCGCCGTGGTACGCGAGCATGCCGCAGAGGTTGTAGACGCCGACGCGCGCGAGGTCCGAGCGGATCTCGGGCCTGTCGAAGAGCGCTTCCATCGCTGCGAAGTCGACCGGCAGCGGCTCCATCGAGGCGAGGCCGATCGTGTCGGACTCGACCGTGAGGAAGCACTGCACGTGCGGGAAGACCTCGTGGATCGTGCGCGTGATCAGCTGGATCGTCTCGTTGGACTGCTCGTAGTGGTGGAACCACACCATCATGATTCCGCCCTTTTCGAGGCGGTCGCGGCAGTCCTCGAAGAAGTCGACCGTGAAGAGGCTGCCGATGCCGGCGATCCACGGGTTCGAGGGCTGCGACACGATCAGGTCGTACTTGCGGGGCACCGTGCGCAAGAAGGTGCGCGCGTCATCGAGGTAGACGTGCGTCTTTTGGTTCGAGAGCACGTTGTGGTTCGCGCCCGTGAAGAGCCGGTCGGCGTCGAGCACGGCCTTCGAGATCTCGACCACGTCGATGCGCTCGACCTCGTCGTACAGCGAGATCGCGCCCGTGGTGACGCCCGAGCCGTGGCCGATCACCATCACGTTGGCCTTGTCCTCCGCCGACTTGGGCAGGAAGAACATCGGGATGTGGCCCGAGAGGAGGAACGTGATCATGTCGAGCGGACCCGTCGAGGCGTCGCCCTTGCTGTTGATGTAGATCGCGGCCAGCCGCTCGCGGCGCACGCCCATGACCGAGGCGTCGGCGTCCTCCCACATGCCGAAGTCGTCCCAGCCGTCGACCATCGGGTCGGGGTCGCGCAGGTGCTTCTTCTTCCACCACTCGAAGTTCGAGGCGGGGTGGCGCGAGAGCAAGAGCGAGTCCGCGTCGGCGGGCGGACCCTGACGCAGGCGCAGGTGGCCTTCGCTCTGGCGAATCGTGCGCGCCCACTCCGCGACACGCTGCCCGCGCACCTCGATGAAGCCGCGCGTCGCGTAGAAGACCACTCCGGCGAGTGTGGCGACGGCCGCCGTCGCGCGCAGCACGAGCGAGGCGTCGGCGGCTGCGACGAGCAGGAGCGCAATCGCGAGCGCGTTGAGCGCGAGGTTGAAGTGGAAGGCGCCGTCCATGCCCATCCACGGCATGAGGACGAGGCTCGTCACGATCACGCCGAGCACGTTGCCGATCGTGTTCCAAGCGTAGGTGTTGCCGACCGAGCTGCCGATCTGCGCAGCGCTGCGCGCTTGGATCTGACTGACGAGCGGGAAGCCAAACCCGATGCAGACCGTCGGGAGCAGCAGCATCAGGAAGCAGTACGCCGCCTGACCCGCGAGGAAGAGCTCGTAGCCGCCCTCGACCTCTCCCGAAGGCACGGGGCTGGTCGGGTCGGCGAAGACGAGCAGGTCAGTGCGCATCGAGCTGATGAAGTACGGCAGGCGCTCGATCACAGGCGTGATCGCGAGCAACGACAGCAGCACCGCGACCTGCGAGGCCGCGAGCCACCACAGCGGGCGCTTCACGTTGACGACGGACACGATCCAGCTGCCGATGCCGATGCCCGTGATGAAGCACATCAACATCACGGTGAACGAGTTGTTCGACGAGCCGAAGCCGAGCCCGATCACGCGCAGGAACACGATCTCGTAGCCCATCGCGGCGAAGCCGGAGAGCGCGAGGGCCCACAGCGTGGCGCGGAACTGGCCTTGGGTGTACTGCGGACCTTCGAGCGCCGCTTGGTTCGTGACGACCTTCGGCTCCGACGCTCCGCGCGCATCGGCGAGCCACACGAGCCCGGCGGCGACGAAGTTCATCGATGATGCGACGCCCAAGGCCGACCAGATGCCGAGCTCGGGCAGCAGATAGAAACCGGCGACGCCGGAGCCGAGCACGGCACCGATGTTGTTGAGCGCGTAGAGGCTCGCCACGGCCTTGCGGGTCTGCGCCACCTCGTCGATCAAGTAGCGCGCGAGCACCGGCAGCGTTCCGCCCATCATCACGGCGGGGGCGAGCACGACCACGAGCGACAGGACGAGACGCAGCACGAGCTTGAGGCCCGGTTGCTCGAACGTGGCAGCGGCGAGTCCCTCGTAGAGCGCGCCCGCGCCCTTGGTGAGGAACGGAAGCGCGATGCAGTAGACGCCGATCAGGACCTCGAGCCACACGTACACGCGCAGCGGGCGTTCGCGCGAGTCCGAGCGCCGCCCGAACAGCACCGCACCGAGCGCGAGGCCGCCCATGAACACGGCGAGGACCACCGCGTGCGCCTTGGCCGTGCTCCCCGTCAGGTTGGCGAGCAGCTTGGCCCACACCACCTCGTGCATGAGGCCGGCGAGGCCGGAGAGGAACAGCGCGAGGAGCACGAGCCCTCGCTGGCGCGTCGGTTGAGCCATGGGACGTTTCGGTTGGCTTGTGGAGGTGCGCGTGGGGGAGCGAGACCGCGGGGGAGGCTACCAAGTCGGCCCGCGGGGGAACGAGGGCGCGCGACGCGGGCGGGGGGTGGGTAGAGTGGTCGCGCCTATGTCGACCCAGCCCTCCAAGCAACTCGACACCTTTCCCAACCCGGCGCCCGAGCGGGACTACGAGATCCGCTTCGACTGCCCGGAGTTCACCTGCCTGTGCCCCAAGACGGGCCAGCCGGACTTCGCCACGATCCGCATCCGCTACGTGCCCAACGAGCGCTGCGTCGAGCTGAAGAGCCTGAAGCTGTACCTGTGGAGCTACCGCGACCTCGGCGCATTCCACGAGGCCGTGACCAACAAGATTCTCTCGGACTTGGTGGCCGCGACCGCGCCGCGTCGCATGACCGTCGAGGGGGACTTCTGGGTCCGCGGCGGCATCAAGACTGTGGTCGAGGTGAGCTACCCCTGAGCGGGCAGCTCCGCGGCCTGCGCGCAGGTTTTTCCGCGCAGTTCTTTCCGCTTTCGCGGCGAGCGGTCGATGCAAGTCGCCGCTAGAGCGCGAGCCCGAGCTCGGCGCGCAGCGCCGCGTAGCCAGGCTTGATGCGCTCGAAGATGCACTTCACGCGCTCGTCGTAGTGCGCGAAGGCGCTCTTCATGCCGTTGATCGTGATCTTCTCGAGGTCGGCGAGCGTGCAGCCGAACTGCTCGACGGCGATCTGGTACTCGTCGGTCATCGTCGTGCGGCTCATCAGCCGGTTGTCGGTGTTGAGCGTCACGCGGAAGCCGCGGTCCATGTAGAAGCGGAACGGGTGTTCGGCCATCGACGGCGTCGCGCCCGTGTGCACGTTCGACGACAGGCACACTTCGATCGGGATGCGGTGGTCGAGCACGTACTGCGCGAGCGCGCCGACTTTGATCACCTGACCTTGGTAGATCACGATGTCCTCGATGAGCCGCGTGCCGTGCCCGATGCGGTGCGCGCCGCAGTACTGCAGGGCCTGCCAGATGCTCTCGGGGCCGAAGCTCTCGCCCGCGTGAATCGTGATCGAGAAGTTGGCGCGCTTGACGTGCTCGAAGGCGCGCAGGTGCTCCTTGGCCGGATGGCCTGCTTCCTCGCCGGCGAGGTCGAAGCCGACGCAGCCTTGGTCGCGGTAGCTGACGGCGAGCTCGGCGAGCTTGAAGGAGAGCTCGGGCGACTGGTTGCGCATGGCGCACACGATCAGTCCCACGCCGACCTTGAAGTCGCGCTGACCGCGCTCGAGGCCCTTCAGCACCGCGCGCATCACGCCGTCGAGTCCGAGTCCGCCCGCGGTGTGGAAGTGCGGCGCGAAGCGCACTTCGGAGTAGACGACGTTGTCCGCCGCCATGTCTTCGCAGTACTCGTAGGCGACGCGCTCGAGCGCGTCCGCCGACTGCATCACGGCGATCGTGTGGGCGAAGCCCTCGAGGTACAGGGGTAGCGAGCCGCGCGCCGCGCCGGCGTGGAACCACTCGGCGAGCAGCGCCTCGTCGCGGTGCGGGAGGCCCTCGTAGCCGATCGCGCGCGCGAGCTCGAGCACCGTCTTGGGGCGCAGGCCGCCGTCGAGGTGCTCGTGCAGG
Source organism: uncultured Planctomycetota bacterium (assembly GCA_903928115.1). Taxonomy (GTDB): domain Bacteria; phylum Planctomycetota; class UBA1135; order UBA1135; genus F1-120-MAGs118. The sequence continues at coordinate 91,089 of CAIYPP010000113.1, forward strand.
AGCACCTTGGGGACGCGCTGGGTGACGGAGCGGGCAGGCTTGTAGGCGGAGGCCTTGTTCGGGCTGGACATGGGGGGAATCTAGTGGCCGCGGGCGAGCTTTTCGCGCCCAAAAGTGCTCAGGGCGCGCGGCGTTGGACCCCCGCGCGCCCCGCGCCTATCCTCTTTCCCCCGCATCGTCCCCGATCGAGGTCTCGCCCGTGTCCAAGCCCGTCCGCGTCCGCTTTGCTCCCAGCCCCACCGGCAAGCTCCACATCGGCGGGGCGCGCACCGCGCTCTTCAATTGGGCCTACGCGCGCCGCCACGGCGGCCAGTTCCTGCTGCGCATCGAGGACACCGACCCCGAGCGCTCCACGAAGGAGTTCGAAGTGGCGATCCTCGAAGGCCTGCACTGGCTCGGGATCCAGTGGGACGAAGGTCCGGACATCGGCGGGCCCTGCGGTCCCTATCGGCAGTCCGAGAAGTACCCGCAATACCGTGAGGTCGCAGCGCAGCTGCTCGCTTCGGGTCACGCCTACCACTGCTTCTGCACCACGGAGCGTCTCGACGCACTGCGCGCCGAGCAGGAGTCGCGCAAGGAGCGGCAGGTCTACGACCGCCTGTGCGCGCAGCTCGACTCCGCGCAGTCGGCGCGGCGCGTCGCCGCTGGGGAGAAGGCCGTGATCCGTTTCCGCGTGCCGCCCGGCGAGACCGTGTGCATCGACCACATCCGCGGCGATGTGCGTTTCTCGCACGACGAGGTCGACGACTGGGTCATGGTGCGCTCCGACGGCAGCCCGACCTACAACTTCTGCGTCGTGTGCGACGACGTCGACATGGGCATCACGCACGTGTTCCGCGGCGAGGAGCACCTCGTCAACACGCCCAAGCAGGTGCTGCTCTACCAAGCGCTCGGCAAGCCGATGCCCGAGTTTGGTCACCTGCCGCTGATGCTCGGCACCGACGGCAAGAAGCTCTCCAAGCGCACCGGCGACACGGCGCTGCAGGACTACCGCGACAAGGGTTTCCCGCGCGAAGCGGTCGTCAACTTCTTGTGCCTGCAGGGCTGGGCGCTCGACGGAACGAGCGTGCTGTTCTCCGTCGAGCAGCTCGTGCAGCACTTCGACATCAAGGACGTGCAGAAGGCGGGTGCGATCTTCGACCCCGAGAAGTTCCGCTGGATGGCGGGCGAGTACCTGCGCAAAGAGAGCTTGGAGACGCTCGCGGCGCACTGCGCGCCGTTCGTCGTCGCCGCGGGCCTGTGCAGCGCGGACGAGCTCGCGCGGCGCAGCGCGTGGTTCCTCGAGGTCGTCAAGACCGAGCAGGCGCGCATCTCGATCTACAGCGAGCTTCCCGCGCGCATCGCGTACCTGTTCCAGCCCGACAGCGCGGTCGTGTGGGTCGACGAGGCCGTGGTCGCGGTGAAGAAGCACGCCGCGGCCGTGCAGACGCTGCGCGACTATCGCGCGTGGCTCGAGGGCCGAGTCTCGGGCGGCGTCGACGCTGCGGCACTGCGCGACGCTGCCAAGGCCTGGGCGCAGGAGCGGGGCCTCAAGCTCCCGGCGTTCTTCCAGCCGGTGCGTCTCGCGCTGTGTGGCGTGGTCAACGGTGCCGACATGTTCGACGTCATGGCGTTGCTCGGCGGGCCTGCGGTGCTGGCCCGCTTGGACGCGGCGGCCCAGCGTCTGGGGGCCTAGCGCGCTCGGCCGCTTCCCGCCCTTGGGGCGGAGCGTCCAGCGTCGTCAGGGCCCTTCAAGGGGCCGTGCGGGCGGGTCGAAACTCCGACCCGTGGAGCCCCTTCAGGAACCGTCGGAGTCCGCGCCCGAGGCGACGACGCCGGAGTGCGCCGAGCTGCGCACCGAGCTCGCGCGGGCCTGCGAGGGCGCTCTCGTGCCCGAGGCGGGCTCGCCGCTGCGCGCACACTTGCGCGCCTGCCGCGCGTGCGAGGCCGAATACCGCGAGGCTCTGCGCGTCACCGCGCACATCGCGCGCGAGCGACGGGTGGCCCGCGAGGAGCAGGAGCGAGAGCAGCGCCGCAACGAGCGCCTGCGCCTCGCCCGCAGCCCGCGCTCGCGACGCTCCTTCTCGCTGGCGATCCGCACGCTGGTTCTGCCCGCGTTGCTGATCCTCCTGCTCACGCGCACCTCGAACAACGAGGTCGAAGCGCACGTCAAGGCCCTCAAGGGTGAGTACTCGCTCGGCGTGCGACGCATCGACGCGACCAAGCTGCCTCAGCCGCTGCGTCGAGGCGATTGGATCGTCACCGGCGACGACTCTGCCGCGAGCCTGACGCTCGGCGCGCGCCACGAGGTGCTCCTCGAGCCCCGCACGCGCGTGTGCGTCGAGGACCGCTCGCTCGGGCGCATGCTCTTCGACTCCGGGGCTGTCGTGTTGCGCGGTACGCGCACGCTGACCACGGCGCACGCGGTGATCGAACTTGAGAAGGGCGAGCTGCGTGCCGTCGGCGATGGCGCGGGCGTGGACCTCGAGGTGCGCTCGGGCTCCTGCGTGATCTCGGACGCCAGCGGCGAGCGCGTGCTGTCCGCGGGTGAGCGCGCGCGCGTCGGCGCTCCCTAGGGCGCTGCAGCGACCGTCTTCGCTCCGCTACAGTCTCGGGCGATCCCAGGGAACTCATGGAGAGCCTGCGCCCCAACCTGCGCGTCGCAGCGCGTCGACACTCGCTCGTACGACGGGTGCTCGTGCGCTCGTGCGAAGCCTTCGCTGTCGCGCTCGGTGGTCGCGCGCTCTATCGCTCACGCCACCTGCGACCGCCGGGTCTGCGGGTTCGCCGCGAGCGCGTCGCGCACCCCGAGCTGCCACGCGGATTGCACGGCTTTCGTGTCGTGCAGTTGAGCGACATCCATGCGGGACCGTTCGTACGTCAAGGCGACCTCTCCGCGGTCATCGAACTCGCGAACTCGCTCGCACCGGACCTCGCGGTGCTCACGGGCGACTTGATCACGCACACGACCGAGGAGGCCGAGCTCGTGCGCGAGGATCTCGCGCAGCTGCGTGCCAAGCACGGAACTCTCGGTGTTTTTGGCAACCACGACTACCGCGGGCGACGCGAGGGCGAGCTCGCGGCACGCTGGGCTGCGAGCGGGATGCGCTTCCTGCGCAACGAAGGTGTTCGCATCGAGGTGGAGGACGGCGCGTTGTGCGTCGTCGGTGTCGAGGACCTCGAAGAGGCTCGCAGCATCGATCTGCAGGCGGCACGCGCGTGCGTTCGTCCGGGGGATTTCGAGCTGGCGCTGTGCCACAACCCGCAGGGCGCACCCGCCTTCGTCCGCGAGCGCTGTCTCGCGGTTCTGTGCGGGCACACGCACGGCTCGCAGCTCGACCTGCCGCTCCTGCGGCGCGCGGGGCCGGCGCATCCGGGCGCGAGGATCGAGCTGGGCTCGCTGCGGGTCTTCGTCAGCCGCGGCCTCGGCTCGATCGGCTTGCCGCTGCGCATCGGCGCGCCGACGGAGCTCGTCGTGCTCGACTTCGAGCGAGGCACGCTGTGAACCAAGGTTCGCTCTGCCTGCGCGGCGGCGTTCTGTACGTCGCGCGGCATGCGCAGACGGCGCACGTGCGGCCCTACGACCTCGACGGCCGCCCCCTCGGACCGGGCTACTCCTTTCGCGGGCGCGGCGGTGCACCGATCGCGCTGGGCGGCATCGACGTCGACTCCGATCGGCAGGTCTGGAGCGTCGACGGGCTCGCGGGCGAGGTGCGCGCCCACTCGCTGTTCGGCCGAGAGACCGCGGCGTTTTGCGGCGCCGGAGCGGACTTCGACGACGCGCGCGGCGTGCTCGTCGGCGCGAGCGACGTGGCGCTCTACGAGACCGACGAGGCGCTGAGCGTGCTCGTGGCGCGCTCGGGAGTGCGACGCCATGCGCTGGCGTTGTTCACGCGCGAGGGAGCGCTGTCGGAGTCGCTGCGGCCGCTCGGAGATCCGGCCGGGCAGTTCCAAGGCCTCGTGCGCGTGGCGCAGCGCGGCCCGTGGACTTGGGCTTGCGAGGCGGCGGCGGGGCGTGTGCAGGTGTTCCGCGACTTCGAGTTCCACTTCTCCTTCCGCATCGAGCCCTATTCGGGCGAGCGCGCCGAGCCGGTCGCCGTGGCGCTGCTCGGGGACGGGCGCGCGGTGCTGGCCCTCGGCCATTCGCGAGCGGCGGTCGTGCTCGTGGACGCCGGGGGGCGCCTCCAGCGCGTCCTCGCGCCGCGCGGGGCCGGCCACGGTGAGGCCACCGACGTGGGGGACGTCGCGGTCGAGGACGGGCCCTCCGAGCGGGAGACCCGACTCGCGGTCCTCGACTCGGACGCCGAGCGCCTCGCGGTCTACAACCTCGCCGGACAGTGCCACGGCGTCTTCGAGACCCTGCCCGGAGGCGGCTAGGCGGACGGGACTTCCGGCTCCAGCCCGGAAGGAGCTTCCTTCTCGGGCTTCGCTGGGCGGGAATTTCGCCCCATCTACCGAAAAGCAGGGTGCGGGCTAGACTTCCCTCTGGCTGGAGGGAGATCCCCCCGGAGCGCCGGCTTGCTATCCACACTTCTCCTCGCTTTTGCCATGCAGACGGCACTGCCGCAGGGGCTCCCGTCTCTGGAACGTCTGCGCGCGCGCTCTCCGCGCGACGCGACGCCCTACGCGCGCTCGCTGGAGGAGTCCGCCGGCGATGGCTGGGAAGCGCGCCCCGATCTCTCGTTCGCGCCGGGCAGCGGCCCGCGGACGGGTGCAGGCGTCAACGTGCGCATGTTCACGGGGCCGGTGGGCACGCCCGGTCCGGGCATGGCGACCCTCGCGTCCGCAGGGCCGAGCGGCCCGGTCACTCCGCGCTACTACGAGGTGACGATCCAGCCCGGCACCGGCTTCGCCGAGCGCTTCCTCGTCCAAGAGACGAACAACGTCGGCCCGCGACCGGTGCTGGTCGTGTTCCACAAGTACGGCGTCAACCACTACGACGCGCTGTTCAACACCTCGTTCTTCGCCGAGGCGCGGCGCCGCAACTGGTACTGCGTCGCTCCGCTGAGCGGTGGTCAGACGCACTTCTCCGATGCCCGCAGCCACGTGCACACCGAGTCGGTGCTCGAGTGGCTGCGCGTCCGCTTCTCGATCGACACGGCGCGCGTCTACGGCGTGGGCTTCTCGATGGGCGGCGGAGCGGCGATGAACTACGCCGCGCGGCAGCTCGATCCTTCGGGGCTGATGATCGCCGCGGTGTTCAACCAGTCGGGCATCCTCTCGCACGAGGACACGTACCCGCAGTCGGCCGTGCAGATCCAGCAGATCTACGACGACCGCTTTGGCAACGGCCAGCCCGGTTCCGCAACGCCGTGGAATCTGCAGCGGGGCTCGGTCTTCAGCTTCGACCCGCAGTCCTACTCGGTGGTCCCCGGCGTCGATCTCGGGCGCAACCTTCTGCATGTCGCGACGCACACGACGCGTACGACCGGCGACATCTCGTACCTCATCACGCAGAACGACCTCTTCCATCAGTACCTGCTCGGCATCGGCGCCAATCCGGCCCGCCATGTGCGGACGGTCGTCAACTATCCCGGCCACTCGTGGGATGCGGTGAGCGAGGCGAGCGTCTGCAACTGGCTGCGCAACCACTCTCTCAAGCTGCCGACGGCGGCCGACACGCTCGCGGACTGCAACGCGCGATACTTCCACTTCGAGATCGAGCAGGCCGTCCCCGGCGTGTTCACGCCCTTTTCGTGGAGCGTGCAGGGCGCGGCCAACGCGGTCACGGTCACGAACACGGCGAACCTCGCCCGCGTGGGCATTCTGGTCGACGACGCGGGACTGTCCGCGCTGGCCCCGCTGACGGTCACGACCAGCTGTGCGGACGGTCAGGCGGACGAGATCGTGCTCCACGGATATTCGCTTTCCCCCTCCTCGGTGCTGCGCGACGGGGTGCCGACGAGCGCTTGGAGCTATGACCCGATGCTCGGGCGCCTTTCGCTCCTCGAAACCGACGGCTCGGCTCCGCACGTCTGGACGATCCAGCCCTGAGCGCGGCTTTGGACCGCGGGCCCCTGTCGCGGGGGGATGTCCGTGCGCGCGTCGCGTTGACGAAGCCTGCGAAGAGATCCTGAAGAGCGGCTCGAGGCGCCCCAGTCGGCACCGCGCGAGTTCTGCTTCAGCAGGCAGGGAGCGCCGAGCCTACGCAGGAGTGCGGAGTTGCGAGGGGCTACGTTGTCGCGCCCCGCAAGCCTCGCCGGGCGCTGGGGAAACAAAGGGGGCCAGTGATCTTGCGATCACTGGCCCGAGGGAGAGAGGCGATCTCCGAGCTTCCCGGGTGATGGCGCTGCTCGCAATAGCACCACCACCTCTCGAAGACCGCCCTTCACGCGCAGGGCGAACCCTGCACGCCCATGTAGGGTAGTTTGCGCGACGCACGGGTGCAATGCGCACGCGTGCTGGGAGTGCCGAGATGCGGGCGCAAAACACGCGGGAAATCGCGTGGTTTCTTCCAGCTTCTGGACGAGAGCGGGGTCGCTGCGTGCGCTTCAGTCGCGCTCGGGGAGCGGCGGCTGAAAGGGCGCGTCGTGCGTCGGCAGCGCTCGGGCGAGCGCTGCGTGCAACGAGAGCCATGCGGTGCTTCCATCGACGAAAGCATCCGAGCAGGGCGCGGCGAACACGAGCGCCGTCGAGGCCGCGTTGGCGAGGACGCGGGCTCCTCCGGGCAAGTGTCCGTCGATCGAGCCGGCGAGCGCGGCGCGCACCAACGAGTCCGAGGGAAACAGCTCGCGCGCTCCACGGGCGAAGATGGGCGTCCAGCCTGCGGTGGTCCTGCGCCACAGCTCGACGGCGTGGCCGCGCTCCGCGCAGATCTCCACCAGGGCTCGGTCGAGCTCGGGCGCGCTGCCGCACGCGAGCAGCTTCGCGACGGTGGCTTCGACGGGGCGTGCGCCGAGGTGCATGAAGGTGAGCATCGAACTCGGCGCGGGCGGGGCCTGAGCCGCGCACCCCGGACGTGGCGTCGCTGGGCTCGGGAGCGGGAATGCCGATGGGGGGAACTGTGCGCGGGGACGCGGGACGGGCACAATGGAGTCATGGGCGATGTGTATCTCGACATCAACGGCTCGACTCCGGTGCACCCCGAGGCCCTCGAGGCCTACGTGAGCTCGATCCGTGCAACCTGCGGCAATGCGTCGGCATCGCACCCCGCCGGGCTCGAGGCGCAGGCGCAGATCGCCGCGGCGCGGGCCCACGTCGCGCGGGGGCTCGGCTGCGAAGCCGACGAGATCTGGTTCACCTCGGGTGGAACCGAGTCCAACAACTGGGCGCTCAAGGGCCTCTTCGGCGGCGGTCGCTCCGGCCACATCGTCACCACCGCGATCGAGCACAAGTCGGTCCTGCGCACGGCTGAAGCGCTGGCACGCAGCGGCATCGGACTCACGGTGGTCCCCGTCGGTGCGAGCGGGCGAGTCGAGGTCGAGGCGGTCGAACGCGCGTTGCAGCGCGACACGCGCGTCGTGTCGTTGATGGTCGCCAACAACGAGACGGGCGTCCTTCAGCCCGTGCGAGAGGTGGCGCGGCTCTGCCGCGAGCGCGGCGTCCTGCTGCACTGCGACGCGGTCGCAGCGGTGGGGAAGCTCTCGCTCGACGTGCGAGAGATCGGCTGCGACATGCTCAGCATCTCGGGGCACAAGCTCTATGCGCCCAAAGGCTGTGGTGCGCTCTTCGTGCGCCGCGGTGTCGAGCTCGCTCCGCTGATCGACGGCTGCGGACAGCAGTGCGGGATGCGCAGCGGCACCGAGAACACTCCCGCGGTCGCGGCCCTCGGCGTCGCGTTCGAGTTGCTCGTGCGCGGCGCGTTCGATGCGGTGCGCTCGCCGGAGCTGCGCGATCGACTGTGGGAGGGGGTGCATGCGCTGGAGCCTCGCGCGCAGCGCAATGGCGAAGGACCGTGGCTCGCCAACACGCTCAGCGTGACGTTCCCTGGCTCCCTCGGAGCGGAGTTGCAGCGTGAGCTCGGTGCACTCGGCGTCCATTGCGCCGCAGGAGCGGCGGCCACCGGCGGCTCGCCGTCGCACGTCTTGATGGCGATGGGCAAGGGCGAAATGCACGCGCGCTCGACGCTGCGTTTCTCGCTCGGGCGCTCCACCACTCGCGCGGAGATCGAGCGCACGCTCGACGCGCTCCGAGCGGTGCTCTCGTCGACTTCGCTCGCTCCCCTGCAGGAGGCTCACGCATGAACCCGGATCCGCTCGACTTCCTGCTGGCCGACTTGGACCGCGCGCTCGCCGAAGAGGGGCGCAACGCGAAGGTGACGCGGCTGCTCGCCGAGTACGCCCAGAGCGGCGCCGTGGACTGGAAGCGCTTCGCGTTCTTCGAGGCCAACTACTACTCGCGCAACCTCGTGCGGCGCAGCGAGCTCTACGAGCTGATCGTCCTCTGCTGGGGGCAGGGCCAGCGCAGCCCGATCCACGACCACGCCGCCCAGCGCTGCTGGATGGGCGTTCTCGAAGGCCGCGTGCGGGAGACCATCTACCGCGTCGGAGAGTCCGCTCCGCCGACGGCGGGCCCCGCGCGCGAGTTCGCCGCGGGGGGCGTCGCGTTCATCGTCGATGACATGGGCTGGCATCGCATCGAGCCCGTCGGCGACGGTCCGGCGGTGACGCTGCACCTGTACTCGCGGCCGATCCGCGAATGCCGCGTGCTCGACGAGGCGTCCGGGGCGATCCTGAACAAGCGGATGTCGTACCACTCGGTGGGGGGCAAGGTGCTCACCGGCACCCGCTGAGCGCGCCTGCGGGCCCACTCCGACGCGCTCGGTTCGTCGTTCGAGCGCCGGGCGCCTCCGTCGGGCCACGCCTTGACCCGCCGCCACGATGGCCGCTAGAGTCTTCGCCCCTGAACGGCGGTGTAGCTCAGTGGTTAGAGCAGCGGCTTCATAAGCCGCGTGTCGGGGGTTCAAGTCCCTCCACCGCTACCACCCCTCGGGGTTGCCAACCCGCGGAGTGCCCACCCGCGGCGTGAGCACCGCGCGCTGAGGCGCATCTTTCGGCCTCCTTCGGCAGGAAACGGGCGACGCCCGGCGAGCGGACGACAGCGGCTGCGCTCTTTTTTTTCTTGCGCGGTACGGGCTGTGCGGAAAACACTCCTAGGGCCCCTCGAGCGCCAGCGCGCGGTATCCCTGTCGGGAACGTGACCGTGAGCGACGAGGCTCTGAACTGCCCCCATGGTGTCCTCGATGCAGCTGCTCGAAGAAAGCTCCGCGACCGAACTGGAACAGTCCCTCTCCGCCGAAGGCCCGCTCGTCGATCTCTCCTCTTCCGAGGGCGACTACGACTTCGAAGATGACTTCGAAGACGAAGACGACGACGAGGAGGAGGACGAGGAGGACGAAGACGAGGACGAGGAGGACGACGACGAGGACGACGAAGATCGCGACCTCTGGGACGATGAGGACGAGGACGACGACTAGTCCCAGGTCTCTCGGTGTCGTGCGCGCGCAGCACCCTCGCGGCCGTTCGGCGGGCGAGGGTGTCTGCTTTTCGGGGGATGCTCGCACGGCGGCCCGCGCCGACTAAGATGCGCGCGGCGGCGGGCGGAGCGTCCATCCGCGGCCACTTGGCTGGGGGCGTCGGGCCGCGCGCGGTCCGGCTGAGAAGCACCCCTCGAACCTGATCCGGTCCATACCGGCGTAGGAAAGCTCATGAACCCGACTGCTGCGGCGCCCGTGCGGGCGCACAAGGTGTTTCGCGAAGTTCCGTTCGAGGGCAATGTGCTGCGCGTGCCCGCGCGCAGGCTGCATCTCTCCAACGGCGAACACCTCGACCTGTACGACACGTCGGGGCCGCAGGGGTTCGAGCGTACGGCGGGTCTGCCCAAGCTGCGCGAAGGTTGGATCGCGCGGCGGCGTGCACTCGGCACGGAGAACGTGTCTCAGATGCACTTCGCGCGCCGCGGCATCATCACCGAGGAGATGGCGTACGTCGCAGCGCGCGAGGGCTGCGAGCCCGAGTTCGTGCGCACCGAGCTCGCCGCGGGGCGCGCGATCCTCCCAGCCAACGTCCGGCATCCTGAGTTGGAGCCGATGATCATCGGCCGCAACTTCCTCGTGAAGATCAACGCCAACATCGGCAACAGCGCCGTGGCGAGCTCGATCGAAGAGGAGGTCGAGAAGCTCGCGTGGTCGACGCGCTGGGGCGCGGACACGGTGATGGACCTCTCGACGGGCCGCAACATCCACGAGACCCGCGAGTGGATCCTGCGCAACTCGCCGGTGCCGATCGGTACGGTGCCGATCTATCAGGCGCTCGAGAAGGTCAAGGGTCGCCCGGAGAAGCTCGACATCGACGTCTTCATGGAGACCTTGGTCGAGCAGGCCGAGCAGGGCGTCGACTACTTCACGATCCACGCCGGAGTGCTGCTGCGCTACGTGCCGCTCACCGCCAAGCGCGTGACGGGCATCGTCTCGCGCGGCGGCTCGATCATGGCCAAGTGGTGCCTCGCGCATCACAAGGAGAACTTCCTCTACACCGAGTTCGAGCGGATCTGCGAGCTCCTGAAGCGCTACGACGTCAGCTTCTCGCTCGGCGATGGCCTTCGTCCGGGCTCGATCGCGGATGCCAACGACGAGGCGCAGTTCGGCGAGCTGCAGACGCTCGGCGAGCTCACCGAGATCGCTTGGAAGCACGACGTGCAGGTGATGATCGAGGGCCCTGGCCACGTCCCGATGCACAAGATCCGCGAGAACGTCGACTTGCAGATGAAGCTCTGCAAGGAGGCGCCCTTCTACACGCTCGGTCCGCTGGTGACCGACATTGCGCCGGGCTACGACCACATCACGAGCGCGATCGGCGCGGCCATGATCGGCTGGTATGGCACGGCGATGCTGTGCTACGTGACGCCCAAAGAGCACCTCGGCCTGCCCGACCGCGAGGACGTGAAGCAGGGCGTGATCGCCTACAAGATCGCGGCGCACGCGGCGGACCTCGCCAAGGGGCATCCGCTCGCGCAGCGGCGCGACGACGCTCTGTCGCGCGCGCGCTTCGAGTTTCGCTGGGAAGACCAGTTCGAGCTCGGGCTCGACCCGGAGACGGCGCGCGCCTACCACGACGCGACGCTGCCGCAGGAGGGCGCGAAGACTGCGCACTTCTGCTCGATGTGCGGCCCGCACTTCTGCTCGATGAAGATCACCGACGACGTGCGCGCGCTCGCGAAGTCGCAGGGCGTCGACGAGCGCACGGCGCTGGAGCAGGGCCTGAAGGAGAAGAGCGAAGAGTTCGCGCGCACGGGCGGGGCGCTGTACTCGTGACCGAGCCCGCGGACCAAGGTCGGGAGCCCGAGTGGGGCAAGGTCCCGGGCAAGCCGTTCGACACGCGCTTTCTCGAAGGCCCGGGCTCGCGTACGCGCGAGCTCGGCCGTGCGCTCCGCATCTTCGGTGAGTTCCTGAAGGGCTTTCGCGCACTGCACTTCGTCGGCCCCTGCGTGACGGTGTTCGGCTCGGCGCGCACGCCGCCGGGCTCGCCCTATTACGAGCTCGCACGGGAGATGGGCGGGCGCCTCGCGACGTCCGGCTTCACGGTCATGACCGGCGGCGGCCCCGGCATCATGGAGGCGGCGAACCGCGGCGCGAAGGAGCACGACGGCTACTCCCTCGGGTGCAACATCGAGCTGCCGCGGGAGCAGAAGCACAATCCCTACCTCGATCGCTTCGTTACATTCCGCTACTTCTTCGTGCGCAAGGTGATGCTCGTGAAGTACTCGGTGGCGTTCGTGGCGCTGCCGGGCGGCTACGGGACGATGGACGAGATCTTCGAGATCGTCACGTTGATCCAGACGCGCAAGGTCCACGACTTTCCGGTGGTCGTGATGGGGCGGGAGTACTGGGCGCCGCTCTTCGAGTTTCTGCGCGGTCCGATGCTGAAGGAAGGCATGATCGACGCCGCGGACGTCGACCGCATCCTCGTGACGGACTCGCCCGACGAGGCGATGGCGGCGATCGAGCACTCCGCGGCGCGCATGCTGCAGCGCACGTGGCTCAAGCGAGGACGTCGCAGCTGGCTGCTCGGCGAGCGCGGACGCTAGTCGTTCGAATCACTGCGGTTGACGCAAGTCGAGCACGCGGCAGAGCGCCGTGATCACGAGCGCGTGGCGGATGTCGCCCGAGGCGATGCGCGCGCGCACCTCGTCGAGCCCGAGCGTCTCGACCACGATGTCCTCACCGTTGTCGAGCTCTTGCCCATGCGTCCTCACGCAGTCCTCCGCCAGCCAGTGGTGGCAGAGATTGTCGTGAAAGGCAGGGTTGGGCTCGACGCAGCCCAAGTAGCTCCAGCGCTCGCTCGTGTAGCCGCATTCCTCGCGCAGCTCGCGCTGTGCGGCTTCGCCGTGGGCCTCTCCAGGGTCGACCACGCCTCCGGGGATCTCGGTGGTGACCTTCGCCGAGCCGAAGCGGAATTGGCGCACGACGACGAGGCGCCGCTCGCGCGTCAGCGCGACCACGTTGCACCACTCCGGAGTCTCGAGCACGGTGCGCTGCATGTCCTTCCCCGTGCGCGGATTCGTCAGCGTGTCGAAGCGCGCGCGGCAGATGACGAGATCGGGGCCGTATTGGCTGTTCAGGAGCGGCCAGGGGCGGGGGTGCTCGGTCATGGTCCGAAGTCTAGGCTCCGCCGCGCTAGGACGCCCGCGCCGAGGGCGCTACCGTGCGCCGATGGCAATCGTGGAGCTGAGTGAGGCGGAGCGCGCCCGGCGCAATCAAGGCGTGGCGGCGCTGCTCACCGTCCAGCTCTTTTTTGGGCTGCTGCCGCTGTTCGGCAAGGTCGCGTTCGGCTGTTTCGCCGCGCGCGCGGTCGCCGGTTGGCGCATCGCCGTCGGCGGCGTCGCCCTCGGCGCGATCGCGGCGGCTCTGCACGGACGGCGGTTTCTGCCCGAGCGCGGGGATCTGCCGCGTCTGTTCCTGTGCGGCCTCCTCGGCATCGTGCTCAACATGGCGCTCTTTCTCGAGGGGCTGCAGCGCTCGACGGCGATCAACGTCGCGCTGCTCCTGCCGCTGATCCCGGTGTTCACGCTGCTCGTGGCGATCGCGGCGCGACAGGAGCGCTTCGACATGCCGCGCGCCATCGGCATGGCGGTCGCCTTCTGCGGAGCCGGGCTCGTGCTCTTCGAGCGCGGCGGACGGATCGGTTCCGATCACCTGACGGGCAATCTGCTCGTAGTCGCCAACGAGCTGTGCTACGCGATCTACTTCGTGCTCTTGCGGCCGCTCCTCGCGAAGTATCCGCCGCTCGTCCTGACGGCCTGGGTGTTCCTGCTCTCCGCGTGGTCGATCCCGCTGCTCACGGGAGCGCAAGCGCCGCTCGTGCCCGATTCCGTCACCCGCGACGCATGGTGGGCGATCGGCTACATCGTGATCTTCCCGACGATCTTCACGTACCTGCTGAACTCGTTCGCTTTGACGCGCGTCTCGGCCTCGACGGCGGCGTCCTTCATCTTCCTGCAGCCGATGGTGACGGTGGTCGGAGCGCTCCTTTGGCTCGGCGAGGGACTCCCGCAGCACTTCGCGCTGGCCACGCTCTTGACGTTCGGCGGGGTCTGGCTCGTCGCACGGCGTCCCGCGGCGCGTCCTATCGCGCCCGCGACGCAGAGGTCGTAGATTTTCGCGCCATGCACGCTCCTCAGGTCCCCGACTCGTCCCGCATCCGCTTTCGCTGCAAGGCGCGCACGCGCTGGTCCGACGAGGACAACCAGAACGTGCTCAACAATGCGGTGTACATGACCCTCCTCGAAGAAGGACGTCACGCGTACTTCGGCCGCCTCGGCCTCCTGGAGCTCAACCATTTCCCGTTCGTGTTGGCGCAGTGCAACATCCGCTTCGTGTCGCCGGGGCGCGGCGGCGTGGAGGTGGAGGTCGAGGTCGTGACCACGCGGCTCGGCAGCTCGTCGTTCGAACAGGCCTACCGCGTGCGCGAGACGCCGGGCGGTCGCGTGTGGTGCGAGGCGGAGGCCGTGCTCGTGGTCTATGACGCGCGCAACGGACGCAGCTCCCCGATGAGCGCCGCCTTCAAGGGCGCCATCGCGGAGTTCGAAGGCCTCGGCTGAGGCGCGGCGCGCGGCTCAGCGCGGCGTCGGCAGCGGCTCGCCGGAGTGGACAGGCGCGAGCCAGCGGTGCGCCGGACGCGTGTTCCACTCGCGGCGCCACGCGCGGTGCTCGGCGTCATCGGGGAAGCGCTCGCTCGGTGAGTAGGGATAGCCGCTCATGCCGTGGAAGGGCAGCGGTTCGACGTAGAGCGCGTCAACGGTGTTGGGATCGCGATCCTTGGCCCAGCCGTCGAGGAACACGAGGTAGTCGCGGCGCCAGCCGGGCTTCGGGGCCGGGAGCGCGCTCGCGTCGAAGCTCACGCTCAGCGCGTCGCCCGCGCCCATGATCACGAAGCGGTCGTCGATGCCGGTGAGCAGCGGCAGGACGTCGCCGAGCTTGGTGTAGGAGCCGGGGTGCTGGTTCCAGCGCGGCTGCCACGCGATGCGCTCCCAGTCGAAGCGCTCGGGTTGGTGGGGAAGCTCCGACCGCTCGGGATCGCTGAAGCCCCGCAGCCACAGCTTCGCAGACTGCGGCTCGATGGACGTGACCGCGAGCGGTGCGTCATCTCCGTCCGTCGCGAGGCGGATCGAGTCCCAGTAGAGCCGCAGCGATCCAAAGAGCCGCAGGCGCGGATCGGCGCGGTCCAAGACCGCACCGACGTCGATGACCATGCTCTTCGTCTTGCCGGCCGGGAAGCCGATCGGCGGCCCCGCCGGGCGCCAGCCGCCTTGCCCATCGGGCACCTGCAGCATCGGCGGGATGAACTCCTGCTCGGGGTCGCGCGCGCTCGCCATGTTGACGCTGGCGTCGGTCCAGTAGAACCAGCCGGTCATCACGAGACGCAACTTCTGCGCCTGCGCGACGCGCTCGCGGTCGAAGGAGAGCTCCAAGAAGTGCGGGTTCGCGAGGCCGAGGAACTGGCTCGGCGCGGGCTCGAACGGCGCCGCGTAGCGATCGTCGATGGCCGCGAGCTCCGCCGACCAGTCGCGTCCGTCGCTTCCCATCGCGCGCGGCGCGAGCGGTGCGCGCACGCTGTGCGTGTGAGGCGCGGGGAAGGGCGGAAAGGTGAAGAGCTCGTTGGGATAGATCTCGGTGTCGGCAGGGTGATCGACGACGTCGATGCGGATGCGGTCGAGGTAGGTGACCTCGCGCAGCTCTTCGGTGAACTGCAGCTCGAGCTTGCCATCCTTCGGGACGAGCGCCTCGCCGCGCACGAGCACGTACTCGTCGTGGTCGGGCGGGACGAGCATCCCCGGTGCCATCGGAAGTCCGAGCGGCGTGATGCCGAGGACGTCGCTCACGAAGACGTACTCGCTGCCATTCCAGCTGTAGAGGAACGGACACGAGCCGACGAGGCCTTCGCTCTGCTCGAGCGCGCTGCCGGTACTCGCGCGGTCGCCGAGGTCACGGCGCAGCTCGTACTGCAGCACGCCGTTGGGCCACGTGACGCGCACGAGGTCGGTCTCTCTGTGCTCGCCGACGCCGAGCAGCGTCGCCTCGCCGCTCCAGAACACGCGCCGGTAGGTCTCCTTCGCGCGGAGCTCGACGATCGCGCCGACGCCGCGGCGATTGTCCTTCACGCCACGGAATCCCAGCCGCACGACGCCGTTGGCGCCGCGGACGCCGCGCTGGAGCGACACGCCCGCGTCGCCGACGCCGACGACATCCCACGCGAGGTCGCCGTCGAGGTCCTCGATCAGCATCGGAGCGGCTTCGAGCGCGAGCTCCGCCGGCGCGCTCTGAGCGGTGCCGAGGCCGAGCTGACCTTGCAGCCGTGCCGGCTCGGACGTGGCCCACAGCACGTCGAGGCTGCCATCGAGGTCGAGGTCGAGCTGGAAGAGCGGCTGGTTGCTGGGCAGCGTTCCGCTCGGAGGCAGGAGCTTGCCGTCGGCCTTCCAACCGCCGCCGAGCTGCGCGCGCAGGACCGCGCCATCGGAGGACCAAACGTCGGGCCGAGAGTCGCCGTCGAGGTCGGCCACCAGCGGACGGCGCGCTCCCGACTGGAAGCCAGCGAGCGCCGCGGATTCGTCGGCGAACACGCCGCCGCGCAGGTTGCTCGCGAGGAAGTGGGAGCCTGGGCGTCCGAGGAGCAGGTCGACGTCTTGATCCGTGTCGAAGTCTTCGGCGACGCACCACGCAAGTGGCGCGCCGCGCGGAAGCTTCGCCTCGGCCGTGACGTCGGTGAGATTGCCGTCTGCGCTCGCGGACGCGAGACCGTCGTTGCGAAGGAGCTGGGCGCCGGCGCTGCCGACGAGCAGCACGTCGAGGTCGCCCTCGTGGTCGTAGTCGATCACGAGCGCGTCCGCGATCGCGCCCGAAGGCTTGGGAAGCTGCTTGGGGCTCGCACTCCAGCTCGCCGACTGGTCCGCGATGCTCCGCGCGCTGCGCACGAGCTTCAGCTCGCCCTTGGCGACGTACAGCAGATCGAGCACGTTGTCGCCCTTGGCGCCGTCGAGGTCGAACGCGAGGGCCCATTCGACGGGCTCGGTCGCGAGCGACTGCGCGCGCCATGAGCCCTTCTCCTGCAGTCCGAGGAAGAGCCCGCGTCCACCCCAGCCGACGAGGTCGAGATCGCCGTCGTTGTCGAGGTCGCACGCGCGCAGACCGCTCGCTCCGGCGAACTCCGGCAGGATGGCCTGCGCGGCGGAGAACTGCGGCAGCTTTCCGGACCCGCTGAAGCGCGCGCCCGCCGGCTTGGGGAACGCGATCCGCCCGAAGTTGCCCATGTCGAAGTCTTCGGTGCGCGGGCTGGGGACACCGCGGTTGCCGAGCGACTGATGCTCGTCCAAGAGCTTCTCGCCCTCGGCGTCGCGATCGGTCATCGTGCAGTGCAGGCCGAGCTTGTAGATCGCAGGCAAGTACCACGAGCCTGCGTTCTCGATGCCGCGCGCGACCACTTCGCGGAGCAGACGCTCGTACTCGGCGGGATTCGAGCCCTGCACCGAGTCGATCAGCTTGAAGCGCGTCGGCAGGTCGTCGGGTGCGAGTTCGAGCACGCGGCGGAAGTCCGAGGCCGCGGCATCGAGGTCGGCGTTGAACTGAGCGACGCGGCCGCGGTTGTAGAAGTAGCGCGGGTCCTGCTGCGACTTCTCGGCGGCGCGCTCGAGCAGCTTCGAGGCGTTGTCGACGTCGGCGAGGCGCAGGTAGACGCAGGCGGCGTCGATCAGGTCGCTGGGGAGCGCGCCCGAGCCTTCGATCAGCGGCCGGAGCGCCTCGAGGGCCTGCGCGCGGTTGTCTTTCGCAAAGTTCGCTGCCGCGAGCTCGCGCGCGAGCTGGGGATCGCCCTTGTCGCCGCAGGCAGGGGCGCAGAGGGCCAGAGACAGGAGGAAGATGCTTTGGGGATTGGGGCGCGGCATGGGGGAGGTGCGTGCCTTGGCGACGCGGCGCGATTAGAACAGTCGCACGATGACGTCTCAAACGCCGAGGGTCGTGCTCTTGGGTGCGAGCAACCTCGCGCAGGGGCTCGAGCTTGCCGTCGACGCGGCGCGCGCACACTTCGGCGGCCCTGTGGAGGTGCTGGCAGCGCTCGGCCGCGGCCGCTCCTACGGCATGCGCAGCCGCTTTCTGGTGCGCAGCTTGTCCGGAATCGACTCGTGCGGTCTGTGGCGTGAGCTCGAACGACGGCCGAGCGCGCCGACGTGGTTCGTTGCGACGGACCTCGGCAACGACCTCGCGTTCGGTGCGCGGGCGGAGGTCGTCGAGACGTGGGTGGAGCGCGCGGTCGCGCGGCTGCGCGCGTGCGGTGCCCGGGGGGTGCTGACCGGTCTGCCTCTCGCGCGACTCGAGCGGCTCTCCGCGCGTGAGTTCGAGCTCTACAAGCGCGTGCTGTTTCCCTTCCAGCGCATGGAGCGGGAGGCGTTGCTCGTCGAAGCGCGCGAGCTGGAGCGGCGCTCCCGCGGGCTCGCGGAGAAACATGGATTGGCGCACATCGCACTCGAGGAGCGCTGGTATGGCGTGGATCCGATCCACTTCGCTCGCGGCGCGCGGCCCGAAGTCTGGCGCAGGCTGATCTCCGGTTGGGGAGCGACGTCGCGCGGTCTCGCTCCGGCGTCTCGCCGCAGCGGCTGGCTCTGGTACGAGGCCTCGCACGTCGCGGGCCTTGCGCTGGGGCGCGCCCAGCCCTGCGCCCGTCTCGAAGACGGAACAACTTTCTCGCTTTATTGAGCTCGCCCAGCCGCGGGCGGCAGGGCGATCGTCGACTTTCCGCCGGCGGGCCGTCCCTGCGATTTGGAAAGTCGGGCCGCGGTCCGAAATACTGCTACCCATGTCCCACGCAGAGCACGAGACCGACAGCCACTCCGGCCCGAGTTCCAACGGCGACGTCGCGCGCACCGCGAAGGAGCGCCACGCCATCGTCGTCGGCGCGAGCTCGGGGATGGGCGCCGCGCTCGTGGAGCAGCTCGCGAGCGAAGGCGTGTCGGTCGTCGCGCTCGCGCGGCGCAAGGACGCGCTCGACGCGCTCGCCGAGCGCTGCAAGCACGCGCCAGGGCGAGTGATTCCGATCGCGCACGACGTGCACGACTATGACTCCGTGCCCGCGCTCTTCGAGCGCTGCGTGCGCGAGCTCGGCGGGCTCGACCTCTTCGTCTACGCCACCGGCATCATGACCGAGGTCGGTCCGCAGGAATTCGACACGCGCAAGGACATCGAGATGCTCGCCGTCAACGTCGGCGGCTGCATGGCGTGGACCAACGAGGTCGCCAAGCTCTTGCGCACCCAGCGCTCGGGCACGATCGTCGGCATCAGCTCGATCGCGGGGGAGCGCGGCCGCAAGGGCAATCCGGTCTACGGCGCGAGCAAGGCCGCGATGAACCACTATCTCGAGGCGCTGCGCAACCGCCTCGCGGACTACGGCGTGCACGTGTGCACGATCAAGCCGGGCTTCGTCGAGACGGCGATGCTCGCGCAAGCGCGTGCGCAGGGGCGAACGATTCAGGGTGCCATCACGGCCGAGGCTGCGGCGCGCTCGATCCTGCGTGCGGCGCGCGCGCGTCGCAACGAGGTCTTCGTGCCGTTCAAGTGGACGCTGGTCGCCGCCGTGATCCGGAACATCCCGTCGTTCCTGTTCAAAGGCATGAACATCTAGGCCGCGCCATGCACGTTCTTTCGCTGCGTCCGCGCGCCGGCATCGAGTCGTCCTACGAGTACGTGGAAGGCTGGGGCATGGCCGTCGGCATGCACGCGCGCGTGTTGCGTCCGCGCTCGACGGAAGAGATCGCGCAGTGCTACGAGCTTGCGCGCGCCGCGGGCTCGACCTTGACGTTCCGTGGTGGCGGCAACAGCTACGGCGACGCGAGCACCCCGGGCGCGGGCATGGTGCTCGACGTATCGCGCATGAACCGCGTTCTCTCGTTCGACTCCACGACCGGCATCGCGACGCTGGAGCCCGGCGTCACGATCGAGAAGCTCTGGAAGACGATCCTTCCGCTCGGATTCTGGCCGCGCGTGGTGAGCGGCACGATGTTTCCCACGGTCGCGGGCGCGCTCGCGGCGAACATCCACGGCAAGAACAACTTCGCGGTGGGCACGATCGGCGATGCGTGCCTCGAGTTCGACCTCGTGCTGCCGAGCGGTGAGGTCAAGACGTGCAACCGCGAGCGCGAGAGCGAGCTCTTTCACGCGGCGATCGGCGGCTTCGGCATGCTCGGCTGCTTCAGCCGCATCGTCCTGCAGACCAAGCGCGTCTACTCGGGCAACGTTCGCGTGCGCGGCGAGAGCACCCGCGACCTGCGCGAGATGATGCAGTACTTCGAAGCGCACAAGTGCACGAGCGACTACCTCGTCGGCTGGATCGACTGCTTCTCGGGTGGCGACGCGAGCGGACGCGGCCTGATCCACGATGCGCAGAACCTCCACGCGGGCGAGGACACCGACCCTGCTCGCTCGCTGACCGTCGCGCATCAGGAACTGCCCGCGAACATCCTCGGGCTGTTTCCGAAGTCGCAGGTCTGGCGGATTCTGCGGCTCTTCAACCACGACCTCGGCATGCGCACGATCAACGCGGCGAAGTACGTCGCCGGACGCATGGAGGGCATGGGGCAGCCGTACTTGCAGTCCCACGCGGGCTTCTCGTTCCTGCTCGACTACGTTCCGAACTGGAAGTGGGCTTATGGCCGCGCGCGCGCGACCCACGGGCTCATCCAGTATCAGCCGTTCGTTCCGCACGCCGTGGCGCACGACGTTCACAGCGAGATCCTGGAGCGCTGCCGTCGCGCAGGGCACGTGCCGTACCTCGGAGTGTTCAAGCGCCACCGTCCCGATCCTTTCTGGCTGACGCACGCCGTCGACGGCTGGAGCTTTGCGCTCGACTTCAAGGTCGATCCCGCGCGGCGCGAGGGGCTTTGGAAGCTCTGTGACGAGCTCACGGAGCTCGTGATCGGCGCCGGCGGGCGCTTCTACTTCGCGAAGGACCTCGTAATCGCCGCAGAAGACACCGCGCGGTTCCTGCCGCAGGAGCGGCTCGCCGCGTTCGCGAGGCTCAAGCGCGCCTGCGACCCCGAGACGTTGATCGAGGGCCAGTTGTATCGGCGCGCGTTCCGCGACTGGATCGCGGCTTGAGCGGCGCTCACTCCTCGAAGCGCGCGTAGGTCCGCCGCGCGGGAACCTGCTCGACGCGGTCCTCTTCGGCGATCCACGCCGAGAGCTTGCCGCCCCACACGCAGCCGGTGTCGAGGCCGCGGAGCTTCGGGCGCAGGACGAGCTGCATGCGCGCCCAGTGTCCGTAGACCACGGTGCGTCGGTCGCCGACGCGCGATTCGAACCAGTGCTCGAACCACGGGCGGAAGCGACCACCGGGCGGCGGCGGATCCTGCTTGGAGAGCTTGCCTTCGCGCGTCGTGGCTCGTGCGCGCGTCGCAAAGTCGATGCGCTCGTCGCTTTGCAGCGGGTCGAGTCCTGCGAGCTCGCGCTCGGGGTCGGCCCAGGCGGGATGGAGAGCCGCGTGCACGAGCCACACGTCGTCCCACCTGCGACAGAACGGGAGCGAACCCAGCCATGCGAGGAGCTCTCCACGATCCTCGGCCGCGAGGACTTCAGCGGTCGTGTCGCCCGGACGCAGCTCTCGCAGCCCTGCCGCGACCTTCAGCAGGCTCACGTCGTGGTTGCCGAGCACGCCGCCCGTACGCAGCGTGCGCAAGAGTCGCAGTGTGCCGAGCGAGTCCGGCCCCCGGTTCACGAGGTCGCCGACGGGGTGGAGTTCGTCGGCCGAAGGGTCGAATCGGACCTTCTCGAGCAGCGTCTCGAGCTCCTCACGACAGCCCTGGATGTCCCCGACGAAGATGCGCCGCACGCTGAACACGTTAGCTCCGCAGCGTGCGGATGGAAGTCTCGCGACCTCGACCCCACAATGCTCGACATGTCGTCTCAGGAATCTTCCGTGGCGCCCACATGGCGCGTGAACGGGCTCGCGTTCGTGATCGGGCTCGTGGTGCTCGGCCTCGGCGCGGGAGTGCTGCTCTATCGCTGGCGAGCCTCGCAGGTCGCCACGATGATCGAGCGCGACCTCTCGACGCTGCCGCAGGATCCCGAGGCGCGGCTGCAGCGCTGGCTCGACGACTACGGGCGCGTGATCCTTCGACAGGCGCTGGTGCAGCTGCGCTACGAGGCAGAGAAGCCGTGGATCTTGAGCCACACGCGCGCCGCGGTGCGCAACTCCTCGGCGCAGGAAGTGTGGGGGATCGACCTCGGCGAGCTGCCGGAGGGACTCGCGCGACGCGAGGGCCTCGCGATCGTGCTGGAGCTGCCCGCTGCCCACGTGCTGATGACGGGAGCCATCGGCGGTGACAAGGCCCTCAACGTCCCTCACTTCGAGCCCGCGGCTCCGCCGTTCGACGCCGACGCACGCGTGCGCTCGATCGTCGAGTGGTCGCTCGCCAAGGTGGGCCGCTCGCTCGGGCGCGACGTACCGGGGGCCTCGCTGCGCGTCGAGACGCTCTCCGGAGTCCGCGATGGCTGAGCCTCGCGTCCCCGCGTGGAAGGCACTGCTGGCGCTGGCCGCGGTGCTCGGGGGGCTCGGGGTGCTCGCCAACTCGGGCGTCGCCGCTCTGGAGCTCGTCCCCGACGCCGCACCGCTCTTCGGGAACTTGGACGAGGCGCTCGCGACCGTGGCGCTCGTCTGGGGGCTGTGGGTGCTCTTCCGACGCTCGGCTGGGACTTCGCGCTGAGGCGAGTTCGGGGCTCGCCCTCGGGAGGAGGCGCTCCCCCCTCGGCGTGGTGTAGGCTCCCTAGGGGCCCTTCCCGCCCCGCCTGCCGCATGTCTCGAAAATCTCCGCCGACGACGCTGGCCACGCGCATTCTTGGAGCGCTGGCGTGGAGCGCGTTGCTCGCCCTCACCGACACGCTGCTCGTCCGTAGCGAGTATCACCACCGCGAGCCGAGTCTCTGGTTGTTCGTGGAGTCGTACGCGCTCTGGATGTCGTTTGCGCTGATCACGCTGCCGTGGACGTGGCTCGTCGATCGCGCGCTGCGCGGCATTCTGGCGCTTCGAAAGTTCGATCACCCTTTGCATGCCTGCGCGCGGCACCTGCTTTGGACGCTCTTGCCTGTCGCGCTGCACGCCCACCTCGACCGATACACCTCGCTCGGAGGCGATGTGTCGGCGCTGAAGAGCGCGACGCCATGGCTCCTCGCTATCGGCGGGGCTGTGGGCCTCTTTGCAGTCATCGCGGTGCTCGTTCGCATCCTCGAGCGCGCGTCGCTCGCTTGGCTATGGCTGATCTTTGTCGTCGTTCCTTGGCCTGTAGCGGCGCTCGTCACGCTGCACTCAGGGAGCGCTTCGCCGTTTGGTTCCGCGCGCGCCGATGTCCCGAACGTGCTGCTCCTCGTGTGGGACACCACGCGAGCCGACGCCTTGACGCCCTATGGGTATGACCGCGACACGACGCCGAGTCTCGCCCGTTTCGCCGAGCAGTCGCTGCGCTTCGAGAACTCGCGCTCGGTCTCGACGTACACGCTGACCTCGCACCTCTCGATGCTCACGGGCGTCTATCCGTCGCACCACGGCGCGCGGCTCACACGCCAGTTCTTCCGGCCTTGGGCGACCCCGACGGTGGTCCGCGACTTCCGTGAGGCGGGCTATCGCACGGCGGCGTTCGTCGGCACGGACGTCTTGCGCGCGCAGAGCGGCATCAACTACGCCTTCGAGGTGTACGACGATCGCGTCGATCCGTGGGTGAGCTACACGCACGCTTGGGCGCTCGTACACGATGTACAGTCCGTCCTTGCCAAGCGCGTGCCCGGGCTTGGGTCCAACGGGAATCCCCACGGATTCCAAGACTTTCAGCGGCCGGCGTCGGAGGTGCTCGCGGAGGCGCTGCGCTGGATCGAGGGCGACGACCCGCGGCCGTGGTTCTGCTTCGTCAACCTGTACGACGCGCACTGGCCGTATCTCCCCGACTCGACAGCGCGCGAGCGGTTCGTGCGTCCCTACGACGGTCCGGTCGATGGTTACGCACTGCGCGGCGACCGTGTTCGCAGCGAGAAGCTTGAGCTCGGCGCTGCCGACGCGGCGCACCTGCGCGACTTGTACGACGCCGAGCTCTGGTCGCTCGACTGCGAAGTCGACCGTTTCCTTGCGAACCTCGACCTTGCGCGCACGGCGGTGGTGATGACCTCGGATCATGGCGAGGCCTTTGGCGAGCACGGTCAGTACGAGCACAAGGACGTGCTCGAATGTCACACGCGCGTGCCGCTACTCGTGCGCGCCGCCGGCGCGGCGACGGGCCGCGACGTGTCCGAGCCCGTCCATGGCATCGACGTCGCGCCGACGCTGCTCGCGCTCGCGGGTCTGCCGATTCGCGAAGGTCAGTACGGACGCAGCCTACTCGGCCCGCTGGAGCCGGAGCGTCGGCTGCTCGTCGAGAACCGTGACAACGTCGACCCCAGCCTCGTGAAGCTCGCGCTCTATGAGGGCTTCTGGAAGCTCGTCGAGGAGGGCGGTGGGACGCGTGCGAGCGTCTGGCGGCTCTACGACCTTTCGGCGGACCCCGGCGAGACCCGCGACCTCGCCTCGGAGCGCCCTGAGGTGCTGGAACGGCTCAAGCGGGCCCTCGCGGAGCTCCGCAAGGGCTGGGGAGCGGACGACGCTCGCGACGGGCGCGTTCAGCGCGTCGGAAACACCGATGCGCTCGATGCGCTCGGGTACGGGGGCGACTGAGCGCCGGAGCGGCCGCGGGGCCCTGCGGGAGGGGCTCGAGGGCCGCGCCGCGCTCTGGGGCTTGCCCCTGAGCGGTCGGGGCGCCATACTCTTCGCCCTTCGAGCCTCGCCCGTCGGCGGGGCGCTCCACGCCCTCGAACGCCCCACAGCCATGGCCAACTCCCGCTTCAAGAACGGCGGCCCCACGCGCGGCCGCAAGCGCGTCAAGCGCATCGGCATGAACTCCGGCAAGATCCTCAAGCTGGGGCGCCAGAAGAAGCCGCGCCGCGGCCGCGACTACACGCGCCTCTAAGCCGAGCGCTGTCCGAATCGAACCTGCGGGCGCTCCCGACTCGTTGGGGCGCCTGCTTTCGTGTCGAGAGGCTTCGATGAACGTTCGCGACGGGTTGCTGGCTCTGGGTTGCTCCGCGCTCGCCGCGTGCGAGCGCGACAACTCCGGCGTCGGTTGGGTGGACCCTCCCGCAGCGGTGGGCGCTCGCTCGTTTTCGCTCGCCCCGGAGCCGAGCGGTGGCCTCCGCCTGACGTGGCTCGAGGGACGCGAGGAGCTCGCCCTGCGCAGTGCGGTGCTGCATGCGGACGAGTGGGGTGAACCTCGAACACTGGCCTCGGGCAGCAACTGGTTCGTGAACTGGGCCGATGTGCCCCGTGCGAGCGCGGCGCCGAGCGGAGCCGTGCTCGCGACGTACCTCGAGCGCAGCGGCACGGCGACCTACGACTACCGAGTGCGTGCGGTCCTCGACGGGGGCGTGCCCCAGACTCTGCACGACGACGCCGGCGTGGGGGAGCACGGTTTCGTTTCGTTGGTTCCGCGCGGCGATGCGGGTTGGCTCGCGGTGTGGCTCGACGGTCGCGCGACGACCGGTCACCACGACGGCATGGGCGAGATGCAGCTGCGTGCGCGCAGCGTGGCGCTCGATGGCGCGCTCGGCCCCGAGTTGCTTCTCGACCCGCGCGTCTGTGATTGCTGCGCGACGGCGGCGGTTCGCACGGCGAGCGGCGATGTGCTCGTCGTGTATCGCGATCGCAGCGCCGACGAGGTGCGCGACTTCTCGGCGATTTCCGTGCGTGCGGATGGAACCGTGGGCGCGAGCGTTCCGGTCTCCGACGACGGCTGGAAGATCCCCGGATGCCCGGTCAATGGGGCCGCGCTCGCGGCGCGGGACGGGGAAGTTGCGGTCGCGTGGTTCACGCTCGGGGCAGAGAGCCGTGCGCGCGTCGCGGTGGCGTTCTCGCGCGATGGTGGCGCGAGCTTCTCTTCGCCCTTGCAGGTTTCGTCGACCGAGACGGATGGCTTCGTCGACTGCGCCTACGACGGGCGCGGCGCGCTGTGGGTGACTTGGCTGGAGCGTCCCGTGCGCGAGCGCGGGGAGTGGCGGCTCGCCAAGATCGAGAACGGAGTCGTCGGACCGGCTCGCACGCTCGCGCGCACGGTCCCCGGTCGCGCAGCGGGGCTCGCGCGGCTCGGAACTCTCTCGGATCGCCTGTGTTTCGTGTGGCTCGAGTCCGGAGACGAGCCGCGCTTGCGAGTGCAGCTCGTCTCGACGCAGGAGTGACGTCGAGGTCAGGCGGGGCTCGACCAACCGCGTTGCCACGCGCCGAAGTGCGCGGCCCCCGATGCGGTGCAGGCGACGATGTCCTCGATCCGCACGCCGAACTCGCCGTAGACGTACACGCCCGGCTCGTTCGAGAGCGTCATGCCGGGCTGCAACTTCACGCGGCTGCCACCGTCGAAGTACGGATCCTCGTGGCCTTCCATGCCGATCCCGTGGCCGAGGCGGTGGGTGAACTTGGAGTAGCCCGAGCCGTAGCCGGCAGCCTCCAGACTTGCGCGCGCGGCACGGTCGACCTCGCGACACTCGACCCCGGGCGCAATCGTCTCGAACGCGCGGGCCTGCGCGTCGTGCACGGCGTGCCATGCGCGCTGCTGTGCCTCGCTCGGCGTTCCCTCGACGCACCACGTACGAGTGATGTCGCTCGAGTACCCGTGCAAGCTCGCGCCCGTGTCGACGAGGAGGAACTCCCCGCGCGAGAGGGCGATCGACTGATTGTCGCCATGCGGATACGCCGCCGCAGGTCCGACGAGCGCCAGACTCCAAGGCGAGGTCATGCCGAGCTTCAGGTGGGCGCGCGACATGAGCTTGGCGACGTCGTCACCCTTCATGCCGAGCCGCACGCGCTGTGAGACGGCGCCGATGGCGAGCTGTGTGCCTTCGTTGGCGACACGCAAGAGCTCGAGCTCGTGGGCGTCCTTCACGCCGCGCAGCGCGACGAGCACGTCCCGTCCCGAGACGACACGCTCCGGCCCCATCTCCGTGCGCAGGCCGTCCGCGACAAAGAAGCGAGCCTGCGGGTCGATCGCGACCCGCTCGACTCGACGCGCTCGGAGGGCGGCTGCGAGGGGTGCGAAGGCGTACTCATGCTCCTCCCAGCGCACGAGGTCGCCGCCGGGCCCCTTGGGCGACTCGACGGAGAGGCGCGCCTTTTCGGCCTCGAACGCGGGGCAGAGCCAAAAGTGGCTGCCGTCGGCGAGCACGAGCAGCGCGAAGGTTCGCTCGGAGCGGCCCCACGTGACGCCGCTCAGATAGCTCATCGTCGGTCCGCCTTCGCAGAGATACGCGTCGAGCGAGTGCTGGGCCAGAAGTGTCGCGAGCCGCGCGCGTCGGGCGCTGCGCTCTTCCGCCGAGATCGGTGCGACGAGCACGCGCAGGTCCGGGAGCTCGTCGAAGTCCTCCTCCGTTCGGGGAGCCGCAGATTCCAGCTCGCGCGAAGGGCTCTGGCACGCGGCCCAAACTCCTGCGCCGCCGAGCGCGGTCGCGGCTGCGAAGAGCCGCCGTCGGTCCAGCTTCCTAGGTTCCATGAACGGAGGTTACTTCGCTCGGAGTGCGCGTACGAGGAAGCGCTCGATGCGGCGGTACTCGTCGACCCAGTGCGGCCCGTCTGCGAAGGCGTGGTCTTGGCTGGGGTAGAGCATCGCGTCGAAGTCGAGCCCCAAGTCGATCAGCTTCTCGATCAGCCGGATCGAGTCCTGCGCGAACACGTTCGAGTCCACCATGCCGTGGAGGATCAGCAGGGGATCCTGCAGTTTTTGCGCGTGGTCGATCGGTGAGCTCGCCGTGTAGGCGTCGGGGTGCGTCGACGGTCGCCCCAGACGCGGCTGCGTGTAGCCGGGGTGGTACGTGCGCCAGTCGGTGACCGAGCGCAGGGCCGCGCCGCCCGACCAGCGCTCGGGCTGCGTGAAGAGGGCCATCAGCGTCAGGAATCCACCGTAGGAACCGCCGTAGCACACGACGCTCGAGGGATCGACGACGCCGCGTCGCGCGAGCTCGTCGATCACTGCTGCGATGTCCTCGAGCTCGAGCTTGCCGAGCTGGAACTGTACGTCTCCGCGGAACTTGGCGCCGTAGCCCGCGCTGCCTCGGTAGTCGACGTCGGCGACGACGAAGCCCTGCTCGGCGAGTCGCGAGTGGAACATCAGGTTCACCGCGTACTCCGTCATCGAGTCGGTGACGTTCTGCAGATAGCCCGCCCCGTGGATGAACACGATGCACGGACGTGCCTCGCGGGGCTTCGAGAGCGTGGAGCCGCGAGGCGAGTAAACGTGAGCGCGAACGTCCGAGCCATCTGCGGAGTGAACTTGGAGCTTTTCGGGCAAGATCCAGTCGTGCTGGGAGTAGGCGAGCGGAATCGTCGAGGTCAGTCGCCGCGCAGGCGTGCTGCCGTCGATGGGCACGCACCACAGCTCTCCCGGAACTCCGAGCTCCTCGTGCTCAAAGAGCACCGTCGAGCCATCGGACGAGACGCGCGCACCCGTGTTCATGCCCGCGGGCAGCGGGAGCCAGCGCACTCCGCGCTCCTCGACGACGCCGAGCTCGCGCCGTGCAGGATCTTTGCGGCTCGCGCAGATGAGAAGCGCGCCTTGCTCGGTCGTGAGCCACTGCGAGACTTCTCCCTCGACGGCGGTGCGCTGGCGCAGCTCGCCGCTTGCGGGATCGAGCTCGAACAGTTGATTGCGGCCCGGAGTGGTCGAGAACGGAGCGCCCTCGGATGCGAGCAAGATGCGCGTGCCTTCGCGGTTCCAGCGGGCGAACGCGCCCGGACCGCCGACCCAGTGCTCGTCACGTTCGACGAGGGCGAGGCGCGGACCGGCGGCACTCCAAATCCACGTCTCCACGGCGCGATAGTCTTCCGAGGTGCGCCGTAGCGCGAAGCGCGGCTCGCCCTCGGGCGCCCAGCCGATCGCGCCCATCGGCGTGCGCGCGTTGCCGGGGAGCTCCAGCGCGCGCTTCGAGCCGTCGCGCGTCGACCAGATCCATGCCTTGCGTGCGGGCCATTCGTCGTCCGCGAGGTCCGAGCGCGCCTCGCGCGTCGTCACACGCTCCGTGAGGTAATCGGGGATCAGCGTCGGCTTGGGGCGTCCGCTGGTGTCGACCTCGAAGCCGAAGACCCACTCGCCGCAGGGCGAGAGGTCGAGTCCTTCGATGCGGCCGAGGTCCGCGAGCCCTTCGAGCACGACGCCGCGACCCGTGGCGAAGTCGTGGAAGTGCTCGTTCGCGCGAGTCTTGTCGGCGACGAGCTTGCCGTCCTTCGAAAACACGCGGGTGCCATCGCGCGAGCGCTCGATCCTTCCGAGCGGCGCTGCGACGTCGCGCGTGGTGCAATCCTCCGTGGTGAGCGAGACCGGCCACGTGCTCTCGTCTTCGATTCGCAGCCGATAGAGCTCGCCTCCGCCGCGCACCTCCAGCGTGGCGCCTCCGTCGGAGAAATCGAGCCCGGTGATACCCCCGATACGCGGCAACTCCTCGCCGCTTGCGTCGCGCGCATCCTTCGGTGGATCCGAGTAGACGAGCCGCGCGGTCGGCTGCATGCGCTCGTCCCAGTCGACGATGGCGATCGCGTCACCGGTGGCCACGGCGAGGCGATGCCCATTAGGGCTCCAGCTCTGCAGGCGCAGCCGCGTCGCTTCTTTCGTTTCTCCGCCCGCGGCGGCTTCGCTGTCGCGGAAGAGGTCTTGCACGACAGCCGCGAGCGAGTTGGCTTCGCCGAGTGCCGTGGGCTCGGCTCGCGTGTCGATCCAGTAGGGACTGCTGTTTCGAGCCCAGCTGCGCGCGCCTGCCGCGTCGGTTTCCGTACTCCGCCAGTCGACTAGGGCCACGCGGCCGTCGGGTGCGAGCGAGCGCAGGCGTGGAGCCTCGCCCTGAAGCCCGGGCAGCAAGAAAATCTCTTCCAAGGTCGGCCGGACATCGGCGAGGTCCCCGGAGCGCTCCGGAGCACGGGCGGTGACGCACGCGCACAGCGCGAGGGCGAGCACGAAGGGCAGTCGGTGGGGGCGTCCGAGGGGGGCAGCGGGGCGCTTCATGCCGCAGAAGCTACCGCAGGGTTTCGCACAAGAATCGATTTCCTTTCAGACGGCTTCCAGCGCGGTCCGATGGGTCCGGGCGTGACGGTCGAAACCGATGCCGAGGACGCACGAGCGCAAGCGCTGACGCGCGAGGCACAGCTCGTCGCCCGCGAGTCGCTCGAACGACCGACGGTTCCGTCCGCGGAGCGTGCGCGCGGACCGGGCTGGATGGTCTGGACCTTGCAAGCGACCCTGCTTGGGATCGTCGGCTATCTCTGCATCTTCAACCTGTCGGTCGTGCGCGGCAGCTCGATGGCACCGCGCATCCACGACGGCGATCGCATCCTGATCGACCACCTGAGCTACGTCTTCGGCGAGGTTCAGCGCGGCGACATCGTCGTGCTGAAGTACCCGCTCGATCCGTCGGTCGACTACATCAAGCGCATCGTCGGCCTGCCCGGCGACGACGTCGTGCTCGAAGATGGCGAAGTGTGGGTCAATGGCCAGCGCATCGACGAACCCTACGTCACGCAGGCGGATCCTTTTGCACGCGTGCGCGTGCACGTGAAGCCCGCGCACTACTTCGTGCTCGGCGACAACCGTCCGCGCTCGTGCGACTCCCGGGACTTCGGCCTCGTGCCGCAGGACTACATCCGCGGTCGCGTCGAGGTGCGCGTGTGGCCGCCGGAGCGGCTCGGGACGATCGACGAGGGCTGAGCCCCGCGTCGCGGCTTCCCCGCGTCGGCTCGAGGCTCTAGAGTCTCGCCATGCGGGCGAGCGGGCAGCCGGTGGCGATCGTGACGGGCAGCGCCCGCGGGCTCGGACTCGCCTGCGCGCGTAGGCTCGCCGCAGATGGCGTTTTCGTTCACGTCGTGTACCGCAGCGAGAGTGCCTCGTTGCGCGACCTTCAGGCAGAGTTTGGGCCGCGGGTCCACCGCGCCAATCTGGAGCAGCCGGAGGACTGGGAGCGACTCGTCGCGCGGGTGCTCGAGCTCGACGGGCGCGTCGATCACTTCGTCCACGCCGTCGGTGAGTACGTGCGTGCGCCGCTCGCTGCGACGAGTGCTGCAGACTTGCGGCGGATGCTCTCGAACAACGTGGAGAGCGCGTTCCTTGGTGTTACGGCGCTGCGCGCGGCGCTGCGCTCCACGAAAGGCAGTGCGGTGCTCTTCGGTTGCGCCGGCGTCGAGACGGCGCGCGGTCGGCGCGAGGCGGCGAGCTATGTCGCGGCGAAGTCGGCGCTGCTCGTGCTCGCGCGCTCGTGGGCCGTCGAGGAGGCGCCGCACGGGGTGCGGGTCAACATGGTCGCGCCCGGCGTGATTCCTCACGCGGACGCGTCCGAGGACACGCTCGATCCGCGTCTGTGGGAGCGCATCCCAATGGCGCGTCCCGGGGAGCCGCGCGAGGTGGCGGACGCCGTCGCGTGGCTTTGTTCTCCATCGGCGAGCTACGTCACCGGCACCGTGATCGAGGTGTCGGGCGGCTGGCTGCTCTGAGCCATCGGAAAGTTTTTCCCGACGGACTCGACCGGTTCGGAGGCGTGCTTGGCTTGCAGGGGCACGCTGCGAGTTCCATCTCCCGATGCGGGGGACGCTCGCGGACGGCGATACCCCCCTGACAAAGGAGTCCTCCGATGTCTCTCGCCCTGAGCCTGCGTTCGATCCTCGGCCCCTTGTTCCTCGCTGTGGTGCCCGCGACGGCGCTCGCGGCGGTTCCGGATGGGAAGTGCGCCGTCACCGGCGCGTGGAGCACGCCTTCGGCAGAGGTCGTGAGCCTCCACGCGGAGGTCGGCCTCGTCGACGACGCCCTGAGCCACGTGCTCGCGGGCAAGCTGATCGGCGGCGTGTCGGGCGGTGCCTTCGTCGGCGAGCTGACTCCGATGGCGCTGGACGCGACGGAGCCGAAGAAGCCGCTCCTTCCGCTGCGCTACGAGCTCGCGGGTGCCTATTCGCGCGGCACCGATGGCCAGCTCTACGTCAGCGCCGACGTTCTGCTCGACCTCCGCCAGATCGGTCTCGTTGGCTACGTGAAGACGGGCGAGCTTTCCGGCGTGCTGCGGGTCGTGCAGATCGAGCCTGCGACCGTGGTCAGCGTCCCGCGCGCCGGTGACCTCCGGACCATGAAGGGCGGGTTGCTGGAAAGCTCGGTACCGAAGGCCGTTGCCGTGACGAAGCGCCCAAGGCCGGTTGCCCGCGGTGGGATCTTCCTCGCCTCGCTGCAGCTCTTCGAGTGACCTGAACCCGAGCTTGCCTGTTCATGCCGCGGCGGATTCCCGACGGATCCGCCGCGGCTCCGTTAGGCTCATATCGCCCGTGGACGACCTGCTCTTCGAACCTGTCGTGCGACACCTTGCCTCGCGAGGGACCCCGGCCGAGCCGGATCCGTCGCTGCGCCAAGCCGCGGTGGCGCTCGTGCTCGCGCCCCGTGCCGGTGCGCTCGAAGTGCTCTTGATCCGGCGCGCGGAGCGTGCGGGGGATCCTTGGTCGGGGCAGATGGGGCTCCCCGGCGGCCATCGCGAGGCCCACGATGCAGACCTGCTGGCCACGGCGGTGCGCGAGACGCGCGAAGAGCTCGGGCTCGACCTGACCGCTGCGCGCCACCTCGGTGCGCTGGAGGAGCTGCGGCCCGTGATCCGTCCGCTCGCCGTGCGCCCCTACGTCTTCGCGCTTCCAGCGCTCCTCGAGGTCGTTCCCGGCCCCGAGGTCCAGAGCGTCCTGTGGACACGCCTCGACGTCCTCGCGTCGGCCCGCTCGACGACGGAGGTCTTCCACAAGGGCGAGCTGCGCACGATGCCGTGCTATCGCGTGGGTGCCGACGTGGTGTGGGGGATGACCTATCGGATCTTGGATCCGCTGGTCGAGCGCCGCTAGGCCCGCGCGATCCGCACCGAGAGCTCGCCGATTCCCTCGACCGAGCACAGGGACTCGTCCCCGTCGACGAGCGGCCCCACGCCCGCCGGAGTGCCCATCAGCACGATGTCGCCCGCATGGAACGAGAGGTGGCGCGAGAGCCACGCGATCGCCTGCGGTACGGTCACGATCAGGTCCTTCGTACTCGCGTGCTGGCGCTCCTCGCGCGAGCCGTTCTCGTGCACAACCGCTGCACGCACCGCGAGGTCGGAAATGTCGAGCGAGTCGCGCGGCACGAAGCACGGACCGAGCGGGCAGAATCCCTCGAGGTTCTTCGCGCGGAACCACGGGTACTTCAGCTCGCGGTCGCTCTTTTGCAGCGTGCGCGCCGTCAGATCGTTGGCGACCGTATAGCCTGCGACGTGCTCGAGCGCGCGCTCCTCCGGGATCTCCCAGCCGCCCTTTCCGATCACGACGGCGAGCTCCGCCTCGTGGTCGACGCGCGCCGTGTACCAGCGCGGAACGGCGATCACCGCGCCGTGGGGACGCAGTGTCTCGGGCAGCTTGTTGAAGAAGAGCGGCTCTTCCGGCACCGCTTCGCCGAACTCGGCGGCGTGCTCGCGAAAGTTCTTTCCGAGCGCGAGGATCTTGCCGACGCGCTCGGGCTCGACAGGAACGAGCCGAGCGGTGTGGCTCGCCGCGGCCTTCCACGTCCCGCGCGCGAGTGCAGCCTCGAGCTTCGCGCTCTCGAAGAAGCCGCTCGCCGCGAGCTCGACCACGGTGCGCGGGGCGCTCGGAGCGTGCTCGGAGAGCCACGCGCTGAGGTCGAGGGCTCGGCCGTCGACCTCGAGGACGAGCGCGGCTCGACTTGCGTCGCTATGGGGGATTGCAGCGCGAACGACGCGGATTTGGCGGGCCATGGACGCACTCTAGCAGCCGTCGACGGCCCGCGGGTTCACTTCGGGAGCGCCGAGCCCAGCGTGAGGAGCGCGTACGCCGTGCCGAGCAGCGGGTTGCCCTCCATCCAGCGCGGGCTGTTTGCATTGGTCCAAGATCCATCGACCTTGCTCTGCATCGACACGATGCGGCCGCAGAGCTCGCGCCGCCACGAGTGGCTGCGCCCCGCACTGTCGACGAGCTCCTCGATGCCGACGAGCGAGAGCGCCTGCGCCATCGTGTGGAAGTAGTAGTAGAGGCCTTGGTACGCCGCCGTCGGGTCGCGGCCCGGCGGGAAGCCGGGGTTTACGTCGAGCGTGTAGTTCTTGCCGATCCATGCGACCGCAGCCTTGACGCGCGGGTCGTCCGCGGAGGCGCCCGAGTACAGGAGGCTCTTCAAGAGCGCATAGGTCATCGAGCCGTACGAGCGCGGGACTTGGACTCCGCCCTCGAGCACCTCGAAGCCGGCCTTCGAATCCCCCGGCGCGTAGCCGGAACCGCCGTCGTCTCCCGCGCGAATCAGCACGTCGCCATCCTGAATGCGCACGTCGCTGGACTCCGAGCGGTTCTGGCAGCGCTCGAGGAACTTGAGCGCCTTCTTGTAGGTCGGCGCGTTGGGTTCCAAGCCCGACGCCGCGAGCGCTTCGAGCGCCATCTGCAGGTTCGACAGGTCGGGTCGCTCGGTCGAGCCGTAGCCGATGCCACCGTAGTAGAGGTCGCCTTCGCTGTAGCCTTCGGCTTCGTCGAGCTGCAGGTTCACGAGGAACTGCTGCGCTCGCGCGATCGCGTCCTTCCAGCGCGCATCTCCAGAACGCGAGAGCGCGAGGATCGCGGCCGCGGTGTTGTAGTTCGCGAGCTTGCCATCGTGGATCGAGCCGTCGGGCTGCTGCAGCGATGCGATCCACTCGAGGCCCGAGTCGATCGTCCGCTGGACACCATCGGGGCGCGGCGTCGGCACGGCCTGCAGCGAAGCGAGCACCATCGACGTCAGGCCCGAGTCCGGCTTGCCCGGGGCACCCCAGCGTCCGTTCTGGCTCGTCGCGACGAGGAACTCGGCGCCTTTGCGCAGCGCGGCGAGCGCGCCCTCGCGCTCCGCGGGCGCGAAGGTCGGCAGCGCGTTCAAGTGGGTGCTCGGCGCGGCACTCGGCGACGCGCGCTTGAAGAGTCGGTCGAGCTCCGAGAGCGTGAGCACGTTGGAGGCGGTCATGAGCGTGGCGAGCGACGGATCCTTCTCCCAGCGTCCCGGTGAGGTCTGCTCGGCGAGCAGCTGCTGCGCGATGCGGCGCAGGTCCTTGAGGGTGGGTTCGGCGGGGATCCGCGGGTCGCGACTCACCGGAGCCTCCCCTCCGAGCGCCGCGAGGGCCTTGCCGAGCGCGGCCTTCGAGCCGGGGTCACCGAGCGCCACGAGGGCCTCGAGCACCACCCGAGTCTGAGCGCGGCGCTGCTCGACGTTGGCCCCAGCTTCGCCGAACAGTCCGTCCTCGCCTTGCCGCGCGAGGATGAAATCGAGTGCCTTGCGCACGAACGGTCCGTCGACGGCGCGGTAGCGATCGGGGCAGGTCGCGTACGCGCGCAGCACCAACGCGGTGGTCGAGAGGTCGCCGTACGCACCCGTCACGGGGTCCTGGCGCGTCCGCAGCCAGCGAATGCCGGCGCGGATCGGGTCGGCGACGTTGACTTCGGTCTCGGCCGACGGCGCCGGAGCTTGGGCCACGGGCGCGGCGGACTGGGCGCGCAGAGGGGCAGCGCCGAGGAGAGCGAGGAGGAGCGGAGCGAGGAGGCGGCTGCGGTCGAGATTCTGGATCATGAGGGTGGCGAGCATGACGCTGGGACGTACCTTGCGTCGAGGCCTTGGCGCATTCAACGGCCCGGGGTGGGCTTGGTTCAACTTGTACGATCGTGCCATGTTCGATCCGGCCGATCCGCACCGTCCTGCGCGCTTCGTTCCCCTCACACACACGCGGCTGACGGCGGCCGAGTCGCTGCGGCGGGCGCGTGAGCTGCGCGGGGAGCTCGCGACGCGCCGCAGCGTGCGCCACTTCTCGCGCGACCCGCTGCCGCCCGGCCTCCTCGATGAGTGCATCGCAACCGCCGCTGGAGCTCCTTCGGGGGCCAACAAGCAGCCTTGGAGCTTCGTGGTCGTCGAGGACGCGCCGACGAAGCAGCTCCTGCGACTCGCGGTCGAGGAAGAGGAGCGGCGCTTCTACCGCGAGCGCATCACCGATGCGTGGCGCTCGGACCTCGAGCCTCTCGGCACCACGTGGGAGAAGCCCTTTGTCGAGGACGCGCCCGCGGTGATCGCGGTGTTTCGCCAAACACACGGCCTCGAGGGGGACCGTCGCCTCCCGCACTACTACACGCAGGAGTCGGTGGGCATCGCGGTTGGCTTTCTGCTCGTCGCGCTGCACCACGCGGGGTTGGTGGCGCTGACGCACACTCCGGCGCCGATGGAGTTCCTCGAGCGGTTGCTTCAGCGCCCGCGCAACGAGCGCGGCTTCATGCTGATTCCGGTCGGCTATCCCGCAGAGGGGTGCGTGGTGCCGAACCTCGTGCGCAAGTCGCTCGACGAGGTCCGGCTGCGGCGCTGAGCACGAGCTAGCGAGCCGTGAACCGTACGGCGGTCCCGTACGCGAGGATCTCCGCGCAGCCACCAGCGATCTCACACGTCGCGAAGCGCAGACCGACGATGCCGTCCGCGCCGCGCGCGCGAGCCTCGGCGATCATGCGGTCGAGCGCCTGCTCGCGGCTCTCGGCGAGCAGCTTGGTGTACTCCTCGATCTCGCCTCCGACCATGTTCTTGAAGTAGGCGGAGAGATCTTCGCCGGCATGCGCGGCGCGCACGGTGTTGCCGCGGACGAAGCCGATCGTGTCGGCGATCTCGCGGCCGGGGACATGGTCGGTCGTGACGACGATCATCGGCGGATCTCCGTGTAGGGGTCGAGCGCCTGCGTCCGCAGACGCGCGCGCAAGGCGCGGGCGCCGAGCACCGTCGCGCCTGCCATGGCCGCGGTGACGCCGATCGGAACTGCGCGTGGCAGAGCGCTCGCCCACAGGAAGTAGAGCAGCCCGAAGGCGCCGAGCGCGAGACCGGCGAGCACCAATGTGAGGCCCACCCCGAGCGTCGCGCGGTGGAGCGGCTCCGCATCCATGGCGCGCCACTCGAGGTCCATCGGCTCAGGCCCGGCCGAGGCGCGGGCCAGCACATCGAGACGCAGCTCGCGTGCGACGAGCTCGCGCAGGTCGGCGCGTCGCTCGAGCACGCGCTCGAACTCCTCGCGCTCGGTTCCCGAGAGCTCTCCGTCGGCATAGGCCATCGCGAGCAGCTCCTCGCGGGTCGGCTCACTTGCTCCGCGTGTCATCGCTGCCTCCCTTCTCTCCGAACTCCTCGGCGTACTGTGGTCCGAGCGCCTCGCGCAGGCGTCGTCGCGCATGGAAGAGGCGCGACATCACGGTCCCCTCGGGGATCGACAACAGATGGGCGATCTCGCGGTAGCTGAGCTCGCGGTAGTGGCGTAGCACGAGGATCTCGCGGTCGTTGGTCCCAAGGCGCGCGAGCGCGCGACGGAAGGCCGCAACTCGCTCCTCCGCGATCATGGGCTCGTGCGGCGCGAGCGCGTCGGGATCGACGAGCTCCCACTCTTCCGGCGCTTCGTCGCCGGATCCAACCGTCGAGAGGCTCACCGCGCGCACCTTGCCTTGTCCCCGCAGCCGCGAGTAGCAGGTGTTGCGCAGGATGCGGCGGAACCAGGGCAGGAAGTGCTCGCCTTCGCGGAAAGTGGCCCGCGCACGATAGGTGTGCATCAGCGCTTCTTGCGCGAGCTCCAGCGCGTCGTCGCGGGATCCGACCAGCGAATGGGCGAGGCGGAAGGCGAGGCCGCGGACCGCGTAGCACAGGCGGTCGAACGCGTCGCGGTCCCCCGAGCGCGCGAGGAGCATCAAGCGGGTCGTCTCAGCCTGCATCGGACTCGGCTCGTACGTCCCCGAACCGGCTTCCTTCAAAGAATCTGAGGAATCCCCACGCTTCATGGCTCGGTGCGGGCGGCGAGGTCGAGTGCGTGCA
Organism: uncultured Planctomycetota bacterium; assembly: GCA_903928115.1. Classification (GTDB taxonomy): domain Bacteria; phylum Planctomycetota; class UBA1135; order UBA1135; genus F1-120-MAGs118. Next base: position 128,421 of record CAIYPP010000113.1, read on the forward strand.
GGGCGGCCCGTCGGCAGGCCCCGGGAGGGCCTAGGCGGGAGGCGGCGAGTTCGAGTCCGCGCAGCATCGCGCGACGAGGCTCGCCCTCCTCGAGGCAATGGACGAGAGAGTGCGCGACCTGCTCGAGCGGCCCGCGGCCGCGGAAGCAGAACTCCGGCACCACTTCGCGGCCCGCAAGCAGGTTCAGGGACGCAAACCACGGCGTGCAGAGCAGCGTGCGGTACGCCAGCGTGTCGCGAGCCTTCCCGACGCGGTAGATGCACACCGTGGGGAGTCGGTGGTGCAAGAGATCGAGCAGCACCGTGCCGGAAACCGAGAAGGCGGCGCTCGACTCGCGCAGCGCGGCGTGCAGCTCGCCGGTCTCGAGCTGAACCCAATCCGACGCGTGGGCCCGCGCGATGTGCTCCGCTACCCGTGCACGATGCTCCGGATTCTCCTGCAGCACGCGCACCTCGACGTCCGGCACTCGCTCGCGCACACGCGCCGCCGCAGTGAGCATCCACGGCAGGTTCAGGTCGATCACGCGCGCGCGGCTGCCGGGCAGGATCGCGAGGCTCTTCGAGAGCGGCCAGGCAGGACGCCGAGGGACGCCGACGAGCCGGTCCTGAAGCGGATGGCCCACGTGCGCGACGTCGACTCCGCGGCGGCGGAACCACTCGGGCTCGAAGGGCAGGATGGTCAGCGCGCGGTCGACGGAGCGCGCGTAGCCCGCCGTGCGCCACGGCGCCCAGCCCCAGTGCTGGGGCGTCACGAAGTGCAGCACCTTGACGCCGTAGCGACGCGCGATGCGTCCGAGCGGAACGTGCAGTGCCGGCGAGTCGACGAGCACGGCCACATCGGGGCGCGCGTCACGGAAGTGCGCGGCACAGCGCTCGAGAAGTTCGAGGTAGTAGGGCAGCGCCGAGAGCACGCCATCGAAGCCCATCATCGCTCGCTCGACGGGATTCCCTAGCGTGGCGACGCCGAGGGCTTCGAGCGGGCCGCCGCCGAGGCCGCTCACGGCCGCAGGGGGAAGGCCGCGGTGGAGCAGCTCGTGTTGCAGCTCGCGCACGACGTTGACCGCGTGGAGCTGGCCCGAGTGCTCGGCGCAGGAGACGAAGACGCGCGGAGAGCGCCGCAGGGCCCCCGCGCTCGGAGGCTCGTCGATGGGCGCTGGGTCGTGCAGGAGGTCGGAGAGCTCGGCCCGCAGCGAGGCGCGCCGCATCGCGAAGTCGGCGAGGTGCAGCGGCGAGAGCGCCAGATTCGCGAGCGCGCGCGCGAGCTCGCGGCGCACCGCGGAGGCGGGGGAGAGCGACCGAACGGCCGACGTCATGCCGCGCAGCGTAGTATCCGACGGGGGCCGCGCCGAGGGCCTCGGTTCCCTACAATGCGCTTCGTGGGGCGCATGATCTTGTTCTTCGCGGGCACGGTGGTGCTGCTCTCCGTGCTGCAGCGGCTACCGGCGGCAGGCTGGATCTTTCGCGGCTTCTTTGGCTTCTGGATCGCCGCGATCCTGCTCTCGGTGCTCGCGGAGCGGGTCTCGCGTGGGCTGCTCACGCGCCGCGCCTTTCAGCGCTCGGTGCGAGATCTCGGGCACGTGGAGAGCGCCTACAACCAAGGCAAGCTGGGCTCGCTCCTCCTTTCGTCGGGCAAGGCCGCCGCCGCGTTGCCGCACCTCCAGCGCGCGGTCGAGGGGGAGCCGGAGGTCGCCGAGTGGCGCTATCGACTCGGGCAGGCCCAAGTGGCGACGCGTCGCTTCGACGAGGCTCTGGCGTCGCTCGAACGGGCGGTCGAGCTGAACTCCGAGCACGCCTACGGTGATGTGCAGCTCGCGCTGGTGCGAGCCCAGATCGAGCTGCGGCGCACGGACGAGGCCTTGGCTTCGCTCGCGCGCTACGAGCGCGAGTTCGGACCGAAGCCGGAGAGCGCGTACCACCGTGGCGTCGCGCTGCGGCTCGAAGGCAAGCGCGACGCGGCGAAGGCGGCCTTTCGCGAGGTCGGGGAGCTCGCTGCGCGAACTCCTCGGTTCCAGCGCAAGGCTCAGCGTCCTTGGGTGTTCAAGGCGTGGCTCGCACGACTCTCCTGAGCGAGGGCCCCGCGCGCGGCGCTCAGGGCGTTCTGCGCGCGAAGGTCGACAGCGAGGCGAGGTAGCCCGCGAACGCCACGGCGAGCGGCGGAGCGAGTGCCCAGAGCTCGAAGCCGAGCTCGCGCTGGATGTACATGAACCGCTCGACGTCGGTGAGGCGGAAGAGCGAGAAGTGCGTCAGGCGCTCGACCAAGTACACCGCGAACTGGAACACCGTGAAGAACAGCATCGCGAAGGCGATGCCCATCGGCGCGCGCGCGAGCGTCGAGAAAAAGAACGTGACCGAGTAGACCGCGAGCAGCACGGCGCACTGCTGCACGGCGCAGAGGAGCAGCGGACCGTAGCCGACCTCGTGGCCGACCTGCGCGCACAGCCACGGGATCGTCAGCGTCGTGAGGAACACGGGGAGTGTCACCGCCGCGGCACCTTCGAGCCAGCGCTCGGTGAGAATGCGTCGGCGCGAGAGCGGTCGAGCGAGGAAGATCTCGAAGGTGCCGCGGTGGACTTCTCCAGCGACGGCCCCGCAGGCGAACAGCACCGCCGCCGCCGTGCCGAGCGTGTTGCAGCCCTTGAAGAAGTGCTGACCGGTCACGTACGCGAACACCCCGCCCGCTTCGAGGGAGTCGATCACGTTGCGCAGGACCGGGATCGGCGCCATCGCCTTCAGCGAACTCGTGTGCTTCTGGAACTCCGGGAAGTACAGCACCGCGGGCACGAGCATCAGCTCGAGCACGACGAGGAAGCCAACCCCGCGCCAGAACGTCGATTGCAGTGCTCGTCCCATCAGCACGCCTCCTCGACCCCGTACAGGCCGCGGTAGAGGTCGGCGAGCGAGGTTTGTCCGTAGTCGAGGGAGAGCGGCGCTCCAATGCCCGGCAGGCTCGCGAGCTCCGCGAGGAACGGCCGCGGATCGTCGGACGCGAGCTCGGCGACGAGCATCGAGCCGCGCGCGCTGCCCTTGGCCGTCCGCAGCCCTCGCGCGAGCTCGTCGACGCGCACCTCGGGTCCGAAGGTCGCGCGCACGAGCCGCCGCGCGCGGCGTGCGACATCGTCGGCGCGCTCCGTCGAGATCTTCTTTCCGCCGCTCAGGAAGAGGAACGTCGAGCACACGCGGTCGACCTCGCCCAAGTGGTGCGAGGAGAGCAGCACGGTCGTGCCCTGCGCGACGTCGCGTTCGAGCAGTTGGATCATCGTGCTGCGCTTCTGCGGATCGAGTCCCTCCGACGGCTCGTCGAGGATGCGAACCGCGACGCGCGGCGCGAGCGCGGCAGCGAACATCAACTGGCGCTTCATGCCGTGGCTGTAGGTGTGGACGGGGCGACGCAGCGGGAGCTCGAACGCCGTGGCCAGCTCGCGTGCACGAGTGCGCGCCTCCCGCTCCCGTCCGCGCAGGAACCAGTCGAGGTGTTCCTCGCCGCGCAGCTCGCCATACAGGCCGATCTCGCCAGGAGCGTAGGTGCAGCGCCGTCGCACCGCGGTGCCGTCGCCGGAGAGCTCGACGCCGTCGATCGTCGCACTTCCAGCGTCCGGTCGAACGAGGCCCACGAGCATGCGCATCAGCGTGCTCTTGCCGCTGCCGTTGGGGCCCAGCAAACCCGTCACACGCCCCGGCTCGACGTCGAGGTCACAGGGTTCCAGCGCCACCTTCGCGCCGAAGGTGCGGCACAGACCTCGCGCGCGGATGCGGCCATCGCCCATGCTCGGCATCGTAGCCGCGCGCTAGAGTGCTTGCTCCATGTGGTCGGTTCGGGTTCTCAAGCGCGACTCCTTCGGGCGTGTGGAGGAGCTCCGCTGCGCGACGACGGAGGGTGAGCAACGGCTGATTCGTCGCGTGGCTTGCGGCAGCGCGTTGCCGCTCTCGCGGCGGGTGGCGCGGGTGCTCGCGGCGCGCGAGCGGCGTGCGTTGGAGGCGCTGCAGGGCCTCGAAGGCGTTCCGCAGCTCCTCTTCGCTGCGGCTCCCGAGCTCGACGTCGCGGGGGAGTCTGTCGTCCTGCGCAGCTTCTGCGAAGGCGCGCCGCTGCACCGCTGTGAGACGCTGCCCGTCGACTTCTTCGAGCGCTTGGAGGAGCTCGCACGGGCGCTCCATGCGCTCGGCGTCGCCCACAACGATCTGCACAAGGAGCAGAACATCGTGGTGGGCCCCGATGGCCGTCCGAGCCTGATCGACTTCCAGCTGGCGAGCGTGCACGCGCTCGGCTCTCGAGCGCTTCGGATTCGCGCGGCCGACGATCTACGACACATCGCCAAGCATCGGCGTCGCTACCTGCGCTTCGCCCGCGTGGTCGACGCCGCGCCGCCACGCGAGCTGCTCGACCATCCGCCGCGCGCGCCGCGACGCCGGGGCGCCGCGCTCATTTGGCGCAAGACGGCCAAGCCTCTCTACAACTTCGTGACGCGCTCCTTGCTGCGTCAGCGCGATGGGGAGGAGCGACGCGAGCTCGCCGGGCCTTGGCCACGCTGGGTCGCGGCGGTCGGCCCGCGCGCTCAGAGGATGTCGTCGCGGTAGATGAACTTGCGGCGCTTGGGGTAGTCGCGGCGGTAGGCGACGAGGCGCCAGAGCTGATCGGGGCCGAAGGCCGTCAGATACGAGCGCGTCGTACCGTCGGCCCCCGTGAGGTCGATGCGGCCCGAGATCAGGCCGACGAGCTTGAGCTCGTGGGGCGCGATCGGATTCGAGATGAAGAGCCCCGCGCCGTCGGCGGGGACGCTCGCAACGCGCTCGGGCACACGCGTGAGGATGCCTTCGACGCGCGGGTCGGCGAGGACCTCGACCTCTTCCTCCCAGCGCTCGCGTCCGATGCGACCGACGAGGCGCAGTTTCGTTCCAGCGGCGGGGGTCTCGAAGGAGATCGGCACGCGCGGGAAACGGATCTCAGGCTCCGCGGTGAAGAGCCCGCCGCCGAGCGGTTCGACCACGGCCTGCTCGGTGCTCGGCCCGTCGCCGAACCACGCGGTGACGTCGATCGGTCCTGAGCGCGCGCTGCGGCCGAGGAACACGAGCCCATAGTCCGTCGCCACGCCGAGCTCCGTTGCGTCCGGTCCGCGAACCTCGATCAGCGGATCGGCGAGCTTGCGCGTGCCCTGGCACGCGGTGGCGAGGAGCGCAAGGAGGAGCGCAGCTTGGATTCGCATGGCGGTGGCGGGCTGTGGGGGCCGGAGCAGAGCCTATCGGCCCCCGGGCTCGGTTTCCTTCATCTGGCTGAGATCGCGCCTCACAGGCCCAGGATGTAGTCCTTCCAAGCCCGCTCCATCTCGTCCCACTGGACTCCGGCGAAGGCCTTGTCGACGGCCTTGTCGAGGTCGTCGGTCTCGACCAAGGTGCGCAGGTAGGTGTCGAGGATCGATTCCCACGCGGGGTTCCAGTCCTTGGCCTTCTTCTTGCCCGTGCGCAGGAAGTAGATGAACGACCAGCCCTGCGCGTAGTTCTCGCCGCCGCCGAGCTTGTACTTGTTCTGCCCGTAGTACTCGGCCTGCGTCCAGCGCACGAGCTCCTTGAGCGGCGCGTACTTGCCCCCGAGGTTCTTGGGGTTGATGTTGTTCTTGATCGTGTCGATGCGCCAGTTGAAGGGCTCGAGCTTGAAGCGCGACCCTTCGAGCTGGAAACCGGAGAAGAAGTCGCCGGTGCCCTCGTTGAACCAGCTGTGCGGCGAGAGGTTGCCGAAGAAGTAGAAGACGTACTGGTGGAAGGCCTCGTGGTTGAGCACCGCCCACGTGTTGGAGCGTCCGCCGCCCTTCTGGTCGTCGTAGAGGACGAGCTCTTCGGTTTGGAAGGACCAGTAGCCGGCGGAACCGTAGAGACCGGAGTACTTCAGGTACTCGTCCTCGCTTGAGCACACGCGCACCACGCTGCACTTCGAGCGCTCCATCGGATCGCCCTGCGAAGCGCGCGTGCGGCGCGCGAGCTCCTTCTCGAAGTCGGCCTCGGAGGCCTCGCCGCCGTCGGCAGCGCCACCGCCCGCGTCGGGGTTCTCCTTCTTCTTTTTCTCCTCCTCCGCCTCGCGCGCCTTGGCGAGCTGGCGCAGCTCGGCCGCCAGCGCGGGCGGATAGATCTCCTCGTACTGCTCGCGGATCGCCTCGAGGCGGTCCATCAGCTCCTTCATGAACAGCTTGTCGTCATTCTTCGACGACACGAGGAAGTAGTTGGGCGTCTCGTACAGCTTCCAGCCCGGGTTCTTCGTGACCTCCGTCTGCAGCTCGGCGCGCCGCGCGTCGCGCATCGTCGAACCCTGCGCCGTCGCGATCTTCTTCGTGGCGATCTCGAGCGGCTTGAAGCTCTTCGCCATCGACTCGAGCGTGCCTTCCCACTTGCCCCAGCGCTTGTCGTCCGCGGGAGCGAAGCCGAGCATCACGATCTCGACGTCGGGCTTGAGCTTGTACTCCCACGCGCACAGGAAGGCGGAGATGTCCTCCTTCTTGTCGAACACGTTCCGATAGACGTGCAGGTTCGTGTCGATCTTGTTGATCTTGAGCGTCTTGCAGAGCTTGTCCTCGCGCTTCCAGCCCGCGCGTAGGTTCTTGGTCCACGCCGTGAAGTTCGGCACGCCGCCGCCCAAGTTGATCTCGATCTTCTCGCCGTCCTTCTCGACCTCGATCGTCTCTCCTTCCTTGGCCTTGCGGCGGTCGAACTTGAGCAGCTTGATCTCCAGCTCGAGGAAGGGCCGCCCGGTCTTGGGGTCCATCAGCACCGACAGGTCGCCACCGGAGTAGCCGCCGATCTCGTTCTTGTCGTCCGGCTGGCCGGGAACGAAGGGCCAGTCGGAGGGCATCTTGATGCTGAAGCCGAGGTCGACCTCGTCCTTGTACTCCTTGCCCACCTTGGGCATCTGCTGGGCGAGCAGCGGGGGGCACAGGACGAGCAGTCCGAGGGCGAGCGAGAGGAGCTTCTTGGACATCGGGAGTTTTGTTTTCGGTGCGCGCGTTTGCGAGGGGGTGGGACACCCTCCGCCTGCGTCATGGGACGGCGGAACGGCGCTAGGCGCAAGCCCTAGGACGTAAAGCCTGACGCAGGAAGGCCGGAAGCGTCGAAAACCGCGCGCGACGCCCAACGCCTGCCCACGCCGTGTCGTAGGCTGCGCTGCCCCTGTTTTCGGCGTCGGTCTCGCCCCGACGACACCATCGTCCTCCCTCCCTCGGAGCCCATCCTGTGAACCGCACGCTCCTCGCGCTGTTGCTCCTGCTCGCCCTCGGTGGCGCCGTCGGCCTTTGGATCGCCCGTGAGGAGCAAGCGACCGCCGGAGCGGGCTCGACCGCAGCGCCGGAGGTCCCCACCGAGGTCGCCGTCGCCGCTCAGCCCGATGCGTTGCGTGCGCCGAGCTCGGTCGAGCCGACCACGCGGATTGCGCTCGAGCGAGCGGTCGTTGAGACGATGCCCACCGTGCCGCCGCGGAGCGCGCCGCGCATCGATGCGTCCGGGGCGGTGGTCCGCGGGCAGGCGGTCGACGAGAGCGGCGCGCCGCTCTCCGACGTGGATGTGAGCGTGTCGCCCGCCGAGATGGGCTTCGCGCTCGAGTTCCTCGGATCGGGCGAAGGGTCCGAAGAGCTCGGCGGACGTTCCTTGCGTGCCAAGGCCAAGACCGGCTCCGACGGGCGCTTCGAGCTGCGAGTCCAGAGGCCCGGCGACGCACGCTTCTCGCTGCGGCTTGCGGGTCATGCGCCCCTCGATGAGACGCGCTCGGTACCGTCCGGAGAAGCGTTCGACGCTGGGACGTTCACCTTGATCCCGGGCCCGACGGTCTCGGGACGCGTGGTCGATAGCCGCGGAGCGGGCGTGGCCAACGCCAAGCTCGCGCAGGTGCGCAACGAGACGTCCGGAGGCATCTTCTTCATCGGCGGGAACGACGGTGCGCGTCCGCTCGGCCAGACCGGGAGCGATGGCAGCTTCGTGCTCGACATCCTCCCCGCGGGCGAGCTGGAGCTGCGCGTCGACTCCGAGGCGCACCCGGTGCTCAAGCAGCGCCTCGAAGGGAGCCTGAAGGCTGGCGAGCGCCGCGAAGGCGTCGTGCTGCGCCTCGAAGAGGGCGCGTCGATCTCCGGCGTGGCGGTCGGCGTCCCGGAAGGCACGCTCGAAGTTCTCCGCGTGCTCGCCACGCCGGCGCGTTCTTCCAAGGGCGGCATGATGGTCGTCGGTGCCGACGGCGAGGACTTGTTCGCCGGTGCGTCGGGCGAGTGGCGCGCTGCGAAGCTCGCCTCGGACGGCTCCTTCGTCGTGAGCGGACTGCGTCCGCAGAAGGCCTACGATCTTTCGCTTCGGCTGCGAGAGGGCGACGGTCCCTTGACGATGTCGTCGCGCATGTCGCCCAAGGTCGCGGCGCGCGCGGGGGACCGCAACGTGCGCTTGGAGTATCAGCCCGAGTCTTCGCTGAACTTCACGGTCGTCGATGCGCGGACCAAGGCGCCCGTCGAGCGCTATCGCGTCTTCGGCGGGCTCGGAACGGATGCGATGCGCATGCCGTACATGGAGTCGGGGGACCGCGAGACGGAGCACCCCGGCGGCATCGGCAAGCTCGGGAGCCTGCGCCGACGCGGTGACAGCGACACGGTCAACCTGTGGATCTCGGCAGTTGGCTACCGCGAGTGGTCGCGCCGCGAGATTCCGCTCGGACCGACCTCAGAGACCGAGTACGGCGTGATCGAGCTCGAGCCGGCGCCGATCCTCGCCGTGACGGTGCTCGACCGCGCGAGCGGCGCGCCGCTCGCCGGAGCCCGCGTGACGCTGCGGCGCGTGCGCGAGGGGGAGCGCGACGTCGATGGCATTCGAATTCGCTCCTTCCGCATGGCGGTGGGCAGCGAAAACGGAGAGCTAGGGGACTTCGAGCTCGGCGAGGAACGCTCGGTGACCGCGCGTACGGATGACACGGGGCTCGCGCAGGTCACGATGTTCGAGGGTGCGCGCTGCGAGCTCTCGATCACGCATTCCGAGCACGCGCCCTACCGCAGCGAGGTGTTCGTGTGTGCCACGGGCACGCCGGAGGCGCGCGAAGTGCGCTTGACGACAGGCGGCAGCGTGCGCGTCACGCTGCTCGATGCGGCGGGACAGCCGGTCGCGGGCGGCAAGATCGAGCATCGGTTCGGTCGCGGCGCGGCCGATGGCGGGACGGCGTTGGGAGGTGGCAGCGAGCGCGAGGTCACGGACACCGCAGGTGTGGCGCTGTTCCGATCCCTGACGCCCGGAACGCATCGCTTCCGGCCCGAGGCCGGCGGCGACGGCGCGTTCTCGTCGGGCGAGGTCCAATTCGTCATCGCGGGCATGGACGACCCGTCGGCGGAGTCTCCGTGGATGGAGGCCGAGGTGGTCGACGGCGTTGAGGTTCCGCTCACGTTGCGCGCGCCACTGCAGCTCGCTCTGCGCGGAACGATCACCGAGGGGCGCGAGTTACTCTCGGGCGCGTCGATCTCGCTCTCGCCCAAGCGTGACGACGCAGCGGGTGCGCGGCGCATGGTCTTCGGGGACTCGGGTCCGAGGGCTCGCACCGACGGTCGCGGTCGCTACGAGGTCAAGAACGTCCGGCCGGGGACGTACATCGTCAAGGTGTCCCACAAGAGCCGCATGATGCCGGCGGAGTTCGAGGTGACGCTCGGAGACCGCGACGAGACGCTCGACCTCGACCTCGACATCGCGATCCTCGAAGGCCAGGTCACGGGGCCGGACGGTCGGCCGCTCGCGGGAGCGAAGGTGCGCGCCGAGCGCGCGGGCGGAGAATCTTCGACGGGCGTCGTGCGCATGGTGATGATGAGCGTCAACGGTGACGACGAGTCGAGCTCGGTCGTGATGGGGGGCGACGAGAAGTCGGCGGTCACCGACAGCGAAGGACGCTTCGTCCTGCGTGGCGTTCAGCCCAATGTGAAGCTCGTCGTGCGGGCCGAGTCCAGGGGCTATCGCGACGCGAAGTCCGAAGAGCTCGTCGTCGGTCCCAACGAAGTCCGCTCGCGCATCGATCTGCAGCTCACGCAGGCGGGGCAGGTCGAGGTCACGGCGCGTCGCGGCGGTGAGCCGCTCCGCCAAGGGCTCGCCACGGCGTACCGCGAGGGTGGGAGCCCCGATGGGGATGCCAAGCGCGAAGTGATCCAAGAAGGCCGCGCGCTCCTGCGCGACCTCGAGCCCGGTCGTTGGGTGGTGAGCGTGCGCATGTTCGAGCCGGGCGTGGACCGCAATGCCGCGCCGGAGCGCAGCGAGACGGTGGTCGTCGAGGCCGGCAAGACGGCGAGCGTGTCGCTCGACTTGTAGCGGGGCACGCGTGGCGCGAGCGCGGCGCGCCGCCTACGCTGTGCGACTCCCATGGCGCAGCGCAGCTACGACGCAATCCTGCTCGACCTCGACGGCACCCTTGTCGACGAGTCCGACCGCATCCACCCTCGCACGCTCGCGGCGCTCCGCGCGGCCTCCGAGCGCGGCGTGCGCGTGATGATCGCCACGGGTCGATCCGAGCTGGCGACGATCCCGGTGGTCGAGCAGCTGGGCATCGACAATCCCGCGATCGTCTTCAACGGCGCCGCGATGTGGTGTCCGTCGCGCAAGCGCCTGATCGAAGAGCGGGTGTTGTCGGAGCGCACGCTGGATCGGCTGGTGCGTTTCGGGCTCGAGCGCGGCTTGATGACCGTGGCGATGTGTCAAGGCGTCAAGTACTCGACGTCGCCGCGCAACGATGCGGAGTGGCGCGCGCTCCACGACATGACCGCCGTCGAGACGGTCGATCCGGAGCGCATGCGCTCGCTGCGCGCGATGCGCGTGACGTTCTTCTCGGACACGCACGCGCACAGCGCCGACGTCGCGCGCGAGGTCGAGGCGGCTGTGCGCCAGCCCATGTACATCACGCACTTCCCGCTCAACTGCCTCCCGCACCACCGCGAGAGCAAGCTGATCGTGTGCGACGTGCACCCGCCGTGTCGCGGCAAGGCCGAGGCGCTGCGCTGGCTGCTCGACGAGCACGCCATTCGGCCCGAGCGTGTCGTGGCCGTGGGGGACGCGGGCAACGATGTGCCGATGATGACAGAGGCGGGCTTGGGCTGCGCGATGGGCAACGCCTATCCCGAGGCGCTCGAGGTCGCGGACCGCGTGCTCGGCACCTGCGACAGCGGAACCATCGGCGAGCTCGTCGAAGAGCTCTTCCTCCAGTAGCCGCCCGCGTCGGCGCTCAGCTCGCGCAGGGGCCGCCGTTCGCGGCGCAGGACTTGGTGTCGCCGCCGCAGGAGCCGGAGGACTTGTCCGCGCTCTCCGACTTCTTGTAGGAGTCCGAGCGGTAGTCGGTCTGATAGAAGCCCGAGCCCTTGAAGAGAATCCCCGCGCCGGTGCCGAGCTGGCGCACCAGCTTCGACTTGCCGCACTTGGGGCACTTCTTCTTCGGCGCTTCGCTCATCGACTGGAAGTACTCGACGGCGTGTCCGCAGGCATCGCACTTGTAGTCGTAGGTCGGCATGGGAGTCCTAGTTTGCCTGTTGCGGAGAGTTCTCGGGGCCATTTTCCGCGGCGGAGGCCGCAGGTGCGCTCGCGACCTGCACCTGCGCGGCGCGCAGCACCTGACCGCGCCACGTCCAGCCGCGGCGCAGCGTCGCGACGATCTCGCCCGTCGCGTGCGAGCTGCTCGGCACCATCGCGACCGCTTCGTGGAGCTTGGGATCGAACACCCGCGCCTCCGCGATCGGCTGCACGTTTTCCTGCGCGAGCACCTGCTGGAATTGCATGCGCGTCAGCTCGACGCCCTTGTGCAGCGCCTTGCCGTCGTCGCTCTCGACCTTGCTCGCGAGGGCGAAGTCGAGGTGGTCGACCGTGACGAGCAGGCCCTGAAGGAGCCCTTCGAGCGAGCGTCGCACGCTGTTCTCGATGTCGACCTGCGTGCGCTTGCGCAGGTTCTGATAGTCGGCTCGGGCGCGCGCGAGCTGCGCGAGCAGGTCGTCGCGCTCGGCCTTCAGGCGCTCGAGCTCCGGTGCGGGTTCGGTTCCGGCGTTGGATTCAGATTCGCTCATGGCGTGTCTCGTCGTCAGCTGAAGTAACCCACGATCTTGTCGAAGAAAGACTTGTCTCCGGCGCCCTTGCGCTCGAGCTCGGCGAACTCGCGCAACAGCTCCTTCTGGCGGTCGGAGAGCTTCTTGGGCACCTCGACGAACAGTCGCACGTGCTGGTCGCCGCGGCCGCGGCCGTCGAGCACCGGCAGGCCCTGTCCGCGCAGGCGCAGGATCTTGCCGCTCTGCGTTCCGGCGGGAATCGTCATTTCCGCGCGGCCGCGGAGCGTCGGAATCTCGACCGTATCGCCGAGCGCCATCTGCGAGAACGAGACGGGGATCTCGGTCAGCACGTCCGCGCCGCTGCGCTGGAAGATCTTGTGTTCGACCTCGCGGATGACGCAGTAGAGGTCGCCGCGCGGTGCGCCCGGGTCTCCGGCATCGCCCTGCTCGCTGATGCGCAGCCGCATGCCCTCGTCGACGCCCGCAGGCACGTTGATCCGCACTTCCGCACGCGCGGCCTCGCGCCCAGCGCCCTTGCACTGCGCGCAGGGGGACTCGATCCGCGAGCCCGTTCCCGAGCACGTCGGACACGGCGTGACCATCGCGAAGAAGCCTTGGCTGCGGCTCACCTGTCCGCGTCCGCCGCAGGTTTCGCAGGTCTTGCGTGACGTTCCCGGCTTCGCGCCGGTGCCCTTGCAGCCGCCGCAATGGTCCTCGCGATTGATCACGATCGTGCGCGCCACGCCGGAATCGATCTCCTCGAGCGTGAGGTCGAGCGCGACCTTGAGTGCGCGGCCTGGCTGCGGGCCGGAGGTGCGCCGTCGCTGCTGACCGAACATGTCGCCGAACATCTGTCCGCCGAGGATGTCCCCGAAAGCGGACAAGATGTCCTCCATATTGTGGAAGCGCGGCCCGCCGCCTCCTCCGCCCTCGAAGGCGCGGTGTCCGAACTGGTCGTACTGGCGGCGCTTCTGCGCGTCGCCGAGCACGTCATAGGCCTCGGCGGCCTCCTTGAACTTCGACTCGGCGTCCTTGTCGCCCGGGTTGCGGTCGGGGTGGTACTTGAGCGCGAGCTTGCGATAGGACTTCTTGATCTCCTCTTCGCTCGCTCCGCGCTCGACGCCGAGCACCTCGTAGAAGTCGCGCTTGTCGCTCACCGGCCGTCGCCTCGGGTGGAGTTCAGGGATCGTCGCAGGTTCGTATGGGAAGGTGCCCCGACGGTGCGCAGCGCGCTCCGCCGGGGCACGTGGTGTCACGGCGCTCGCACGCTCAGGCGATCGAGCCCTCGACCTTGGCCGAGTCTTCCTTCAGCTCGGTGATCATCGAGTCGGTCGTGAGCAGGAGGCCCGCGATCGACGCGGCGTTCTGCAGCGCGGAGCGCACGACCTTGGCGGGGTCGATCACGCCGGCCTTGAACATGTCGGTGTACTCGCCCGAGAGCGCGTTGAAGCCGTAGGAGCCGCCCTTCTCGCGCACGTTCTCGACGACCACAGCGCCGTCGTAGCCAGCGTTCTGCGAGATCTGGCGCAGCGGCGCCTCGAGCGCGCGCTTGATGATCATCGCGCCGAAGCGCTCCTCGCCCTTGAACTTGCTCTCGTCGATCGAGTCGGCCGCACGGAGCAGCGTGACGCCGCCGCCGGGGACGATGCCTTCCTGGATCGCGGAGCGCGTCGCGTTGAACGCGTCCTCGACGAGGAACTTCTTGGTCTTCATCTCGGCTTCCGTCGAGCCGCCGACCTTGATCACCGCGACGCCGCCCGTGAGCTTGCCGAGGCGCTCCTGGAGCTTCTCACGGTCGTAGTCGCTCTTGGTGGCCTCGATCTGCGTGCGGATCTGCGCGCAGCGCTCTTCGATCGACTTCTTCGAGCCAGCACCACCGACGAGAATCGTGCGGTCCTTGTTGATGCTGATGCGCTTGGCGGTGCCCAAGTGCGCCGGCGTGACCTTGTCGAGCGAGATGCCGAGGTCCTCGGTGATCGCGGTGCCGCCGGTGAGGACGGCGATGTCGCCGAGGTAGGCCTTGCGACGGTCGCCGAAGCCCGGCGCCTTGACGGCGCAGACGTTCAGCACGCCCTTGAGTCGGTTGATCACCAGCGTCGCGAGTGCCTCGCCCTCGATGTCCTCGGCGATGATGAGCAGCGGACGCCCGGTCTGGGCGGCGCGCTCGAGCACCGGCAGGAACTCGCGCAGGTTCGAGATCTTCTTCTCGTAGATGAAGACGTGCGCGTCGGTGAGCTCGGCCGTGAGCTTCACCATGTCGGTGGCGAAGTACGGGCTCAGGTAGCCCTTGTCGAACTCGAGGCCCTCGACCACTTCGAGGCGCGTCTCGAGGCCGTTGGACTCCTCGACGGTGACGACGCCTTCGTCGCCGACCTTCTCGAAGGCCTCGGCGAGCAGCTCGCCGATCACGGGGTCGTTGTTGGCCGAGATCGTGGCCACCGCCTTCTTCTCCTCGCGCTTCTTCACCTTGCGCGACTGCGCTTGGATCGAAGCGACGGCCTGCTCGACCGCCTTCTCGATGCCGTTGCGCACCGCGATGGTGTTCACGCCCGTCGAGATCTCGCGCAGACCCTCCTTGAAGATCGAGGAGGCGAGCACGGTCGCGGTCGTCGTGCCGTCACCGGCGACGTCGTTGGTCTTGGAGGCCACTTCGCGCACGAGCTTGGCGCCCATGCTCTCGAAGGGGTCGGAGAGCTCGATCTCCTTGGCGACCGTGACACCGTCCTTGGTGACCGACGGCGAGCCGAAGGACTTTTGGAGCACGACGTTGCGGCCCGCGGGGCCGAGGGTGACGCGCACGGTCTTGGCGAGCTTCTCGATGCCGTCGCGCATCTTCGCGCGCGCCGCGTCGTCGAACAGGATCTGCTTGGCCATGGGGAGGGGGTTCCTTGGAGGAGTTGTGCTGGGTGTGTGGAGGTGTGTGGGGGAAAGGGGCGCCTTAGAAGTCCATGCCTCCCATGCCGCCCATGCCGCCGCCCATCTCGTCCATCTCGCCGTGGCCGCCGCCCGCCGGGCCCTTCTTCTTGGGCTCAGGCTTGGCGACGATCAGCGCGTCGGTGGAGAGGAGGAGCAGCGCGACGCTGACCGCGTTGGAGAGCGCCGTCTTGGTGACCTTGGCGGGGTCGAGGATGCCGAACTTCAGCATGTCGCCGTACTGGCCGCTGTTGGCGTCGAAGCCCCACGTGGCGCTCTTCTCGCGCAGGATGCGGTGCACGGTGACCGTGCCGTCGAAGCCCGCGTTCTCGGAGATCTTCTGCACCGGGCGCGCGAGCGCGGCGTGCAGCACGTCGAGGCCCATGTTGTACTCGTCGTCGCCCTGCTTCTTGAGCTTGGTGACGGCCTCGCGGGCGCGCAGCAGCGCGGTGCCGCCGCCGGGGAGGATGCCCGACTCGACCGCGGCGCGCGTCGAGTGCAGCGCGTCCTCGATCAGGGCCTTGCGCTCCTTCACTTCGACTTCCGTGGCGCCGCCGACGTTGATCTGCGCGATGCCGCCGGTGAGCTTGGCCAGACGCTCTTGGAGCTTCTCGCGGTCGTAGTCCGAGGTCGTGACCTCGATCTCCGCGCGGATCTGCGCCACGCGATCTTCGACGTCCTTGCGGGCGCCCACGCCGCCGACGATGGTCGTGGTGTCGGCCGTGACCACGACGCGCTTGGCGCTGCCGAGGTCGCGCAGGGTGACCTTCTCGAGCTCGAGCCCGAGGTCCTTCATGATCGCCTTCGCGCCGGTGAGGACCGCGATGTCCTGCAGCATGGCCTTGCGGCGGTCGCCGTATCCCGGCGCCTTGACCGCGACGCACTGCAGGATGCCGCGCAGCTTGTTCACGACGAGCGTCGCGAGCGCTTCGCTCTCCACATCCTCGGCGAGGATGACCAGCGGCTTGTTGGCGTTCTTGATCGCCTCGAGCACCGGCAGGAGCTTTTGGATCGTGCCGATCTTGTCCTCGAAGACGAGGATCAGGGGCTTCTCGAACGCCACTTCCATGGCGTTGGGGTCGGTGACGAAGTGCGGCGAGATGAAGCCGCGGTCGAACTGCATGCCCTCGACGATCGTGACGTCGGTGTCGAGGCCCTTGCCTTCCTCGACCGTGATGACGCCGTCCTTGCCGACCTTGTCCATCGCGTCGCCGATGATCTTGCCGACGCGCGCGTCGTTGTTGGCCGAGATGGTGCCGACTTGGCGGACCTCGTCGTTGCTCGTGACCTTCTTGGCCATCTTGTCGAGGGCCTCGAGTACGGCGTCACGGCCGTCGGAGAGGCCGGCGACGAGACGCGCGTGGGAGGCACCGGCGGTGATGGCGCGCAGGCCTTGCGTGTAAATGGCTTCCGTGAGCAGGGTCGCGGTGGTGGTGCCGTCGCCGGC
>CAIYPP010000114.1 GCA_903928115.1 uncultured Planctomycetota bacterium
GCGCGATGCGTGCTCTCCAGGCCCATAGACCGTAAAGAGCCGCGCGGTGAGCGCGCGCACGCCCCGCCGACGCGTGACGTCGCGCAGCGCTTCGCTGCCTGCGAGCTTGGTTCGCCCGTACAGCGTCGTCGGCTTGCAGCTCCACGGATCCGCGAAGTCGCCGCGCTGCTCGCCAAACTCGAGCGCCGAGCCCGCGTGGACGATGGATTGCCCAGACCAAGCCGACTGCGGCTGGACGTGCTCTGCGAGCTCGGACACGAGCTCGCAGTTGAGTCGCGATGCGAGCGCCTCGTCGCGCTCGCTCGGATCGACGCCGTAGCCCGCGAGATTGAAGACGATGGACGGCTTCAGCGCCTGAAGCAGCCGTGCCGCCTCACCGGCGTGTGCCAAGTCGAACGCCCGCACCTCACAGCGCACGCCGTGTCGCGCGAGCGCCGACCGTGCAGCCTCGGGACTGCGCGCCGAGACCGTGACCTCCGATCCGGCATGAGCGAGCGTCGCCGCCACCCACGTTCCGATGAAACCGCCGCCGCCCAGCACGAGGACGCGCGCGCCGCGATACCTGTCGAGCGCTCTCACTTGGCCTCCCCCGCAAGCTCCGCCGCCAGCTTGCGCACCGTACCCGCGTCGAGCGGGCCGCTCAGCTCGCTCCCGCGCAGGCAGTACACCGACCGCACCGGGTAGGCGGCGATCAACGCGTCCACGGTGGATTCATCGCGCAGCCACGCGAACGACACCGTCGAGCGCGGATCCTCGAAGCGATTGAGCAACGCCGCCTGAGCGAACTCGGGGTGCCGACGTCCCGCAACGAGCACGAGCGCGTTGTCGAGCTGCTCGAGCGGCGCCGCCGCGACGAGGCTCGGCCGCACTCCGCGGTAGTCGCGGTACTTGTCGAGCGCGCGCCAAGGCAGCCAAACGAGAAAAGCCGCCGCACCAGCGGTTGCCACAAAAAAACCGACGCGCGCCGGATGCTCGCATGCCGCGCTCGCGCACTTCATCCCGCAGAGCGTCCACACCACGAGCGGAACGAACGCGAGATACCAGTAGCGAGCGCCGAAGTCTGGGCCACCGTTGAACCAGTACAGCCAGCTCGACGCGATCACGGCGAGTGCGAACAACCCCAGCGCGCGCTCGGTCCTGCCCCAGCGCCCCGCCAGCACGGCGAGCCACACGAACAAGAGCGAGCCGAAGGCCCAGCCGAAGACTTCGCTGTCGAGCGCGTAGGCATTGAACTGCGAGGTCACCAGCGCTTCCTGCGGCGAGTGGCCCGGCCACGGATCGAGGCCGCTCCAGCCGAGCCCCTTCTCCGGCCCGAACCCGAGGTCGTTCTTGCCGGCGCCATACACGACGTCGACGTAGTGCTGGATCGGAAAGCTGCGGGCGCTCCCCGTGAGCGCCTTGTTGTAGGGCAGTGTGAGCGAGCCGACAGCGCCCGTGACGAGCACCAGCGTCGCGATCGCTGCAACGCGGAGTCGCGCGCCGCCGAGCCCGACCGACCACAGGCCGAGCGCACCCGCGACGAGCAGCCCGTCGAGAGGCCGTATCAGCGCGATCACGCCGGTCGCCACGCCAGCGGCGACGACCCACCCGAGGCTCCCCGTGCGACGCGAGCGCGCGACGCCGAGCGCGCCGAGCAGGCCACACGCGAGCGTGAGCGAGTGTGTCATGAAGCTCATGTCGAGGAACGCAAGCCACGGGCTCGTCGCGAGGAGGAGCACGCCCACGCGCGCCGTGCGGAGATCGAAGAGCTCGCGGAACAGGAGGTAGGCCGCCAGCACGCTCGCGCCACCGAGAAGCGGGTTCACGAGCCACGGCACGCCTGCACGGACCCCGAGCGCGAGCACCGCGGGCCAGCCCGGCGGCACCGGGCAGTACCACTTGCCCTGATCGAGCAACATCAAGTCGAGATCGAACGCCGCGGGGACCGGCGGCGGATTCAGCCAAAGCTCCCCCGCCGCGAGATAGCGCGCGTGCAGCAAGTACACGATTTCGTCGGGCACATGCGGAGCGCGCTCGTAGACGGTGAGATTGAGCAGCGCTGCGAGAGCGACGGCAAAGGCAGCGAGAATCCACGCGAAGCGGTCGAGCCCGCCGGGCTGTGGCGCGCCGTCGCCGCGCGGCCCCAAGCAACGCTCGAAGAGACGTTCGCAGGCATCGAGCTGCGGCTTGGTGAGCGAGAGCGCCACAAGCGCGAAGTTGCCGAGCGCGACCAGATGAAGCGCCGTGGCCGCTGCAAACTCCAGTGCCGAGCGCTCCGCCGGTCTCGAGATCTTCGCGGCCACGAGTCCCGTCGCCGCGACGAATGCAACGCCTCGCCAGCGCGGCAGCATCCTGCGCGTCCACTCGCGCACCTCCGCGGTACGGCTCGCCAGAGCGCGCACCACGCAGGCAGCCTGAAGCGCAAGGACCGCCGCCGCCACGAGGTCCCCGCGTTCACTCGCGGAGAAGCGCAGATGCGTGTACGCGACGACAGGGCCCGCTTCGCTCAGTGCGAGCGCCGCGCCTTGCCCCGCCAACGCGAGTAGGAACCAACCCCACGCCGCCATGCCCTTCACCCTATCGCTCGCCAAGCCCGCCCGCACTTCCCGAGCGCCTGTTCCGGCATGCGCGCCCCTGCCTCAGCGCTCGAGCTCACGCCACAGCACGACGTACTCCCCCACTTCGAGCGCGGGTCGGAACTCGCGCGCGAGAAACTCGTCGAGCAGCGTCGCTCCGCACTGCGGAATGGCTGCGCGACGCTCCCTCACGATCGAGTCGAGCATCGTCTTGGGCCAGCCGAACCGCCAAATCACGGCGCAGCGCACGCGTCGCCGCTCCAGCTCGGCGATCATCTCGCGCTGAACATCTTCGCGGTCGGTGATCGCCGGATGGAGCTCGTGGTACCGAGTGGCGCAAGGCCGATCGAGCAACCACAGAAAACGCGGGTTGTTGATCACGATCGCGTCGTGTCGCTCGACGCCGAGGTACACGGGCTCGTCGGGGGCCACGCGCGCGTCCGTGAACGCTCGAATCTTGCTGTAGACCTCCCGCTCGCGCGGAGACACGCAGATCCCCGCGGCATGAGGCAGATCGAGCGATTCGACTCGCGACCACGCGCGCAGTGGCAACGCCACGTCGAGCAGCGGACGCGTGAAGAGTGCCGTGACTTGGAAAAGCGCGAGGGCGAGGAACGTCCCCCGTCCGACCCGCCCGCGAAGGCACGGCGAGACGAGGACGAGCGCGAGGATCGACGCGACGCCCATGCTCGTGAAGTGTGTGTTCTGCTGGGTGTGCGCGGCCCACCAGTACAGCGGCAGCGCGGTGAGCAGGATCGCGAGCCCAAGTCGGGTCTTGCACGCCAGCGCGCGGCGCTCTCGAACGAAGACGAAGAGCACGGCGACGAACACGGCTTGTGGCGCGTTGCCAAGCATCCACTCCGACAGCGCCTCGACCGCATCGCGACCGCGCGTCAGATTGGCCATGTCGTCCAGATACTTCGTGACAAGCGGCAGGTTCGGCCACAGACCGGGGTACGCCTCGCTGCGAACGAGGCGGAAATCGCCGAGCGGAAACAGCACGAGGTCGACGAGAGCATCGCGCCCCGCGAGCAGCGCGAGTCCGGCGCCAAAGAACGCAACCACGCCGGTAGCGACTCCTCCGACGAGCAGCGCTTCGCGCAACCCCTGCGAGCGCTGTTCGGCGTGCTCACCGCCGAGCCAAGGCTCGGCGAGCAGTCCGAGAGCGACCGCCAACGTCGCGTAGGCCGCGACGTCGTGCTTGAAGAACGCCGCGCAGCCGAGAAAGAGTCCCGCGTGCAAGCACGAGCGCGGCTCGCGCGCGATCGACGCGAGCGCAGCGGCGATCAGCGCGAGGGCTGGCGGATAGCTAGAAAGCTCGGGCGCGATCTCGAACAGCGCGAGGCCCAAGAGCGCGCAAGCTAGAAGCGCAAGCTGCCGCGGCGCGCCGAACCCCAAAGACGCGAGGAACAAGAGCGAAACGGTCAACGCTTTGAGTGCGCAGGCGACGAGCGCGGGTGCGATCACCTGCTTTCCCGTCGAGGCGAGCACCGCGGCCGTCGCATAGAACTGCCCGGGCGCGTACATCGACCAGAAGTCCCGGTAAGGGACCTCGCCCGCGAGCACGCGCCACGCCCCCGCCACGGACTTGCCCGGGACGCCGAGAAACGCGCCGGGGGCGAGCACCACGAACACGCCGAGCCCGAGCCACAGGGCTGTGCGCAGGTCGATGCGGCGATGCGAGGGCGCGAGCTCCATCCGAGCGAGAAGCTAGCAGGCGTGGGTCCCCGCAGGGGCCGCACCTCGGTCCCGCGCTTGGGACGTGCTCGCCATGACAACCGTCCCCGCTAGGTCCCCCACGGCGAGCGCGTACGCTCCCGCGACCCCGTGCTCACGCTTCCGTGGGAGCCGCTGCGGGTATCCCGTGGCCGAACCCGATAAGCTCGCTTCGCACCGATGAAGTGGCTCGCCTCGGTCAAAGTCCGGCTGTTCCTGATCTGCTGGATCGTCTACAGCGCATTCTTCGCGACGAACGTCGTGCGCGAGCACTATCCCGCGTTCGCTCTGATCGAGCGCGGCGATTGGATCTGTGACCGCTACGAGGGCTTCCACGCGGACCTCTTCCGTCACACCGACGGCCACGTGTACTCGGGCAACAACGTGATGGGCTCGCTGATCGCAGTGCCGCCGCTCCTCGCGTTCGATCCGCTTCTCGACGCCCTCGAAGCGCGCTCGAAGGAGAAACTCGCAGCCCAAGGCGGCAGCGTCGACGCGACGTACGACACCAAGTACCCGCTGCGGCAGCAGATGTTCCGCAAAGTCAAGGCGGCAGGTCTCGACCTGCGCTTCGGCGCCGCGACCGCGGTCACGTCCGCGTTCCTCATGGCGCCACTCTGCGCCGCGCTCGTGGTGCTGATGTACTCCACCCTGCTCTCGCGCGGCATCGACCGCGCGCGTAGCACGTGGCTCGCGTTCTTGTTCGCCTTCGCGACGCCGGTCTTCTATCGGTCCGCGCACCTGAACCACAACGTGTTCTTGATGCTCGTCCTGTTCGGTGCGTTCCTGCTCCTGTGGCCTCGCCCCGGCACGGGCGAGCACCTCTCGACGGCGCGTCGCGCGTGGGCAGGCTTCCTGTGCGGCATGGCGATCTCGCTCGACTACGCCGGCGTCGTTCCGGCGGGGATGCTCGCGCTGTACTTCGTCGTCTCTCGCGCACGCTCTGGCGGACTCGCAACCGCGCTGAAGGAATCGATCCCGAGCGTCTTGGCTGCCGTGCCGCCGATCCTGTTCCTGCTCGGCACGCAGGGAGCGATGTACGGCGATCCGTTCACGCCGGGGCAGTTCGTCATGCCGCGCCAGAATGAGTACGTCGACGTCGGAGCGCGCGGGATCATGCTGCCGAGCGGCGAGGTGTTCCTGAAGAACCTGATCAGCCCGAGCTGGGGCCTGCTGCCGTTCGCGCCCTTGCTTGCGTTCGCGTTCCTGCCCGCTGGCTCGCTCGACGAATCCCGCCGCGTGCTGCCCCGCCGCGAGCGCGCGTGGGTGTGGGCCTTCGTCCTCGCGTTCACGACGTTCTGCGCGATGAACGTGTACTCGCTGCTGCAGTTCAACACGGGCTTCCGGTATCTGCTGCCCGTGGTGCCGTTCCTGTTCCTCTTCGCCGCGGATTCGCTCGCGCGGCTGGAGCGACGCTGGCTCGCGGCGCTCACCGTCGCGGTCGTCGCGCACGCCGTCGTGCTTTCGATGACGCGCGAGGTGAGCGACACGGAAAATGACCTGCGGCGCATCGCCGTCGCGCTCGACACACCCTCCGTCGCACTCGACGGCTACTGGGAGCTCGCACTGACGAGCACGCCGGTCCCGGCTTCCTTCGTGCGGATCGTGCGCGAGGGGCCGCAGCTCCCGTGGCTCACAGTGCTGCGACAGACGACGCCGGGCTCGCCATGGCTTGGAAATCCTTTCCTCGCGCTCGGCCTCACGGCAGCGGTCGCCGCACTGTGCGTAGGCATCTGGCGCACCGGGGCTCGCGTCCGCAACGACTGAGGACCGACGGGACTACACTCGAATCGTCCCATGACTGCGCCGCAGCCCAAAGTCCGCCTCGTGATCCCGTGCCTCAACGAAGTGGCGCAGCTCGAGGCATCGGTCGAGCGCTGCCGCTCGTTCCTGCGCGGAGAGTTTCCGTATCGCTGGGAGATCTTCGTCGCGGACAACGGCTCCAAGGATGGCACGGCGGAGCTCGCGGCAAGGCTCGCGGCCAAGTACCCCGGCGAGGTCGGCTACTTCACGATCCCCGAGCGCGGCCGCGGACGTGCACTGCGCAAGGCGTGGACCGAGTGCGATGCCGACATCGTCGCGTACACCGACGTCGACCTCTCGACCGAGCTCGAGGCGCTGACCAAGCTCTGCCGCGCGATTCACGAGCAAGGCTTCGACATCGGCACGGGCTCGCGGCTCTTGCCGGAGTCGCGCATCAAGCGGGGCCTCAAGCGGGAGGTGATCAGCCGCTGCTACAACCTGTTCGTCAAGGTCGTCCTGTTCACGCACTTCTCCGACGCGCAGTGCGGCTTCAAGGCCGCGTCGAGGCGCGCCGTCGCGGACCTCATTCCCCAAATCGAGGATCAGGGCTGGTTCTTCGACACGGAACTGCTGGTGCTCGGAGAAAAGCAGGGCTACCGCATCGCCGACCTCCCCGTGCGCTGGATCGACGACGACGACAGCCGCGTCAAGATCGTCAGCACCGCTTGGGAGGACATCAAAGGTGTGTGGCGTCTGCGCAAGCTCTTGTGGCGCGGTGGCCGCGGCCGCGGCCCGCGCAGCTGACCCACGCCCTCGCTGAGAGGCGACGTGAAGCAGCTTCCGCGACGCCGCAACTCATGGATTGCACGCGCCGCAGGAGTCAGGGTCGGCTTCGAGACGACCGTCGGCGCGGGGAAGCTCGCGCTGCTCTCCGCAGACATCGCAGCCTCGGACGCGCGCTCGCACGAGCTCTGTCGGCTCACCGCACGCAGCGCACGGCAAGCCCGCGACCGTGCGTACGACGCGGAAGTGAGCCGCAACGCAGCTAGGGCACGACGTGGCGAGCTCCACCGCAAATTCCTGCGCCGCCGCGGCGATTGCGCGCATCCGAGTCGGATTGTGGTGAGCGCGCAGGTCCGTCTCGATCCAGAGCTCTCCGTAGTCCGCGAGTAGAGTCTCCGCGTGCGCACGCATTGCGCTCGGATCGACCACGCCTTTGAACACGGGCTCGCCCACCGACCAGCGCTCGCGCGGGCGCAAGACGAACGAATGCTCCGGGAACGGCTGCTCGGCGACGAAGCTGGACAGCGCGGCCATCGACGTGCAGCGGCGGCCCGCGAACACCGCGTCGAGCGTCGCGTAACGATGGGAGTGCACGCGCCCCGATTGCACGTCGACCAGCACGAGCCACTCTTCGTCGAGCGTGAGCAGCGGCGCGGGCGGATACGGCACGAAGGAACCCTCGCTCGCGATCGCGAGATCGCCACCGAACTGCGCGAGAGCTGCGCGCGCCTTGGCCTCGGCCGCGGCGCGCGGCTCGAGCTCGCGCGGCACCTCGCCCGAGAACGAACCGAAGCGGTCGGTATCGACTGGGGCCACGATGCAACGCGCGATGCCGAGCAGCTCGACGAACGGCGGACCGATCGCGCGCTCCTTCTCGTGCAAGGTCGCCACCTTCAGAGCGCGACTCGCGAACGTCAGCGGCGCCGCCATGGGCTCACATGCGCTCGACCAAGGCCAGATAGAGCGGCATTCCCAGCGTGATGTTGAGCGGGAAGGTCAGGCCGAGTGCCATCGGAATGTAGAGCCCCGGGTCGGCCTTGGGCGCCGCCAAGCGCATTGCCGCGGGCACTGCGATGTAGCTCGCGCTCGCGGCGAGGACGGCGAACATGAAGCGGTCTCCGACGTCGTCGGTGGCCCACGAACTAGCGAAGGCTCCGGCGCAGCCGTTGAGCAAGGGCAGCGCGAGCGCGGCGACGAACGGCCAAGCACCGTAGCTGCGCAGGGCCGAGATGCGCGCGGCTGTGACCATGCCCATCTCGAGCAGGAACACCGCGAGGAAACCCTTGAAGATGTCTGTCGTGAACGGGCGAATGCCGGCGGCCTGCTTCGCGTCGGCGACGGCGCCGATCAGCAGACTCCCGAGCAATACGAGCACACTGCCGTTGGTGAGCGAGTGATGCAGGACCTGGCGCAGCGATGCGCGCTCCTCGCCCTCGCGATCAAAACGCATCAGCAGCATGACCCCCACGATGATCGCAGGGCTCTCCATCAGGGCCATCGTGGCCACCATGTGGCCGCCGAACGCGATCTGTCGCGCTTCGAGGAAGCCCGTTGCAGCGACAAAGGTCACGGCGCTCACCGAGCCGTACGCGGCCGCGATCGCCCCTGCGTTCTGCACTCCCAGTCGCGAGCGCAGTGCGAAGAACGTGTAGAGCGGGATCGCTGCTGCGAGCGCGAGCCCCAGCCCGAGACAGCGCAGGATCGTCGCGTCGAGGCCGGAGTGCGCAAGCTCGAGTCCGCCGTTGAAGCCGATGCTGAAGAGCAGGTAGAGCGAGATGAACTTGATGCTCGCTCCCGGGATCTCGAGGTCGCTGCGAAGGACCTTGGCGAGCACCCCTAGGAGGAAGAACAAGAGCGTCGGGTTCGTGAGGTTCGAACTGAGCAGGTGAAGGTCCACAGCGAGCCCGTCCGTTGCAGGCGCGGGAGGATCGCCGTCGCTCGGCGGAAGTTCCACAACTTCCCGGCGGCGGGACCTTCGAGGTCCGCGCGCTCGAACTCGACTTGAACGCGCAAAAGTGGTCAGGCAGTGGCAGCCGCGGCGGTTTCTGGGAAGATCCCGCGACGCGCGCGGTCCATCGGACGATTCCGACGTTCTGACGACGCGCTCACCTCAGCGCGGCCCCCCGCGGCCGCTCCCGCCATGACGACGACCCGCCCCAGCGTCAGCCAAGCCGATCTCGCGCACGTCCAGGACTACATCAAGAAGGTGCGCGCGCGCGTCGGGACCGTCGTCGTCGGTCAAGACGTCGTCGTCGAGCGGCTCCTGATCGCGCTCTTCTCGGGCGGACACCTGCTCCTGCAGGGCGTGCCGGGCCTCGCAAAGACGCTCCTCGTGTCGACGCTCTCGAAGTCGATCGACCTCGGCTTCGCACGCGTGCAGTTCACGATCGACCTCTTGCCTTCCGACATCTTGGGCAGCGAGGTGCTCGACCAGCGCACGAACGAGTTCCGCGTGCGCAAAGGGCCGATCTTCACGAACCTGCTGCTCGCCGACGAGATCAACCGCGCTGCGCCGAAGGTGCAGGGCGCGCTGCTCGAGGCGATGCAAGAGCGCAAGGTCACGATCGGACCGGAGACCTTCCGTCTGCCCGCGCCGTTCCTCGTGATCGCGACGCAGAACCCGGTCGAACAAGCCGGCACGTTCGAGCTTCCCGAAGCGCAGCTCGACCGCTTCATGCTCGTGCATCGTCTCGACTACCCGAGCCCGGAAGAGGAGCGCGAGGTCCTGCGCCGGAATGCCGCGCTCGGCATCCAGCGCCAGGACAAAGGCGCGATCGTGCAGACCGAATTCGACGTGCTCGACCAGCGCCCGGTCGGTTCGGGCAACGAGATCGTCGCGGCGATGGAGGCCGTGAGCTCGATCCATGTGAGCGACACGTTCGTCGACCACGTGGTCGAGGTCGTGCACCGCACGCGCACGCACCCCGACGTCGAGCTCGGCTGCAGCCCGCGCGCGGGGATCTCGCTCATCAAGGCGTCGCGAGCCCGCGCGTTGATGCACGGCCGCGACTACGTGGTCCCCGAAGACCTCTACGCGCTCGCAGAGGACGCGCTGCTCCACCGCATGCGCCTCAAGTACGGCTCGATCGCGGAAGGCAAGACGGGGCGGCAGGTGCTCGACGAGATCCTGCGCGCGATGGGCGGCGAAGCACGCAGCTAGTGCCCATGACGGCCAAGGTCGATCCGGCGCTGCGGGCGCAGGAAGGCTACGTCGAGGAGCTCAGCACCCTCGACGCGCGCCAGTTCGCGATCGCGATCCGCAAGCTCGCGGACAGCCTGTCGTATGGCATCGACAAGTCGCCGTACCTCGGCAGCGGCACCGAATACGTGCAGTCGCGGCCGTACCAGTGGGGCGACCCGATCCGCTCGATCGACTGGCGGGTCACGGCGCGCACGCGCAAGCCCTACGTCAAGGAATACGAGGCGCCGAAGTCGACGCCTTGCTACCTGTTCCTCGACACTTCGGCGTCGATGACGCTCGCATCGGGCAAGGCGAGCAAGTACGAGCTCGCGCTGTACGTCGCGGGTGGGCTCGCGCTCGCGTGCCTCGACCGCGTGAGTCCCGTCGGCGTGATCGGCGCAGGCGAGCGCTCGATGCGCGTGAGCCCGAGCCTCTCTCGCGCCCGGGTGATGCAGTGGCTCCTGCAACTGCGAACGCATCGCTTCGACGAGCGCACCACGCTCGCCCAGCGGCTGCGCGAGGTGATTCCGACGCTCGGCCAGCGCTCGCTCCTGATCGTGCTCTCGGACCTGCACGACGAGGGCGCCCTCAAGGCACTCCAGTACGCCGGACATGCGCACGACTGCGTGGCGCTGCAGCTCGTGGACCCCGCCGAAGCAGGGTTGCAGGGCGCTGGTTTCCTGCGCGCGCGCGAAGCCGAAACGGGTCGCGAGTTCGTGGCGCGCGGGCGCGACGTGCAGCTCGATCCGAGAGAGCTTTCGAGCGCGCTCGTGCGCTCGGGTGTCGACTGCCTGACGCTGCGCGCCGGAGAGCCGTGCGCATCGAAGCTCCGCGAGATGTTCAAGAACCGCGGCGGAGCCGCGAGAGGGACGCGATGATGCTCTTCCGAAAGTGGACCTCGCGCCTTGCGTGCGCCGCGGCTCTCGCGACGGCGCCCCAGCACGTCTCGGCCCGCCCGCCGCAGGAAGTCGCGTCCCCCACGGTCGGAATGCCGGCGCGCTGGAACGACGTCGTGCTTCCCGGCAGCGAGCTGGAGGCGGTCACGAGCTCGAGGACCTCGCCGGTGGCGCTGCGCATCGTCGCGGTGCGCCCCCACGGCGACTCGTTCCGCTACGACTTCGAGTTCTGGGGATTGGAACCCGGCGTGCACGACCTGCGCGCGCTGCTCGTGCGCAAGGATGGCTCGACGAAGTCGGACCTGCCGGCGCTCGAAGTCACGGTGCGTTCCGCGCTCGGTGAGGAAGGCATGCGCCTTCCGAACGCGCCGAAACCCGCGGAACTGCCCGAGCTCGGTGGCTACGAGGCGCTGCTCGTCGCGGGCGGGGTGGTCTGGGTCGCGGGACTGGGTTGGATGCTGCTCGCGGGCCGCCGTCGCCGCGCCGCAGAACTAGCTGCGCAGCCCAAGGTCCGCTCGCTCGCGGAGCGCTTGCAGCCGCTCGTCGAGCGCGCGATGCGCGGGGAGCTCTCGCGCGAAGAGCGCGCGGCGCTCGAGCTCTCGCTCGTCGCGCTTTGGCGTCGGCGGCTGCGGCTCGATGAAGCGCGTCCCGCGGAGGTGATCGCGACGCTGCGCAAGCACCCTGACGCCGGGCCGCTGCTCTCGAAGCTCGAAGAGTGGCTGCACCGTCCGCAGCCACGCGGCGCCGAAGAGATCCCTGCGCTGCTCGCGCCCTACCGCAACCTCCGCGCCGAAGAGCTCGACAGCGACGGAGCCGCGCGCTGATGGAAGCGCTCGCGTCGTTTCGCCATCCGTGGGTGCTGATGCTGCTGGTCGTGCCAGCGGCTCTGGCCCTGTGGACATGGCGTCGGCGCGGCCGTGCGCTCGTCCTGCCGTTCGACCATGCACCGGCGGCGCGCAACTCTCGCGTGCGCTTCCTGCTGCGCACCGCCGAGTGTCTCCCCGCCATGCTGCTCGCGTGCGTGTTGCTCGTGCTCGCGGGACCGCAGTCGTGGGCCGAGCCGCGCTCGAAGCGCGCGCTCACGAACATCCAGTTTTGCGTCGACGTCTCGGGCAGCATGATGGCCCAGTTCGGGCCGGGCGATCGCTACGACGCCGCGATGGTCGCGATCAACTCGTTCCTCGACCGCCGCGAGGGCGACGCGTTCGGGCTGACCTTCTTCGGCAACAACGTGCTGCACTGGGTGCCGCTCACCAACGACGTGTCGGCGTTTCGCTGCGCGCCCCCGTTCATGCATCCGCGCAACCTGCCGAGCTGGTTTGGGGGCACCGAGATCGGCAAGGCCCTGCGCGCGTGCCGCAAGGTGCTCGTCGAGCGCACGGACGGCGACCGCATGATCGTGCTCGTGAGCGACGGCTACAGCTCCGATCTCTCCGGCGGCGAGGACGAAGCCATCGCACGCGAGCTCGCGGCCGAAGGCATCACGGTCTTCACCGTTCACATCGCCGAGGGCGCGATCCCCGACGAGGTCGTCCGAATTGCGACGATGACCGGCGGCGAGGCGTTCAAGCCCGAGGACGAAGGCGGACTGGACTCGATCTTCGCGCGCATCGACGCGATGTCGAAGGCGAAGCTCGAGAAGAGCCAAGCGGAGGCCTCCGACGACTACATTCCTTGGTGCATCGCGGCGCTCATATCGCTGTTCGCGTTCCTCTTCGCGGCCTTGGGGCTGAGGTACACGCCATGGTGATGCCCGAGTCCGCGCCCGAGCTCGCGGCAGCCCTCGCGCTCGTCCTCGGAGCGCTCGCCGAGTGGCTGCACTCCCGTCGCGTCGTGCGCGTGGCGCGGCTCGCCTTCGGTCCGCGCGGCCGGCCCGCTGCGTGGGCGAGCGCAGCGCCGACGCTCCGTGTGATCTCGGGCGCAGCCCTCGCATGGGGCCTCACCACCCTGTGCGCGCTCCCCCCCCGCGCGCACTCGGGCGACGGCGGCGTCGCGCGCCGTGTCGAAGATCCGCGCCACATCCTGCTCGTCCTCGACGTCAGCCCGAGCATGCGCCTCGTCGACGCCGGGAAAGACCAAAAGCAGAGCCGCATGCAGCGCGCGCGCGACGTGATGGAGTCCTTCTTCGATCGCGTGCCCTTCGCGCAGACGCGCGTGAGCGTGATCGCGGTGTATTCCGGCGCGAAGCCCGTCGTCATCGACACGAGCGACTTCGAGGTCGTGCGCAACATCTTGAGCGACCTGCCGATGCACCACGCCTTCAAGGCGGGAAAGACGGAGCTCTTCGCGGGACTCGAAGAAGCCGCGAAGGTCGCAAAGGACTGGAACCCCGGCTCGACGACGCTCGTCGTGGTCAGCGACGGCGACACGGTGCCCGCCACCGGGATGCCGCGCATGCCGGCGGCTGTGCACAGCACGATCATCGTCGGAGTCGGCGATCCGCAGACGGGGCGCTTCATCGACGGGCGGCACTCGCGACAAGACGTGGCGACGCTCAAGCAGATCGCGGCGCGCCTCGGAGGCGTGTTCCACAATGCGAACGAGACGCAGCTGGCGTCCGCGGTGATCCAAGAGTCGTTCGCTCAGGACGAAGAGAACCCCTTCGAGCGCCTGACGCGGCGCGAATACGCACTCTTCGCGATCGGCCTCGGCGCGGCCTTGCTCGCGCTCCTGCCGCTGGCGCTGCACCTCGCGGGAACGCGCTGGAGACCCGGCGTGCAGGTCGCAGAGGCTCGGGAAGCGGACCGCACGGGCGCCAAGGGCCCCGTTGGGATAGCATGAGCGAGCGCGCGTCGCGCCCGCAGGAGGACGAGAGAACCCTATGAGAAAGCTCCTGATCTTCACGTGGCTGCTCTTGCCCGTCGGGGCGGCGGCCTACCACTACGGACCGGGACAAGAACGGCTGCGAGTCGACGCCGCAGCGGAGCAGGTTGCGCTGGCGCGCGAGCACGTGCGCGAAGCCTGCGCGGTCGCGGAGAAGGAAGGCGACGCAGCGGCACGCGGCCTGTGGGCCGAGGCCGAGCGCGCGCTGTCCGAGGCGATCGCCGCCTTGCCGGCCGACAACGTCGCGGAGCTGCGCCGCCTGCGCCTCGAGCGCTCCAAGGCGCAGATGTTCCTCTCGAAGCTGCCCGACGCGCGCCGCGATCTCGAAGGACTCGTCGGTGAGCTCGAGGCGGACGCATCTGCGGATCCGGCGCTCCTGCTCGACGCGCGCGATGCGCTCGCCAACGCGCAGTACTACACGACGTGGCTGCTGCGCCTCGAAGGCGCGGCGCCGGAGGAATGGGAGCGCGAAGTCGACGCGTCGCGCCAGAACTACAAGCTCGTCGCGGAGACCCTGCTCGCCCGCGGCGACGACGCCGGCGCAGCGCGCGCACAGGAGAGCCTCGAGTCCTCGATCCGCCTCGCGCGCATGGACATCAAGGACCTCCAAGGCCTGCCGCTGCCCTCGCAGTGAAAGGGCTGTGGATCGGGCCGCGGTCGCGGCTCCAAGAGTCCGAGCAAGGGACAGAAGCCTGCCGACGCGCGTGGCGCGAGCTCCGGCCCGCCGCCGGACGGCGGCGGTTCCTAGTCGGTCGTCCTCGGCGGCTCGCGCGATCGAACTTCGCGCGAGCCGCGTCCGTTGCTGTCGGTTTCGTATCGCTCGCACAGGTGATGGCGTGCAAGTCCGAGGCTCGGCCCCGGGCATGAAGGTGGAGTGCAGGATGGAGATTCGTTTCACGGCGCGCGCCCTCGCGGCGGCGCTCTTGTGTGGTTCGCTCGCACAGGCCCAGTCGATCCAGTTCGCGGAGCTCGGCTACGCGGAGGAAGGCGGTGAAGGCAGCTTCGCGGAGCTTCAGGAGGCCCAAGACTCGGAAACGGAGGGCGCGTCCGACGCGAAGCCTGCGAAGCCCGGGCCGCGCGTGGCGAAGCTGAAGCAGATGAACTACGACCGACGCCCCTCGGCGATCCTCGCCGCATGGGCGAAGGTGCGCGAAGCCGCGCTGGAGCCGAGCGCTGGCGCGGACGAGGTGAAGACGGGGCAGGTGCTCGATGCGACGGAAGGTGCGGTCGTGAGCGGTCGGGTCGTCGCGACCACGATCACGGTCACCGGCACGCCGGTCACCGGCACGACGATCACCGCCGTGCCCAACACCGCCGCCATTCCGCTCCGCGCGGTGCAGGGCGGCGCGCTGCCCACATCGGGCGCGATCGCGGCGACCACGACGACTCCTGCGACCTCTCTGGCAGGGACTGCGCCTGCCGCCGCCGTGCCGATCGAGTCTGCCCCAACCGATGCGCCCTCCGACGCGACGCCCGCGGAGGACGACGCCAAGCAAAAGGCCGAGCAGGAGCAGCGGCAGGCCGCGGCCGAGAAGAAGGCCGTCGAAGAGGAACTCAAGCGCTTCACACGCAACGTGACGGTCGGTGACTGGGCCGCGGTGAAGGCGTCCTTCGCAAGCTGGCAGGAAGACGAACAGAAGGCGGGCTACGACCGGTTGCTGGAGTCGCTCGTCGAAGGTCCGCGCGAGCGTGACCGCGTGCCGCCGCAAGGCCAGCAGCACCTGGAGAAAAACCAGTTTTCCCCCGCCGACGTGCTCGGACTCACAGCGGCCTGCCCGCGCACGCCGAGCGACGCAAACCTCGCCGCGCTCGGACAGCTGCTGGCGCAGTCGCTGGAGCAGGGTCACCAGCTCTCGAGCTTCCTCGCGCTCGTGAAGGCCCGCATCGACGAGCCCGACTTCGCCGTCGATCGCCGTCGCATGGCGCGCATCCTCGTCGGCGCAGGCAAACCCGAGGAGCTCGAGCCGTTCCTGCCGACGCTCGAAGAAGCACAAGCCACAGCCGACCGCGAGGGCCTGAACCTGATCTCGCGTCTGTGCCTCGCGCGGCACGCGAAGGATGCGCGCACCGAATGGCTCGAGCGCGCGTGGCGCGCGACGCAGGCCGTGCTAGCGGTCGGCGAAGTCAGCGAGAAGGCGAAGAGCGAGGCCATCGCTCGCGCGGTCGAGCTCGCACCGAAGCTGCGTGCGGAGCTCGGCGCTGCGTGGCTCGACGAGAGCTTTACGGCGCGGCCCGAGCGCGGCATGGAGATCCTCGCGGCGATCGGCTCGACCGCGTCGAAGGCGCTCTCGATGGCGCCGATGGATGCGGAGCGCCGCCTGCGGCTCCTCGAGCTGCAAAGCACGGCGGCGCGCGCGCTGCTCCGCGCGGCCCCAGAGCTCGCGACGAGTTGGCAGCCGCAGCTCTCGCTCCTCGCGTCGAACTGGCTGCGCGAGGCCACTTGGACCTACACCGCCGACACGTCGACTTCTCTCGGACCGCAGATGCGGCGCGACATGTACGGCAACTTCTTCTTCTACGACAACAGCGACGACGAAAACCCGTGGAACGGGCGCGGAAACTCGCCGGTCGCGATCAAGACCGCGAAGGTGCTCGACACCCGCCCGAGCGACGAGTGGCTGGACTTCGTCGAGCCGACGCTGCGTCCGCGCCTCGCGATGGCCTACGCGCAGCTGTACCTGAAGGTCGGCGAAGAGGCCGATGCGTTCCCCTACATCGAGAAGCTCGCCGCGACGGATCCGATTCCCGCCAAGAGCCTCGTCGATGAGTTCCTGCGCGTCTGGGCGCGCAAGCACAACCCGAATCAGAATCAGGGGCGCTCGAACCCGTACGTCTACATGTACGGCTTCGACCAGCGCGCCAACGCGATCCCGCTCACGCGCTCGAAGCAGGAGCGCGCGCTCGCGGAGCTCGGCCAGTGGGTTGCGCGCATGCGCGCCCTGAACGTCGAGGTCGACCAGAAGCTCGTCGCGAGCGCCTTCCGCGCCGCCCACAGCCAAGCCGAGATCTATCGGCTCGAGACCCTCGAGCAAATCTTCGGAGCGATCGACGCGCTCGCGCCCGAGACGCTCGCGCAGCTCGTCTCCGCGATGCGCACGAACCTCGTGGCCGTTTGGCGCGACCCTGCGCTACAGAAGGAGAAAGGCACCCAGCGCAAGCAGAAGGACATCGAGCAGGAGGTGCTCCGTGGCTACGCCCTCGCGCGAGAGACGCTCGAACGCGCGCTCGAGAAGCACGCGAGCGCATGGCAGCTGTGGAACGTTCTCGCAGCGCTCGAGCACGACGAGAACCAGTTCCGCTACGAGCTGCAGAAGGACTCGCAGTACTCCGCCAAGCGCACGAAGGCCTTCGAGTCGTTCGCGCGCGCGGCGCAGCTCTACGCAGCGTCCCTCCCCGACGCCGAACCGTCCAAGGACACCGCGGAAGTTTTCGAGACGTGGTTCTACGCTGCGCTCGGCGCGAGCGACCTGAACCGCATCGACGCAAAGACTCAGCTCGCTCAGGCCGAGATCGGTCGCATCAAGGCCGCGCTCGACGCGCTCCCCACCGATCGCGTCGCACGCCACGTCGAGATGTTCGGAAACTCGCTCACGACGCGCATCGGCAGCTGCAACCCGGCCGTGAAGTCGCGTTACGTTCGACAGGGACTCGCCATCACGGGCGAAACCAAGATCACGCGCGATCTACAGCAGCTTGCGTCGTACTACGGCGATCTCGTGACGGAAATCCAGCTTCGCGCGACCGTGGACGGCGCGAGCGAGGTCGGACACAAGTCCCCCTTCGGCCTCGCTGTCGACCTGCGCCACACGACCGAGATCGAGCGCGAGTCCGGCGGCTTCTCGAAGTACCTGCAGAACCAAAACAGCCAGAACTACGCTTGGAACTACGGCCGTCCGCTCGAGGATTACCGCGACAAGTTCGAGGAGGCCGTGCGCGAGACGCTCAAGGAGCGCTTCGACGTCCTCTCCGTCACGTTCAATCAGCCCGAGGCGCGCTCGAAGCCCGACGCGCAAGAAGGCTGGCGTGTGACGCCCTATGCGTATGTGTTGCTACAGCCGCGCGGACCGGAGGTGGACCGCATCCCGCCGCTCAAGCTCGACCTCGACTTCTTGGACACCAGCGGCTACTGCGTGCTGCCGATCGAGTCACGCGAGCTTCTGATCGACGCCAAGCCCGAGGCTGTCGCTACGCGGCCGTTCGAGCGTCTCACCCTCGTTCAGACGCTCGATGAGCGTCAGGCGAAGTCCGGCAAGCTCGTCTTGGAGATCAAGGCGACCGCGGCGGGCTTGGTACCGACGCTCGACGAGCTCGTCACCCTCGCGCCTGCGGGCTTCGAGATCGCCTCGAAGGAAGAGCGCCCCGTCTCGGTCTCGAAGTTCGACGACGACGGCGTGAGCGTGCTGTCGGAGCGGCTTTGGACGATCACGTTCCGCGGCAAGGAGGGCCTCGCGAAGCTGCCGGAGACCTTCGCCTTCGCGACGCCGAAGGTTGCGACATCGACGAACGAGCACTTCCGCTACGTCGATGCCGACCTCGCAGCCGTCGGCCCCGAGGTCGAACTCGAGTACGACTACGGCGCCGGGCGCTCTCTGTGGCCTTGGTGGGTCGGCGGAGCGCTCACGCTCGGCGTGTTCGCGTGGATTCTGCGCCGCTCCAAGCCGCAGGCGGCCGCTCGCGGCGCGGAGGGACGCTCGATTCCCGAACCGCTGACGCCGTTCTCGGCGCTCGGCTTCCTGCGCGACGTTCACGAAGACGAGCGCCTCGACGCGCAACGCCGCGCCGAGCTCGCGGCGGAGATCGCTGCGTTGGAGCGTGCCTACTTCGGCTCGGACGAAGCCTCGCCGCAGCCCGACCTCGCCAACATCACGCGCAAGTGGGCCTCGGCGGCGCCGTGATCCCACAGGCCAGCGCGCGGCTTCGAGCGCGCTGGGCCGCCAGCGCTGGATCGCTCCCGACCTTTTCTCGCCCGTACTCCTACGCGGGCCGCAGCATGCGGCGCAGCGCGTGGGACAGCGTTTCGAGGCTGAAGGGCTTGTAGAGCTGCGCGGTGAAGCGCAGCTGCGCGAACACACGCGGGTCGGCTTTCTCAGCGAAGCCGCTCGCGAGCACCACCGGAAGCTCGGGTCGCCGTAGTCGGATCTCGCGCGTGAGCTCGATGCCATCCATCACCGGCATGTGCAGGTCCGTGATCACGCCAGCGACGGGGATCGAGGCGTCGGCAAGGATCTCGAGCGCCGCGCGCCCGTCCGCAGCCGTCCGCACCCGGAAGCCGATTGCGCTCAGGATCTGGCGGAACACGTCGCGCACCGCCGGCTCGTCGTCGACGACGAGGATGAGCTCGCCCGCGCCGCGGAAACCTTCGATCGACTTGGCGGGCGCCTCGGGGGCGGGCGCCTGCTCCGCGTGAGCGGGCAACAGCACCGTGAACGTCGAGCCCTTGCCGGGCTCGGACTGCACGCGCAGGAAACCGCCGTGGCTGCGCACGATGCCGATCGCCGTCGAAAGCCCGAGGCCGGTGCCCTGATCGACGCTCTTCGTGCTGAAGAAGGGCTCGAAAATGCGCTCGAGCAGCTCGGCCGGGATGCCGTGTCCGGTGTCTTCGACTCGGAACTGCACATAGGGCCGGGAACGCCCTCGCCGTCTTGGCGCACCTCGGTCGGGGAGAGCGTGCGGGAGCCGACCGTCACGCGCAGGTCGCCCCCGTTCGTCATCGCGTCCCGCGCGTTGACGCACAGGTTGAGCAGCACCTGATGCAGCTGCGTCGCGTCGCCGAGCACGTTGGGAGTCGCGGCGTCGCATTCGAACGACACGCGGATGTTCTTGGGGAACGTACTGCGGGCGATGCGCTCGATCTCGGCGAGAACAGCCTGCGGACGCAGCACGATGCGCTTGCCGTCGACGCCCTTGGCGAAGGTCAGGAGCTGCTGCACCATCGACGCGCCGCGACGTGCGCTCGACTCCATCACGTCGATCAAGTCGCGGGACTCGGGATGACGATCGCGGACCAACCCGGCCGCGAGCAGGATCGGCGCGAGCGCGTTGTTGATGTCATGGGCGACGCCGCCGGCGAGCGTGCCGATGCTCTCGAGCCGCTGCGCGCGCAGGCTGCGGCGCTGGGCCTCGCGATGTTCGGTGATGTCCTGACCGACGCCGACGACGCCCGCCACCTTGCCATCGCCGCTGCGGCGCGTGCTGGTGTTGATCAGGAGCAGCACATGGCGCCCGTCGCGAGCGACGACCGGGAGCTCGACGTTGGCGCTCTCGATGCCGTGACGGGCAGCGTCGAGCACGTCGCGCACGTTGCGGCGCTGGCCCGGCGGAACGAGGTCCGCGAAGGGGCGGCCGAGCACGTCTTCGCTCGAGAAGCCCGTCAGGCGCGCGGCGCAGCCGTTCCACTCGTTGAGGCGCCCCTCCATGTCCTCGCCGAAGATCGGCACGTTGGCTGACTCGATCAGGTGGCGCAGGTCCCGCGCCGACGCCTGCGCGGCGGCCTCGGCCATGCGGCGGTCGTGGATGTCGATGCACGAGCCGACGATCTCGACGGGATTGTCGTCGGCATCCCGCATCAGCATGTAGTCGTCCCGCAACCAGCGATACGTGCCGTCGGGAAAGCGGAAGCGGTACTCGAACGTCGCGCTGCCGTGCGCGACCGCGCGCTCCATGTGCGCATAGGCTCCGGCTGCGTCCTCTGGGTGCAAGTGGTCGCGCCAGAAGTGAGGCTGGGACAGATACTCGTGCGCGGGATAGCCGAGCTGCGCCTCGATGTTGGGGCTGACGAAGGTGCTGCGGAAGTCGCGGCCGGCGTCGCACGAGAAGATCACGGCCGGGACCGCGGTCATGAGGTAGCGCAGGCGCTCCTCGGCCGAGGCGAGCCTGCGGGTGCGTTCCTCGACGCGCTTCTCGAGCTCGATGTTGAGGCGCTGCAGCTCCTCCTCCGCACGAATGCGGCGGTCGCTCTCGATGTAGATGAGCAAGATCGCCGCGACGGCGAGGCCGAACTCCTCTTCATCGTGGGTCCAGTGCCGAGGCTCTCCGACGTGCTCGCAGCACAAGACGCCCTCGACGGTACTGCCCAAGCACAGCGGCAGGTCGAGCATCGAGTTGATGCCCAGCGGCATGAGGTAGCCGGAAGAGAAGCTGCGGGTCGCAACGTGGGAGTGCGCGTCCTTCGCACGCACGGGCTGACGCTGCTCGATGGCCTCGAAATAGGAGGGGTGATCGCGGCGCAGCAGCTCGACCGACGTGCGGCCTTGGTCGACTCCGTCGGCGAAGAGGTTCTCGCACACGATGCGCGAGTGGGCGGCGTCGAAGAGCCACACGCTCACCCGAGCGATGCCCAGCGCGGTTGCGACCTGCTGCGTAGCGAGCGCGAGGAACCTCTGACGATCCGCGTGGCTGTTTGCACGCAGGATCGAGAGAACTGTGTGAAACAGCTTGCGCTGCTCGCGCAGCCGCACCAGCGAAGGGTTGCTGCGCTGCTCGGGGCTGAGCTCGCGGAACACGCCGCGCGTGACCTGAGGTACGCCGCCCTCGAACTGGACCGTGACCTTGCCCTCGAGCTGTACCGGCTCGCCGGTCTTCGTCTCGAAGACCACCTCCATCACGCCGACGTCCTCGCCGCCGAGCAGTCGCTGCATATAGTGCATGCAGTGGTTGCGGCTATCGGGGTGGATGATCTCGAAGATGTTGCGGCCGTCGACTTCCGCGAACGTGTAGCCGAGGCGTTCGAGCCACGGCCTGTTCACGAAGCGAATGCTGCCGTCCGGCAGCACGCTCTGGACGAAGTCGCTGACGCCATCGAAAAGGTCGCGCAGGGCCGGGAGGTCGAGCTTCGGCCCCGTGGCGGTGTGCGCGGGCGGTGCGAGCGGGCCGTTCGTGCTGGACATGTGGGTTCCGAAGTCGAGTGGCTCGGCGGCAGCTTCGTTTCAGGAGTGGAATTGTAGCGAAAGGCGCCAGATCCGCCCGGCGCGGGATCTAGGTCCCGGGCAGATGGGGACGCCGGGAGCCCCAGCACGCCTCGGCGGGCTGCTAGCATCGAGGTACGGATGGCTCCCTCGCCCCTCGCCCGTGCCGCCGTGTCGATCGCCTTCTGCGGCATGCTCGTCGCGGTCGTGCGCTTGGGGCGCGTCGACGGCCCCGAGCTCGGGGAGTTCGGTTTCCGCCTGCGCGAACGCGGCGCCGAGCGCGGGATCGCGTTCCGACATCGGGAGACCACGCTCGACCCCAAGCTCGACAACGTCGCCCCCCACGTCTCCGGGATGGGCGCGGCGGTGTCGCTGGTCGACTTCGACAACGACGGATGGACCGACCTGTACGCGACCTCGAGCCGCTTCGGCACCCCCAACGCGCTCCTGCGCAACGAGGCCGGGCGCTTCCGCGACGTGGGTGCCAGCGCGGGGCTCGCCGACGTCAATCGCGAGGGTCAGGGCGTCTCGATGGGCTCGATCTGGGCCGACTTCGATGGCGACGGCTTCGAGGACGTATTCCTCTACAAGTGGGGCCGACAGCAGCTCTTCCGCAGTCACGGCGACGGCACGTTCGAGGACGTGAGTGCGCGCGCCGGAGTCGACCGCTGGATGAACAGCAACAGCGCGTGCTGGCTCGACTATGACCGCGACGGCTTCCTCGATCTGTACGTCGCCGGCTACTTCCGCGAGGACGTCGACATGTGGAACCTCGCGTCGACACGCATCATGCAAGAGAGCTTCGAGTTCGCGCAGAACGGCGGGCACAACGTGCTCTGGCGCAACCGAGGCGACGGAACATTCGAGGACGTGACGGCACGCACGGGCTGCGACAGCACGCGCTGGACGCTTGCGGTGGCGGCCGCCGACATGGACGGCGACGGGTTCGTCGATCTGTACCTCGCCAACGACTACGGCCCGGAGGAACTCTTCCGCAACGTCGGCGGCGAGCGCTTCGAGCGTGCGCTCGGCGCGGGGCTCGAAGAGTCGTCGAAGAGCGGCATGAGCGTCACGCTCGGCGACTTCGAGAACGACGGCACGCTCGGCGTGTACGTGACGAACATCTCGAACGCAGGTCACCTGTTCCAAGGCAACAACCTGCGCCGCAACCGACTCGCGAAGAACGGCAAGCTCTACAACATCGCGGATGCGTCGAGCAGCGTGTCGCGCGCGATCGTCGACTGTGGCTGGGCGTGGGGCGCGCAGTTTGGCGACCTCGACAACGACGGCCGCCTCGATCTGTTCGTGACCAACGGCTTCGTGTCGGCGTCGAAGGAACGCGACTACTGGTACGGCATGAGCAAGGTCGCCGGCGGTGCGAGCGAGATCTTCGAGGACGCGAAGTTCTGGGAGCCGATGGGCGATGCGAGCCTGTCGGGGTACGAGCAGAGTCGCGTGCTCCACAACCTCGGCGGCGGCGTGTTCCGCGACGTCGCGTCCGCCGTCGGCGTGACGGACCTCGAAGACGGTCGCGCGGTCGCTTTCGGCGACTTGATGAACCGCGGCGCGCTCGACGCGGTGGTCGCGAACCAACGCGGGCCGCTGCAGGTCTACGAGAACGAGGTCGCGCCCGGCCGCGGCTGGGTGCAGCTGCGCCTGCGCGGACGCGGTGCCAACACCTCGGCGATCGGCGCGATGGTCGAGCTCGCGTTCGGCGGCGCCAAGCAAGTGCAGTGCGTGCAGGCGGGCAGCGGATTCTGCGCCCAAAACGACCGTCGGCTCCACTTTGGTCTCGGAGCCGCCACCGCGATCGACTTCGCTCGCGTACGCTGGCCTTCAGGGCGCGTGCAAGAGCTCGCCGCGCTCGAGCTCAACCGCCTGAACGTGATCGAGGAGCCCGCACCGTGACGACCGCCACCGCGATGATGCCGAACACGCCCGCCGCGCCCCGCGGCTTCTGGGCGGGACTCAAGCCCCAGCACATGGTGAGCGCGCTGGTGACCCTGTTCCTCGTGCTGGGACAGTGGCGCTTCCAGATCCTCAAGAGCTACCCGCTGACGGGCATCGGCTTCATCGACGACTACGCGGTGCTGATCGTCTCGCTCTCGACCGCGATGCTGTTCGAGGCCTTCCTTTCGCGCCTCCTGCGCGGCGAGTGGCCGAGCGTCCTCTCGGCATACATCGCCGGCAATTCGGTGGTGATCCTGCTCAAGCCGCAGGGTGGCCTGTGGCCCTACTTCCTCGCGTCGGCGATCGCGATCACGTCGAAGTACGTGCTGATGTACCGCGGGCGGCACCTGTGGAACCCGACCAACTTCGCGATCAGCTTCATGCTGCTCGCGGCGCCCGCCTCGATCACGATCCTCGGCCACGAGTGGGGCAACGAGCTTTGGACCGTCGGCCTGATCTGGACCATCGGCCTGATCGTGGTCAAGCGGGCGAAGCTCCTGCACATCACGTTCACGTACCTCGTGAGCTTCAGCTTGCTCGCGCTCTTGCGCTGCGCGATCACGGGCTCGCATCCGCTGACCGAGCTCGCGCCGGTGACGGGGCCGATGTACCAGATGCTGATGTTCTTCATGCTCACCGACCCGCGCACGACGGTGAGCACGCGCAGCGGACGCATCAAGGTGGTCATCCTGATCGCGCTGATGGAATGTGTGCTGCGCCTCGCCAACGACTTCCACATGGCTTGGGCCGCTCCGTTCGACATCGCGCCCGCGATCTTCGCGCTCGCGTTGATCGGTCCGATCGCGCTCGCCCTCGACTTGCGCAACAAGCCCGTGCGGGCCTGAGCCGGACGATCAGCGAGCGTTCGCGCCCCCGAGCACGAGCTCGGTGCGCGGTCCTTCGCCGACCAGCGCCTCTCCGAGCACTTCGCCGCCCGTACCGAACGCGCGGACGCGAGCTCCGCGCGGCGCCTGGATCCAATAGGGTCCCTGAAGCGGCAGGGTCAGGCGACGCACGCGCTCGGAGCCGTCGGGAGAGGCGATCGCGAGCTCGATGTCCCGCGAGGCGACCTTCGACGGCATCGTGACCGAGACCGAAGCGAGCGCGAGGTCGAACTCCAACGAATCGGCGCCCGCGGCGAGCGTGAGCTGAATCGGTGCCACGACTCTCCCATCCACGCGCAACTCGCACAGGTACGCCTGCGCTGGAGCAAGACCCATGAGGGCTGCGTTCCCATCGTTTTCGCAGCGAGCGTGCAGGAGCGCCTCCTCGAAGGCGCCGTCGATCCACGCGAGCTGACGCGAACCCACCATCCGCTCGTCGCGCGGGGGCAGAGGCCGCGCGTAGATCGAGGCGGCGGTTCGGGCATCAAGGCCGAGGACTCGGACAACGATCGAACGACCGCGTGTCAGCTCGACACGCGCGCTCCGGCGCCCCGCTTCGATTCGCAGGGTCGAAGGGCGATACCCCGGGGCGAACGCGACGAAGTAGCTCGCTTCCTCGCAGGGCTCCTCGAGCGAAAAGCGCGATTCCGCCTGCGGTTCGTTGAGATACGCAAGCTGCCGCTCAACTCCGGGGCGACCTGACGCGTCGGCGAGCGCCACCAAGGAGATCTCCGCCGCGACGCCATCCGCAGTCGCGACGTCCACTTCGACCGCGCAGAGCGCCGGCACCGCGAGTTCGACGGGAATCACGAGCTCGCCGCCACGCTCGAGCTCCGCGCGCGTGAGAGGAACCGCGACGACACGCTGATACGGCATGCGCTCGTCCGACGAGACCTGCACGTGAAGCTCTCGGACCAGCTCCTCTGCGTCGCGCGGAAAGCACGTCGAGATGTCCACGCGGAAATGGCCGTTCCCGTCGACGTTTCCCCACTTCGCCTGACTCGTAGCGACTCCCTGCGCGCCCTCGCCGGGCAGCGAAGGTCGCACGATGAGCACCGCGCGGCTAGAGGTGGTGTCGACGCCGCTCACGTTGCCTTCGAGGAAGACGTGCGCCCAAGTCGAGCTTCGCGCAGAGTCCGACGCGGTCGGCTCGACTCGCACCTCCGGCGGCTGATGCTCCGTCGCCTCGCTTTCTCTCGCCACCGCAGACGCAACGCGCTCAGCGGTCGCCTCGGAGCGACTCGCGCCGCCCGCCGCAGCCGCGTCGTCCTTGGTGCGATCTCGCAGAGCCCACCACGCGCCCACGACGAGCGCCCCCGCGCAGAGCGCGAGCAACACGCGACGCCAGGCCCTCGAAGCGTTGTTCCTCACGCCACGAGCATGGCAAGAAGCTCCCCTCTCGTCACGACCTCGCGACGTGGCGCGCGATCCGGTCGGCATTGGCCATCAGCGTGAACGTGAGATTCTTCGCAGGCAAGAACGGGAACGTCGAGCCATCGGCGAAGTACAACCCCGAGATGTCGTGGCTCTCGCCTACGGGCGAGGTGGTGAGCGCGCGACGCTCGGCACTCATCGGCAGCGTGCCCGCGTAGTGCACGCTCGCTCCCATGGGCCTCACGTGCGCCATGCCGGGCGGAACGACGCAGCCGAGCTGCCAGAGCGCTCGCCGCACCGTCGAAAGCGCGGTGCGCATGCGCTCGGGCTCTTCGCGCGACGGCTCGTAGCGCACGACAAGGCGAGTCGAATCGCCGTGCACCTCGAGCTCGATGCCACACTCGTCGCGTCGCTCGTCGTGGAAGTTGACGTTCACGATCCCGAGCGCAGCATGGGCGTTGCGGAAGATCCACAGCGCGCTGCGGAGATCGAGCGGCACGCTCTGCACGATCGGGTGAATGAGCGCGGTCTTGAGCGTCGTGATCAAGCCGTGTACGTAGTGCCGCGGATCGTCGCGCTCGATCCCGAGCGCAAGCTGGTGGTACTGGTACGAATCGGGCTCGTAGCGTCGCCGCAACATCGCGAGGTTCACGAATGGCACGAGGACTTGGCGGTTGTCCATGAGTCCGCGCAGCACGGGTGCGCTTCCTGCGTGCGCGCGCAACGAATCGAGGAAGAGCTTGCCCGAAGCGAGCGTTCCGGCGGCGAGAACGACGCAGTCCGCATCGAGCGCCTCGGCGCGCCCGCTCGCGAGCTCGATCACGTGCACACGCCGCACGCGATTTGCGTCATCGGCCTCGACGCGCGTCACGAAGCGGCCATCGAGGTACGTGAAGCGCTCGTCGTGCTGGAGCTCTCGCAGCGTGATCGACGGCGTGTACAGCGCCTCGCGCGGGCAGCTCCACAGGCAGCGCCCGAGCTTCGTGCAGCCCTTTCGGCCGGCAGTGTCTTCCGCGCGCACCGCGGCGCGGGTCCGTCCGAGCCACGTGCGTAGCTCGCCATTCAAGCGGGTGCGCTCGCGGGCGTAGCGCTCTTCGAGTCGACGCGAGTGCTCGTCGAGCGCGAGCGGCGCCGAGAGGTTCTCGTGCACGGGCGTGAAGCGCGCGAGGTCGTCCGCCGCGCCGCTGATGCCGATGCGCCCCGCTACGACTCCGTAGCTCGCGTGCAGCTCCTGCGCCGAGATCGGGAAGTCCGTGAGCTCGCGTTCGTGGAACGGAAAGGCCCCACCCGTCCACGCCTCCGCGAGTCCTCCGCGCGCAAAGCTGTGGAGCGGGTCGAACCCCTGCGCACGCAGGGAAAAGCGCTCGTGCGAAGCAAAGATGAAGCCCTTGTGGGGCGGAAACCCGTAGTACTCGCCCTTCGCACCCGGAAAGAGCACCCCTTCGAAGCGCTTGCCGAGAAAATAGCCGGCGGGATCGTCGTGCTCGCGCTTGAAGCGCGCAAAGCTCGCGTCCGGCAGCACCGGCGACGGCGCAACGCGCCCGACATCGAGCATCGTGACGTGGGCGCCGAGCTCGAGCGCGGTCTGCGCGAAGTGCACGCCGCTCGCTCCGGAGCCCACCACGACGATGCGCTTCACTTCGAATCTCCCGCTCGCGAGAGCAGCGCCACGGGCGCCAGCACGACTGTGCTTGCGACGAGAAGGAGAGCGAACACCACCCCGATCCACGCCATGCGGACGAACATGCTCGCGGCCGAGCCGGCCGTCGGCGTGTCGAGCTCAACGTCGTGCGGCGCGCGAGTCTCCAAGATCGCGAGCAGCAGTACGAGCTTTCGTCGCAGCAGCCCACCGTTCGCGAAGACGCGCGAGTGGACATCGAGTGCCCGCAGACTCCAAGGTGCGGAGCTCGCGAGCGACACGACACGACGCTGGAAAGCAGTCGTTCCGGCGAGCTCTACGACTCCCGCCTCGTGCGCGGCGACGTACTGCGCCTTCACATACGAATCTCCCGCGCTCGCGGCGAGGTAGCGCGCGAACACATCGCATTCTCGCTCCAGCGTCGCGCGATCAGCCATACCGAAGGAGGTCGTCGAGCATGGCGTCCACGTTGCGCATCTGCGGCTGGAAGCGCTGC
The DNA here is from genome assembly GCA_903928115.1 of uncultured Planctomycetota bacterium. GTDB lineage: Bacteria > Planctomycetota > UBA1135 > UBA1135 > F1-120-MAGs118. Next base: position 27,945 of record CAIYPP010000114.1, read on the forward strand.
TGGAGCGGATTGGGCTGCGACGTGCTGTCGTAGACGAAGGAATAGAGCTGACCCGCGCTCATCGGGAGAACCGGCAAGAGAAACTTCTCCACGTGCTTCAGCACCGCGATCGCGCTGTGGCCGGGAAGCGGAAGGAAACGCGCGGCGCCGCCCTTCTTGCGACGGTGGATGCGCGCGAGGAAGTCGCGGAACGTCAAGATCTCCGGTCCGCCGAGATCGTACGCCGCGGAGTCGAGCGACGGATCCTGCAGCCACGCTTCGAGGCAGAGAGCAAGGTCGTCGGCGTGGATCGGCTGAATACGCACGGCACCGCCTCCGAACATCGGCACGATCGGCAGCGACGCCAGCCCCTCCAGCGAGTGCCAGATCTTCGCGCGGCGGCTCATCACGATCGTCGGTCGCACGATGGCCCACTCGAGCCCGCTCGCGCGGACCAGCGCCTCCGCCGCGAGCTTCGAGCGCCCGTAGGGATACGCGTCGTGCTCGGGGTAGGTCGCGGCGATGCTCGATACGAACAGGAAACGCCGCACACCGGCCCGCTTGCACGCCTCGAGCACGCTGCGCGTCCCCTCGACGTTCGCGCGCTCGAAGTCAGCCGCGCGCGCCTTCCCCGTCAGCGCCGCCATGTGCACGAACTCCGTGCAGCCGTCCAAGGCGCGGATCCATGTTTCGGGCTCCGTGATTCGGCCATGAATGGCCCGCACCTGCGGCTCGGGGAACGCGCTCACGTTGCGAGAGAGCACCGTGACGTCGGGCATGTTGCGCCCGGCCGAGCGCTTGTCGCCCGCGAGCCGCTGCAGCAGCGCGCGGCCCACGATGCCCGTGGCACCCGTCATGAAGATCCTGCGCGAATCGCCCATCGCCGAGGCGCTCGAGGATAGGCGAACGCCGCAACGCATTCGAGCGAGAGACCGGGGTTCGGCCGTCACCTGCGCGCACCTCGCCGGTTTCATGCGGACGCGCTCGCTGCCGTGGCCGCCCGCGCCGCGAGCGACTAGCATCTGTGCCCCCCAAGTTCGCCGCGATGAGCCTGAATCTCCTCCTGTGCGCGCTGCTCGCGCTGCCCCAGTCCGCCCCGCAGGCCCGCCCCACCGAAGTGACGCCGTTCACGGTCGCACTCGACGGTGCGCGGAAGGCACTTGCCGCGAAGGACCTCGACAAGGCCCGCGCCCAGCTGATGCGTGCCCTCGAGCGCGACGCCCGCTCGACCGAGGCTTGGGCCTTGCGCGCCGAGCTCGCGGCCGCAGTGGGAGATCTCGACGAGCAGGTCTACGCGCTGCACACGCAGCTGCGCCTCTCGATCGCCCAGAAGCGCGCGAAGACGGAGCTCGAGCTGCTGCGCAAGGCCATCCTGGCCGTCGACCCCGCGGCCGCGGAACTCTTCGGCATGAACGCGCGGTTCATCGGCACGCTGGAGCCGATCGCCGCCCAGTACGAGAAAGAGCTCCGCCCCCACTCCGCGATCCGCGTCCACAAGCTGATCCTCGCGCTCGACCCCGAGTACACCGCCTCGCAGCAGGCCATCGAGCGCATCGCGTCGCTGCCCGACCCTTCGCTCGCGGGCGACGCGAAGCCGAAGGACCTGCTCGCCGACGTCAGCGCAGAGTGGATCGCGAAGTTCGACGCCGAGCATGCGACGTGGGACACGCGCGCGCAGCTCGAGCGCGAGAACTACACGACGTACACGAACGCGGGCTACGAGGTGCTGGTGCGCTCCGCCGAGGCGATGGAGCAGATGAACCGCTTCTACCGCGTGTTCTTCCAGTACGGCACCGAAGAGGACGGCAAGACCGTCCCGCGCATCGACCTCAACATCTTCAAGAAGCGCGACGAGTACCTGAAGCTCGGGCTAGGGCCTCCCGTCGAGTGGTCCGGCGGTCACTTCACGGGTGGCGCGGTCGAGACCTACGTCGAAGGGCAGGGCTTCGACGGCATGACGGGGACGCTTTTCCACGAAGCGGCGCACCAGTTCGTGTCCCTCGCCACGCGCGCAGCGGGCTGGCTCAACGAAGGCCTCGCGAGCTTCTTCGAGGGCTGTCGCATCCTGCCGAACGGCACGGTGCTGATGAACATGCCCGCCAACCACCGCCTCTTCCCGCTGGCCGAGGACATGTAGCGCGGCTGGATGAGCGGCCCGACCGACGGCATCGACCCCTCCGACCCGTCGAAGTCCGAGCCCGACAAGGCGCCGACCTTCCGCATCGTCGTCGAGAACAACTACGCGTGGGGTCCGCCGTGGTACGCGCCCACGTGGGGCGTCGTGTTCTTCCTCTACAACTATCAGGACCCCGTCGACGGGCGCTTTGTCTACCGCAGCGCGTTCCGAGAGTACGTGAACGCATCGGGTGGCCTGCAAGGTGACACCGCGATCTCGAAGTTCGAGGAGGTCGTGCTCGGAAACCCGCTCCCGCCGATCAAGGGCTTCGACCGCGAGGGCGCGCCGGATGTCGCTCAGCCCAAGTCGATCGACGCGCTCGACGCGATCTGGAAGCAGTGGACCTTGGAGCTGCGCGACGAGCAGATCGGCCGTATCGAGCGCGAGCGTCCCTACCTGCGCTGGGCGCGCGCAGCGCTCCTCGCGAAGGACGATGTGGCCGCGCAGGAGCACTTCGAGAAGGGCGTCGTCGCTCGGCCCAACGACGTCGAGCTCGCGCTGGAGTTCGCGGACTTCCTCGCGGAACGC
>CAIYPP010000115.1 GCA_903928115.1 uncultured Planctomycetota bacterium
CGTTCCCCAAGCGCCCGCTCCACGGCCCGAGCGCGCGTCGGACGGCTCGCGAGCACGCGTTCCACGGCGAGCGCAAGCCTCGGGGAGCCACCTGACGGCACGGACTGCCGCGACGAACCCACACCCTGCGGTCGATGACGACCGCCTCCGCGGAAGTCATCCGCTTGGAGTTCCTATCCGCTTGCGCCCGTTGGGCAAGCGCAGGTGCCTCGCGGCTGGACCCACGGCGACCGTCTCGAATCCGTGAAGCGGCAGCCAACCTTGAGCCTCGTCCGTCTGCGGCCGCGCGATCGTTGCGCCTACGGGGGATCACGACCAAGCGGTTCGGCGCCCTCGCAACAGCTACGGCTTCATCGACGAAACGTGGCGCGGCGTCGCGTTCGACAGCCGCGCGCCACAGGAGGCCCGTGATGGAGCAAACCATCTCTTCAGATGATGCACTGACAGTCCAGGAGCCAGCACTCCTCGAAAACGTACGCGCCCGGCAAGGCCGCGCACGCGCCGATGCGGAAGCACGCGAAACTCGGCGTCGGATCCCCGCAGCGGCTTCTCAAGAGCCCGGTGCGGGCGTAGACGCCGACGGGCGACGACCAACCACCCCCCTGATCGTAGGTCATGCAGTACGCACCGAGGCCATTGAAGGCGACCGTGATCTTGCCTGAGCACGTCTCACATGTCGCCGCGCACTCAGGCACGCCAATGCCGTTGGTCACGTTCGACGGAGTCACCAAGAAGGTGATGCCGCTCGGAATGCTGCCGAGTGAGTTCCCCGTCAACTGGGCGTAGCAAGTTTCGGTGCAGTCGACGTCTCCCGCAGAAGCGGCCGGCAAGAATGCCGCTACCAGTGAAGCACACAACACAAGATTCGCTCCTACCATCAAGTGTCCTTGTTGGTTCGCGGCGCTCGCCGCACGACACCAGTGACGTGCGGCGAGCGCTCGCGGACTTATTCAACGGGCCTGCGCCTCAAGAAGTGCGGCAACTTCCTCCATCCACGCTGTTGTCCTTTCGAGCCAGAGCGCCTGCGGTCCCAGCGCGATCCAGTCGTCCGAGGCGCCAGACGTGGCCGTGCGGTAGAGGTCGTAGTCCGGAAACTCGAAGCGTTTGAACACGAAGAACTTGCCCTGGCTCATGAATACGTACTCATCGTTGGCGGCTTTCGGAACTACGAACGCTCCGGGCCCTCTTTCGATCCCTCGCCCCTGCAAGTCCAAAAGCCCACCGATCGCGACGGGGATCATCTCATCGCCCATCTTGTGATTCTGGGCGTTGATACCCTCAAGGTGCTGCAAGTCGTGAAGCGCTCTGCGAAGGATCCATGCACGCTCCTCGATCGAGCCGTGCGCAAAGGGAAGTTGACCCGGGATGCCAGGAGGTTTGGGAAACCGTTCTGCGACAGCAGGACTGATCGGTTCGGAACTGGGATGCGAGTCAGCCTCTCCAGACGCTGCGACGGAGGGTGGAGAATCGATCGCGGCCGACACTGCATCGCGAGCGAAAACCGGCGGATCGGCCGTGGTCGTTGCGGTCGACTCCGACCGCGGCGGCGCTGCGACTGGATCAGACGCCGATGGCTCTACCCCGTCGCGTGCGAACCACACCAACGCCAGCAACCCACTAACCAACAGCAGCAGTCCCAACCATCGAAATGTGTTCAATTCGCTTCATCCTCCCGCGCCGGGCTCGACGATACAGTTCGACAATAGAGCTCGGTTCAGCCTCGCGCACCGGGCTCGACGATACAGCTCGGGTCCCTCCTTGCCGACGTGAGCGAGACACCTTCAAGCCTCCCGTTTAGTGTCGAGGGCCGAAGGATGCCTGCCGTTGTCGAACAGTCCCACCGAACCGTCGCGCGCGCCCCTCTCGGGGCGCTGAGGCCGAGCGCGAGGTCGTCGCGGGTCCCAAGCGTCGCCAGTCCAAGCGCACGCAGGTCCCCGCGGCACACTCTCACGCAGCTCCCGCTCCTCACTCGCCGACCGCGCCGAAGACCTTCGCGCGCTCGCGCTCGTCGCGCTCAACCTGGGCGGAGCTACTGCGACGAGTCTTCGCCGTCGACTTGGCTGACCTGCCCCCACTGCGGCGGCCCACGCCGCCTCATAGCGCAGCTCACAGACCCAGTCGTCGTGCGCAAGATCCTCGCCCACCTCGGACACCCGACCGAGCCTCCACGGCCCACACCGGCCCGCTCGCGCGAACAGCTCGACTTCGCCTGAGCCGCCCGCCCCTCACGTCGCCGAGCACGCTCCTCGCCCGCGACCCCGCGCGAGCGAGTAGGCCCGCTCGTTCCCCAAGCGCCCGCTCCACGGCCCGAGCGCGCGTCGGACGGCTCGCAAGCACGCGTTCCGCGGCGAGCACAAGCCTCGGGGAGCCACCTGACGGCACGGACTGCCGCGACGAACCTCCACCTCGGGGTCGATCACGACCGCCTCCGGCGGAAGTCATCCGCTTGGAGTTACGCCGCCGCAAGAGCGTAGAGGAGGGGCCCACGCCGGCCACAGTGCTCGCAGGATTGGCGAGCCTTTGCCGCTGGGCGGGCACGTGGGGGGGCTTCAGGGAAAGCCGTTTGCATTTCGCTCTTCCCGAATCCACCCCACGACATCCCTAGACTGACCCCATGGTCCGCCTCCATCGCTTCGCGTATGCGCTCGCTCTTCCGCTCGTCGCGTGCGTTTCCGCGCCTTCTCCGGACGAGCCTTGGAGCCGCCCCGAGCTCGGCCATTTCCACCGCGAGGTTTCGACCGATTCCGTCGAAGCGCAGCGCTGGTTCGACCAAGGTCTCGTGCTGTGCTTCGGGTTTGATCAAGAGGTTGCTCGGCTCGCTTTCGCGAAGGCCGCGGAGGCGGATCCCGCCTGCGCCATGGCGCACTGGGGCCATGCCTATGCGTTCGGGCCGCACATCAACAACCCGTCGATGGATGACGAGAGCACGCGTATCGCGCACGCATCGTCCCAGCGCGCGCTCGAGCTCGCGGGAAACGCGACCCCGGTCGAGCGCGCGCTCATCGAGGCGCTGTCCACGCGCTACAGCTGGCCGCCGCCGGCCGACCGGGCCGAGCTCGACCGCGCTTATGCGGACGCGATGCGCCAAGTTTGGCGGGCTCATCCTGAGGACGACGACGTCGCTGCGCTGTTCGCCGAGGCGTTGATGGACCTCCGGCCTTGGGACCTCTGGAGCGCTTCGGGCGAGCCGCGTCCGGAGACGCCGGAGGTGATTGCGACACTCGAGACGGTGCTCGCGCGCGCCCCGGACCATCCGGGTGCGACGCACTACTACATCCACACGATGGAAGCCTCGCCGACGCCGGAGAAGGCGATCCCCGCGTCGGATCGGCTGCGGGCGCGGGTGCCGGGCTCGAGCCACCTCGTGCACATGCCGTCGCACATCGACATCCGCGTCGGTCGCTACGCCGAAGCGATTGTGGCGAATGCGCGTGCGACCGTCGCCGACCGCCGCCGCGTCGAGCGCCACGGCGCTGGCGGCTTCTACGCGATCTACCGCGCGCACAACTACCACTTCCTCATGTGGGCAGCGATGTTCGACGGCCAGCGTGCGACAGCGCTCGAGGCTGCACGCGAAGTCGTCGCTCAGGTCCCCGCCGAGGCGCTCGCGTCGATGCCGCAGTTCGTCGAAGGCTTCCTCGGCTCGCCCTACCACGCGATGGTGCGCTTCGGGATGTGGGACGAGCTTCTACGAGAGCCGCAGCCGCACGAGAGTCTTCCGTCGACAACTGCGATGTGGCACTACGGCCGCACGCTCGCCTTCGCGTCGCTCGGACGCGTCGATGAGGCAAGTGCCGAGCGCGAGCGCTTCGAGGTGGCGCGCGCTCGAGTGCCGGCGGACTACATCGTGGGCAACAACCCGACGTCGACCTTGCTCGAGATCGCGAGCGAGATGGTCGCGGGCGAGGTCGAGTATCGTCGCGACAACTTCGACGCGGCCTTCGAGCACCTGCGCGAGGCCGTTCGGCGCGACGATGCGCTGCGCTACGACGAGCCGTGGGGGTGGGTGCAGCCGGCGCGCCACGCGCTCGGGGCCCTGTTGCTCGAGAAGGGGCGCATCGAGGAGGCCGAGGCCGTCTATCGCCGCGATCTCGAGCGCCACCCGTCGAACGGTTGGTCGCTCCACGGTCTCGCGGAATGCCAGCGCCGCAGCGGCCGGCTTGCCGAGGCCGACGCCACCGACCGGCTCTTCCGCGACGCGTGGAAGCGTTCGGACGTCACGCTGCGCGGCTCTTGTTACTGCCGCACTCGCTGACGCTCAGCTCGTCGCGCGCGCGGCGATCAGCGCATCGAGCTCGCGCCGGAGCGCGGCGAGGATGTCGTCGTAGCTGAACGTCCCGGCGTCCTCGGGCCCGCGCTTGAGGTTCACGAAGTTGGGCCCGCACCACAGGCCCAGATCGGCGTCATCCGTTTCGCCCGGCCCGTTCACGCGGCAGCCCATCACGGCAATCGTGAGGTCGTGCTCCTTGGCGTAGGCTGTCATCTGCTTGACGTCCGCCGCGAGCTCGACGAAGCGCGCGTTCTCGACGCGCGAGCACGAGGGGCACGCAATGATGTTGAGACCGTCGAAGAAGTTCGGCGGCACCGAGCGGAAGCGTCCGGCCTCGATGTCGGCGATCAGCTCGCGCCCGACCTTGATCTCAAGGCCCTTGTCGTCGAACGGAACCGTCAGCGAGACGCGCAGGGTGTCGCCGATGCCGCGCGCGAGGAGCTGCTCGAACGCGATGCGCGTCTTGATGATGCCCTCCGGCGGCATTCCGGCCTCGGTGACACCGAGGTGGATCGGAACGTCGGGACGAGCCTGCGCGAAGCGAATGTTCGCATCGATCACGAGCCGCGGGTCGGAGTCCTTGATCGACACGACGAAGTCGTGGAAGCCGAGCGCGTCGACCATCGCGCAGTGATCGACTGCGCAGGCCACGATCGCAGCCACGTGGTCGTCGCCGAAGCGCTCCTTGTAGCTCGGTGCGATCGAGCCGGCGTTGATGCCGATCCGCAGTGCGAGCCCGTGCTTGCGCGCGACGTCGACGAGGTAGGCGACCTTCTCCTCCACGGGCTTGTGCTTCTCGTGGTGGTGCAGGTGGCCGGGGTTGTAGCGGAGCTTGTCGACGAAGGGCGCGACCTTCTCGGCGAGGCGGTAGTTCTCTTGTAGGTCGACCGACAACAGGCTCTTCGTCTGCGCGCGGATCTGCGCGAGCGCGTCGACATCCGCTTGGCTGTCGACTGCGATGCGGATCATGTCCGCGCCGGCCTCTTCGAGGATTCGCACCTGCCGCAGGGTCGCGGGGATGTCGCGGGTTTGGGTGGCGGCCATCGACTGGACGGCGATGGGGGCCGAGCCTCCGACTTGGAGGTGGCGGATGCGGATCGTGCGGGTCTTGCGCGGGGGGATCATGGGGTGGCCCAGAGGGCGCGACATCCTAGTGCAGGCGGCGAGGCTCCCAAGGGCCACAAGATGCGGGGGAGCGGATCCTCCGGCCCCCCAAGATGTTGGGGCTGCCGCAGGAAGTCGCAGCTCCTGCCAGATTTCCTGCCACGCGCCGTGCCCGACCTGCGGATGCAGGGCGGGGAGAAGCAAAGCTCCGGACATAGACCCCGGCCGACATACCCCTCGCTTGGCCGGTGCGGTCTTCGATCCCCTCGATCCGGGCTCTGACTTCCTCTTGGCAACCCCGCCTTCGGGCGGGGTTGCTGTCTTTTGCGGGTGGCGCGTCCACGCCGCGCGGCATCATGCGCGAGTCATGCGAGTCGACACGCTGATCGTAGGAGGCGGGGTGATGGGAGCCTCGATCGCGCTCCACCGCGCGCGGGCGACGGACCCCATCGCGGCCCCGGTGCTGCTCCTCGAGCGGCGCCACTTCGGCGCGGGCTCATCGGGCCGCTCCGGCGCGATCTGCCGTCAGTTCTACAGCGACCGCGAGCTCATCGGCATGGCCCGCGACAGCCTCCGCGCTTACTCGAACTTCGAGACGCGCCACGCGCGCCCGATCGGCTTCACGCGCTCGGGCGTGCTGACCATCGGTGGTCCGCGGCAGAGCTCGACGCTGGAGCTGGTGCGGCGCAACGTCGCGCTGATGCAGGAGTGCGGCGCCGAGGTCGAGCTCGTCGACGCTCCCACGATGCGTCGGCTCGTGCCCGGCATCGAGGTC
>CAIYPP010000116.1 GCA_903928115.1 uncultured Planctomycetota bacterium
ACGCCCCTTGGAGTGTTTGGAGGGCCAAAGAGAGTAGCGAACCGGGCGTGCCATGCAAGCCCGAGGCTCCCCAAGGCGAAGAAAAGCGAAAAAAACGCTGCCCGGGCACCCGGCAAGGGCACTCCCGGGCAGGAATCGCGGCCGACTGAGGACCGTCCGCCGCCGACCGTCCGCCTCCGACCCTCCCCCTTCGAAGGGGTCTACTTGTGGGCAAGCAGCATCGTCATGCGCTTGCCGAGCAGCTTGGGCGGCGACTCGATCTTCGAGAGATCCCCGAGGGCCTCGGCGACCTCCGCCATCACGCGGTGACCGTGCTCGGGGTGGTCCATCTGGCGACCGCGGAACACGCACACCACCTGCACCTTGTGGCCTTCCTCGAGGAAGCCGCGGCCTTGCTTGATGCGGTAGTCGAGGTCGTGCTTGTCGATCATCGGGCGCACGCGCAGTTCCTTCAGGCCACCGGCGTGACCCTTGCTGCCGCCCTTCTCCTTCTTGCGCTGCTCGTACTTGAACTTGCCGAAGTCGAGGATGCGGCACACCGGCGGCTCGGCCGTGGGCGAGACTTCGACGAGGTCGAGGCCCGCCTCCTCCGCACGACGGCGCGCGTCGTCGGTGGACACGATCCCGACCTGCTCCCCCTTCTCATCGATCAGGCGAACTTGGGGGATGCGAATCTGGCGATTGACGCGGAAGTTGCGGGACGACACGTAGCTCCTTGGTTACCGGCGGACGGGGACGAGCAGCGGGGCGCTCTTGGACGGGGAAGGATACGGGGGCGGCGCGGGGCGCGCTAGGAGGCCGTCGGGGGCGGGGCCGCGGGCGCTTCCGCCGCGGATTTCTCGGGGAGGACGCTGCGCACGTGGACCTCGGCGAGCTGCTCGGGGTCCACCTGCGACGGTGCGTCGCACATCAGATCGACGGCCGAGGCCGTCTTGGGGAACGCGATCACCTCGCGGATGTTGTCGAGACCGAGCGTCAGCGCGCTCGTGCGGTCGAGGCCGAGCGCGAAGCCTGCGTGCGGCGGGGCGCCTTGGCTGAGCGCCTCGACGAAGAACCCGAACTTGCGCTTCTGCTCCTCGGGGCCGATCCCGAGCATCGAGAAGATCTTCTGCTGCACGTCGGCGCGGTGGATACGCACGGAGCCGGAGCCGAGCTCCCAGCCGTTGAGCACGAGGTCGTAGGCGCGGCTCGAGAGCTTGCCGAGGTCGGGCTCCTTGCCATCCATCGCGCCATCGAGGTTCCAGTCCTCCGGCGCCGTGAACGGGTGGTGCGCCGAGAAGTAGCGCCCGGCGTCTTCGTCCCACTCGAAGAGCGGGAAGTGCGTCACCCACGTGAAGCGCCACTGAGCGGGGTCCGTGGCCGACGTCGCCTTGGGGATCAGGTCGAGGCGACGGCCGAGCTGGTTGCGCAGCTCGCCGAGCACCTTGCGCGTCATCGACTTGCGGTCGGCGATGAAGAGGCACGTGTCCCCTTCCGAGGCCCCCATCGCGCTCATCAGCGCCTGCGCCGCTTCCGGCGTGGCGCAGAACTTCGCCAGCGGGCCCGAGCCGCCCGCAGCGCCCGCCTTCCACCACGCGAGCCCCTTCGCGCCGATACCCTTGGCCACGCCTTCGAGCTCGGTGATGTCCTTGCGCGAGAGGTTGTGGCTCGCGGCCACCGTGAGGCCCATGACGCGTCCGCCACCTTCGACGGCCGAGCGGAACACCTGGAACTCGCAGGTCTTGGCCCAAGCGTCGACCGCGTGCAGCTCGAGGCCGAAGCGCAGGTCGGGCTTGTCGACGCCGAAGCGCTCCATCGCCTCTTCCCAGCGCATGCGCGGGAACGGAATCGTGAGCTCGATATTCATCGCGTCCTTGAACGTGTCGCGCATCACGCGCTCCCACGTCGCGAACACGTCCTCTTCTTCGACGAAGCTCATCTCCATGTCGAGCTGCGTGAACTCGAGCTGGCGATCCGCGCGCAGGTCCTCGTCGCGGAAGCAGCGCGCGACCTGGAAGTAGCGGTCGAGTCCCGCGACCATCAGGATCTGCTTGAAGATCTGCGGCGACTGCGGGAGCGCGTAGAACTCGCCGGGGTGCACGCGGCTCGGCACGAGGAAGTCGCGCGCGCCCTCGGGCGTCGCCTTGGTGAGGATCGGTGTTTCGATCTCGAGGAAGCCCTGTGCCTCGAAGGCCCGGCGCATCGCGTTGATGAAGCGCGAGCGGTGCGCGAGGTTGCGCTGCATCTGCGGGCGGCGCAGGTCGATGTAGCGGTACTTGAGGCGCGTCTCGAGCGACGTCTCCGTCGAGCCCGAGAGGTCGATCGGCGGCGGGGGCGACGACGAGAGCACCTCGATCGCCTCCGCGATGACCTCGACGCCGCCGGTGGCGCGCTCGGTGTTGATCTGCGAGCCCTCGCGGCCGCTGACCTTGCCGCGCACGCTGAGCACGAATTCGGGCCCGAGCTTGACCGAGGCGAGTGCCTCGGGGATCACCACTTGGGTGAGGCCGTAGCGATCGCGCAGGTCGAGGAAGTAGATCCCCCCGAGGTTGCGCCGCGACTGAACCCAGCCGTTGAGCACGACGGTCTGGCCGACGTGGACAGGGCGGAGCTCGCCGCAGGTGTGGGTTCGTCGCCAGCTCGGTGCTTGCGTCATGGTGGGTTCAGTCCCTTGGGAGTCGAATGCAGGCGCGATCGATGCGCGTGGAGCTCACACAGACGGTGCGAGGCTGCGCGGAGCAGACGCAGGAACGGAGACGGCCTGCCGCCCTCTCGCGTGGCGAGAGGATACGACAGGCCGCGGACGCGCGCTCTCGGCGCGCACTAGGAGCGGACGCGCTCGCGCGCGTAGAGACCGTGCACGCGCAGGCGCGCGATGGCGCGGCGCAGCGCCGCCTCCGCACGCAGGACGTCGACCGGCTCCGCACCGCCCTTCGGCGCCTTGAGGCGCGCACGGGCGCGGGCTTCGGCTTCCTTGGCGCGCTTCTCGTCGATCTCGTCGGGCAGCTCGCCCGCCTCGCAGACGACGCGCAGCGTGTTGCCCTTGACCTCGGCGAAGCCCTCGGACACGAACAGCGTCTTCTCGACGCCACCTTCCTTGTACGCGAGCGGGCCGACGTCCACCGCGGCCACCATGTGGGCGTGCCGCGGCAGGATTCCGATCTGGCCATCGACTCCCGGCAGGCGCACCGAGCTCGCTTGGACGTCGAGCACGATGCTGTCGGGCGTGATGACGCGCAGGGTGAGGGCGCCGGTCATCGGTTCAGCTCGCCATCTTCTTGGCCTTGGCGATGGCCGTGTCGATGCTACCGACCATGTAGAAGGCCGCTTCGGGGAGCGCGTCGTGCTTGCCCTCGACGATCTCCTTGAAGCCGCGCACCGTGTCCTCGCGCGACACGAACACGCCGGGCGTGCCCGTGAACTGCTCGGCGACGAAGAACGGCTGCGAGAGGAAGCGCTGGATCTTGCGCGCGCGCGAGACCACGAGCTTGTCCTCGTCCGAGAGTTCTTCGATGCCGAGGATGGCGATGATGTCCTTCAGGTCGTTGTAGCGCTGGAGCACCTGCTGGACCGAGCGGGCCACCTTGTAGTGCTCCTCGCCGACGACCTGCGGGTCGAGCATGCGCGAGGTCGACTTCAGCGGGTCGACCGCGGGGAAGATGCCGAGCTCGGCGATCTTGCGCTCGAGGATGATCGTCGAGTCGAGGTGCGCGAAGGTCGCGACCGGCGCGGGGTCGGTGATGTCGTCGGCGGGCACGTACACGGCCTGCATCGACGTGACCGAGCCATCCTTCGTCGAGGTGATGCGCTCTTGGAGCGCACCCATCTCGCTCGCCATCGTGGGCTGGTAACCGACGGCGCTGGGCATGCGGCCGAGCATGGCCGACACTTCCGAGCCCGCCTGCACGAAGCGGAAGATGTTGTCGACGAACAAGAGCACGTCCGTCTTGCGCACGTCGCGGAAGTACTCGGCCATGGTGAGGCCCGAGAGCGCGACGCGCAGACGCGCACCCGGCGGCTCGTTCATCTGGCCGAAGACGAGCACGGCGTTGTCGATGACCGACTGCTGCTTGCCGTCCGGCGTCTTGTAGGTGGCCTCGCTCATCTCGAGCCACAGGTCGTTGCCCTCGCGGGTGCGCTCACCGACGCCGCAGAACACGCTGAAGCCGCCCTTCTCGACGGCGGTGATGCGGATCAGCTCTTGGATGAGCACGGTCTTGCCGACGCCGGCGCCACCGAAGAGGCCGATCTTGCCGCCCTTCGCGAAGGGGCACAGCAGGTCGACGACCTTCAGGCCGGTCTCGAACACCTGGCTGATGGCCTCCTGCTTCTCGAAGGAGGGCGCCGGGCGGTGGATCGGCCAGCTCTCGGCCGCGTTCACCTTGCCGCGGCCCGCGCTCTCGTCGAGCGCCTGACCGAGCAGGTTGAAGATGCGGCCCTTGCAGGCGTCACCGACGGGCACCTTGATCGGTGCGCCGGTGTCGACGGCCTTCATGCCGCGGCGGCAGCCGTCGGTCGAGGCCATGGCGACGCAGCGGGCGACGTCGTTGCCGAGGTGCTGAGCGACCTCGAGCATCAGGTTGATGCCGGCCTTCTCGTCCTTCACTTCGATGGCGCTGTAGATCGCCGGCAGCTTGCCCGGGGGGAAGCGCACGTCGACGACGGCGCCGAAGATTTGGGCGACGGAGCCGATGTTGGCGGTGGCGTTGGCGGTAGCAGTGGTCATGGGCGTTGTCTCGTGGAGGCCTACTTGCCGCGCAGCGCTTCCGCGCCGCCGACGATGTCGAGCAGTTCCTTGGTGATGCCTTCTTGGCGCTTGCGGTTGTAGACCCCCTTCAGGAGGGCCTGCATGTCGGTCGCCGCGTCGGTGGCGTTCTTCATGGCCATGCGACGGCTGGCGTATTCGGAGGTGATGGCTTCGAGCAGCGCGTTGAAGATGCGCGTCTCGAGGTAGCGCGGCACGAGCTTGTCGAGCAGTGCCTCGACCGAAGGCTCGAGGATCACGTCGCTCGCGTTGCTGTCCTGCGCGCCCTTCTCGGCGCTCTGCACGGGCAGGAACGGGATCGTGGTCGGCACGTACTTCGCCATCGATTCGAAGGCGGTGTAGTGCACGAGCACCTCGCGGTACTGACCCGAGAGGAACGCGTCGAGCAGCGCCTTCGCCGTGAACTTGGCGAGGCGGTAGTCGATCTTCTCGAGCGGCGGATCGGCAAAGTAGCGCTCGATGCGCAGTCCCCGCTTCTGCAGGTACTGGTACGCGCGCTTGCCGTACACGAAGAAGTGAACTTCGGTGCCGGGGTTGGCTTCGAGCCACTGCTCGAGCGCGGAGAACAGCGACGAGTTGTAGGCGCCGCACAGTCCGCGGTCCGAGCCGACGACCAGCATGGCGACCGCCTTGCCGGAGCCCGGCGCGAACACCGGACGGCTCTCGAGCTTGTCCCCCATCGCGGCGGACATGCGGCCCAAGAGCTGCGCGATCTCCTGCGCGTAGGGGCGCGACGAGAGGGCGCGGTCTTGGAACCGACGCAGCTTCGTCGTCGCCACCATTTCCATGGCGCGAGTGATCTGCTTGATGTTGCCCACGGACTTGATCCGTGAGCGCAGGTCGCGGAGGGATGCCACGGGATCAGCCCTTGAGCTGCGCCTTGACCGTCGCGATCGCCTTGTCGAGCTTGGCCTTGGCCGCGTCGGAGAGCGCCTTGGTGTCGACGATCTCCTTGCCGACCTCGGGGTGCGTGTCCGTCATGTAGTTGAGGAACGCCTTCTCGAAGGCACCGATCTTGTTGGTCGGGAAGTCGTCGAGAGCGCCCGAGGTGCCGGCGTGGATCAGCATGATCTGCTGCTCGACCGGGACCGGGACGTACTGGCCCTGCTTCAGGAGCTCGACGAGCTTTTCGCCGCGCGTCAGCGACGCCTGCGTGGCCTTGTCGAGGTCCGAGCCGAACTGCGCGAACGCCTGCAGCTCGCGGTACTGAGCGAGGTTGATGCGCAGACCGCCCGCGATCTTCTTCATCGCGCCGATCTGGGCCGAGCCACCGACGCGCGACACCGAGATACCGACGTTCACCGCGGGACGGACGCCCGAGTTGAACAGGTTCGACTCGAGGAAGATCTGACCGTCGGTGATCGAGATCACGTTGGTCGGGATGTACGCCGAGACGTCGCCTTCCTGCGTCTCGACCACCGGAAGCGCCGTGATCGAACCGCCGCCCGCCTTGTAGCGCGGGTTGATCTTCGGCGCGTCCTTCGAGAGCTTCGCGGCGCGCTCGAGCAGACGGCTGTGCAGGTTGAACACGTCGCCCGGGAACGCTTCGCGGCCCGGCGGACGGCGCAGCAGCAGCATGACCTGGCGGTACGCGAGCGCCTGCTTGTACAGGTCGTCGTACATGATGACGACGTGGCGGCCTTCGTCGCGGAAGCGCTCGCCCATCGTGCAGCCCGCGTAGGCCGCGAGGTACTGCATCGAGGCCTCTTCCATGGCCGAGGCCGAGACGACGATCGTGTACGGCATCGCGCCGGCCTTCTCGAGGCGGCGGACGACGTCGACCACCGTCGACTGCTTTTGGCCCATGGCCACGTAGATGCAGATCACCTGCTCGGGGTTCTTCGGGTCGCCCCCGCCGGTGAGCTTCTGGTTGATGATTGTGTCGATCAGGAGCGCGGTCTTGCCCGTCTGGCGGTCGCCGATGATGAGCTCGCGCTGGCCGCGGCCGATCGGGATCATGGCGTCGATGGCCTTGATGCCCGTCTGGAGCGGCTGCTTCACCGGCTCGCGCTCGACGACGTTCGGCGCGGGCTGCTCGATCGGCAGGTAGTCGGCCGGCGTGACGGCCAGCGGGCCCTTGCCGTCGAGGGGGTCGCCGAGCGCGCTCACCACGCGGCCGAGGAGCGAGTTGCCCGTCGGCACCGAGATGATGCGACCGCTGGTGCGGACCATGTCGCCTTCGCGGATCTTGGTCGCGTCGCCGAGGAGCACGCAGCCGACGTTGTCCTCTTCGAGCGAGAGGGCCACGCCGCGCACGCCGCCGGGGAACTCGACGAGCTCGTTCATCATGCAGTCGTCGAGGCCGTACACGCGCGCGACGCCGTCGCCGACCGAGAGCACGGTGCCCACCGACTGCAGCGTGGTGTCACCCTTGTACGACTCGATCTCCTTCTTGAGGACCGAGGTCACTTCTGCGGGACGAAGTTCCATGTCTGTTCTTCTTTGGGGCTACGCGTGGTGCGTGAGAGCGAGAGACGAGGGGAAATTGCGGGTCTAGACGCGCGCCGTGCGCAGGCGGCGCTCGAGGCCCTCGAGGCGACCGAGGGCAGACTGATCGATCAGGCGGTTGTCCACGAACACGCGAACTCCGGCGATCAGCTCCGGGTTCGCACGCTGCTCGAGGATCACATCCTTGCCGAGCACGGACTTGACGGTGATCTGCAGCTCGGCGAGCTCGCCTTGGCCCAGCGGGCGCGGCGACTCGACGATGCCTTCGACCGCGCCGCGGTCCGCGAGGGCGCAGCGCCGGAACGCGTCCGGCAGCTCGCGCAGGATCGCGAGACGACGCTTTTGGAAGAGCAGGTGCAGGAAGTTCGAGAAGAGCGGGCTCGACTTCGAGGCGATCGCCTCGAGCCGCTTGCGCTTCTCGGCCTCGGGCACGCGCGCGTCGAACAGCTCGCCGTTCGACAGGTCGCGGGGCAGGCGCTCCACGTCCGCGGTGACGGCTGCGACCGCGCCCTTGTCCCGGGCGAGCTCGTAGAGCGCCGTGGCGTAGCGCGTGGTGACCAGCCCCACCTTCACTTGCGGACCACCTTCAGCTTGCCGACCATGTCGGCGACCAAGCGGCGGTCATCGTCGGCACCGACGTTGCGGCCGAGCACCGCGCGGGCGCCAGCCATCGACAGGTCGACGACCTCTTCGCGGATCGCGGCGAGCGCCTTGTCGCGCTCGGCCTGAATCGTCGCGGTGGCCTCGGCGACCATGCGCTGGCTGCGCGCGGTCGCTTCGTCGGTGATCGAGCGCTCGACCGCGCTGGCGCGCTCGCGCGCCTCCGCGAGGAGCTTGGCTGCCTCGGCGCGAGCCTCGGCGAGCTTGCTTTCGACCTCCGCACGCGCGCGCGACGCTTCTTCGCGGGCCTTCTCGGCCTCGCCGATCGCTCGGCTGGCCAGCTCGTCGCGAGCCTCGAGCGCCTTGGCGATCGGCCCCATCACGACCTTCCACATGAAGGGAAGGGCGGCGAGGAAGATCACCCAAGTCCAAAGCATGCCGCCGAACCCCGCGGGGTCGAACGGATTGAGTCCGCCGCCGCCGTGGGCTTGTTCGGCGCCTTCGATAAGGAGCAGGTACATGGATTTGAACTCCAGCGTTCGAGGCTCGCGCGAGCCACCCACGACGGGTGCGCTCGCACCGGAATCACTTCATCT
Organism: uncultured Planctomycetota bacterium; assembly: GCA_903928115.1. GTDB lineage: Bacteria > Planctomycetota > UBA1135 > UBA1135 > F1-120-MAGs118. The sequence continues at coordinate 8,389 of CAIYPP010000116.1, forward strand.
TGAGCGCGATGAGCAGCGTGACGACGACGGCGAACAGCGAAACACCTTCGATGAACGCGGCGAGGATCAGCGAGCCACCCTTGATGTCGTTGGCGGCTTCCGGCTGACGGGCGATGCCCTCGTTGGCCGAGGCGCCGATGCGCGAGATGCCGAGGCCGGCACCGATGGCCGTCACGCCGGCGCCGATGGCGGCACCGAAGAAGGCCCACTGGTTGCTGGCGGCTTCCTGGACGGCGACGAAGTCGAACGGGGTCAACATGGGAGAAGTGACTTTCTCGTTGGGGGTCGTGGGTTGGAGAAACTGATGGAAACTCCCCGCGCGCATGGGCGCTCGGGGTGGAAGACGTGCCTAGTGTTCGGGGTGGACGCAGGCGCCGACGAAGATGATCGAGAGCATCGTGAAGATGTACGCCTGCAGGAGCGCGACGAAGGTCTCGATGATCATGATGAACACGGCGAAGCCGACGGCGAGCGGCGCGGAGCCGTAGCCCGCGACGAGGTTCGCGCCCTTGTCCGCGAAGAACATGATCAGGCCCATGCAGGACAGCACGATCAGGTGGCCCGCCGTCATGTTCGCGAAGAGACGAATCGTGAGCGCGAAGGGCTTGACCAAGAGGCCGATCAGCTCGATCACGAACATCAGCGGCCACAGGGGCAGCGGAACGTGCGGAACGAGGTGCTTCCAGAAGGCCACCGGCCCTTGCACGGCCATGCCGCCGCCGATCATCGCCGCCAGCGTCATGCCGGCGAGCGCGCCCGTTACCGCGATCGACGCCGTCGAGGTCGCCGAGTGCGGCAGGAGCCCGAAGACGTTCTGGAACATCACGAAGAAGAACACGCACAGGAAGTACGGCAGGAACGGCGCGCCGTGGTGCTTGCCCATCACGGCGAAGACCATCTCGTCGCGGATGTAGAGCACGAATCCGGCGAACATGCGCGTCACCGCGTCGCCCTTGCCCGTCTTCAGGTAGTTCGGGACGCCGGAGAAGCCGACGAGCACGAACAGCACCGCCGCGATCTGGAAGATCTGCAGGTTCGTGAGCACCAAGGTGTCGGTGTCGTGACCCGCGGAGTCCAGCGTGAAGAGCGAGGGCAGCCAAGGCGCGTGGATGCCGACCGCGTGGTGATCGCCATCGACGATCGCCGCGGGCTTCAGGTGCGAGAAGAGCTGCTGGAAGACATCGTCCTCGTGGTGGTGTGCGGCGAAGAGCGTCGCGACGGCGCAGGCCGCGATCACGATCGCGAGCATCACGATGCCGCGGGGCGACAGGATGAAGCGGGTCACGGGGTGGTGCTCCGGGGAATGCGCGCGGGGCGCAGGTGGCCGAGCGAGGTGGAGAGCATCGCCCACACCACGGCCGCGGCGAAGCCGAGCAGGTAGGCGGACCAGTCGAAGGACTCGGCGAGCACCGCGACGTAGCGCAGGCTCAGGGTTCCGAGCGTCAGGACCGCGAGCTTGCCGAGGAAGGTCAGCACGAAGCCGTCGAGCGCGCGGCCCTTGCTCGCCGTCCGAGCCTGCCATGCCATGCCGAGCGCGGACACCGCCAGCGCGGCGAGCACGCCGAGCATGGCGCCTGCGCCTTGCGCACCGCCGAGCTGCCATGCGACGAGCGCGCCGAGCGGTAGTCCGGCGGCGAGCAGCGGGTAGGACAGTCGGAGGTTCACGTGGGACGGGTGGGATGGGCGTGCGAGCTTCGAAGGCGAGTGCGGCCGCAGGGGCTACGGCCGTTTCGCGCCCCCGCCGAGACGAGCCACGAGCGAGTACATCGCTCCGGCCGCTCCGGCGAGGATGCCGACGATCATCAGCCACGGCTCGGTTCCTAGCTTCCCGTCGAGCCACCAACCGAGCGCACCGCACGCGAGAAAGGTCAACGCGAACTGCAGTCCCGCGCCCGCGTACTTCATGTACTGCGGATCGGCGGGCCCTCGGGGCGCGCGCGGCGCTTGCGGGGGATCCTGCTTCACGTCGTGCCGCGCGGGCTTCCTGTGCGGAAGCTCGAGCGCGGTTCCTTCGTCGGCTGTGGGAGAGCGCTCGGACGGAGGCGTCGCACGGGGCAGCGTGGGACCGACTCGCAGCCGAGTTCCCCTGGGTCGCTCGGTGCGCTCGCGGCGCCCGATCGACTTCGGGGCCAAGGAGGATAGTGGCGCACGAGGCCGAGTCAACGGGGCGCCCACCACAAATCCTCCATCCCGCGCGGTCGCCGCGCCTCTTCGCCCGCCCCACCGCCGCTGCTAGACTCTTCGCCCCAAATTGTCCTTGGGCACCCGCCGTCGCGGGCGCCTGAATCGTCCCCCCCCCCACACCGGAGTCTCCCGTGGCCGTTCAACGCACCCTCGTCCTCCTCAAGCCCGATGCCGTCCAGCGCGGGCTCGTCGGCACCATCCTCACCCGCTTCGAGCAGAAGGGCCTCAAGCTCATCGCGATGAAGCTGCGCCACTTCCCCGCCTCGACCTTCGAGAAGCACTACGAGCCGCACAAGGCGAAGCCGTTCTACCCGGGCCTCGTGAAGTACATGAGCTCGTCGCCCGTGGTCGCGCTTGCGCTCGAAGGCGTCGACGCCATCGAAGTCGTGCGCGGCATGATGGGCGCCACGAACTCGCGCAAGGCCGCGCCGGGCACGATCCGTGGCGACCTCGGCATGAGCTTCTCGAACAACCTCGTTCACGGCTCGGACAGCCCCGAGTCGGCCGCGTCGGAGCTCGCCAACTTCTTTGGCGATTCCGCGGAAGTCTGCACGTGGACCCCGGTCTCGACGCCGTGGATCTACAACGTCGCCGAGGAACTCGCCTGAGTTCCGCTCGGACTGTCGTGGTCCGCTGCACTCGAGAGGACAGGCCGTGAGCGCCCCGCGCGCGAGCGGCCTGTCCGCGTTCGAGGTGGGCGAGCTCGTCGCCGAGCTCGCCCCGCTCGTCACGGGTGCACACTTGGCCGAGCTGGTCGCGCTCCCGCCGCGCGACCTCGTGCTCTACTTCAAGTTCGACGCGGGCGCAGACGGGCGCACTCTCGTGCGCAAGCTGCGCGTTTCTGCGGACGGCGATCGCCCGCGCCTCCACCTGCAGACCTCGCGTCAAGAGCGCCCCGACGGGCCTGTCGGTCCCTTCTTTCGACGCTGCGCGGAGGAGCTTGCGGGTGCGCGCCTGCGACGCATCTCGCAGTCGGGCCGCGACCGTATCGTCGTGTTCGAGTTCGAGGACGCGATCCGTGGCGAGCGTCGCGGCTTGGTGGCCGAGCTCGTCGGCCGCCACTCCAACCTCGTGCTGCTCGGGCCCTCGGAGAAGGTGCTCGACGTCCTCGTGCCGCCGCCCGGCGCCGCCAAGAGCGCACCGCGTCTTCAGCTCGGCGCTCCGTGGACTCCCCCGCCGGGCGCGCCGCGCGAAATCGCCGGGGAAATGGGCCTGAGAGCGCGCCTCTCGCTCGGGCCCTCGGAGAGCGAGGCACGTGCGGAGCCGCTCGCACCGCTCTCGTTCCTCGTGCAGGAGGTCCTCGGCCGCGAGGTGGCCGAGCTGGCTTCCGCGCGCGCGCGCCGCGACCTCCAAGAGCGACTCGAGCGCAAGCTGGAGCGGGCACGCTCGCTCGAGCATGGCCTCGTGCAGCGCCTCGCGGCCTCGCAGAACGCGGAGGAGGTGCGCCTCGACGGCGAAGCTCTCAAGGCGAACCTGCACATCCTCGCGCGCGGCATGGCCGAGATCGCGATCCCCGACCCCTACTCGGAGGAGCCGCGCGAGCGCCGCATCGAGCTCGATCCGCGCCGCAGCCCGCGCGAGAACGTCGAGTGGGTCTTCGAACGCTACAAGAAGCTCCTGCGCGCTCGCGAGTCGGTCGAACGCGAGCTCGAGCTCGCGCGCGAGAAGCTCGGGCATTTGAGCGAGCTCTGCGCGCTCTGTGCCGACTCCACGAGCGACGCGCAGGCGCTCGAAGCGCGCGCTCTCTCGCTCGGCGTGCTCGAGCCGCAGCAGGCGACGACCGAGGAGCGCGAGCGCAAGACGCCGGAGCCGCGCAAGCCCTACAAGCTCTTCCACGGTCGCAACGGCGGCGAGATCCGCGTCGGTCGCAACGCCGCGGACAACGACGACCTCACCTTCCATCACAGCAAGGGCGGAGACCTCTGGCTGCACACGGCGGATTGCCCGGGAAGCCATGTGATCCTGTGTCTCGACAAGGGTGCGGAACCCGACCCCGAGGACCTGCTCGACGCGGCGCACCTCGCCGCGCACTTCTCCCCCATGCGCGAGGCGACGAAGGTCAACGTCCACGTCGCGCGGCGCAAGGAAGTCCACAAGCCGAAGGGCGCGAAGCCCGGCCTCGTCACGCTCTCCGGCGGGAAAGTGCTCGCGCTGCGGATGCAACCAGAGCGCCTGCGCCGGTTATTGGATCCGACCCGGACGTGAGCGCGCCCGCGCCTGCTACGCTCCGCCTCGCTCCCCTGAGAAACTCCCCCATGGCCCAAGTCCACCTCTCCCGAGTCACCGTCGCGCTCGCGCTCTTCGCGTCCCTCTCGGCTCCGGCCTGCAAGACCGACGAAGGCGGCGTCACGGACGAGCAGCGCATCTCCCTGCACCGCGAGTTCGCGCGCAAGTACTACGACGCCGGCGACTTTGCGCAGGCTGAGAATCAGGTCAACCACGGACTGGAGATCGACCCCGACGATCCCGGCCTCAATTTGATGAAGGGCTACATGCGGCTGCGCGCGGGCACGCGCGACGACCTGTTCGCGGCAGAGAAGATCTTCCGCGGGCAGTTGCGCGAGAAGGACTACCGCGCGCTGCTCGGGCTGGCGGAGACGCGCGAGCGCCAAGGCGTGCTGTACCTCGAGTCGGCCGAGAACGTCGAGAGCGGGCGCACCGCCACGACGGCCACGGATCCGAAGAAGCGCGGCGCGGAGCTGCGCAAGGAGTCGGCCGCTGCGTGGAAGGAAGCCCGCGAGCGCTACATGAGCGTCTTGGAGACGCGCCCTTCGGAAGTACCGGCGATCAATGGCCTGCAGCGCGTGACCGCGCTCGAAGGCGACCTCGAGGCGAGCCTCGCGTGGTCGCGCAAGCTCCTCGAAATCGCCCGCACCGAGATCGAGTTTTGGAAGAGCGACCTCAAGCGCCCGAACCTCTCGGCGCTCGAGGAGGGCGAGCTGCGGCGGCGCCTGCAGGCGAGCGCGAAGCTGCTCGTCGAGACGCACCTCACGGCGGCGACGACCTTGCTCTCGCTGGGCCGCAAGGACGCGGCGGTGGACGAGCTCGGCGCCGCGATCGCGCTCGACCCGTCGCGCGCGGAGCTCTACAGCCGTCGCGCGCAGCTCTTCTTGGACCTCGGGCGCGTGAGCGACGCGCGCGCCGACCTGCAGCAGTACATCAAGCTCTCGAAGCTCGACCTCGCGCACCCCGACATGAAGCGCGCGGCGGAGATGCTGGTGGAGTGC